>JAUIIR010000031.1 GCA_030431485.1 Alphaproteobacteria bacterium
ACGCCATCGAAGAAGATTTCCGCCGCTGGGACTCCTTCGACAAGACACCACGCGTCGCCGCACATAGCCAGGTGGGGGTGATCGAACTGATGCCCACGGCAAACGACACGCAATACGCGTTCAAATACGTGAATGGGCATCCCAAGAACACGTCCGAAGGGCTGCAGACCGTCACCGCCTTTGGACTGCTGGCGGATATGGATACGGGATATCCAGTGCTTTTGTCAGAGATGACCCTGCTCACCGCGCTGCGCACCGCCGCCATGTCGGCCGTTGCCGCCAAATACCTCGCTCCCAGGGGTGCGACGACCATGGCGATGATCGGCAACGGCGCACAAGCCGAGTTTCAGAGTATTGCCATGCAGGCGATCTGTGGCATCGACACGGTGAGGCTTTATGACACGGACCCGGCGGCCACTGCCAAATGCGCGGCGAACCTCGCAAGCACGGGGATGACCGTTGTCCCCTGTGACAGCGCAGAAGCGGCCATCGAAGGGGCACAGATCCTGACCACCTGCACCGCCGACAAGCAGTATGCGACGATCCTGACGGACAACATGGTAGGCAGCGGTGTGCACATCAACGCCATTGGCGGGGATTGTCCGGGCAAAACGGAACTGGCCGCGGCGATCCTGCACCGGTCGTCGATTTTCGTGGAATACCCGCCGCAAACCCGCGTTGAAGGAGAGATTCAGCAGCTAGAGCCGGACCATCCGGTCACAGAGCTGTGGCAGGTGATCACCGGCTCTGTGCCGGGCCGTCGTGATGCGCGGGAGATCACGCTGTTCGACAGCGTGGGATTTGCGATCGAGGATTTCTCGGCCCTGCGGGTGGTGCATGATCTGACGCGCGAGACCGGGTTAAACCTGCCGCTTGACCTGTTGGCCGATCCGGACAACCCGCGCGACCTTTACGGCATGCTGATGCGCGCGGCTGGGTAAACGGGACGGATTTTCGAAAATCCGTCCCAAGCCCTTTCGAAAGGGCTTGCCCGCCTAGAGGTAATCGGAGCGCTGCAAGCCGTACTTTGCCATCTTCTCGTTCAGCGTGCGGCGCGGCAGGCACAGTTCGTCCATCACCGAGGCAATCGACCCGCGATGCCGGCGCATGGTGTTGTCGATCAACATGCGTTCGAACGCTTCGACATATTCCTTGAGCGGCTTGCCTTCGGTCGTCATCACCGGCTGCATGTCGTCGTGATCGGACATCAGCAGCGACGCGATGGTGCCTGTGCCCCGGCGCGATTGCAGCACGGCGCGTTCCGCAAGATTGATGAGCTGCCGCACATTGCCCGGCCACGGGGCCTGCAAGAGTTGTGCGGCTTCCTGTGCACTGACCTGCGGCGCGTCGCAGCCATATTCATCGGCAAACTGATCCGCCAAAGCGGTAAAGAGCGTCAGAATATCCTCGCCCCGGTTGCGCAGCGGCGGCGCGGTGATCTTGAGTGCAGCCAGACGGTAATAAAGGTCGGGGCGCAGCGCGTCTTCGCAGGTGCGGCCCTCGTCCTGAAGATTGCAGATCGCGACGATGCGCGTCTCGGGCGGTGTGCCCTGATCGTTGATCATCGTCAAAAGACGCGCCTGCGCGGCATCAGACAGCGCCTCGATGTCCTCAAGCACCAGTGTCCCGCCGCGCGCTTCCTCGACTGCGGGAAGGCGCATTTCATCCGGTTGCATCGGGCCAAAGAGGCGACGGATCAATGTCTCTTCATCCATCGCCGCGCAGGAGATCAGAACAAATTTCTTGCCCGCCCGACTGCCCACTGCGTGCAATGCGTGGGCCACCAATGTTTTGCCTGTCCCGGTCTCGCCGTCGATCAGCACATGGCCGTCCGCCTGCCCCAGATCCAGAATATCCTCGCGCAGACGCTCCATCGCCGGGCTGGCGCCAATCAGCTTCCGCATCATCTGGTTGCCATCCCCCAACTCGCGGCGCAGGGCCCGGTTGTCGAGCGTCAGGCGGCGGGCGTTGGTGGCTTTCTTGGCAAGGTCTGACATGCGGTCCGGGTTGAACGGCTTTTCCAGAAAGTCGAATGCGCCAATCCGCATCGCCTCCACCGCCATGGGCACATCGCCGTGGCCTGTGATCATGATGACCGGCAGGGCCGAATCCGATCCCATCAGTTTGCGCAAAAGCTGGATGCCATCCATGCCCGGCATCTTGATGTCCGAGATCACGATGCCCGGGTAATCCGCACCAACCGTGCCAAGCGCCTCTTCGGCGCTGGCAAAGGTTTCGGTGTCATAGCCCGACAGGGCCAGCCATTGGCTGATGGACTGGCGCATGTCCTTTTCGTCATCGACAATGGCAATCTTCATAGCTTTGCCCATCGCTTTACTCCGCCGCCTGGGTTTGGTCGTTCAAGATCGGAAGCTGCATTTCAAACACCGCCCCGCCCCCTTCGGCGTTGCGGGCGAGCAACCTGCCCCCAAGGTCGTTCACGATCCCTGAGGAAATGGCAAGCCCCAGCCCGACGCCATCACCTGGCTGCTTGGTCGTGTAAAACGGCTCAAAGAGTTCATCGAGGTCCTCAATGCCATGCCCATTGTCACGAATGGTAAGAGTGGCGGTTTCCCCGCTGGCCAGAATGATCTCAAGCTGAGGGTCGGACACGGTCTTGGTGGCGTCCAGCGCGTTGCGCAAAAGATTGATCATCACCTGTTCGATCCGCATCCGATCGCCCATGACCAGCACCTTGTCTTCGGGCAGGATCTTCGCGATTTTGACTTTACGGGACTTCAGCTGCGGCTCCATCATCGACAGGCTTGAAGCCAGCGCATCGCCCATATTCACAGGGGAAAACGCTTCCTGTCCCTTGCGAGCGTAACTCTTGAGCTGCCGTGTGATACCGCCCATGCGTTCGATCAGATCGTCGATCCGGCTGAAAGCCGCCAGCGCTTCTTCGGCCCGGTTGCGACGCATCAGAAGCTTGGCACCGGCAAGGTAGGTTTTCATCGCAGCCAAAGGCTGGTTCAGTTCGTGACTGACCGCCGCCGACATCTCGCCCAGAGCTGCCAATTTCGAACTTTGTGCAAGCGTTTGTTCCGCGACGGCAAGCGTTTCCTGCACGCGTTCGCGTTCGGCGATTTCCCGCTGCAGCCTCTGGTTCAATGCGCGGAGCTCTGCCGACTCGCGCTGAAAGAGTGCCATGCGCAGCGCTGTCTTGCGGCTGAGCGCATAGAAGGCCAACGCCAGCAGAATCGCGAATCCCATGATTTCAAGCGCGAGCACCGCATTCACCCGCTCACGCACGCTGGCATAGGTGGTGAACGACACCATGTTCCAACCGCGGAACGGAATGCGGCCTTCGATGCGCATCACCGCCTCGCCCTGGAAGTAGGCGTCCGCCGGCAATGCGGTCCAGTCGGCAGTCGCTCGGATCGCCCGCTCGATCGCGCTGTCCGCGGGCTGACGTTCGAGCGCGGTTGCAACGGTCTGGCCGCGCCAGCGGGGTTCCGTCGCTAGAATGATTTCACCTTCACTGTTTGTCACAAGTACCGCGTCCGAAATCCCGGCCCAGGCGCGTTCAAATTTGGCCAGGTCCACCTCGACCACGATCACCCCGATTGATTGTCCCTGACTTTCGATGCGGCGCGAATAGCTGAAATTGAAGCTGCCGACTTCCTCGCGCTGGGAGGTAAACACTGTTGCATTCGACCGCAGTGCTTCGACGAAGTAGGCGTCGTTGCGGTGCTGTTCGCCCAGACGTTCGCGATTGGTGGCGGCCACCGTCCGGCCATCGCGGTCCAGCAACATCAATGAGGCCGCACCAATCTCATCGACAAACGAGATCAGCCGTTGCGAACTTTGCGAGAAATCCCCGGAATTCAGGGCCCCTATCAAAGCCGGGTCACGCGCCAGCAATTGTGGCACAATCGCGTTGCGGCGCAGCTCGGACACCAGATTACCGGAATATAGCGCAAGGCGAAGCTCTGCGCGGTTGCGGGTGCTTTCCGTAAACCGGTCTGTCAGGTAGCGATTGGTGACAAAGACGGTCGCCACAGCAACAGCCGTGAGCAACATCAATGCGACACGGACCCGCCAGGACAGCGACCCTGTCCTGGATGTATCACGCATCACTGATGTGCCCTTGGCCATTGAGCAAAGATAGGCAAATCACAGCAGCCGCTCAAGCCGTGGCGCGTCACGGCTGCATCAACCGGCGTCAGGCCGCTGCAAGCGCGCTGGCGATGCCTGAAAACAGAGCTTTGCCGTCAGTACCACCGTGCTTTTCATCAGCCGCCCGCTCGGGATGAGGCATCATGCCCAGCACCCTGCGGTTTTCCGACAGAATCCCTGCGATGTCAGCCGTCGCGCCATTCGGGTTGTCAGCATAGCGGAATGCGATGCGGTCTTCGGCAGCAAGCTGCGCCGCAACCTCGTCAGAGGCAGTGTAGTTGCCATCATGATGCGCAATCGGCACACCAATTTCCTGACCAACCGTGTAGCCGCTGGTGTATACACTGTCATTGGTTCCAACGATCAACGGCACTGTTCGGCAGATATACTTCAGACCGGCATTGCGCAGCAACGCACCGGGCAACAAACCGGTTTCGGTCAGAATCTGAAACCCGTTGCAAATGCCCAGAACAAAACCGCCGCGTTCGGCATGCGCTTTCACTTCGGAACAGATCGGCGAGTTTGCCGCAATTGCCCCGCAACGCAGGTAATCACCAAAGGAGAAACCGCCGGGAATGCCGACAATGTCGACGTTGTCCGGCAGCGCCGTGTCCTTGTGCCAAACCATATCAACCTGACACCCCGCATCGCGGAACGCCACGGCCAAATCCCGATCACAATTCGATCCGGGGAAAACAACGACCGCCGCGCGCATCAGCTCATCTCGATCTGGTAGCTTTCGATCACCGTGTTCGCGAGGAGCTTCTCACACATCTCGCGCACCGTGTCCTCGGTTGTGCCATCGGCAACATCAAGTTCGATCACCTTGCCTTGCCGAACTTTCTCAACACCGTCGAAACCGAGGCTTCCCAGAGCATGCCGTACCGCTTCGCCCTGCGGGTCAAGCACCCCGTCCTTCAGCATCACATGCACCCGTGCTTTCATGATCGTCTCCGCCTTGATCGGGGGCGCGACCGTCCCCCTTCTTCTTTTTTTCAAATATGCATACACAACACCGAACAAGCAGCGCAGTGTCAGTTGATCAGCTTCGGCTTTTCCATCGGCGTTGCGTTCTGCGGCATAACACCAAGGCGCCGCGCCACTTCGGTATAGGCATCCGTGAGGTTGCCCAGATCGCGACGGAACACATCTTTGTCGAGCTTGCGTCCCGTCTCGATGTCCCAGAGACGGCAGCTGTCCGGGCTGATTTCGTCCGCAACGACAAGGCGCTGGTAGTCGCCATCGAACACGCGACCAATCTCGATTTTGAAGTCAACCAGCCTGATCCCGACCCCATACATGAGACCGGACATGAAATCATTGACCCGTAACGCGAGGCTCAGAATATCGTCCATGTCCTGCTGGCTGGCCCAGCCAAACGCCGCAATATGTTCTTCGGTGACCAGCGGATCACCCAGCTTGTCGTCTTTGTAACAGTACTCGACCACCGGGCGCGGCAGCGCGGTGCCTTCTTCGATACCCAAACGTTTTGCCATCGTGCCAGCGGCAAAATTGCGCACGATCACCTCAAGTGGGATAATTTCGCACTGGCGCACCAGCTGTTCGCGCATGTTCAACCGTTTGAGAAAATGCGTCGGCACACCGATGGAGTTCAAACCGACCATGAAGAACTCGCTCAGGCGGTTATTCAGCACACCTTTGCCGTCGATCACGTCCCGCTTTTCAGCGTTGAAGGCCGTCGCATCATCCTTGAAATACTGGACAATCGTGCCGGGCTCGGGGCCTTCATAGAGGATCTTCGCTTTGCCTTCGTAAATCTTTTTGCGACGGGCCATGTGGGGTCTTTCTGTCAATGCGCCAATAGGCACGAATCCGAACTGCGAAACGCCATCTCCCCTAAAGGAATACAGCCGCGTTTGTGTGCCTCTTAGTGCATGCAGGACCCTGCCGCAAGCAACGCTCGCACTTGAACCGCGCGGCGCGTCGGGCCATACCGGAGGAGACACAAACACTTCTTTGGGAGAACGCCCATATGTCCACCTTCGATGATCGCGAAAACGCCTTTGAGAACAAGTATGCACATGATGCGGAAATGCAGTTCAAAGCCGAAGCCCGCCGCAACAAGCTGCTGGGTCTCTGGGCTGCCGAGCTGATGGGCAAATCGGGCGAAGATGCTGCTGAATACGCAAAAGAGGTGGTCAAGGCAGATTTCGAAGAAGCCGGCCACGAAGATGTCGTGCGCAAGGTCTCCGGTGATCTGGGCGGCAAAGCCACCGATGACGAGATTCGCGCCAAGATGGCCGAGCTTCTGATCGTCGCCAAAGGTCAGGTGATGGACGAAGTCTGATCCAGACAAACCTCTGATCGACGCGCCCGGGCAGCCGGGCGCGTTTTCTTTTTCCCCGTTCAATTCGTTGAGGCACCATGTCGCAAATCGTTCTCGTTCGCCACGGTCAGGCCAATACCGGGGCCAAAGACGAAGGCGACTACGACAAGCTCAGCCCGCTGGGACATCAGCAATCCGGATGGCTTGGCGATCACTTTCGCCACAAAGGCGACGTCTTTGCCCGCGTCTGGACGGGCACGTTACGGCGCCACATCGAGACGGCCGATGGCATTGCAGCGTCGTCGTCCGAAACCATCGCACGGGATGAGCGACTCAATGAGCTTGAGTACTTCACGCTATCGCAACTTCTGGCGGACCAGCATGGAATTACCCTGCCGAACGACCGGGAAGGGTTTGTACGCCACCTGCCCTGCCTCTTTCAGCACTGGCAGGACAGCAAATTGGAAGGTGCGCCCGAGAGTTTCGATCATTTCGAATCCCGTGTTCGGGATGCTTTGCAGGATCTTACGGCGCGTCCGGGACGGTCTCTTGTGGTCACCTCTGGCGGTCTGATCGGGATGGCCATGCGCCTGACGCTCGATCTGAACATGCAAGCGTTTTGTAACGTGTGCCTGTCGATCCAGAATACATCGGTGAGTTCCTGGTTGCCTCAGGAGGGGCATCTGGCCCTGACACAGTTCAACGCTTTGCCGCATCTGGACACACCGGACCGGCTTTTTGCGCAAACGCATATCTAGTTGCCTTTTTGAACAAACGAGCGCGCTGCCGCACGTACTATATGTCTCGGTCCTCGCGCGCGGCGCAGCGGCCTCGGGGATGCCTCCGGCGGGGATATTTTTGAAACAAAGAAGCGCTGATCTGGGCTTTTGTCCGGCTGGGTCGCTGGCTAGGGTGCGGCGAGTCGACATGAGGGGAACAGAATGACCCATCTTTGGGTGCGCGCGGAATGCCGCGAGAATGAAGAGCGCGTGGGTTTGATGCCGGACGGTGTCGCGCAGTTGCTGGCACACGGCATTGATGTAACTGTCGAAGAGAGCGCCGCGCGGGTGATTCCGACTTCGAACTATGTAGACGTGGGAGCAGATATCGCGCGCGAAGGCGGCTGGGTCGACGCTCCAGAAGATGCCATTATTTTCGGGTTAAAGGAATTACCGGATAATGGTCTTGCATTGCGTCACCGGCACATCATGTTTGGGCACGCTTATAAAGGCCAGCATGCAGGGCAAAAGCTTTTGACACGTTTCAAAGCCGGCGGCGGAACGCTTTACGATCTTGAATATCTTGAAGATGAAATCGGTCGGCGGGTCGCCGCATTCGGATATTGGGCGGGATATGCAGGCACGGCCGTGTCTCTTTTGGCGTATGCGGCACAGCACGCCGGTATGGCGTGCCCTGCTGTCGACACCTGGCCGTCATCTGCGGCAATGCGGGACGATGTCAAAACAGCCTTGGCAGGAGCGACGCCAACAGCCCTTGTGATTGGCGCTTTGGGCCGGGTTGGCACCGGTGCAAGTGATTTATGTGAAGAGGTCGGTCTCTCAGTTACAAAATGGGATATGGCAGAGACGGCCCATGGCGGCCCCTTCCCGGAAGTTCTTGATCATGAACTGTTTTTCAATTGCATACTGGCGCGCCCGGGCACTCCGGTTTTTGTTCCTTCGAACGCGTGTGAGGCGACCCGCGCGTTGCGTGTGATCGGCGACATTGCCTGCGATCCGGACAGTGATTTCTCTCCAATCAAAGTGTATAATCGCGTGACCAGTTGGGAGGCACCGGTTACGCGGGTCTGCGACACGCCACCGCTGGATGTAATGGCGATCGACAATCTTCCTTCGTTGATGCCTCGCGAGTCGTCGGAAGACTTCGCTTCGCAGCTGTTGCCCCACCTCATGACCCTTCCAAAGATCGGGACAGGGGTCTGGGGCCGCGCAAAGACGTATTTTGACGACCATATCGAAAAGGTGACGACATGACGGTGCATTGGTGTGGAACAGGCCTTTCTTCGGTTCCGGGTCTCCGACGGCTGATCCAGAATGGGCAGTCGGTCACTGTCTGGAATCGGACCATTGAGAAAGCCAAATCGGCGGTCGGCGACTTGATCGACGATATCCGCGTATTCGAGCCAGACGCGTTGGCACAAGCCGTTCAGTCCGGAGATGTCGTGGTGTCAATGCTTCCGGGTGACTGGCACGTCCAGTTGGCGGACATGGCCATCGCCAAGGGCGCGCATTTTGTCTCGTCGTCCTACATCGCGCCCGAAATGCGGGCGTTGGATGGGTCCGCCAAGGCGGCTGGCGTTGCGTTGGTGAACGAGGTTGGGCTTGATCCTGGAATCGATCATCTGATGGCGCATCACTTGGTGGCAGATTACCGCAAAAGTGCCGCGTATGATCCTGAAAATACAATATCTTTCAAATCTTTCTGCGGCGGCGTCCCAAAGGTTGCCAACGCGTTCCGCTACAAGTTCAGCTGGGCGCCTGTTGGTGTCTTGAAGGCGTTAAGGTCGCCCTCCAGGTCGATCCGACATTTTACCGAACTGGAGGTCAAGCGCCCCTGGGATGCGATTACGCGCTATGACGCGCCGCTGCCCCAGCCCGAAGTCTTTGAAGTCTATCCGAACCGAGACAGCCTGCCGTTTATGGCGGACTATCGTTTCGAGCCCACGTGGAAGGTCAAAGAGTTCGTCAGGGGTACACTGCGCCTCAACGGATGGGCAGACGCCTGGGCGGATATCTTTGCCGAAGTCGGCACAGCAGATGATACGCGGCTGACGGAAATGGCAAACGAGCTTTTGAAAGAAAACGCCTATGCCGAGGGCGAAGCGGACCGGGTTGTGCTGTGCGTTGATCTGCTGGCCGAGAAGGATGGCGTTGCAGTTTGGCATAAAACCTTTGTGATGGACGCTTGGGGCGACGCGCGCGGCACGGCAATGGCACGGCTGGTGTCTGTACCGGTATCGCTGGCCATCGAAGCGGTTCTGTACCGCGAGATCCCGCCGGGCGTTACACCTGCTCCGCATGATCCAAAGCTGGTGGCCCGCTGGCTCGAAGAGGTTCAGACGCTGGCGCAGCACCTCATGGTGGTGGACCACCTGAAATAGACTGCAAGGCGCTTCGCAGCGCCCTGCCTGTTTGTTCAAGAAACGAGAAAGCCCGTTCGGTCGGGCTTACTCGCCGAAGACCCGCGCGAAGATCGTGTCCACGTGCTTGGTGTGGTAACCAAGATCAAACTTCTCCTCGATCTCGTCGCGGCTCAGCGCAGCAACAACATCCGGATCGTTCAGAAGCTCTTCTTTGAAGTCCGTCCGATGTTCCCAGACCTTCAACGCATTGCGCTGAACGTAGCTATAGGCATCCTCCCGGCTGACGCCGGCTTGTGTGAGCGCGAGAAGCACCCGCTGTGACATGACCAGGCCCGGGAACTTATTCATGTTTTCCAGCATGTTCTCGGGGAAAATCAGCATCTTGTCGATCACGCCGGTCAGACGGGCCAATGCGAAATCGAGTGTGATCGTTGCATCGGGCCCAATCATCCGTTCGACCGAGCTGTGCGAGATATCGCGCTCGTGCCAAAGGGCCACGTTCTCCATCGCCGGGATCACTGCCGAGCGCACCATACGGGCAAGCCCGGTTAGGTTCTCGGTCAGCACCGGGTTCTTCTTATGCGGCATGGCCGAGGACCCTTTCTGGCCCATTGAGAAAAACTCTGCCCCTTCCAGAACTTCGGTGCGCTGCATGTGGCGGATTTCGATGGCGATGTTTTCGATGCTGCTGGCAATGACACCGAGTGTGGCAAAGAACGCAGCGTGGCGGTCACGCGGGATCACCTGCGTGCTGATCGGCTCTGGCACGAGGCCCATCTTGTTACACACATGTTCTTCGACGCGCGGGTCAATATTGGCAAAGGTGCCGACTGCGCCGGAAATCGCACCGGTGGCAATCTCAGCGCGGGCGTCACGCATGCGGCTGAGATTGCGATCCATTTCCGCGTAAAAGCGCGCAAACGTCAGGCCCATTGTAGTCGGCTCTGCATGAATGCCGTGCGACCGACCGATACGGACGGTGTCCTTATGCTCGTAGGCCCGGCGCTTAAGCGCTTCGAGCAGAGCTTCAAGATCAGCGATCAGAATATCAGACGCGCGCACAAGCTGCACATTGAGCGTTGTGTCCAGCACATCGGAACTCGTCATGCCCTGATGGACAAAACGCGCCTCTTCAGAACCCACATGTTCGGCAAGATGGGTCAGAAAAGCGATCACATCATGTTTTGTGACCGCTTCGATTTCGTCGATGCGTGCGACATCAAATTCCACGTCTTTCGCCTTCCAGACAGCTTCTGCGTTCTCGCGCGGGATGACCCCGAGATCCGCCATTGCATCGCAGGCATGCGCCTCAATCTCGAACCAGATGCGGAACTTGGTGGCAGGTTCCCAGATCGACACCATTTCGGGACGGGAGTAACGGGGGATCATGGATGCGATCCTTTCATCGGTTGACTTGCAGAATTTTGTCGCCCTCCTAGACTGCGCGCCGATGCGCGACAAGAGAGGCCAGCCGCAATGAGACGCTTTGCCCTGACAGGCAATCGATTTTTGGTGGTGTGATGTCGGACACTACGCCGGTTTTGCAGGATTTTGTTGGGGTGTGGGAGATATCCCGCGTGATATCCGACCATCTTGCAGCATCGACAGGTGCGTTTCACGGGACTGCGCGTTTCAGCGCTGTACAAAATGGGCTGGCATATATTGAAAAAGGGCAGTTGCAGCTTGCCGGGCAGCCCCCCTTTCTTGCCGAACGCCGATATCACTGGCATCAGGATGAAAACGGGTTGCATGTCAGCTTTCACGACGGACGGCCTTTCCACAGCTTTGATCCCCGAAGCCCTGAGGCATCACATTGGTGCGATCCGGATACCTATCAAGTGGCCTATGAATTCGACGCCTGGCCGCATTGGCGTACGATTTGGAACGTTTCGGGGCCGCGAAAAGCCTATCAAATGATCACGGATTACACGCCCATGCCGACCGGAAGCGGTTAGGTTTTGCCAAATTGGGATCTCGTGCTACCCTTCAAGGATACAAAACAGGAGAAAGACTGATGACCATCAAGACACTTCTGACCACAGCCGCACTCACACTTGCGTCGGCTACCGCAAGCTTTTCGGCCTGCTCGGGCCACGAAGAGGCGTCGATGACATGCGCTTCGGGCACGGTGTATGACGCGGAAACCAACACTTGCAAAGTTGTCAGCGGCTGACAGTCGAAAAAGGACTTTGATGAGGGCGGCCGCATCGGCCGTCTTTTTTTGTCCGGCTCATGCCGCGTCGCACAATCACACATCTGATGACGCTTTCTTAACCCGTCAGGTCTAATCCCAAAGCACCACGACGGAGATCGCGCCATGACGCACTTAACCACGCTCGCCACACCTGCCGCGGCTTCTCCGCCAGCCGTTCAAAAGACACATCTGTCTCGCCGGGCCAAGGCCGCGATTATCGTCCAATTCATCCTCAAAGAAGGTGCTGATGTTCCACTCACGGCGCTGCCAGAAGACCTGCAAATTCAGCTGACACAACTTCTGGGCGATATGCGATATATTGATCGGGGCACGATGCAAACGGTGATTACCGAATTCACCGAAGAGCTGGACGCCATTGGTTTGTCGTTTCCAGGTGATATCGCAGGGGCTCTGACGGCGCTTGATGGCAAGATCAGCGCGCAGACCTCAGCCCGCCTGCGAAAAGAGGCGGGTGTTCGGCAGATCGGTGATCCGTGGAAACGTCTGGCTGCCCTTCCCCTTGGGCGATTGCAGGAATTTGTCACGCGTGAATCGCTTCAGGTCGCAGCGGTTCTGGTTTCCAAACTCGACGTCTCGAAAGCCGCCGAATTGCTAAGCAGTTTGCCGGGCGATGTCGCAAGACGGGTGACCTATGCCATGTCCATGACGGATGCCGTGACACCAGACGCAGTGGAACGCATTGGTCTCAGCCTCGCCACACAGTTGGATGCAGAGCCGCCCAAGGCATTCAACGGTGAGCCGTCCGAACGGGTTGGCGCCATTCTGAACTTTTCGCGCGCGAGCACGCGCGATGATCTGCTCACTTCGCTTGACAAAAACGATAAGGGATTTGCAGAAAAGGTGCGAAAGTCCATCTTTACCTTCGCACATATTCCGGCGCGCATGGACCCGATAGACGTGCCCAAAATCACGCGCGATGTCGAACAGGATACGCTGGCAACAGCCATATCAGGCGCTGCCTCAGAGGCTGACACCAAGAGCGTAGAATTCATTTTATCTAATATATCCAATCGCATGTCAGATAACCTTAAAGAAATATCTGAGGAATTGAATACTGTTTCGCCAAAACAGGCTGAAGCGGCAATGGCAGAAATCGTCAGCGCAATTCGTGACCTTGCCGATAATGGAGAGATCACTTTGAAAACGCCAGTGGACCCTGACGACTAGGCCCTGATCACCGATCCGCTGGCTTTGCGAAATACAAAGCAGCGGTCCCTCCGGATGGTCAGCCACATCACCGTTCCGGGTTTGGGCAAAAACACGTTAGGCACAGTTGCACGGATCAGGCTTTGGTCGTGATCCATACGGAATTCGACCAGACTTTCCGACCCCATAAACCGCGCCCGTTCAACCACGCCACGCGCCGGCGCGCCAGCCAAGGGTGTTGGGTTCGGTCCTTTGCCGTGCCGGTCAAAGTCGATGCCGACGTGCTGGGGCCGAAAGACAATCTCAACCGCTTCGCCGTCCGGCACTCCAGGGGCAAGAAATTGGCCAAACGGCGTGTCAGTCAGTGCGCCCCGGACAGTACCAGTCAGCAGATTGATGTCCGAGAAAAATGCAACGGCGGCTTTATCCGCAGGCGCATTGTAGATGTTGTAGGGCGCACCGCGCTGCACAATCTTGCCGTCGCGCATCAGCGCTATTTCATCGGCCATACGCATCGCCTCTTCCGGTTCGTGCGTGACCAGCAAGACCGACGTTCCTTCGTCCTTAAGCAACGCCAGAGTTTCATCCCGAATGCCGTCACGCAACCGGTTGTCGAGACCCGAAAAAGGTTCGTCCATGAGCATGATCGACGGGCGCGGTGCGATCGCCCGCGCCAAAGCCACGCGCTGTTGCTCGCCGCCGGAAAGCTGATGCGGGTACTCATTGATGTAGTGCGCAAGACCAACCCGTTCGAGCAACTCACCGACCCGGGGCAGCTTGTCCTTGCGAGACCCTTTGAGGCCGAAGCCCACATTGTCGCCCACAGTCAGATGTGGAAAAAGCGCGAAGTCCTGGAAAATCAAACCAATAGACCGGCGTTCCGGCGGCACGCGATAGACTGTATCGCAAATCAGGTTGCCGTCCACATGGATCGTGCCACTGGTCTGCATGTCCACACCCGCGATGATCCGAAGCGTGGTGGACTTGCCGCATCCCGAAGGCCCAAGAAGACAGGTCACATGCCCAGGCTGGATCGCCAGAGACACGTCATCCACCACGCGCTTGCCGTCATAGTCACGCACGATATTGCGGATTTCGAGCCGGGGATGGGTGCCGGTCACTGCTTCCTCATGAGTTTTCCGAGTAAAAGTATCGGATTAGCTCATGTCAGGTAGCAGCCAGACTGCGCAACGGCAACCCCTCAGGACCGAGTCGTACCATCTCCGACAACGATGTATTTGAAGCTGGTCAGCTGTTCCGCCCCAACCGGGCCACGCGCATGCATCTTTCCCGTGGCGATACCGATTTCCGCACCCATGCCAAATTCACCTCCGTCAGCGAACTGGGTCGATGCGTTACGCATAAGGATCGCGCTGTCGATCCGTTCAAAGAACGTCTCTGCCGCTGCGTCGTCTTCTGTCAAAATGCAATCGGTGTGGTTCGAGCTATAGGTGTTGATGTGGTCAATGGCGCCATCGAGATCGTCGACCACCTTGGCCGCAATAATGCTGTCGAGATACTCGCACCCCCAGTCCGCCCCTGTCGCCGCGACGGTGCCTTCAATGGCGCGCAACGTTTCGTCCGCACGCACTTCGACACCCGCCTTGAGCAGGGCTTTGATGACACCCTGCCCGATGGTGTCGACCACATCTTTGTGGATCAGCAGGCACTCTGCCGCGCCACAGATGCCGGTACGCCGAGTCTTCGCATTGAGGATCACATTGAGGGATTTGACGGGGTCGGCTTCCTTGTCGATATAGATGTGCACAATGCCCTCAAGATGCGCGAAGACGGGAACTCGCGCCTCTCTTTGAACAAGCCCTACCAGACCTTTGCCACCACGCGGCACGATGACGTCAATGAAATCTGTCATTGTCAGCATCTCACTGACCGCCGCGCGGTCACGGGTGGGAACAAGCTGGATCGAGTCTGCAGGCAAGCCCGCTTTGACCACGCCATCAACCAGGCATTCATGAATCGCGCCGGAGGAGTGGAAGCTTTCAGACCCGCCACGGAGGATCACTGCGTTGCCAGCCTTGAGGCACAGTGCACCGGCATCTGCCGTGACGTTGGGGCGAGATTCATAAATCACGCCAACCACTCCCAAGGGCGTCCGGACCCGTTTTATATGAAGCCCCGAAGGGCGATCCCATTCGGTCATCACCGCACCTACCGGATCCGTCTGTTCAGCAACGGCGCGCAACCCATCGACAATACTGCGAACGCGGTCTTCATTCAAAAGAAGCCGGTCCATCATGGCATCGCTCAGGCCCTTTTCACGGCCATATTCCAGGTCTTTTGCATTGGCTTCGATAATCGCAGCGCGGTTTGCCCAAACAGCATCAGCCGCACTGATCAGCGCCGCGTGTTTCCGTTCAGCAGACGCAAAGGCCAATTCCCGCGAGGCGGCTTTGGCCCGCATACCGATGTCAAGCATGAGAGCGGGAATGTCGGTCAGGTCTTTCATCGGTACAGCCTTTTCGGAAGTCGGAAGTGCATATTTTTGAAAAGAAGAAGCAGATCAGATCGCCATATCGTCGCGATGTATTACCACGGCGCGGCCTGGATAGCCTAGAATTTCCTCGATCTCGGCGGAGTTGTGCCCCTTGATCGCCTGCGCCTCTGACGCCGTATAACGGCTGAGCCCCATGCCCAGTTCGCGCCCTGCCGCGTCTTTAATCGTCACCGGGTCACCCCGGCCAAAGACACCGGTCACCGCGACAATGCCCGGTGGAAGCAGTGATGTGCCCCGCTGCAATGCGCGGGCGGCCCCATCATCTACCGTCAAAGCGCCGTGAGGCTTCATCGCGAGGATCCAACGTTTGCGCGCCGCGTGCGGATCAAGCTGCGGTGTGAACCATGTGGCGCGCGCGCCGTCTTCCAACGCCTTGAGCGGGTGAAGGCGTGAGCCTTCGGTGATTGCCATAGCACAGCCAGACGCCGTAGCCGTCTTGGCTGCCATAAGCTTGGTCTTCATACCACCCTTCGACAAACCAGAGCCGGCATCGCCGGCCATCGCTTCAATGTCGGGTGTGATGGCATCGATAACCGGAAAGAACTCTGCAGTTGGATCGCTGTGCGGATTGGCACTGTAAAAGCCATCCACGTCCGAGAGCAGCACCAATTGATCCGCGCCAACCGTCGCGGCGACCTGTGCAGCAAGACGGTCATTGTCGCCAAAGCGGATTTCGTCTGTGGCGACAGTGTCGTTCTCGTTGACGATGGGTATGACGCCGAATCCTATAAGCGTCTCAAGCGTAGCGCGGCTGTTCAGATAGCGCCGACGGTCGGCGCTGTCTTCCAGCGTCACAAGTACTTGCGCGGTGGTCAAGCCGTGGGGGTCCAACGCCTCTTCATACGCGCGGGCCAGTCTGATCTGCCCAACTGCGGCAGCGGCCTGCGACTGTTCAAGTGGCAGAACCGTGGGCGGGAGCCCCAAGACGCCGCGCCCAAGCGCAATGGACCCTGAGGACACAAGTATGACATCAGAGCCCCGCGCCTTGATCCGCGCGACGTCATCCGCCAGCGACAAGAGCCAGTCGCGACGCAACGATCCGTTGGATTTGTCGACAAGAAGCGCCGACCCGATTTTTACAACCAGCCGACGCGCATCGCCTATGGCTGCCACGGCTGCGTCTCCTCCGTCGCCTCTTCGCGTTTTCGCGTGATCTTCACATGCTTACGTAAAGCGCGCAGCACATCCGTGAGGCCTTCTTTGGACACGCCGGACATGAGCATCACTTCATGACCGGCCACGCGTTCAATCTCTTCCTTGAGGAAGGCGCGTTCTTCATCGTCGAGAGCGTCGATTTTATTGAGCACAGTCACGCGCGGTTTTTCAGCAAGACCCGCGCCGTACGCTTCGATCTCGTCAATGATCGTCTGATAGTCTTCCAGCAATGTGCCAGACGTCCCGTCGATCAGGTGAAGAAGGGCCGCACAGCGCTCTACATGGCCAAGGAACAGGTCGCCCAGGCCCCTGCCCTCATGGGCGCCCTCGATCAGACCCGGAATGTCGGCGACAACAAATTCGGCGTCATCCACCCCAACCACACCGAGATTGGGAT
Source organism: Alphaproteobacteria bacterium (assembly GCA_030431485.1). Lineage (GTDB taxonomy): Bacteria > Pseudomonadota > Alphaproteobacteria > Rhodobacterales > Rhodobacteraceae > Marivita. Next base: position 16,938 of record JAUIIR010000031.1, read on the forward strand.
GCAGCGTGGTGAAAGGATAATCCGCCACCTTCGGCCGCGCATTGGATGTTGCAGCCAAAAAGGTTGATTTGCCTGCATTGGGCAATCCCAGGAGGCCGACATCCGCAATCAGTTTGAGACGCAGCCAAATTGTCCGCTCCACACCCTCCTGCCCCGGATTGGCACGGCGCGGAGCCTGGTTGGTCGACGTCTTGAAGTGCAAGTTGCCCCAGCCGCCGTTGCCCCCTTTGGCCAAGAGAACGCGCTGACCAAGTTCGGTCATGTCGGCGATGACGGTTTCCTCATCCTCGTCAAGGACTTCGGTCCCAACCGGAACCCGCAGCACGATATCATTGCCATCGGCACCCGTGCGCTGACGACCGGCACCGGGGCGACCGTTGTCAGCAAAGAAGTGCTGTTGGTAGCGAAAGTCGATCAGCGTGTTCAGCCCGTCGACCGCTTCGGCCCAGACGTCCCCGCCGCGACCGCCATCACCACCATCGGGACCACCGAATTCAATGTATTTCTCGCGTCGAAAACTGATGCAGCCGCTTCCGCCCGCACCGGAGCGAATATAGACTTTGCAGAGGTCGAGGAACTTCATGTGTTAGCCTTTGATCGAGCCTGCGCGCGGTCTACCCGGTTTGCGACCGCGCGTCAGCCCATACGTTTGAGATAGGTCCAGGTTTTGACCGTTGTGTTTCTGGCGACAGAGAAAGATTCCGCATCGCCAATGTATTCAAAGCCGCAATGTGTCAGGACACGCGCCGAGGCGGGGTTGTCCTGAAAGACGCTTGCGAACATTGTAATGTTCTCAAGTGGATTGGCCGAAACCAGCGCTTCGACAGCTTCGGAGGCAAGCCCGGTGTTCCAGAACGGTGGCGCCACCCAATACCCGACTTCTGACTGATTGCGATCCATCCGTTGCAAAGAGATCAGCCCCATCACTTCGGCCCCACCTGCCGCAGTGCCATCAATCGCCCAGACGTCCTCATCACGATCTGCCGACAGCGCGCGATCCACAAAGGCCTCTGTCGCGCCCGGCGGCAACGGGTGCGGGATTGACGTGGTCATTGTCGCGACCCGTTTGTCGCTTGAATAATGTTCAATCAATCCGACATCGGACAGTTGCAAGGGCCGCAGACAGAACCGGTCTGCCTGAACAATGCGCTGTTCGAATTCGGTGATGGTCTCCACGTTCATCTGCTCTCTCCTCAACGCAGACATTTGGCAGGCCCCCCTCCCAGAACGGAATGGGGGACCGGCGGTTTCGCCGATCCCCCTAGATTTTCCAAAAACCTTAAGGTCGGCTTACTCAGCGGCCTCCGCCATTGGCAGAACCGAGATAAAGGTGCGGCCCTTGAGGCCTTTGTGGAATGTCACGTTGCCGTCGACGGTCGCAAAGATTGTGTGATCTTTGCCCATACCAACGCCCTCGCCAGGCCAGAATTTAGTGCCGCGCTGACGCACGATGATGTTTCCAGGGATTGCGGACTGACCACCGTAGAGTTTGACGCCAAGGCGGCGTCCGGCAGAGTCGCGACCGTTGCGGGATGAGCCGCCTGCTTTTTTATGTGCCATTGGTCAGGTCTCCTTACTTCGATGCCAGTTCTTTGGCTTGTTCGATCCAGCCTTCGCGCTCGATGCGGCCTTTGAAGGACAGCTTTTCGCCGAACTCTTCAACATCCGCATCGGTCCACGCTGCGATCTGTGCAAAGCTGGTGATGCCAGCTTCGTGCAGCTTCTTCTCAAGCGCCGGGCCAACGCCGGAAAGTTGCTTTAGATCGTCCGCGCCAGCTGCGGCTTTCGGCGCTTCGGCGGCTTTCTCAGCTTTCGGCGCTGCGGCCTTCTTCGGAGCAGCGGCGGCAACAGCCACGCCAGCAACCGAGCCTGCGCCGACGGCAGCTTTCACGCCCGACTTGTCCGCACCCGAGGCGAGGATGTCGAGAACGCGCACCAGTGTCAGTTTCTGACGATGGCCACGGGTCCGCTTTGAGCTGTGCTTACGACGACGCTTGACGAAGTTGATAACCTTGTCAGCCTTCACCTGATCAACCACTTCGGCCTGAACAGCAGCGCCGTCGACCAAAGGTGCTCCGACGACAACATTGTCGCCACCGAGCATCAGAATTTCATTGAACTGGACTTTCTCGCCTGCGTCGGCTGCCAGTTTTTCGACACGCAAAACGTCGCCCGATTGGACCTTGTACTGCTTGCCGCCGGTTTTCATGACCGCGAACATTGTGTTCTTCCTTTGTCACCCGCGTCCTGTGGCCCCGCTTTGCGGTGTTCGTGGAGCGTCGCTCCGCCTCGAACTGCGTGCCCCGTAAGGGACATCGTTATCATCAAAAACGAAAGGCGGGACCAAAGCCCCGACTTTTACGTCCGCAGCTTATGGAATCCTGGACCGCATTTGTCAACGCGTTTCGCGCTCAGAGTTCCTGCACCTGCATTTCACGCGCCACGGCCTTACCGAGTGCATAGGAGATGTCATCGTACATCTTGTTGAACCCGGCGAACAGCGCACGATTCAGAGCGCGCCCCGGCGCCGTGCGGGACAGCTCGGTATAATCCTCAACCACCCCATCTTCGAGCGGCCGGTATGCCATCAGCAGGAAAGAAAAGACCCATTCACGAGTGTCTTGTCGTGTCTCTTCCTCTGAAGACCAGACCTCGGTCAGGATCTCAGCCTCGCTCATGCGTAAAGCGCCGCCATCCACCAGCCCAAGGTAGAACATGTAATTCGCATTCAATGCACCGACGAGATTTGCTTCGACCAGATCATTGGTTTCAACAAAGTCTGCTATCGCGGCGAGTGGCTTCGAGTCCGTCCCTTCAAGATCCCGAAACGCTGCCCGCGCGGCGTCTTCAATCTCTTCTTCGCGCATCGCGTTGCGGGCGCTGAGTTCCAAACTGACAATCTGTTGTCCGGTTTCTGACGAAAAGAACGCCAGAAGTGGTTCGGTGTCCGCATCGCCAAACTCGGTCGCAAAGACCTCTTGAACAGTGGCGAGCATGCGGTCCTCATCATAGATTCGGTTGACGGTCGCATCCCATCCCGCTGACCCGCCACCTGGCACCATGTCCCCGGCGAGTGTTTCGCCGTAGGCGATCCCCTCTTCGCGCATGATATCGACAATCTGCGGTACACCCAGCGCATCCAAAAGGTCGTTGGTCGGATTGGCCCAACCAGGAAGCGTCCACGCCATAAAGGCTGCTGCGGTTGCTGCCCCCCTTGCCAAACTGCCGATCATTTTGATCCTCCGTGCCTCGTTAGATCATACCTATGACGGGGTCCGGACAATTCCAACCCGCAGCACCATACGCAGTCCAAGGCTTTTCGCGCGAAATAGAGGTTGCACCCGTCTGACGCAAAAGCTACACGCCCCTCCAGACCCCCGCGGAGAGGTGCCGGAGTGGTCGAACGGGGCGGTCTCGAAAACCGTTGTGGGCGCAAGTCCACCCAGGGTTCGAATCCCTGTCTCTCCGCCACTTAAGCTGGCACATCCACGGCAAAAGCGTCAGGCGTTCAGTCTGCGCAAAAGACTGCTGACGAGAAACGCAATCGCCGCGACACATACAATTGACGGTCCTGCAGGCGTATCTAAGAAATAAGCGGATTGAAGCCCGATCACTGCGGACAAGCCACCGATTGCAGCGGCGATCACCGCCATTTGCTCTGGCGTCCTCGATAGGGGTCGTGCCGCTGCGGCTGGGATGATGAGCATTGCAGCAATCAAAAGAACGCCGACAACCTTGATCGCAACTGCCACCGTGATCGCGAGGGCGAGCGTCAGAATAAGCTGCTCACGCTTCGGGTCGATGCCGCTGGCATAGGCCAGTTCTTCGCTGAGTGTGGAAGTCAGCAACGTGGACCACCTCCATGCCATAAGACCAACGACCAAAGCCGCCCCACCCCAGATGACGGCAAGGTCTGCGCGCGAGACTGCGAGGATATCGCCAAAAAGATATGCCATCAGATCGATCCGGACGCCGGACAGAAACGACACGGCCACCAGGCCGAACGCCAGTGATGAGTGGGCCAGCACACCAAGCAAGGTGTCCATCGCATAGCCCCGCCCCGACAACACGGTCACCGTGAGCGCCATGACCAGAGCAACTGCCATCGCGCCTGCGAAGATCGACATCTGCAACGCCAGTGACAACGCGACGCCGAGAATGGCGGCATGCGCTGTGGCGTCGCCGAAATAGGCCATGCGCCGCCAGACAACGAAACTTCCCAACGGTGCAGCGGCAAAAGCCACGCCCATTCCCGCGAGAACTGCGCGGGTCATGAAGTCATCAAGCATTATTCTGCTGCCTCAGTTTCTGTCGTGTGTCCATGATGGTCATGATCGTGATTACAGGCTTCGTCGTGTGCATGGTCATGTTCGTGCCGGTAGAGCGCCAACGCGCCTCCGGTGCCAGTACCGAAAAGAGCCCGGTATTCGGGCGCGGCAGAGACGATCTCAGGCGTGCCTTCACAGCAAACATGTCCGTTAAGACACACAACCCGGTCGGAAGCGCTCATGACAACATGCAGTTCGTGGCTGATCATCAAGACCGCGCAGCCCGTGCGTTGCCGCACCTGTTCGATCTGCAGATAGAATGCCGCAGACCCAGGCTGATCCAAACCTTGGGTCGCTTCATCCAGAAGAAGCAGGTCTGGTTGATCAATCAAGGCGCGCGCAAGCAATACGCGTTGGAACTGACCTCCAGAGAGGTCGGACATCTGACGCTGTGACAGTTTGGGCACTCCGGCTTGCTCGAGCGCCAGGGCGCAGGCGGCTGTAGAATGTCCTCCAGGCAGACGCAGAAACCGCTCAACGGTGATCGGTAGGGTTGGGTCGATATGCAGCTTTTGCGGCACATACCCGATCGTCAGACCATCCTTGCGCGTGATCTTGCCGGATGCGGGGCGGACGGCACCAATCAGCGTTCGGAGCAACGTGGTCTTGCCAGACCCGTTTGGTCCGACAATCGTTACGATTTCCCCCTGCTCGATCTCCAAGGAAACATTGCGCAACACAGAATTGGCACCATAGCCAACGCTGACATGATCAACTGAGATCAAGCTCATGCGTTTGCCTTTTCCGCGCAGCTTGGGCAGATGCCTTCGGCTTCGACCACCGTTCGTTCAATCTGAAACCCGGCTGCGCGCGCCGCGTCTCCGAGACCATCCCGGTTCGGCGTCGACTGAGCTTCGGCCACCGACTGGCACAACCGACAAATCATAAATGCCGGCGAATGCTCTGCCCCCGGAAGCGCACAGGCGATAAACGCGTTCAATCGTTCAATCTTGTGCGCAAATCCATTGGCCACTAGAAATTCCAAAGCCCTGTACGCCACAGGTGGTTGAGATCCATACCCGGCGTCCCGCAAACGATCCAACATTTCATACGCCCCGATGGCTCGGTGCTCTTGCAACAAGGTCTCAAGCGCTTGTCGCCGCACCGGCGTAAACCGTAGGCCTTCGCGGGAACAATGAGCCTCGGCTGCGGCCAACGCAGACGCGATGCATCCAGCATGATCATGCGTCTCAAACCCGACCGGGTCCGGATGCGCGTCGTTTGGGGCTTCGCCACCACTTGTCATGTTATTACATTTCCTGTATTCAATCTGTAACGTTATAAGATCACGTGGAGTTACCAATGTCCAGAAACCTCGTGCCTTTGACTGTGTCAGCCAGCCTGCTCGCGAGCGCTGCGTGGGCGGATGTACCGCGTGTGGCCGCAGATATCGCGCCGGTGCATTCTTTGGTCTCGCGTGTGATGCAAGGTATGGGCGAGCCTGATTTGATTATTCCACCCGGTGCAACACCACACGAATACAGCCTGCGCCCATCAGAGGCCGCAGCGCTGCAGCATTCTGAACTGGTTTTCTGGATTGGTCCGGATTTGACACCCTGGATGGAGGGCGCAATCGAAACCCTCGCTTCTGGTGCAAAAATTACGCCTTTGATGGAGGTCGACGGCGCTGTGACGTTGCCTTTCCGCGAAAGCGCTTTGTTCGAAGCGCACAGCCACGCGGACGAAGACCACGATCATAATCATGACGAGGATCATGACCACGAGGACGAACGCTCAAAGCATGACGACCATAACCATGAGGACGCAAGCAAAGCGGATGATCATGGGCATGCAGAAGACCACGCCGACCATGATGATCACGGACACGGGGATCGAGACGACCATGCGCATGGGCAACACGATCCGCACTCATGGTTGTCACTCAGAAATGGGTCTGTTTGGCTGAACGCTATTGCAGCGAAATTGTCCGAGGCAGATCCCGAGAATGCCGGAACGTACTACTCCAATGCTGCCGCAGCGCGCGAGGAACTCGATACTTTGCGGACCGAGATAGACGAGATTCTGGATCCGGTGCGCGGACGCAACTTTATCGTGTTCCACGATGCCTATCAGTATTTTGAAACATCATTCGACCTGCCAGCCTCCGGAGCGATTTCCCTGTCTGATGCCACGGATCCCAGCCCTGCAAGGATCGCGGAGATTCAGGAGCGGATAAAGGAACAAGGCATCAGCTGCGTTTTGTCCGAACCTCAATTCGACCCAAAAATTGTAGCGGCCGTGATGGACGGCGCGGAGGCGAAAACAGGTGTTCTTGACCCGGTTGGCTCCGATCTTGAACCGGGACCCGACCTGTATTCATCCGTGTTGCGCAATCTGGCGCGGGCTCTGGCCGACTGCCTTTGACCCAATGCGCGCAGTGCGGCTGCTATGCGTCACTGCATGCAGCCGCAGGTTCTGTTTGACCCATGCCTCATAATCGTGGAACAACCAGCCTCAAGCTGAAACGTCGCCAAAATGATGCGATGCGAGAATATGATCGCCTGCCACCTCTCCTTCGGAAATGGTTGGCGGCCGCTGTGATGCCGTGGCGGCCGGGTTCAGTCAGGCGCGCATACCTGTCAGCGTTGCGACGGACACAGAATCCAAACCTCGCGCTGTGCGAACTGGATCGTCTTGAAGCCCGGTTGGTGGCAAAAGATGCAATTCATGTCTGGGGTCCGGCACATCCGGCTTCGACAAAACAGTCACTCATCGTTTGATGAGAGACTGCCAGACACCCCAACAAAGCCTGTCGCGGCCCGTTTCATTCAGGCTGGCAGATTTCACCCCGAACAATCGCCAGCCCAGTGCGCCATAGCAAACCGGCAATGATCACGCACAGAAGACACAGAAGCCCCCAGCCGATCCCGACAAACACCGGCGCGCCCGACAGTGCGGCATACCGGAATGAGGCGATGGTCATCGCTGCGACGGGAAAGGACAGTGCCCAGAACGACAAGGCAAATGGAAGACGAAGCAAACCCGGCCCCTGAATCGAAACCAACGCTGTGAAGAACAAACCGACATTGTAAAAGATGCGGGCCAGTGCATCTAGGTCGCCCCCGTTCAATTGCAGCCATGCAACAAAGGCAACAGCCGGTGGCGCGATCAGGATTGTCAGCGTCGGCCGCAGCTTGCCCGGCAACGGATCATGGAAAACCAGTCTGTTGAACACCAAGGTCAGAAGAACGATCCAGAAAAGAAGACCAAGGGAAAAGAAGTACCAACTTGCATCGACAAAGCCGAGAGACACACCTGCAATCGGAGCAATCACATTTCCCACCGCCGGAATAAACCAAGCCGGTGACATCTGCCCCACACCAAAACCGCGATGGCTGATCCAGCTGGTGACAATCGCCAAAGTCAGAACGGCCTGCCCCACCGCTCCAACCGACCAGATGACGGTAGCGATCTCTGGAGACATGCTGCGCAACACTATTGCCCCCAGAAGTAGCGAAATGCTGATTGCCGGAAAAAAGGCGAGCTTGATCGGATGGTTCCATTCGGCGGCAACGGCACCCGGATAGCGAAGAGCCTTCATCGCGTAGAAAGCAAGCTGCGTGACGAACACAAGCCCCGCGAAACCGGCAATCACATGTCCGGCTGCCGCAAACCCCGCAATATCGACCGCGAGCGACGTACCCATCAACCCCATGACGGCGCTGAAGAACGCAACCGGAAAATGCTCCAGTCGATTGTGGTTCCCCGGGGTTTCAGTCGATGTCTGTGTCATCACTCTGGCTCTACAATTGGAAACGTCCGAACACTACTGTGCCGCTTTGTCGATATCAGCCGACGGCACAAGCTCCTGCCACGCGTCAAATTGTGACAGGAAGACACGCCCGTTCAGCGCTTGGATGAAGTGCGTGGCCTGCAACCGGTCCATTACCGGGCCTTTCACTTCCGACAGATGCAAACCGATGTTCAGCTCGGTCAGCCGCTGGTTGATCGCCTCAAGACTCTCCAAAGCCGAGAAATCAACTTCATTCACTGCCGAGAACATCAGGATAACATTCTTGATCGCACAGCCTTCGGAAACCCGTTCCTGCACAAGATCCTCAAGGAAGCGGGCATTGACGAAATAAAGGCTCTCGTCCACCCGCAGGCTCAGCACAGTGGGATCAGTTTCGACATTGTGACGGAGGATGTTGCGAAAATGCTGGGTGCCCGGCACCAACCCGATCTCGGCCACGTGCGGGCGCGACGTTTTGTACAGGTGCAGAAGGATCGAGATCCCAACTCCAGATGCAACACCCACCTCGACACCAAGCCCGAGGGTCAGAACAATCGTCGCCGCAACCGCTGTGAAATCAGCTTTTGAATACCCCCATGTTTTCTTGAGGATCGAAAAGTCGACAAGGCTTAGGACAGCAACGACGATGGTTGCGGCCAGCGTTGCCGTCGGAAGGTAATACACCAGCGGCGTCAAGGCGATGGCTGCAATAGCCAGACCCACGGCCGTGAAGGCACCTGCAGCAGGAGTTTCAGCACCCGCGTCATAGTTCACGACAGAACGTGCAAATCCGCCTGTCACCGGGTACCCACCAGTAAAAGCTGCACCGATATTTGCCGCACCCAGACCAATCAATTCCTGGTCCGGATCGATCCGCTGACGTTTCTTGGCAGCAAGGGTTTGCGCGACCGACACCGACTCCACGAAACCAATGATCGAGATAAGAATCGCCGGCATCAGCAATTGACCAATCAGATCAGGTGACAACCCCGGCAGAGTAAGCGGCGGCAACCCGCGCGGCACCTCGCCGACGATCTTTACGCCCAGATCGTTCAAACCGAAAAGCCAGACTGCAATCGTCGTTACAGCAACCGCCGCAACCGGCCCAGTCTTTGTCAGAACGTCAGCAAGCTTGGGAGATGCGCCCATCCGGCGGAGCATTGGCTTCAATCCCTTGCGCACCCAAAACAAAAATGCCGTTGCCAACCCGCCGATGATCACGGTCAGCAAACTGATATTTCCGAGATGTTCGAGGAGAGAACCGACAACCTGTGGCAAGGTATGCCCGTGCGCGGAAATACCTAACAAGTGCTTCAACTGACTGAAGGCAATCAGAATACCGGATGCCGTGATAAATCCTGCAATGACTGGGTGGCTAAGAAAATTGGCAAGAAAGCCCAGACGCAGGACACCGAGCAGAACCAAAAACCCACCCGACAGGAAAGCAAGTGTCAACGCAGCAACAGCGTAGCCCGCAGTCTCCTGCTCCGCCACCTGCCCCACCGCAGAGGCTGTCAGCAAAGACACCACGGCAACCGGGCCAACCGCCAAGGCACGGCTTGTGCCAAAAATCGCATAAAGAATGATAGGCGCAATAGAGGCGTAAATCCCGGCCTCGGGCGGCAACCCGGCCAGTAGGGCATAAGCCAGCGATTGCGGGATCAGCATGATCGTGACGATCACTGCCGCGATCATGTCATTGGAAAACGCGTTCCGATCATAGGTCCGTCCCCAATCAAGGATAGGAAGGTAGCCGCGGAGATGGTTAAGCATGGGTCTTCTCGAATTGAACGCGGACAGCATCGATTTCGACCCTGCCCGCTTTAGGGGATGCAGCGCGCACAGGCTGCACGACACGGATTACTTTGCGGCGACTTTGATCTTCTCGGGCTTAGCCATCCATTCCTTGCCTTTGAGCATCGCCTTCCAATAGATCGGCGGCAGCAGCTTTTCCTTAAGGAACCAGGCCGCGCGTGACGGTTTGGTGCCGTCTATCAAGGCCGACGGGAAGCTTGGTTTGAGCGCGCCGCCGTAACCGAACTCAGCCAGCACAATCTTGCCGCGTTCCACTGTCAGCGGGCACGAGCCGTAGCCATCATACTGCGCCACGGCCGACCGTCCCCGGATATCCGCCACGATATTGTCCGCCACAGTCGGCGACTGCTTACGCGCAGCAGCCGCAGTTTTCGCATTTGGTGCGTTCATCACATCGCCCAGCGACCAGACGTTATCATAGCGCGTGTGGCGCAAAGTGGCTTGATCGACATCAACCCATCCGGCGGCATCGGCCAACGGCGACACGCGAATGAAATCGGGCGCTGTCTGTGGCGGACAGACATGCATCATATCGAATTCGACATCCACCGTGGTTGGTTCGCTGTCCGGTGCATTGACCGCAAATGTGGCCGTCTTCGCCGGGCCATCAACCGCGATCAGGTTGTGGAAGAAATTGAGCGAGGCATCGTATTTCTTGACGTATTCCATCAGCGCCGGAACATAATCCTTGACCCCGAACAACACACCGCCCGCATTCATGAATTGGATGTCGATGTTCTTGAGCACGCCGCGGCGAAACCACGCATCGCCCGACAGGTACATCGCCTTTTGCGGGGCGCCAGCACATTTGATCGGCATCGGAGGCTGCGTAAACAGAGCGCGGCCCTGCTTCATGCTACTGACAAGCTCCCACGTATAAGGCGCTAAATCGTAACGATAATTCGACGTCACGCCATTGCGGCCCAGCGTCTCTTCGAGACCTTCCACTTTGCCCCAATCCAGCTTGAGGCCAGGGCACACGACAAGTCGGTCATATTTGACCACTCGGCACCCATCCAGGATCACAGCGTCATTGTCTGGCTCAAACGCGGCGACGGCGGACTTGATCCAATGCACGCCCTGCGGGATCAGAGATCCCATCGTTTTTGCCGTGTCCTGGGCTTTGAAGATACCGCCACCAACCATCGTCCAGCCAGGCTGATAATAGTGAATGTCGGCTGGGTCGATGATCGCAACCGACAGCCCCGGCTTGCGTGCCTTCAGGCTCGCCGCGACCGATACGCCTCCCGCACCGCCGCCAACAATCACCACATCAAACTTCGCGTCACCGGTATCGGTCGGTGTCTTGCCGCCGTTTGCGATACGCCGTGCGACACCATTCATGTCGTAGCCTGCAGCTTTGGTCGCTCCGAGGATATCGGCCATTGGCAGCGCCTTGGCTTGGCTCAGCGACCAAAGAGTCGCCGAGCGGGTTCCCGTCCGGCAAAAAGCCAAAACCGGACCTGGCAAGTCCCGCAACGCGTCTCCGAATGCGCTGGCATCCTCGTCTTTCACCAATCCCGATTGCACCGGCAAATAGCGCATCTCCAGCCCGGCCGCCTTGGCTGCCGTTTCAATCTCTTCGTGCGTCGGCTGATCCGCACCTTCTCCATCTGGCCGGTTGCAGATGATCGACCGAAAACCAGCTGCCTTCAGAGCAGGAAGGTCATTGGCGGCGATCTGCGGGCTTACGGTGAGCGCGTCAGTGATTTTGTTCAATTGCATTGCGAAGGTCCCACATGCTTGCATGAAATAGGTGGCGGCCGTAGACGCCGTGAGATGTCACTCGCTTAGAGTGCGTTGACCGGAACTTTCAGCATTGGGTTGCCATCTTTGTCCTTCGGCACCTCGCCCGCGCGCATGTTCACCTGAAGCGACGGGATGATCAGCTTTGGCATGTCCAGCGTCGCATCGCGCTCTGTACGGAAAGTGACAAAATCCTCTTTCGACTTGCCACCACCCACGTGGATGTTGTGCGCTTTCTCTTCGCCTACGGTGGTTTCCCACTGAATGTCGCGGCCATTGGGGCCGTAATCGTGGCACATGAAAAGACGCATGTCGTCGGGCAGCGTCAGCAATTTCTGGATGCTGTCATACAGAGTGCCTGCATCGCCACCCGGGAAATCGGCACGGGCCGAACCACCGTCCGGCATGAACAACGTATCGCCGACAAAAGCCGCGTTGCCCATCACGTGCACCATACACGCCGGGGTGTGACCTGGGGTGTAGATCGCAAACGCCTCCATGTTACCGATCTTGTAGGTGTCGCCATCCTCGAACAGCCTGTCGAACTGGCTGCCATCACGCTGGAATTCCGTGCCTTCGTTGAACACTTTGCCAAACGTGTCCTGCACGACCATAATCTGCGACCCGACGCCGATCTTGCCGCCCAGCTTCTCTTGAATGTAGGGCGCGGCAGAAAGGTGATCCGCGTGGACATGGGTTTCGATGATCCATTCCAGCTTGAGCCCACGCTCCTGAATTTCGGCGATCAGCGCGTCGGCGTGGTCGTAGGTGATCCGGCCAGCAGCGTAATCAATATCCATGACGCTGTCGACGATGGCACAGGATTCAGACGTTGGGTCCTTCACGATGTAGCTGATGGTATTGGTGGCCGCATCGAAATGGGCAGAAACGTCAGGTGTGACGGACATATTCACGGGATATTGGGTCATTTCAGGGTCCTCCAGAATCGAATTTGACTCTGAGCTACGCCTTTGAGCGCGTCCGTTCAGTGATATTGTCACCCAAGCCACAACCCGACACTGTTTTCGGCGGATTTTGATGAAACGGTCAGGTACTTTCGGCGAGTTGCGCGATCTTGGGTCGATCCAAAAGGGTGATCTTGCCGCGCGACTGGGCAATGAAACCACGCTTCTGGAAATCGTTCAGAACTCTGGAAATCACTTCGCGCGCCGTTCCCAGCTCTGTTGCCAATTGTTGATGAGTGGTCGCCAGTTCGTCGCTTTCGGACGCAAGGCTAAGCAAACGTCCGGCGAGACGCACGTCAATCCGGCCAAAGGCGACATCGTCGATCACACGGAACAAATCCGTGATCCGACGGGCGTAGGCTGTCAGAACAAACTCGCGAAACTCTTTCGAAGAGGCCATCAAGCGATCAAATGCCCCTCGCGGAATGGCGACGGCGGTTACTTCTGTCTCGGTAACGCCTTCGGCCGAATACGGCTCGTGGGCCAAGAGACAGGCCGTAGTCAAAACGCAGCTCTCGCCTGCCTCAACACGGTACAGCACAATGTCGCGTCCACTTTCCGACGTCTGCTGCACGCGAACCCGTCCATTCAGCAGAAACAAAAGATTGTCAGGCACTGCGCCCGGCCCGAAAACCGCGGTTCCGGCCGGCACTTTCATGACTGTGCTTTCAGTAACCAATTGCGCTTTCACGGGCTCCGGCAGCGTTCTCAGACCGTGGAATCGTTCGATCCAGACCGTATCCGCCATGAAATGCTCCTTTGGTCCGTCAATACGCGAAATTCGGATGGCAATGCTTACAAAGAAAGTCAGGCCGCATAAGGATCGTTCTCGTCATGCGATGGCGTCGAACGGATTGTCCAAAACTCCGACAATTGGCATCAGGAACGCACCATTCACCGGGTCAACCGCAGCCGCGTAGAAACTGTCTACAGCTGCGACAGCTTCAGACAGACTGTCGGCAGACCCGTCGAACTCGGCCATGACGGAAATCGCATTCTCGACGTTCGACATGCCGCGATGCACCGCATAGAGCGCTCCGATATCGGTCTTGGCCGAAAGATATTCGCGATCAGCAAGTTGCTGTGCGATAAAGTCCGGTGTCGCATCTGCTGGTGGTGCGGCTTTCGCGCCATCAAGTACAGACAGGATAAACTGGTCGCGCCGGACGCCGCCGGAATTCAGAGCCCCGACCCAGAACTCGTATCCATCCTGATCCGGTATACGCCCCAGAACGTTCTCATAAACTGCAGTGGCAAAAGCTTCGTTCGACAGTCCATCCGGATAGGCCGCTTGCGTTTCGGGTTGGTCAATGAACAGCGTCGCCATCTCGGCCAGCGAGGTTCCGTTGGCAAATGCTGTACCCCAGAAGTTCAAACCCAGAGCGTCGGGCGCGCGGTTGAAATAAGCGATGTAGAGTTCGATGAAGCTTTCGAAGTCTGAACCGTCAAGGCCCGCCGGGCCGCCAAACTGTTCAAGATCAAGCGTCGCCCGATCCTCTTCCGTATAGAACTCAACAAGCTCCACGTTGCGCAACGTGTCGGTCCCTGCCCCATCTGCGAGACGATCTTGAACGGTTACGGCATCCGCTGCCAAGGTCAATGTGTACGAGGACTGGTTACCAAAGAAATAAGCCAGGTCGCGCCCGCCATTTCCATCGATCACATCATTACCGGCATAGCCTTCGAGTTCGTCGTTGCCGGCGCCACCACGCAGGTCATTGTCAAACCCATTCCCGTTGATCCAATCGTCAAACCGGGTTCCCGTGACATTTTCGATGTCCCCCATTAGCCATACCAGTTCCGTAGGGGCAGATGTCACCAAAGCGCCGTTGAACTGACTGGTAGGAAGGGCAAAACCAGCCAACGTATCGAGCAAAGGGGTCGCAGCAAAATCGGGAAGGAAAATTGTCCAACCCTCGGACAAAGACGTCGCGTCGACGCGGTCATTCCCGCTCGCGTCCCAAAGTGTGTAGTAGAAGTCTTCGTTGTTCAGCGCAAATGTCGTATCACCCGCATTGGTTGAGGGATTTACACCGTAGAGATACTGAAGGCCCAGGACGTCCAGAACCATTGGTGTTGCGGGATCCCAACGTTCAAGTTCGTCCTCATACTGGTCCGAGTAGGACATGATCGTATACAGATCGAGGTCCCGTACGAGCGTTTGATCAAGCTCATCAAGCGTCGGACGTCCCGGACTGGTATCAAAAGGGTGCTTGAGGCCCAGAGCATGTCCGATTTCGTGGATAATCGTCAGGAAACCATCTGATCCCGGTTGGAAACTCGATGACGCCACAATCTCAGCCGAGAAGTTCATGAAGACGTCGCCGCCTTCCGTCTCGTATTGCTCGAACAGCGTGAACGGTTCAGGCCCCGGGTAGTAGGCATAGGCCAGCGTCCCGTCACCGAAGTCGGTATTGTCCAAGGTGTAGACGATATCGGCACCGGCCTGTCCGGCAGCAATGGGATTGCTGAAGTCACCAATGTAGTCGAAATCCACATTGATGAATTGCTGGATTGAGTCGAGCGCAGCGGCAAAAGTCTGAATGGCACCGGTGCGATCGTCCCAGATGTGATCCGGGCTCAGACCGTCTGCCAAGGCCCAGCTGATTGTCGTGGATGACGACAAATCCCAAACATATCCGTCGACAAGAACGTCGATGATCTGGTCGTTCGTGGGGCCAAAGGTAAATGAGGAAAGGAACGCCATCCTGGTCTCCGGAATATGCGCTGCAGCGGGACGACACCCAAGCGGACGCGGAATTTTAAACATCCCGGCGCCAACGCCTCTGGGACATATCTACGATACGGCACGATCGGCGAAAATAAATAGCCCTCGCGCCAAGATTTTTTGCCAATGGCGGCGAAGTGTTACACCATCCAGAACCCGTTCTTCTTGATCTTTTGCCGGATTGGTTGCTCTCTGGTTGGCAAATGCGCGCGATCGAACAAAGCGCGCACTTTGTGACCCCGGTTTTGAAAAATCATCCGCTTGAAAGGCTCGTATTCTTTTAGCAGCCGCTTGATAGGGTTTGGCGAAGATATCTCTTCCAGCAAATCAACCACTTCGTCGCTTTCACGTGCATAAAGAAGTGGCATGTTTCTATAATGCACCGTGGTTTTTCCGTCGATGTAGCCCTCAGGCAAAGCATCGCGACCGCCGCCCAGCTTGTGAATCACCAACGGCAAAGCAATCTGATCCAACCACGGCGTCAGTTGCTGGCATACCAATTCGGCTGGCGGCTCTTTCCAGATCGACAATGCCATGTCTAGGAAAGTCTTACCAAAGACATGAGGGCAGGAATAATAATAGAAACCTGCGTTGAAATAGAGGTAGCGACGCCAATACTCATCCGGCTGGCTGTGGTCGAGCGAACTTTCGAAATCAAGGTCGAAGCGGTCATAGAGCGACCTCCAAATCTCGCCATAACCGGGACCGTAAAGTTCGATCTGTGGCCATGTTCCTTCGACCCGGAGTGACGCGCTGGGTTTCGAAAAGTCAAAAGGCACGTCTGCCAGGTCTCCGGTTACGAGCGTATCCGTGTCGAAGAAGACAAAAGGCTCACCCTTTGGCAAAGCGAACAAGGCTTCGATTTTGTTGCCATACGGATAGTCGGTACCGAAATGCTGTGTATCAAATGGCAAGAGCGTAGCACCTTGCGCTTGGAGCATTTCGCGCAGCTGCTCTGGCCGGATGGTTGGATCCGTGGTCCATTTCGGACCGGGCCGCGGCTCGGCCACGAAAAGCCTGAACCGCGCTTCTGAGACCTTCTTGCGGAACGACAATGCAAACAATAGGGCCTCATAGGCCAATCGACCCATTTGCCCGATAATCAAAATATTGACGGTCTTGCGATGTGCCGGACGGCGGGCCATGACGATCCTTTGGCGAACTGCTCAGACGTTTTTCGCGTCACTATAGGCAGGCGCACCCCAGAGGCATAGTGCGCAGATCACTCCGCCCCAATCTGATAAACAAGTGTCACATTCGCGCTCAACTCGGCTTCGCCCTGTGCAATCGGCATCCCCGCATCCGAGGCGCGCGCCAATCCCAACATTTCTGGCCGCGGCATCTGCCCCCCTGCCTCGCTGAGACTGACAAGAGGCCCCAGCGTGACGCCCGCAGCCTCGGCAAAAAGCTCTGCACGTGCGCGCGCAGCGGCAACCGCCTGAAGCCTCGCTTCGTTCAGCAACGGCTCAGGATCAGAAACCATGAACTGCAACCCACCCAGTTGATTTGCTCCATCCATGAGCACCGCATCAAGAATTGATCCCAAAGAGGTAAGATCACGCACTCTGACAGTAACGCGATTGGACGCCTGATAGCCGTCGATTTTTGGTCTGGTGTCAGATGTTGTCCGGTTCGACCAAACTGGCATCAGCCGTAGGTCAGAGGTTTGCACATCACGCTCTGCTACGCCCGCGTCTGCCAAACGCTTAAGAATCGCATTGGTCACAACCGAGGTCTCGTCCATTGCCGACTTTGCAGTTTCGGCTTCAGCGGTTGCGCCCATTGTGACAAGCGCCATGTCAGGAAGCGCGGAAACTCGTCCTTCACCGGTGACGGTAATGCGTCCAGGAAGGTTATCAGCCCAAAGCGGCGACATTCCGATCAGAACAACAAGCGCGGCAATGAAACCTGTGGCTTTTGGCATAACACCCTCTATCTTTCTAGCTACGATAACCAAAGCATCCACGCCCGGCGTCGTGCCGACAAGCAAAGAATTTTCCCCGCGCGGAAGATCGCTGTGTTCGCCTATTGCGGCGCGCAAGTGACTCCCATCCCGTGCAAAGGACTGCTAAAATACCGACATGACGCCTAACTTTGCACTGACACTTTCGTTCGACGGCATTTCGCTGCTCCACCGCGTTCCAAACGGATGGGTTCGCGTTGGCGACGTTGCCTTGGACGCTGCTGATCTGCGCGCCGCACTCGCAGAACTTCGGTCAAGCGCTGACGCGTTGTCCGAGCATGGCGGAGACGTCAAGCTCGTGATTCCAAACGAGCAGATCAAATACCTTTCCATCGCCAACACCGGACAAAGTGGCGAAGCGCTCCAGCAAGACATTCGCAATGCATTGGACGGTGCGACGCCCTACACCGTCGATGAGCTGAGCTTTGACTGGTCTTACAGCGATGGTCGGATCCATATCGCGGCGATCGCCAATGAGACGCTGGACGAAGCCGAGACATTTGCAAAAGGCCACCATTTCAACCCGGTCTGTTTTGTAGCAAGCGCCCCCGACGGCCAGTTTGCAGGAGAAGTGTTCTTTGGACAGGCCTCCAGTTGGAACGGTGCGACTCCAAAACGGGACCATCAGGCGCTTGTCATTGTCGAAGTGGCTGACGTCCTTGAGGAGACTCCGGCAGACATTACGATCGAAGAGACGATTGCCCCGCCAGAGACAGAGGCGGTTGAAGAGGACGCTGTCAGTTCTGAAGTAAAAGAGGACGCAGCAGATGAAAGCGCCGCCCTCGCGCCCGGAGCCGCCGATCCCGACAGTTTCGCGCCGCAAGACGTGCGAAATGAAGCTCTACAGTCAGGCCTGCCCCCGCTGAGCGCACAGCCCACCAACGACTCTGCGCCACCGGCCTTTTCCTCGATCCGTGCGACGCGTTTGACGACAGACAGCCCGTCCTCCTCTGCACCCCGCGTCGATATTGAGGGACCTGAGCCGCCAGGCAAACCGCGGTTCAAACTAGGTGGAGCACGCAAATCAACCAAGGACAGCGACGTCACAGCGCCTGTCCTGAAGGTGGATGCGACCGAGCCACCAACGGAGCGGAAAGGCTTCGGATTTTTCAGCCGTCGCGCCAGCAAACCCGCAGTTAGCAAGGCAAACGACGCAAAAACGGCACCGGCTCTGTCAGCTAAAGCTCCAGAAGCGCCGAACCCGCCGCCGATCAAAAAACACGACCCAGAACCCGCCCGCGCCGCCGTTGCCCGGATTGCAGCGATGCGCGCCGGTCGCAAAGACGCGCCAAAGCCTGAGCCTGTGCAACCACCGCAGGACGAACGCGCGCGTATGACCGTTTTCGGCGCACGCACTGAACCGCAGATCGGTGGCAAGCCGCGATTCCTGGGCTTGATGCTGACAAGCGCGCTTCTGATCTTCCTGCTCGCTGTCGCTGCCTGGGCCAGCGTGTTTCTTGATGAAGGTCTTTCGCGGTTCTTCGAACGCGACAATAACACACCGTCGATTGCCCGGCTCCCGGATGTAGAGCTTACTCCACTGGACGGATCAGTCACCGCCTCACCCGATGAGTCGGAAACCGTTCAACTGGCCGCGCTCGACATCGCCGAACCGCCGATCAGCTCGGACGATGGCCTGTCCGTCGTTCTACCGCCACCCGCAGCCTTGACGGAAGAAGAGGCCGATGCGCGGTATGCGGCAACGGGAATTTGGCAACGTTCGCCCGAAGCGCCCCAAACGCCCACACAAACCACGCTGGACGATCTTTACGTTGCGTCCATTGACGGCTCAGTCGAACAGTTTGACGCGGTCGCATTGCCGGGAACCGAAGCCCTGCGCAATGATCGCACCTACCTGTCACAGCCCAATCCCGCTGCCCCGGGCACACGTTTTGATCTCGACCAGCGTGGGCTGGTCATTGCCACGCCGGAAGGCGCAGTGAACCCTGATGGCGTACGGATCTTTGCGGGGCTGCCTCCGGTCGTGCCGCCAGCGAGGCCTGCACCAGAAGCAGCAGTGGTAGAGGACAGCACAGAAAACGCCGCATCTGACGTCGTTGCTCCCGAATTGCGCCAGTTTCGCCCAAGGCTCCGCCCGGATGGCCTTATCGAAGGCAATGAACGCGCGCAACTTGGGGGACGCACACGGGCTGAATTGGCCGCCCTGCGCCCGGCCGCGCGCCCGGAAACACTCAAGGCGCAAGAGGAAGAGGCTCAGCCCGAAGCCACGAAATTTGCAGTCGCTCAATCTGTATCGCCCGTAATCCGGCCCCGAAACTTTTCGCAGATTGTCGAACGCAGCCGCGAACAGCAGCGCGCACAACCGGCAGAGGTCACACAGGTGGCTGCGGTTGCCCCGCGCACCGTACAGCCCAGCATTCCCTCGACTGCGAATGTGGCCCGTCAAGCGACCGTCAAGAACGCGCTGAACCTGCGTCGCATCAATCTGATCGGCGTCTATGGCAAACCATCGAACCGCCGCGCCCTCGTGCGTCTCTCCAACGGTCGCTACCAAAAGGTGCAGGTGGGCGACCGACTGGACGGAGGACGGGTCGCCGCCATCGGCGACAATGAATTGCGCTACTCCAAGAATGGGCGCAACGTTGTCCTTGGAATGCCAGACGGCTGAGCCACCGGCAAAGGTGCCACCAAAACGCGCACGACGCGTCAAAATGCCGAAGATTTTGGCAAGACGTGATCGGCCATAGTTGCCATTCCCGTGCAAATGCCCGCATGCTTCAGGCAGTTCGAAAGGCACAAAACCAAATGGGTGAGTTTCTCTTTCTGGCATCGGTCTTTCTATTAGCGGCGGTCATCGCCGTACCGATTGCTGCACGTCTCGGGCTTGGATCGGTTCTTGGCTATTTGCTGGCCGGTGTCGCCATTGGCCCTGGATTGGGCCTCGTGGCAGACACCACCGATCTACAACATTTCGCCGAGTTCGGCGTGGTGATGATGCTGTTTCTGATCGGTCTAGAGTTAGAGCCCCGCGCACTATGGGATATGCGGCACCGCCTGATCGGATTGGGCGGTTTGCAGATCCTGATCACCATGCTCGCTGTCATGTCAGGTGCATTGTATCTCGGGTTTGTGTGGCAAACCGCACTCGCCATCGGGATGATCTTTGCGTTGTCGTCGACGGCAATCGTGCTCCAGACGCTGAGTGAGAAAGGCCTCATGCAAACCAGCGGTGGGCGCTCCACCTTTTCGGTGCTCCTGACCCAGGACATTGCGGTGATCCCGATGTTGGTGATCCTGCCGCTCTTGGCAGCCCCGGTCGGCCCATCGCTGAATCCCGACGGCTCGATCTCGCGAACAACGCTCGAACAGCTGGGCGATTCCCATGGCCACGCCGTGTCGTTGATTGAAGGATTGCCGGGTTGGGGCGTCACCTTGGTCACTCTCGGGGCCGTCGCACTGATCATTCTCGGCGGCGTCTACGGTGCGCGGCCCCTGTTCCGCTTCATCCACGCAGCTCACCTTCGTGAGATGTACACCGCGCTGGCGCTTCTGATTGTGATCGGAATTGCCTTCCTCATGACAGCCGTCGGCCTGTCTCCTGCGCTTGGAACTTTTCTAGCAGGCGTCGTCTTAGCCAACAGTGAATTCCGCCATGAACTGGAATCGGACATCGAACCGTTCAAGGGCATGCTGCTGGGCCTTTTCTTCATCACCGTAGGAGCAGGCATCGACTTTGGCCTTTTCTTCTCGCAACCATTCACCATTTTAGGCCTCGCCTTGGGTGTGATGCTGCTCAAAGGGATCATCCTCTACGGGCTTGGCCGCGCTTTCAAACTGCGCGGTCGCGATCAATGGCTTTTCACCCTCGGACTGGCGCAAGCCGGGGAATTTGGTTTTGTGCTGATTTCCTTTTCGCTTCAGCAATCCATCTTGCCCCCCTACATTGCAGACCGGCTGTTGCTTATCGTTGCTCTGTCGATGCTCATCACACCGCTGGCGTTCATCCTCTATGAAGTTTTGTCTAAACGAATGACCGATGCCGACGGCCAACAAGAGCATGACCAGATTGACGAACAAGGCACTGTGATCATCGCCGGGATCGGGCGTTTTGGTCAGATCGTAAATCGTTTGGTGCAATCGGTGGGCGCGAAGACAGTTGTAATCGACAATAACCTGCAAACCATCCAACTGATGCGCCGCTTTGGCTATCAGGGCTTTTTTGGTGACCCGCTGCGGCCGGACCTCTTGCATGCCGCCGGGATAGACAACGCGCGTGTTCTTATGGTCGCGCTGGATGATCCGGTGGCCGCGGAACGGCTTGTTACATACGCCCGCAGGCTCCGCCCGGACATTCACATTGTCGCCCGGTCGCGAGACCGGACCCACACCTTCCGCCTCTACAAAGCAGGCGCGAATGACATTGTGCGGGAATTGTTCGACAGCTCACTGCGCGCAGGCCGTTATGTTCTCGAAAACATCGGACTGACGGATTACGAAGCTTCCGAGGCCGAAAAACTGTTCTATCAGCACGACCGCTACTCCGTGCGCGAATTGGCCGAGCTGTGGGACCCGAACATCCCGTCAGCACAAAATGAAGCCTATATTGCCCGCGCCAAAGAGCTCGAAAAAGAGCTGGAAGCCTCATTGCTGTCCGCGCTGGAAAACAACAACAGCGACGCGGCATAGAAAAAGCGGTCCCAAACGGGACCGCTCAAACTCAATACCTAGCGTGTGTGCAGATCAGGCAGCAGCCGGTGCCCGCGACATCAGCACGTCACCCACCTGCTTGGCCGCGGCCAGCTCGTCCCCGCCGGAAGTCGCCGCAACTTCGCGGGTCAGACGCTCCAGCGCAGCTTCATAAAGCTGACGCTCGGAGTAGCTCTGCTCGCGCTGATCATCTGCACGATGCAGGTCGCGAACCACTTCGGCAATCGCTATCAGATCGCCCGAATTGATCTTCTGTTCATATTCCTGCGCCCGGCGGGACCACATCGCGCGCTTCACTTTGGCCTTACCCTTGAGCGTTTTCATCGCCTGGTTCACAACATCCGGCGAACTCAACGAACGCATTCCGATTTCCGTCGCCTTGTGTGTAGGAACACGGAGGGTCATCTTGTCCTTTTCGAACGAGATCACGAACAGCTCAAGCGTGATGCCTGCGATCTCCTGCTCTTCAATTGACACGATTTGACCGACACCATGCGCCGGGTACACAACATAATCATTCGGACGGAATTCGGATTTTTTCGACTTGGTCATTCAGAACCTTCCTTGACGTGCATCCGTGTCACACAGACAAAAGAACCGAACGGAAGCGTAACTTCCGGTCGTTTCTTTCAGAGTATCAGAACGGCTTATGTCAGCTCATATGCCATACGCCAGCGACGGCGTGTGTCCCACAGATATCATTTACCACAAAAGTATAGCACAAAATCCACCTATGCGGTAGAGGCACGATACTTGCGCGATATTGATTATAAATCAGTTACTTAATCCCGGAACCACAGCACATGTAAGCGCTATCAGCGAATCATCAACCACCTTCGCCGGGTGCTTCAGAGAAATACTTTTCAAGCTTGCCGGTCTCGCCGTCCCGCTCCTCTGCCTCTGGCAATGGATCTTTCTTGGTGATGATCACAGGCCACAATTCGGCGTATTTGCGATTGAACTCGACCCACTTGTCCATGTCTGGCTCTGTATCGGGTCGGATGGCGTCAGCCGGGCATTCCGGTTCGCACACGCCACAATCGATGCACTCATCGGGGTGGATCACAAGCATGTTCTCGCCTTCGTAAAAGCAATCCACCGGGCAAACTTCCACGCAGTCGGTGTATTTGCAGGCAATGCAGGCATCGTTGACAATGTAGGTCATGCACGTCTTCCATCGATCGTTCGCGGACTAGCTAAGGCACTGAGAAAAATCATTCAAGAAGGTCAGCCCGGGTTTGTTGCAGGGCGCGACGATCTTTCTTCGTGGGACGCCCCTTACCATCAAATCGAGGCGTGACAGCCTCACCTTTCTCGCGTGGCTTTGGGGGATCAAGATCTTCATAGAGCGTCTGCGCCTCTGGTGCCGGGCCACGCCGCTCGCCCAGCGCCAATACTTTGATCACACGCACATCGTTGGCCTGCGGAAATGTAAGCACATCCGAGGCGCTGACCATGTAGGCCGGTTTGGAAATCGGCTGCCCGTTCACCCGCAACTTGCCGCCTGAAACGACTTTGGCCGCAAGGCTGCGCGTCTTGAAAAAACGCGCATGCCAAAGCCATTTGTCGATGCGGAGTTTCTGGGCGGGGTCTGCCAAGTCAGTCCTTAGATTTCAGCCCCATGAGGGCCGCTGCAAAGGGATTGTCCGGGTCGATCTTCTTTTCTTTCTTCGGCGGTCGCGCCTGGAAGGTCTTGGCGCCCGTGTCACGCGGCTGTCCCTTGCCTTTCGGCTTGCCCTTACCTCGTGGACGATCTCCCTGCGGTTTCCCTCCGTCACGACGACCTTTGCCACCGTCGCGGCGCGGTTGCCGCTCTGGACGGTTGCCACGCCATGTGAAGACGTAGAAAACCTCGGCTTCCGGTCCGGCCAAAGCTGCGTCCGGTGCGGCACCAGGATCAATCTCGGTCTCGGAATTGGTGGCAACGGGCACCTCTGCAGGCGCGTCGCTCGGAGCATCTACCACAGGCGCAACTCCGTCCTCTGGCATGGCAGCGGCCACATCAGGGACATCTGCTGCTTCAGGTGCCTGCGCAGGCGATGCATCTGTACCAGCCGCCCCTGCGTGGCCCGCATCCATCACGGGTGTATCGTCAACAGGTACAGCGCCGTCAGTCGCAGCATCCTGCTCGACGGCTTTTGCCGCATCCGCTTCCGGAACAACCGCATCAACTGCGCGTACTTTTTCGCGTTCGCCCTTCTCGGCCTTATAGCCAAGGCCGCCCATCAAGTCAGCGAATTGCTCAAGCGTAAGACCCGTAATCGACAGCATGTCAGGGTTGGCCTCGAACCCGCCCCGGCTATCCTGTGCACGCAAGAGGTCGGCAAGACGCTCAAGCATGTCAATCCGAATCGCGCGATCACCGGCCGCACGATAGCCCGAGACAGTGTGATGCTCTGCAGGTGTGCCAGGTGTGTTGGGCACTGTTACAAGGCCCGGGGGTGGCGCTTCGGGGAACACATCAAGGTTCTTAGCGAGGCTCCAAAGCACGAGCCGCAAGCGCGTCGGCGCAGGCTTGAGCAACAGCGGCATGAAGATTGTGAACTGACCAAAACGGATGCCATGTTTACGCAGCATCCCACGCGCATCCTGATCCAAAGCTTTGACGTCATCGGCAACGTCTGCACGCGGCAGGATGCCCATACCTTCGACCATGCGGAATGCAAAACCACGCGCCAGGCCGCTTAATGTTTCATCCTTCTTCAGGTTGATCAGCGGCTCGAACAACGCGGCGATCTTGCGGTCTATGAAATGCTGCAGACGACGCTGCGCCTTTGCAGCAACATCCGGTCCCGCCTCTTCGTCAACGAAAGCAACGATACGCGGTTTGAGAGGATCATCACCAGCCGCAAGCTTGCCCACGGCCTGATCACCCCACATAAGACCACCCTGTTCGGTGAAGTCCATCTCGGTGTCCGGCGCGTTATAAAAGCGATCTGCGCGCAAATGAAAATGTGGGGCCAGCGCCTGCATCGACGCCGTCTTCAGCGTCTTGGCTTCCTGCCCGGTTGCATCCTTGTCCTGGCGGAACCGGAACCCCTCAAGCCTGCCGACGAATTCGCCTTCGACGGTGACTTCACCTTTGTCATTCACTTCGGCCAAGAGGGCCTCCTTCTGTTTCAACCGGCGCAAAAGCACGGATGTGCGCCGGTCAACAAATCTTTGGGTCAGGCGCTCGTGCAGCGCGTCCGACAGTCGGTCTTCTACAGCGCGCGTCAGGCCGCGCCAATGGCTTTCGTCATGCACCCAGCCTTTCCGCTGCGCCACATAGGTCCATGTGCGGATATACGCCAATCGTTTTGACAACGTGTCAATGTCGCCATCTGTCCGATCAATCCGATTAACCTGCCGCCCAAGGAAATCATCTGGTATGGCCCCGCGTTGATGCAAGTGTCCGTAGATAACTTCCAATAGCCCTGCATGTTCCGCATGACTGATGCCGCGGAAGTCCGGGATCCGGCATACATCCCACAAAAGCTGCACTGACTTCGGATCAGACGCGCGCGCCTGCACCTCGGTAACAGTGCTCAGCGCCTTGAGAGCCTGCAGGTCATCCGCCTCGCGCGCCTTGACCAACAGTTCGTCCTTCGGGCTTTCCTCGAGCGAGGCAATCAACGCATCGACACTGCCAAAGCGCAGATCGGAATTGCGCCAGTTCAGTTTCTTGAGCGGTGTGAAGCGGTGATTGCAGATCGCCTCGGCCACCTCTTCGGAAATGGGGCCTGCCTCACCGGTCACGCCGAAGGTGCCATGCGACATCCCCCGCCCCGCGCGGCCAGCGATCTGCGCCAGTTCATTGGGCATCAGAGGACGCATCCGGCGACCGTCAAACTTGGTCAGCGAGGAAAACGCAACGTGGTTGATATCAAGGTTGAGCCCCATCCCAATGGCGTCAGTTGCCACCAGAAAATCCACCTCGCCATTCTGGTATAGGTCGACCTGCGCGTTCCGTGTCCTGGGTGACAAGGCTCCCATAACAACCGCAGCCCCACCCTTTTGACGGCGCAACAGTTCTGCGATTGCGTACACATTTTCGACCGAGAACCCGACAATGGCGGTGCGCGGTTGCAAGCGACTGATCTTCTTTGATCCGGTATAGGCAAGCTGGCTCATCCGCTCGCGGCGCACAAACTCAACCCCCGGCACCAGGGCCGAAATAGGCCCACGCATCGTATCAGACCCCATGAACAAGGTCTCATGCAGCCCACGCATGCGCAGCAAACGATCGGTGAAAACATGGCCGCGCTCGGGATCGGCACAAAGTTGAATTTCGTCGATCCCGACAAAATCACAGCCCATACCTTCCGGCATCGCTTCGACAGTGCAGACCCAGTACTGCGCCCGCGGCGGTACAATCCGTTCTTCCCCGGTCACCAATGCCACCACGGAAGGTCCGCGCGCAGCGACAATCTTGTCGAACACCTCGCGCGCCAACAGCCGCAGCGGCAATCCGATCATGCCGGTGCGATAGCCCAGCATCCTCTCGATGGCGTAGTGGGTTTTGCCTGTGTTGGTCGGGCCAAGAATGGCCGCAACCCGCGCATGTCCGGCCATGTTGACGTCCTTTGCCGCCCTGCTCGGGATTATCCAGGGATCAGAGCGTTTGTCCGTTCACCCGAAGCTCCAACCGCTCCAACGCGTCTATCACATCGGAATCATGCGGCCTGAGGCTGAGTACCCGCGAATAGGCGTCATACGCAAGGTGAGGTTTATCAACCTGCTCGAAGATCGCCCCCAAACCGCGCAAAGCTCCAAAATGCTTTGGGTTCAACGCCAATGTGCGCTCCAGCGCGTCTGCGGCAGGGCCAAACATGTCTTTTCGGTAATAAGCCAGTGCCAACGCGTGCCAGCCTTCCGCGAAGTCCGGTGCGTGGTCGGTCACGGCACGCAAATGCTCCAAAGCGACTTCCACATTGTCGATCTCCAGCGCATCTTCTCCGCGTTTCAGCAACAGATCAATCGTGGCTGAACCGGACTTTGACCACTCCTGCCTGACCTGCCGCTCAAGCCGTTGGGCCGCACGTTCGTCCTCGGCTTGTCCCAGTTCATCCAGCAGACCCGCCGCGGCAGAGGGCTCGGCATGGGCAGAACCCAGCGTCATACCCAGCGTCAGAAGAAATGCCGCAACGGCAGATTTGTATTTGCGCATTGTGAACCTCATAACTCACCTTGAGTTTAGCGTGGGGTGTGGCAAATGCCAGCCTCGCACTGCATAACGCGATCACAAGGAGACGAGCGTATGAGCGATGTTGTGGCACAGGCCGTCACGGCCATGAATGAAAAGCTGGGCGGTAACGGTATTGATGGCACCGCACAGTTCAACATCGAAGGCGAGGGCAGCATGATCGTCGACAGCGACGGCGCGCGGGAAGGCACCGCCGATGCAGACGTGACCTTCAGTGCAGATGCGGACACCTATCGCGATATCTTTGATGGATCACTGGATCCGACGTCTGCTTTCATGTCAGGCCGGCTCAGCATCGACGGCGATATGGGTATGGCGATGAAACTGGCCTCTACGCTCGCCTGATGGCCGAGCGCGCGCCCTATCGACGTGATCTAGCCGAAGGGCCGGAAACCGAAGCCTTCTGGTTGCGCGCCTCAGACGGGGTGCGCATTAGGGTCAGCCATGCTGCCGCGAAAGAAAGCAAAGGCACCGTCTTCATCTTGCCGGGGCGCACCGAATACGTGGAAAAATATGGGCGCAACGCCGCAGATTTAGTGCGTGCTGGCTTTGACGTCGTGTCGGTGGATTGGCGCGGACAGGGCATGGCAGACCGCCTGTCCGCTAATATCATGGTTGGTCATGTCGAACGGTTTCTCGACTTTCAGAAAGACTGGTCTGCTGTCCGCAGTTTCGCCAGCCAACGGGGTGTCCCCAAACCTTGGCATATGGTGGCGCATTCAATGGGTGGATGTATAGGCCTCAGGGCCCTGATGGGTGGCACTGATATGACAGCCGTTATGTTCACCGGTCCGATGTGGGGCATTGAAATGGCCGGCTACCTGCGCCCC
>JAUIIR010000124.1 GCA_030431485.1 Alphaproteobacteria bacterium
ACGGTCTCGTCGATAATCTGCTTCGCGTCAGTCATTCTTTTTCTCCATCTCTTCGCGGCGTTTCCGGTCTTTGCGGATATAGGGCATTGTAGCGCCGACAGTGATAAGGGTGACAAGACCAATTGCTGCGAACATTGGCCAGGTGTTGGACAGAAAGTCGATCATGCGACGTCCCGTGTGTTTCCAAGGTGTGCGGTGCGGTCACCAGCGGTGATCCACGAAAAAAACGCGACAGGCCCGTTCACGAGGATCATTAGTATATTCCACAGCTGCGCGGGCATCAGGCTGGCGCCTTCGTGGTCAGGGCAAGGGCGTGCAACTCGCCCTGCGAGCCGTCCATTTTGCCCTTGAGCGCGGCGTAGACTGCCCGCTGCTGTTGCACCCGGTTCTTGCCCTTGAAGCTTTCGTCGATCACCTCGGCTGCGTAGTGGTTTCCGTCGCCTGCCAGATCGGTGATGGTGATCTTTGCGTTGGGAAATTCCGCGCGGATGAGGTCTTCGATTTCCTGCGCTTGCATGGCCATTGCGGTGCTCTCCAATTGTGGACTTGGGCAAGATGTATGACGGGGTTTGCGGTTCCGCAAGCCGGTGCTGGCGATCAAGCTGAGAGCGACACCCAAACCGGGACGTGATCCGATGGTTTCTCGCGACCGCGCACCGCGCTTTCGATCCAGCATTCGGTCATCAGATCGGCGCAGGCGGGGGTCAGAAGAAAGTGGTCGATACGAATGCCATTGTTCCGCTCCCACGCGCCCGCCTGATAGTCCCAGAACGAATAGTGTCCGCCGCCATGAGTTGTGGCGCGGAACGCTTCTGTGAAACCGAGGTTCAGGATGCGCCGGAAGGCCGCGCGCGACTCGGGTCGGAACAAAGCATCGTCGGTCCATTGTTCGGGTTTGGCGGCGTCCTCGGCTTGCGGAATGATATTGTAATCACCTGCCATCAATGCAGGCATCTCATCTGCGAGCAGGTCATGCGCCCGCGCTTCCAGCCGCTTCATCCAGCTTAGTTTATAGTCGTATTTCGGGCCCGGTGCCGGGTTCCCGTTGGGCAGGTACAGCCCGCAGATCCGGACCGCCTGTGTGTCGCCAACAACTGTGGCTTCGATCCAGCGTGCCTGTTCGTCTTCATCGTCGCCGGGAAGTCCACGTGTGACATCTTCCAGTGGGAGCTTTGACAGGATCGCCACGCCGTTAAAGCTCTTTTGGCCGTGTGTTTCGACGCGATAGCCCAAGTCTTCCAGCGCGTCTCGTGGAAACGCCTCGTCCACGGATTTGATCTCTTGCAGCAGCGCCACATCCGGCGCGCTTTCTCTCAACCACTCGGTCAAAGCGGGCAGGCGAGCTTTGATCCCGTTGATGTTGAACGTGGCAATTTTCATGAACGCGTCTCCCCGTTTGGTCCTTCTATCCCAAGAAGACCTGCGGCGCACAAGTCGGGATCTCGGCGAATCAAACTGTCGCTTACCTGGCACTTCAACATCACTGGACCGCCCCGAGTACGCAACTACAGGTGTGTCTAGGACCATACGTAAAGTTATCCCCAGATTTCTGATGCCTGTTGACAAGTCCTGAGGTCTAAAAAGGAAAACAACCTATGATTGTTTCTTAATGTGGATAACTCGCAATGATACTCGTTTAACGAGAATAACGCTTTTCAAATGCAAGTTAAGAGTGTCAGCGTTGGCCATCCAATCAACCAGCCAGAGGAGGCCAACATGAACGCAGCTCTCAAACTTCAGAATACCGAAAACTTGCAGGAAAATCAGAGCGCTACAGACACATATTTCGACATGCATGGCGGCGATGCCACAGCATTGTTCACATCCGGCTCTGCGCCGATGCTGACCGGTGAGACGTTTGCGGGCGAGGCCGTAGACCTGTTCACGTCGGGATCGGCACCAATCCTGTCTCCAGTGGCGATGACAGGTGAGGCAACGGGTCTCTTCACCTCCGGGTCCGCTCCGACCACATCTGACGCCCGTTCCGGCGATCTGGTCGAAGCATTTACCTCCGGCTCTAGTCCG
The DNA here is from genome assembly GCA_030431485.1 of Alphaproteobacteria bacterium. Classification (GTDB taxonomy): domain Bacteria; phylum Pseudomonadota; class Alphaproteobacteria; order Rhodobacterales; family Rhodobacteraceae; genus Marivita. The sequence goes on from JAUIIR010000124.1 coordinate 2,026, forward strand.
CTGTGCAGCGATGCAAGCTGTGGAGATGCAGCCGACGCTTTCACGTCAGGCTCCGGTCCTGTGACCGCCGAGCATACATCGTATGGTGAAGGCTGCGCGCTGTTCACGTCCGGTTCGTAAGGCCGCAGGGACCCGGGGCGGGGTGGCCTGTCCTATGACATCTCACATGGAGGCACGGACCATGACCAATGTCATTCACCTTACCCCCCCGTCCCGGATCATCTCGCAAAAGGGCCGCCTTGGCGCGCTTCTGACCAGCTTTGCACAGCACCGCCGTCACGCTGATGATGTGTTCTGGCTGAAGGAAAACGCGGAAATTCTGAACATCCTCGAATGCACGGGGACCCGACCAGGAGAGGCTGCGCTTGAGACCTATGCGGAATTTTACCAAACGGTAAAAAGCCGGTTGCGCTTTTTTCCGCAGTATTACCGGTTCTTCCTGTCCATCGCGTTGGATCTAGAGGACCTGGGCATGCCTGGCGATCAGGCAGAGCATTTGATCCATTGGGCCTGCGCACAGGATTTGCCCCGTGCAGAGCTGTCAGACCTTCAGCGCATGGAAGCACGACGCCTCATGGCAAGGCGGGACGTGACTCCGAAAGGATGTGATCCCACACTCGAAGAACGCGTCCGGTATTTCATGGCGCGTGCCGCGACCTTTGTCTTGCCGAACAAAAAGGCCGCCTATGAATTGACGCATCTTGTGTTCTATCTCAGCGAATATGGCCGTTGCGACCCTTTGCTGGATGCCGACACGTTGCGCAGTCTGCATTTCGCGGGGCTTTTGGCCTTCCTTGAGCAAAACGCCGATCTGCTTTCAGAGATTTGTATCGCTTTGCACTATGCAGGCGAGGTGCCGCCAGCGCTTTGGACCGACTGGATTAGACGCGAAACGGCGCTCTTTACAGTGTCGGATGGGGCGAACCTGAGCCTTCAGGACGACTACCATGAATTCCTTGTCTGCAACTGGCATCAGGCCACGGTTGGGGACAGTGCCTTTGCCAAAGGCTTTGTGTGTGACCGGATGCGCTTTAATCACAACGCAGCCCGCGCAACGCCGATGCGCGAGATGTCCGAGGCGATGTTCACCCTCGACACGGCGCGCAGCGGAGATTGGCTGTCCATGCGTCTGCACATGGAAAATCGGCTGTCACCCAAAGCGATGGAGGTCCTGACACAGGCAGAAACCTCATCGCAGCATTTCGAGGAGTTCTTCCACGGATTTGCGCGGGCGGATCGCAGCGGTATGCGTCACTGACCAGTCAGGCTGACGCCCCGGCGTGTCACATGGAAAAGCTGGTTCCGCAGCCGCATGATGAAGTGGCGTTGGGATTGTCGATCACAAAACGCGCGCCGATCAGTTCTTCGGAAAAGTCGATCACCGCGTTCGAAAGAAATGGCAGAGACACAGAATCCACCACCACGCGCTCTCCGTTGCCTTCAAGAACCAGATCGTCAGAGGAAGGCTCGTCCAGTTTGATCTCGTACTGAAACCCCGAGCACCCACCACCTTCGACAGCGACACGCAAGGCCTTGCCTTCAGCGCTGGCGCCAATTTCTGACAAACGTTCGAATGCGCGATCCGTCACTTTCGGTGGAAGCTGCATGTCATCCTCGGGTTGGCTTTGAATTGTGCACTGATTTGAATATAAGGGCGGTTGGGACAGGGAACAAGAACAGGCAGTCGATCATGACGGCTCAATATGCATGCGATCCGGGCAGATCGCGCGGCAGGCTATACCCGGAAGAGGAAAGCGCGTTTCGGTCGTGTTTTCAACGGGATCGGGACCGTATCATTCATGCGTCCGCGTTTCGGCGACTCAAGCATAAAACACAGGTCTTCATTGAACACGAAGGCGATTATTTCCGCACCCGGCTGACGCACTCCATCGAAGTGGGTCAGGTGGCGCGGACGATCGCGAAAACGCTTGGATTGGACCTCGAATTGACCGAGGCGGTCGCGCTGGCGCATGATCTTGGGCACACCCCGTTCGGCCACACGGGCGAGGACGCGCTCGATGCACTGATGCAGCCCTATGGCGGGTTCGACCACAATGCGCAGGCCATCCGGATTGTGACGTCGCTGGAACGCCATTATGCCGATTTCGACGGGTTGAACCTCACATGGGAAACCCTTGAAGGCATTGCAAAACACAACGGGCCAGTGCCAGAGCCCGTGCCACATGCACTGGCCTCATACAACGCCCGCCACGATCTGGAATTGCACACCCATGCCAGCGCCGAGGCACAAGTGGCAGCCCTGTCCGATGACATCGCCTACAATCACCATGACCTGCATGACGGTTTGCGCGCTGAACTGTTTTCGACCGACGAACTGGCTGAGCTTCCCATCGTAAGCGATTGTTTTTCCGAAGTAGATCGCATCTACCCAGGCCTGAACTACTACCGCCGCCGGCATGAAGCGTTGCGTCGCTTCTTTGGTGTGCTGGTCAGCGACGTCATCAACGTGACCCGCGCCAACCTGAAGGAACTTGATCCGACATCACCCGCCGATATTCGCGGGGCGGGCCGCATGACGGTGCAGTTCACGCCTGCTCTGTGGGCGGATCTCAAGGTGATCCGGACCTTTCTGTTCCACCGTATGTACCGCGCCCCCGATGTTGTTGAGATGCGGGCGCAAGTGACCAAAGTTATCCACGAACTCTTTCCACTTTTTATGTCCGATCCCTCACTCTTGCCAAAGCAATGGCGCAAGGATGTTGCAGAAATTCAATCCGAGACGGAACTCGCACGCCTTGTTGGGGATTACATTGCTGGGATGACCGACCGGTTTGCCCTTCAGGAGCATGCGCGACTGACAGGCTCGGACGTGATTTCCGCGAGGTCATAAGAGGATACAAACGTGGCAACACCTGCAGATGCCGGCGTGAACCCGGTCACCGCCTTTGCTTTGGTCGGCGCTTTGGGCGTCGGAGCGCAATGGCTCGCGTGGCGGCTCAATCTACCGGCCATCGTGCTGATGTTGCTGGCGGGCCTTCTGGTTGGACCCGTTTTCGGCATCCTTGATCCGTCCGTTGCAATGGGAGATCTCCTGCAACCGATTGTCGCCATCGCCGTGGCGATTATTCTGTTTGAAGGCGGTCTGACGCTCAATTTTAAATCCCTCTCGGATGCGGCTGTTGGGGTAAAGCGTCTAGTTCTGGTTGGCGGGCCGGTGGGATGGCTGCTCTCGGCCTCCGTCCTGCACTATGTGGGGGGACTCAGCTGGGCCACGTCGGCGGTGTTCGGCGGCATTATGATCGTGACCGGTCCGACTGTGATTGCACCTCTTTTACGGCAGGCGCGTCTCAAACGCCGTCCTGCGGCGCTTTTGCAGTGGGAAGCCATTGTCAACGACCCGGCAGGCGCGCTGGCTGCCGTTCTGGCCTTCGAGGTTGTGCTTGTCTGGCAAACCTCCACAACGGTCGAACAGGCAATAACCGAATTGGCGATCGGTATCGTAGTCGCCACAATCGTCGGCATCGCCGCCGGCTGGGGGATCGCGAAATCCTTTTCCAGCGGATGGGTGCCGGAATACATGAAGGTACCGGTTCTGTTTGTCAGTGTCCTGATCGCCTTTGCGGCCTCGGACTCGCTGCTGCATGAAAGCGGTTTGCTTGCTGTGACCATCATGGGCGTCTGGATCGCCAACGCGCATTTGCCCAGTCATGCCGAAATGCACCGCTTCAAAGAACATGCAACGATCCTTTTGGTGTCTGGCGTTTTCATCCTGCTCGCCGCCAACATGACAACTGAGACGCTGTTGGCGATGAACTGGCAAACCCTTGCGACAGTGGTTGCTGTCATTCTGATCGCACGGCCGTTGACGGTACTGGTCTCGCTTGCCTTTTCGAACGTGCCATGGGCCGAGCGTCTGCTGGTGGCCTTTACCGGCCCACGCGGCGTGGTTCTGGTGGCGGTGGCCGGGCTCTTCGGGGATCGCCTTGTGCAAGCCGGGATTGAAGATGCCGAACAAATCTCGTCGCTGGCTTTCGCGCTTGTGGCTGGTACCGTCGTGTTGCACGGCTTCACGCTGAAGCCCATCGCACGGCTTTTGGGCCTGAACGCATCGGCCACGCCGGGCGTATTGATCGTGGGCGGCAATCGTTGGTCGGTTGAACTTGGGTCGTTGCTCAAGAAACTGGATTTGCCCGTGATGATCTCGGACCCGAACCGCAGTCATTTGCGTGATGCGCGTGACGCAGGTCTGAGCATCTACACCGGTGACATTCTGTCGGAAGGGGCCGAGCACCGGTTGGACCTGATGGCCTATGCCACGGTGATCGCCGCAACAGACAACGACGCGTATAACACGCTGGTCGCAACGGACCTTGCGCCGGAGTTCGGCCGCGAAAACGTCTATCAGCTCAATCGCGAAACCTCGGATTCCGCGCGCTATGCGCTTCCGCCGAAACTTGGTGGGCGGGCCATCGGCGCGGGTGAGACCTATTGGCAGGTGCAGCGGCGCATGTGGGATGGCTGGGAGTTCCGCGCAACTACCCTGTCTGAAGAGTTCACGCTCAAAGACTGGTACGAGACCCATCCCGCAGGCATACCGATTGCGGATATCGGTCCGAATGGCACATTGCGTATTCTTGGCCCGGACGACACGCCCAAGGAAACCCGTGGGACGCGCCTGATTGCCATGCTTCCAATGAAAGAGCACCGCGCCAAGGCAGAAGGTCAAGCCTAACATTTGACGCCGCGCGCCAAGGTGGTAGAGGACGTCCCGAACAAAGGACGTGTGACATGAACCTCTTCTCCGATATCCGGGCGCTTGTGATCGACAGCCTGAACGCGATGGTGGCCGACGGTGCGCTGCCAGACGGTCTGGACTTTGCCAACGTGACGGTCGAGCCTCCGCGCGACCCATTGCATGGCGACATGGCCACGAACGCGGCGATGGTGCTGGCAAAACCTGCCAAGCAGAAGCCGCGCGATATCGCGGACCTGCTGGCCGCGAAACTGGCTGCCGATCAGCGCGTGTCTTCGGCAGAAGTGGCCGGGCCGGGGTTCCTGAACCTGCGTCTGGGCAATTCGGTGTGGCAGGGTCTGCCAAAGACCATCCTGACGTCCGGGGCCGACTACGGCAAATCGGGTATGGGCCAGGGCAAACGTGTGAACGTGGAATTCGTCTCCGCCAACCCCACGGGCCCGCTGCATGTCGGGCACACGCGCGGCGCGGTCTTTGGTGATGCCCTGGCGTCGCTGCTCGATTACGCGGGATATGATGTGACCCGCGAGTACTACATCAACGATGGTGGCGCACAGGTCGATGTGCTGGCCCGGTCGGTCTACCTGCGCTATCTCGAAGCGCATGGGCAAGAAGTGGCCTTTGTCGATGGCACCTATCCCGGCGATTATCTGATCCCTGTGGGTGAGGCGCTCAAGGACAAAGTAGGTGACGCCTATGTCGACAAGCCGGAAGAGGTCTGGCTTGAGGAGGTCCGCAACTTCGCCACTGAC
>JAUIIR010000032.1 GCA_030431485.1 Alphaproteobacteria bacterium
AGGCGTTGGGGGCCTCACGACAGCCAATTCTGGCGCTACGAGCCCAAAATCGGTTCCTGTCTGCTCAATCAAAGCCCGATTCCACGGAAATCGGCGTAGCCAAGACGGTAGATCAGACGTTCCTTAAGTTTTGACAACTGTCAATTCCGTAGCATGGCCACTGACAGTGCGATTCAGGAACAATTCGGGATTTTCGCACCCCTCGGGTCAAACTCAAAAATATCGATCAGCGGTTGCGAGATGCGGTCCTACTCCGGTGATACGCCGATTTTTCTAAACAACATTCAAGACGTCCCCGCTCTTCCCCTGCGCGCTTTGGTGAGTCGGAACACTTATGAGATCTTCGACCAAGGCGCGCGAATTCGCTACAAAGTGGTCCCACACCCGATCGAGTATCGTGGGCCCAGCATACATAACGTGACGCTTCTGTCCGCAGACCAAATTTCATTTGACTTCACCGAATCCGTTGATCGGCCGATCTTGGTCGGGGACTTAGTGTACTGGAAGGTTTTCGTACCTGGCAGGAATGACGCCCAAGCGTCGTCCAGCCTATTTCCTGGACTGCGAGTCAGCGCCATAAATGGAACAAATGCGGTTTGCGATATCATTTCTCATATAGACGATAGCTATTCGCCGACGGACGTTGATGTTCTTGTCCCGCATTTTGTTAACGCGACGGAAGCGAGAGGCACAACAAATTCAGGCAGCACAGAGATCACCAATGTCGCAAATATAGAAAATTTCCGCGTGGGTGATTGGATCGCTTGTGATGATCCCGATCTTCCACTGCACATACGGATCGTGGGCATCAGCGGATCAACTCTTGTCTGCCATCGCGCTATGAATCGAACCGCATCTGTCGCCATCTTCAATTCTCGACTGGTTGATGACTAGAAAATCGTTGTCGCTGACCCGGCATTTTCACAAGAGTTTGTGGCACCTAATCTCGATCTTGAATTGTGGACGAGTAAAGAAAGGGGGCCGAACGGTTTCCAGACCAAAAGCCTCGGAAATCCACCTACCCCCCCCTATGACGCCGGGTAGCCATCTAGCCCAACAGGGCGGTAGGCCATCTTCTCCCTGACGATCCTTTCCAGGTCGCCTTTGGCTCTTGCCTCTATGCTGTGGCAGACATCATGGCAGAGGCGGCATACAGAACGGCAGTTGGTGTGGTCTCTCTCCCCTTGGAGACGCGGTAAAACGGGCATGATGTTGTCAGGCAGTTCCACGCCGACGTCGTGGAACGCCACTTTGGTACTCAAATCGAATTGAACAACTATTTAAGGTTGGGGATGCTACAAGGCGACCATTCTTACAGTTCCTCTGGCTTGGAACAAAGGGAACGGTTAAACCCAATCTCATGAAACGCTTCTTGCTAACCACCAGCGCGCTGACGATCTTTGCCGCAGGCATCGGATCCGCCTTTGCTTTGATCTCGTCCGCGCCGGCTTTCAACTCCGAACTGCGTCGGGACAACGTCTTTGGCCAGCCGATCCTCGCGCGCAATCAGGACATGTATGACCGATCGCTGTATTTGATGCAGCAAGCGGTCTCATTTGTCCGTGCCGATCTCGTGCAATACGACGGAGACAGCGACGCCCGTGTTGCCCCTATCGATGTCGCCATCAACCGCGGCGAAACGGCCGTGGCATTGATGCAGGAAAGCCTGGCGATCAACCCGGGGAATGCTCAGGGGTGGATTGTGATGGCCTGGGCGCAGCTCTATTCGGGAAACTTGGCCGAGGCGGAAAATGCGCTGGTGACCTCTTGGACCTTGGCGCCCTACAACCGCTCGCTTGCTGCCGAGAGGTTGGACATGTCAGTCGCCCTCTTTGACCCCTTCAATGGTCTGGAAATTGAGGCAACGGACGTCACTTTGTCAGAGGATGTGCGGGCGGCCATCTTGCGGGATCTCGAGCTCGTTCGCCTTCACATCCCGTCGGCGTTTGCCGAGATCGTTGAACAGCTCGAATTGATTGGGGTCTCGGCCGACGAACTGCCAGCGCAAACCTAAGCTGGGCGTTGAAAAGACAAAGGCCCCGCATCGCGGGGCCCATTCTCAGATCTTTCAAAAGTCGTCAACTCAGGCTGACGTTAAGATCAAACCGGTTTATCAATATATCCAGCTGCACGTCGCTGTAGCTGGTTTTCGCCGCGCGTCGTGCAGTACGCACAAACGCCAGACGCCCACTCAGAATACTGATCTGGGACCGGACAAAGGTTTTCTCTGGACCAGCCGGCAAAGACTGGGAACGGGCAACCAAAACCGCCCTTTGCGCAGCGATGTCCTGAGACACGAGTGTGAGTTCGTCCGCCACATCGTTGCGACGTTCTTGTAGAGTAGCAGCCGATACATCGACGGCCGTGATCGCGAATGCCAGAAGCACTGCAAGCGTCAAAAAGATCTTTTTCACGAAGCCACCTATAGATCGATTCAATTTGAACTCAGGTATAGACCTTTTGCTCGAAATTGTCCATTGAGTAACTAAGGTTGCGGAGGACCCCCGGTGGCAAAATTGTCTTTATTTACAAGGTCTTTAACTGGCTGGTTGCTTTTTAGCACTTTGGTTTTTGCAACCCTGGCCCTGGGCGCGAACCGGCCCGTCAGCTGGACCTTGCTCTCGCTGGCCGTGTTGATCCTGTTTGGCGTCACCCTTCTGATTGATCTCTTTCAACGGTCGCCTCGGGTCTTTCGCAGGCTCTGGCTGCCTGCACTTTTGTTCCTTGCGGTCCTGATCTGGGGTGTCCTTCAATCCCTGCCGGGTCTTCTTCCCGAGGCCTGGATCCACCCTGTCTGGCAGCTGGCCCCCGACGCGCCCGGCCGCGTTTCGGCCGACCCGATGAGGGGTTGGCACATCCTGATGCGCCTGTCCTGCTATGCGCTTGTGTTCTGGATGGCGGTGCGCTGTGCCGAAGATGGCGACAGGGCGCTGCGCTACACCAAGGCTTTTGCCCTGTTTTCGACCGCGCTGGCCGGGTTCGGCCTCTATGCAGCCATCACGGGCACAAACCCGATCCTTGGCCCATTGGCCACTGACAACGTCTCTGCCAGCTTTGTGAACCGAAACAACTATGCGACCTTTGCGAGCTTCGGCCTGGTCACCTGCATTGCCTTGCTGCTGCGATCTGCGGCCCTGCATCAGGGCGGTGGACGCAATGCCATCGCCGGGCTCTTGCGCGGGATCGTCGCCGGGGGCTGGGTCTGGATCATCGGTGTGACGCTCTGCGGCGGCGCAATCATGTTGTCGCAATCGAGGGGAGGGGCCGCGGCTGCCGTTGTCGGCGTCCTGGCACTGCTCAGCACCCAGCGCGCCAAAGGCAGTGTCGCGGGCATCGGCCCTGTGCTGATATTGGGGGGCGTCGTTCTGGCCGTCTTCCTGTCTGGCGCAACGGGCACCGTGAACCGTTTCGTCACAACCTCGGACGAGGGCGGCCGCTTCGCCGTCTTTCCCGCCGTGATAGAAGGCATCGCGGACCGGCCTCTACTTGGCCACGGCATCGGCTCCTTCCACACCGCATTCCGCAAGTATGTCCCGGTCGAGGCCGCTTCGGGGGAATGGGACATGGCTCACAACTCATACCTTGAAAACGCCTTTGAACTTGGACTGCCCGCTGCAGGCGTTCTTTATCTTGCTCTGGCGATCATTGGCTGGAGACTGCTGCGCGGCGTGCAGCAACGGCAACGCAATCGAACCGCTGTCAGCATTGCTCTGGCCTGCTTCCTGTTGGCCGGGTTCCACGCCCTGTTCGACTTCAGCCTGCAGATGCCCGCGCTTGCGGCCTTCTTTGCCTGGCTGCTCGGCATTGGATATGCCCAGTCCTTCCCCAGTGCGATTCTGAAAGAAGGCCCAAGCTGATCGCTCAAAAGAAAAGGGCCGGTCGCAATGACCGGCCCTTTTCTTTTTGACCTGACGCTGTGATCAGAGGAAATCGTCGTTGCCCAGGTTGGCATCGCCAACGTTGAACAGCGTGATCGTGCCGTCGCCGCCAATCAGGCTTGCATCAATGACCGCCGAGGCGCCATTGAACGAAAGTGCACCAGCAGCTTCCAGATCGTCGCGCGAGTCGATGGCGGACCCGTTGAAGCTGTAGGCGCTCAGGTCGAGGAAATCGTCGCCGCTCTTGTCGAAACCGATGATGGTGGTGTCGCCGATGTCCCCCGAGAACACAAAGGTATCGTCGCCACCAAGGCCCCGGAACTGCTCTTTGGCATCCGTCGCCGTAAAGGTCTGATCGGTTGAATTACCCGCGATGATTGTCGTCCCAGTTGGGTCCGACGGTGTAAAGACAGTCCGCTCAACCGAGCCATTCTCGCTAAAGGTCTCGGTCGTGCCAATCGCCGCGACTTCCGTTTTCAGGAACTCGACACCGTTCACGAAAGCCCTTTCGATGGACTTGCCGTTGTCCAGCTGGTTGAACGTATAGTTCACCACACCATTCGTGTCGTAGGTCTCGAACAGGAATTCATAGATGAAAGCGCTGCCATCCGAGCTGGTGTCGAAGATGGTCTTGTTCACTTCATCTCCGGTGGCCGGATCGAACTCAACCGAGGTCTGCTGATCAGGAATATCCGTCGTTTCACGGATCTTCTGCAGCGAATCGTTAAAGAACGTCTGGGTGGTCGTGGTGCCGTCGACCTCGGTCAGAATATAGGTCGTCTCGCCGTCGATCTCTTCGACCGTGAAGGTGATCGAGCTGTTGTTTTCCCCGGACCAGCGCACTTCGTCGACGTCGTCGTCCAGAAGCGTCTTGGCCTGGTTCAGGTCGGCAAGCCCCGAGGCAAACGACCAATTGGTAATTTCGACCGTCTCACCGGTTCCGGCAGATCCGATAATCCCGTTGTTCGCCAGAAAGGTGTTCAGCTGAGTGTCGGTAATCTTGAGGTCAACATCTGCCTTGAACTGAACGCGTTCAACGCGTAACACAGTGGCCCCAGACAGATCCACTTCGGTTCCGGTGCCACCCGCGATCAAGCGCAGCGTGTCGACCCCGTTTGCGCCCTCGATGGTCTCGCCCGCTACAACATCACCTGCGGCCGCCAGGATAAGGTCGTTTCCCGCACCAGCGTTGATCGAATCGCGACCCGTTCCGCCATTCACAACGTCGTTGCCGCCGCCCGAATTCAGAAAGTCATTGCCGGCGCCGCCGTTGACCGTGTCGGCACCACCCACGGAGTTGATGATATCGCGCCCCGCCAAACCGCTGATGTTTTCAGCTGCCGAGCTGCCGGCGAAGCGGTCGACCTGGTTTGCAATGTCGGTCAGAACAAAGTTTGTCAGGTTCGTGTAGGTGTCGCCCTGGGCAAAGCCATTCAAACCGCCTTGAATGACGCGGACGATAACGCCGTCGGTTGTCCCCAGAACATTGTAGGTGACACCGTCGATGCCACCACCGGCGACGATGATGTCAGGATTTGCAGTTGCCTGGAAATTGGCCATTGGTATTCCCCACGAAATCTGCGGCCCATGTCAGCATGCGCCACTCTCAAATTCCCCTGAGCGCAAACTCCATTTCGCGCCTACTCACGTTTTTTATAGAAACCTCGAAGTTGATCAATCAACGCGACAGGGGCTGTATTTTGCAACGCCTCGCGATTTTTCTTTGACTTGATTTTGGGCGTTCCTGCCACCTTTGAAGATGGCAAAGACTTGAAACCAGTATGGTTTTACCGCTCCACGCCGCCACCGAAGGTGGTATCGCGATTAGCCGGCGCGCCGGCCATTAATCAACATAATAATCCTTATACCGCCCACCATAGTAGCCGTATCCATACCCGTCATACGAGTATTTTGCCGACTTGCTTTCATCGACCATCGTCATGACCGCCCCAACTATGGGCGCGCCTGTGCTGCGCAACTGCTTGACGGCCTCTGCAGCGGCCCCTCTGGGTGTGTCATCCCACTTGATGGCAAAGATCACGCCATCTGCCGAACTCGAGACGATCCGCGAATCGCTGACGACCAGGGTTGGCGGCGCATCCAGGACCACAAAATCGTAACGCTCTTTCAAGTCTTGGACGAATGATCGGAATTTCTGCGACGCCAAAACATCCGCCGCATTCTGGGAGCCTCTGGTCTCGCCCGACCGAAACTGAAGCACATGCAATCCGGAATCGGGATCCACGCCGACGGCCTCATCAATGGGCACATCGCCGTTCAGGGCAGCCATGAGGCCAGGCTTATCTGCGTCAAACTCTAACAACGTCGACACGGCCGGCAGGCGCAAATCGCAATCCACGATGATCGTTGACCGCCCCATTTGCTGGCTGGTCAACGCCAGCAGCACCGCCGTGGTCGACTTGCCCTCACGTGGCGTCGACGAGGTCACCATGACCACTTTGGGCGGCGCGTCGACGTTGGAAAACAGGATCGAAGTGCGCAATCCCCGCACCGCTTCGGCAAGGCTGGAGGCCGGTTTTTCGCGGAAGTAATCCACGATCCTGTGACGCTTGCCCCCGACATTGGGGACCAGAGGAATGCTGGCAATCACCCGAAGCCCGGTATGCTCTTCGACGAGCGCTGGCGTGCGCATTGACTGGTTCAGACGGTCCAGAAGGAACACAAGGCCACCACCAAGCAGCAAGCCGATAATCCCGCCGATGGCCAGAATGCGTCGCTTGCCACCAGTGGTCGCAGAATTCGGCACCTCTGCCGGAGAGATCACCCGCGCATCAGCGGACTGCAGCGTCTCCTGTTGCGAGGTCTCCTGCAGGCGGCCCAGGAAGTTTTCGTAAAGCAAGCGCGAGGCCTGCGCCTGACGCTCGAGGTTACGCAATCCGATCTCGCTGGCGCTTTGTTCAAGCGCCATTTCTTCAAGTTCACGGACCTGTTCCGTCAGAACGGCGACCTGATCTTTTGCCCCATCCAACTGAACCTGAAAGGAGTCAACCACACGGGCAACTTCTTCATCAATCTTGCGGCGGGTTTCTACAATCAGCGCTTCCAGCCTTCGGGCCGAAGGATGGCTTTCGTTCACATTCGTAAGAAGCGTCGCCTGTTGCGACAGCAAACTGCCCTCTTCCTCTCTAAGGGATTGGATCAGACCAACCTCACGAAACTCTGGTATCGCCCCGACGTCCGCACCTTCAGCCAAGGCCTGACGAAGCCGATTGACCTGCGTCTCAAGCTGCAACTCCCGTGCACGCGCGGCGCCCAAGGCACCGTTGATTTCAACCAGCTGCGCCTGGGTGATTTCCAGCGTCTGGCCCGCCTCTTGGGCCAGCTGCGACTCTGCCTCGGCAACATCCGCTTCAGCCTCGGCAACGCGATCCTGCAACTCAAGCACACGATCACTCAACCATTGGGTCGCTGACCGGGTCGCCTCAAGTTTTCCTTCAAGCTGATCCACGATGTACTGGTCAGCAATGGCGTTGGCCAGCTGAGCGGACGTACGCGGGTTGGTCGAGGTAAAGCCGATCTGAATGACAGAAGACCCTCGGACCGGAGAGAGACTAAGCCCACTTCTAACACGGTTGATCATGGCGAGCCGCTGGCGACGTTCGATCAAGGCCTGATCGGGCGGCGGAGGATCAGCCGCAATGAGGCCCACGGATTTCAGGAACTCTTCAACCTCTGGCGGCAAAGTTAACCAGTCGAATGTTCCCGATTCAGGAGGCGCCTGACTTGGATTAAACGCCGGGTTTCGCACCAGGTTCTGTTTCTCGATCACCCGTTCGATCAATGCCGTCGACCGCAGAACTTCGATCTGGTTTTGCAAATCGGTCGTCGCCGAAACAACCGCTCCACCTGTCACTGCCTCGCCAAGATCCGCGATATTCTGGCGTTGCAGGTCGAAGATGACAGTCGCCGTTGCACGGTACAGTGGCGTCTTTTGCAGCGCGTAGTAGTAGGCCAGCGTCACGCAAAACAGGAAGCTGCCCAGAATGACCCACTTACCAGCCCAGACCATCCGGAAGATCGCAATAAGGTCAATACTATCGTCATCCTGAGGCCCCTGCCCCATCGGGGCAGGCCCTAAACCAGAATGCGGCACGGGCGAGTTTTGGTTTTGCATCAATTCGATCTAAACACTTCTAAAAAATTTGCCAATCACACCACTTGCGTGGCTTTCAAAACACAGCCGCGCCGCAAGCGCCTCTGACTGTACCACATCAGAACCCTTCCCTGACGTACACCGCAGGAGTTTCGAAGAAAAAGCCCGTGACGCCGAAGAGGTTCGACAACTGGGTTCCTATGCTGTCGGTTGCATACAACACGTCTCCGTCAAGCACGTGGAATGCCTCGGCTGTGAAGAACGCCGTCGGTTCCGTCATGTCGATGCGATAGATCGTCGGGATCCTGGACCGGCCTTGGAATGGCGCCAGATCGGCGCCCAAGGCCGCCAGCTGGTGCTTGGGCGCCTGGCGATAGACGAACACGCCTTTCAGGTTCGCCCGTGGCGACGTCAAGCCGCCTGCAGCTCCGAGGACCTCCATCAAGGTCGCCGACGACCTTTCGAATTCGACGGTTTCGCTTTTGACCGCGGCGCCCTGCACCTGGACGCTGAGCGTTTTCGGCTCGACCGCAATCAGGTCCCCTTTGTGCAAATACACATTCAGATGCGCGTTGTGGTGGATGTCACCCAGAAGCGCCTCGTAGGTGTGCCCGCGTCGGGTCAGGCGCACCACGGTGTCTTCGGCGTCGCCAGAGGTTCCGCCGGCCTGGGCAAGGATGTCGAGCAACTTGCGGTTGGTCAGATCGATCGGATACCGCCCCGCCTGGCCAATCGCCTTGCCGCTGACCAGAACGGTCGCGCTGCGGCGTTCGACCAGTTGCACAAAGGCGGTCGGGTTGATCAGCACATCGGACAATTGCCGGGTCAGCTGGCTTTCCAGCGCCTGCACACTGCGGCCGCTGGCCTTGACCCGGCCCAGCAAGGGCACCGCAACCGTGCCGTCTTCGGCCACGACCTGCTGAGGCAGCGGGGTTGTCGCGATCGGGGAAATCGCGGATTGGGTGAAGTCGATGAACCCCGCCTCGTCGTTCAGAACCAGCGAGATATCCAGCACGTCGTTTGCGCCGATCACAATCGCCGCCGGGCCGCCCTTGGGCATGTGCGGATAGGGGCCGGTCGCCGTGTTGGCGAGCTTTTCAGCAAAGGACAAACCGACGTCGACCAGGACAAAGGGCTCTGCCTCGACCGTCTTATCGATCTGCTGGCCTTCGGGTGCGTTCAGCGTCGCCTGCGCGCTTGGCCCGCCGCCCCCGCAACCAGCGAGGCCAAACCCAAGCATCAGGACAGCCGCGACCCGCGTCAAACGTGAAAGGTTCGTCATCAATTATCCCCCACGGTCCTGATGCCAAAAGACCCGCCAAAGGTCCAACGAATTGCCTCGTCCTATGCAACCTTTGGCGGACTGTTGCAATCGCGCTGGACAAGAGTAGAAAAAATGAACCCCTGTCAGGCCCCTGGCTGCACAGACATTCGACAAAGAGCGCACGACCACGATGTTTTCACTGTTCCGCAAACGCCGCCCTGCCCCGGTCTTTGATGCGCCCCTTGCACCCGACGCGCCTTTTGCGGTGATCGGGGACATCCACGGCGCGGATCGTCTGCTGGACAAGCTGCTGGAGAAACTCGACGCAATCGAGGATCTGCAGCACATCGTCTGCGTTGGCGACTACGTCGATCGCGGGGACAACGGCGCCGCCGTCGTCCGAAAACTGGCGTCTTATCAAAGGGATAACCCGGATCGCCTGATTTGCCTGATGGGCAACCACGAACGGATGATGCTGGATTTCCTGGATGCGCCCAGCACGGCTGGCCGGCGGTGGCAGAAGTTTGGCGGCATGCAGACGCTTGGCAGTTTCGGCGTGCCCCCGGTGCCCGAATCCGCCCCCGAGGCGGACTTTCTGACGGCCCGCGACCGGCTGGAATCAGCCCTGGGTCGACAGACCGAGGACTGGCTGCGCGCCCTGCCCTTGTCCTGGCAAAGCGGCAATGTCGCTGTGGTGCATGCCGCAGCCGACCCCGCGACCCCCCTGCCCCAGCAGGAAGACACCACCTTGCTTTGGGGTCACGGCGACTTTGAAGGCACACCTCGCAGCGATGGTGTCTGGGTGGCGCATGGTCACACGATTGTGAGAACGCCCTTTGCCGAGAACGGGCGCATCGCGACGGACACCGGGGCCTATGCAACAGGCAAGCTGACGGCGGCTGTGGTTCGATCTCAGGGGGTCGAATTCATTCAGACCTAGAGCACGTTTTGGGTGTTTTTGCCTCTCGGCCTTCTCCTTTTGGGAGAAGAAAATCTTGCCTAAATTGGTCCCATCGGGGGCAAGAACAACAACAACCGAAACAGAAACCCCGAACAAATCGTCCAACCCCGCGCGGGCCGGGGTGTGAATGACCCGCATGTGACCCGGCCTTGTAAGGCCCCTGCCCTACGCCGCCCTGACCGATCATCGACCGACCAAGCTCGGGTTTCGCGCGCGAAACCCTGCCTTGAAACACGGAGGCCACGGCGCAACCTGCCGCCTTCAGGAACCGCGCAGATCGCCGGATGGATCAGCCGTGTTCTTCCAGCAGGTACCGGATGTGCTCCATCACCGTGTCAACCATCTCGCTGTCGACATTTGCCCCGTGGAAACGGATGGCATAGCCGCCGGGCCCGTGGGTCTTTTCGATCTCGATGCCGTTGACCAGAGGCACCCTGCCCTCACTTTGCGTGACGGGTTTGGCCTTGGGCCGCCCGCCGCGCTTGGGATCCGGGGGGCCGTTTTCGGCGCGTTCGATGGCGGGCAGCATGGCCGCCCATTCGTCCTCGGCGCTGTCGATCACCACCGCGTCGAGCGCCGCGCGCAGCTCTTCCGAGCCCCCTGCCCTAAGCGCCGTGGCAATCCGCAGACACTGGCGTTCGCTGAGCGACCGCGCAAAGGCCAGCATGTCGCCCAGCTCTTCGTGCACCAGGGCAAAAGACCGGATCTTGGACCGCTTGGCCTTGGAGCCCGAGGCAAAGAGCGCGGCAACCGCAGCATCAAGGGTCGGAAAAATCCCCTCGTGGACCGAGATCGCAGCCGCCCTGCCCCGCTCGTACTGGCTGAGGCCTGATCGCACCTCGTTCTCTTCGACCATCGCAACGACGGTTTCTGCGATGGTTTCCGGCGTGCGGATGAAGGCCGGGATCGTGCGATATTTCTCGCCCCCGGTCAGCGCGCTGAGACGCCGGAACGCGGTCAGACGGCGAAAGCCCGAGATCAGCGCAAAGGTGCCTGCGGCCTCGGGGTTCGAGGGACGAAAGACCTCGATGGGCAGACGCAGCCCGTGCGCGGCGATCGAGGTGCAAAGCTCGTCCAGCTCTTCCTCGTCGATCTCCATCCGGTCGCGGGTCAGCGCCTCGGCCCCGATCTCGTCAATCGAGATCTCTTCGGCCACCAGCCCCTTTTCGGTCGCGTCCCGCAAGGCCTCGGCATCCGCCTTGTTCCTGGCCGCCTCCTCTCGGTCGGCCAAGGGCAATGGGCTGCCCATCATCGCGGCGTCCGCGACCACATCCGCGATTGGCGGGCGTGTGCCCCCGAACCGAGAGGTTTCGCGCGCGAAACCCTCTTCCATCTCTTTCAGGGATTCCTCGCTGGGAACCTTAAGATGCTTACGCTTCGCCATCGCCGTCCTCCTCTAGCTGGCTGTCGCGCCACCAGGCGCCCATCAGCAGTTCCTTGAATTCCGCGTAGGTGCGGTCAAACGTTTCGCGCCCCCGCAGATAGGTTTCGCGGTTGAAATCGCGGTAGTCCGCTTCGTAGATGCCGCTGACACTTTCGCCCGCCTGTCCGACCAGCGCGGTGAACTCCTGCCGATAGGCATTGGTCATGTCGCCGAAATAGGCCTGGATGACGTTGGCCAGATCGGTCTGCTGGCTGGCGTCAAAGCGGGTGATCACGGCGCGGACGACGTCCCATTCGAACTTCATCTCGGGCAGACCGGCGGCGCGGCGCCCGGCGTTTTCACCGTCCTCGATCGAGGCGAAGGTCGAATAGAGCATGTCAAAGAAGCGGCCGGTCGAATCGAATTCCAGAAAGCTCGCACCAAGCGGCACAAGGATGATGTCAGCCGCGGCCAGCGCGTTGATCGTCAGGTAGCCAAGGGCAGGGGGCGTATCCAGCAATATGATGTCGTACTCATCCAAGGCGCCGCCTTCCTCGAGCGCGGCGTTCAGCGCGTCCCACAGCGGCCAGCTGCGTGACCCCATCCGCCAGACCGGGATCTGGAATTCCGCCCAATAAAGGTTCAGCTGCGCGCCGATCAAATCGATGTTCGGCCAGTGGGTTGGCTGCACCACGTTTCGCAGCGAAACCTGCAGCGCCTCGGTTAATGTTTCGTCAAGAGGCAGTTCGGGATGGCCGGCGGCGGCGCGCACGCGGTTGTCTTCCTGCACATGCTCGGCGTAGTTCCGGGCGAGCAGGGGAAAGACCGTGTGCCATTCGTCCGGCACGGTGCCGCCCATGATCGAGGTCATCGAGCCCTGACTGTCGAGGTCGATCACCAACACCTTGTACCCGTCCAGCGCCGCCGACATCGCCAGATGCGCAGCGGTCGAGGTCTTGCCAACGCCGCCCTTGAAGTTCGCGACAGCGGTGATCTTGGCGGGCATGCCCTCGGGCCGATAGGGGCGGTATTCCTTGGTGCTGGCGCCTTCCTCGGCGAAGTGGTCACGCAGGCGCAGGATCTCTTCGAGGCTGAACCACCGGGTGTTGCCCTGGCCTTCACCCTGGGGCAGGTCGGGGTTCTTGTTCAACACGCGGCGCAGATGCGCGGGCGCGATGGGGATCAGGTAGCGGCAGACCTCCCAGGTCGAGAACTTGCGCAGGCGTTTGGTGCCGTCCGGCGCATAGCCGCGCTTGGCCATGTCGTCGCGGCCCCGGGCGGCAAAGGCGGCGGCCTTGGCGAATCGCGCGGTGTCGATCGGGTCCCCCAGTTTCGCAGCAGAGGCTTCGGGGTCGAGGTTGAAGTAGGGCGGAAGAGGGGTTTCGGTCTTCTTGTCCATGTGCGCTGCCTCGCATAGAGATCGCCCTTTTCGCGGGCTGTCCCGGGAATCATCGCACATCGAAAGGAAAATGTGAATCGGGGAAGAGGGGCGGATTTTGCAAAGAGGGCAGGGGGCAGAACGCCCGAACTCTATCCAAAATCATCATACCAGAAAGAAAAGACACACCACAAAGTTTGTGATTCTTTATTTGTCTTTAGAGTCTTTGCTCTGAGAAAACCGTTTCATCCCAGTTATTTCACCCCAGTTCGGGACCCGGATCCGGTCTGAAAGGCACCCGTTTGCAGGATCATTGGTACCCATCTGCGGGACGAGGGGTTCCGATTCTCAGGGGCAGGGGATCCCATACGCGGGACTGAGTCGAAACAAGGGCTTAGCGGGCGCCTTTGCCTGTCATTTGACCAGGTGGGGCAGGGTAGGGGACTCGTTTTGCAACCCTGTCCCTTGTCAGGTACCCGTTTCCGGGAGCGACTTGTCCTGTATTTGGGTCCCTTTGTTTTCATTGAGATTGGGTGCCTTTTTGGGCATACTCAGGCCCGAGCAGGTGACGCCGCAAGCAAAAAGCGACGCACCGTATGAGAGGCGAGGAGCACGCCATGGACCAGGACGAGATCCCGCGCGACAGGCTGTCGGGGCCGCTGCGTCGGCAGTCGGTGAAAAAGAACGTGGCGGCGATCCATGTCTCTGGCAAGCTGACGCTCTTGCAGCGCAAGCTGTCGAACGTGCTGCTGCTCAATGCCTATGACACGCTGGTCACCAAGCCCAAACATCAGATCGACGCGCGGACGCTGTGCATGATGGTGGGCTACAACTCGAATGACATGGAGACGCTGAAGCAGTCGCTGCGCAGCCTGGCCGAGACCACGGCTGAATGGGACATGCTGGACGAGCAGGGGCGGCAAGAGTGGGGGGTCAGCTCGCTTTTGTCCTATGCCAAGCTGAAGGACGGGATTTGCGAATATGCCTACTCGCCTGCGCTGGCGGAAAAGCTGCACGACCCCAAGGTCTTTGCGCTGATCAACCTCAACATTCAGCGGCGGTTTTCCAGTGGCCACGCGCTGGCGCTCTATGAAAACTGCTATCGCTTCGTGCGCACCGGCTCGACCGGCTGGTGGCCGATCGATCTGTTCCGGCGGCTGATGGGGGTCGATGGCAGCGCTTATTACGAAAGCTTCAAGCATCTGAACGCCAAGGTGATCAAACCGGCGGTGGCCGAGGTCAACAAGACCTCGAACATCGAGGTCGAGGCCGAGTTTCGCCGCATGGGTCGTCAGGTCCGCGAGGTCCGGTTCCTGATCAAGGAAAACCCGCAGCTGGCGCTTTTGGACATCGACGACGGGGCAGGGGTCCGGCAGGGGGCGGTCTACAAACGGTTGCTCGAGGTAGGCGTCAGCGACCGGCTGGCGCGGCAGTGGATCTCGGAACACGGTGAGGATTATGTGACCGAGAAGCTGGAGTACCTGAAGGGCAGGGGGGTCGTGTCGAGCCCGGTGCGTTATCTTTCAGCGGCAATCCGGGATGACTACAAGGACGCGCCAGCTGCCCCCGAGCCATCACCCGAAGCAATTGCGCTGGCGAAACAGCGAGAGGCGAAGCGGCAGGCCGAGGAAAAGCGCCAGGCCGCGACGGATGCCGCTCAGGACCGGGAACGGCGCACGCGTGCGGCTTTGATGGAGCGCGTGCGCGAGCTGGTGGCGGCGCGAACGCCAACGCAGCGAGATGCCGACAAGCGGTTGTTCCTGGCCGGGTTGGACGACGACATTGCACGCGGCGAGTTCCTGCGGTTGGGGTGGGGGTCGGCCCTGGCGGTTTCCGCCATGGTCGCGTTCTGGGAAGAGATGGTGCCGGGGGCGTTTGACGACATCGACCCCTGAGCCAGGCGACGCTACGTCAGTCATCACGCCTTTGATTCGACACAAATCCGGCCGGGAGGGGTTTCAATATGAAACCGAATGCTGCTTATTTTGCAGGCGCAGCACGCCTTTCAAAATCCAACCGTTAATAACTTGTTAATAATCATGAAGATTTTCCGGCGGGTTTCTAAAAGAAGCCCGCCACGACCAGCGCAAGAATCCCGGCCCTGTTAAACATTAACACAAAGGTTTCCCTGGGGGTTTCACATGTTTGATTTCAAATCGACTGCGGTTGCTGACGACGAGGTTATCGTCCAGCCGGGCCAGCCTATGAAGGCCGTCTTTTTCTCGGCCGCGAAACGGGGGTTCGACATTATCGTCTCCCTGTTTGTCCTGATGCCAATTCTGGCTCTATTTTCGCTGCTTCTTCTCTGTCTCAATCCTTTCCTGAACCGCGGTCCGCTGCTGTTTGCTCAGATCCGTATGGGTCGGAACTGCAAGCCCTTCGTGGCGTACAAGTTCCGTTCGATGGTTCCGATTGATCGCGTGACACGCGGAGCAAACGACCCGTTGGAAGTTGACCGCATCACCCGTTTGGGCCGGATCCTGCGCAAGCTGCGCATTGACGAGCTGCCCCAGGTGATCAACGTGCTGAAAGGCGACATGAGCCTTGTCGGGCCGCGTCCTGACTATGTGCACCACGCCCGCCGTTTCCTTAGAACCGTCCCCGGCTATCGCGCGCGACATGCTGTGCGTCCCGGCATCAGCGGGCTGGCTCAAACCGAGGTTGGCTATGTGGCTGGCAGCGAGGCGACGCGTCAAAAGGTCCAGGCGGATCTGTATTATATCCGCAACACCGGGTTCCTACTGGAAGCTTGGGTGATCTGGCGCACCATCGTGGTTATCTTTAATCGTCACGGTAGCTGAGTGACGATTTGCCGGGCGACGGCGGGTCTTCGTAAGAATTGAAGGAATAACCATGAAACTCGCCATGATCGGTACGGGCTATGTCGGCCTTGTGTCCGGGGTATGTTTTTCCGACTTCGGCCACGATGTTGTCTGTGTCGACAAGGTGGCTTCAAAGATCGAGATGCTGCAGCGCGGCGAAGTGCCGATCTACGAGCCCGGACTGGACCAGGTCATGGCGCGTAACACGGCAGCGGGGCGTCTGAGCTTTACCACCGACCTGGCCGAGGCGCTGAAAGATGCCGACGCGGTCTTTATCGCCGTCGGCACGCCGACACGGCGCGGGGACGGGCATGCGGATCTGACCTACGTGATGGCGGCAGCCGAAGAGATCGCACGCACCGCTGATCACTACGTGGTGGTCGTGACCAAATCGACCGTGCCCGTCGGAACCAACCGCAAGGTCGCCGAGACCATCGCTGCCGCCAATCCAGATCTGGATTTCGACGTCGCCTCGAACCCCGAGTTCCTGCGCGAAGGCGCCGCGATCGAGGATTTCATGAAGCCCGACCGTGTCGTCGTCGGTGTCGAAAACGACCGTGCGGCCCAGGTCATGAACGACATCTACCGTCCGTTGTATCTGCGCGAGTTCCCGATCGTCACAACCGATCTGGAAAGCGCCGAGATGATCAAATACGCGGCCAACGCCTTTCTGGCGACCAAGATCACCTTCATCAACGAAATCGCGGCGCTGTGCGAAAAGGTTGGCGCTGACGTCAAGCAGGTCAGCCGGGGCATGGGTCTGGACGGGCGCATCGGGAACAAGTTCCTGCACGCCGGGCCGGGATACGGCGGCAGTTGCTTCCCCAAGGACACCAAGGCCCTTGCGCGCATCGGCCAGGAACACGCCAGCCCGATGCAGATCACCGAAGCCGTGATCAAGGTGAATGACGAGGTCAAACGGCGGATGATCGACAAGCTGCTGGACCTCTCAGACGGCAGTTTCAACGGCAAGACAATCGCTGTGCTGGGTGTGACCTTCAAACCCAACACCGACGACATGCGAGACGCACCTTCATTGACCATCGTGCCAGCGCTTGTGGGCGGAGGCGCAACGGTCCGGGTGACCGACCCGCAGGGGCGCCACGAAGGCGAGGGGCTGTTGCCGGGTGTCATATGGGTTGATGACCCTTACTCGGCAGCGGAAAAGGCGGATTTGTTGGTGATTTTGACGGAATGGAATGAATTTCGGGCACTTGATTTGCCGAGGCTCGCCAAATCCATGGATGTACCAAGGCTAGCGGACCTTAGAAACGTTTACAGCGCGCCGGATGCCGAAGCGGCCGGTTTTCAATCTTATTCTTCGATAGGTCGTATCGATCTTACTCCGGTTTAGCCTCATCCAATTTTGATTTGAGACCCCAAACCCAAGCGAAGAGGTTTTGGTAGAAAATTCGTTGTCCAACGGTGTCACATTATGGAAAATACCAGAGGCGCAAAAAAAATTGACGGAAGTTCTACATGCACGACAAATCGTCGGAATTAAGATTTACCCGTATTTGAGTCCCAAGAATTTCAAAAATTGCCCAAACACGGCGTTCTGGCTCGATTTTATCGATGCTTCCGACCAATTCCGCAAATGGCCCCCGAATGACTCGAATTTCGTCACCTGGGTTCAGTTTCTTGAATGGCAAGAGGGTGCCTGTCTCATCACATCTGGCTTTGAGTTGAATAACCAGTTCCTCTGGAATTCGAGCTGGAGTAGTTCCAAAGGTAACCACACGAGAAATGCCACGTGTCGCGTTGATGGCGGATAGAGATTGTGTGTTGCTTGGTGAAACAAAAATGTAGCCGGGAAACAAAGGCCTCGTTTTGGAAACGAATTTTCCGCGGTATTGTGTCGTGTAATGCTCAGACGGAGTGAAAGTAAGAATGCCTTGGCGCGCCAGGTGCTCCCGCGCCAAACCTAAGCCATTGGGTTTGGTTTGAGCAAGAAACCACATGTCTACAAAGTCCCGGATGTCGCGCGTTAAGATTCGCAACCAAAGCTGGTCAAGAAACCGAAAGCATTGGTTTTTTAGGGTTTTATTCACGAAAAAGCTTTCGCCTAACTCCGCGTGATGATATCGCTCAAACTTGAGCGATGTCGAGTCTTTTGTCAGGATTTCTTCAGGCGGTAAGCGTGTTCGGACGGCGAGTCAGGACCGGTGCGGTAGCCGTGAGTTCAACGATTGAGAATGACTGAACGCAAGCGTGACGCTCAAGAGGATCTACGCTATCGCGCGCTTCGGCTGCTGGAGGGCAACCCAGAGCTGTCGCAGTGGGATTTGGCAAAAGCCTTAGGGATTAGCGTCGGGGGTACATGGTATGTCATTAACGCTTTGGTTGAAAAAGGGCTTGTCAAGCTTGGAAATTTTCGGACCGCAAAGGACCGCCGACGCTATGCGTATATTCTGACGCCCAAAGGTGTGGCAGAGAAAGTTTCCATGACAGGGCGTTTCCTAGACCGGAAAAAAAGAGAATATGAAGCTTTGCGAAGAGAAATTGCGCTGTTGCAGCAAGAACTTTCCGACGAGGTTGAAAAAAGAGACTCTGAACAGATGCGGCGCTGATACACAAGAGAATTTGAAAAACAATGACAAAGAGAGCACTCATTACCGGCATTACTGGCCAGGACGGCGCGTATTTGGCAGAGCTTCTGATTTCCAAAGGTTACGAAGTGCATGGCGTCAAGCGCCGGTCGTCGCTGTTCAACACCAGCCGCATCGACCACCTGTTCAAGGATCCGCACGAAGACAACGTGCCGATGCTGCTGCATCACGGGGACATGACCGATTCGACGAACCTGATCCGTCTGGTGCAGTCGATCGAACCGGACGAGATTTATAACCTGGCGGCGCAAAGCCACGTCTTCGTCAGCTTTGAAACTCCGGAATACACCGCAAACGCCGACGCGATCGGGACGCTGCGCCTGCTGGAGGCGATCCGCATCCTCGGGATGGAGGACAAGACGCGCCTGTACCAGGCCTCGACCTCCGAGCTTTACGGCAAGGTGGTGGAAACCCCGCAAAGCGAGACGACGCCGTTCTATCCGCGCTCGCCCTACGCGGCGGCCAAGCTTTACGCCTATTGGATCATCGTGAACTATCGCGAGGCTTACGGGATGCACGCCTCGAACGGCATCCTGTTCAACCACGAAAGCCCGATCCGTGGCGAAACCTTTGTGACCCGCAAGATCACCCGCGCCGTCGCCGCGATCAGCATGGGTCTGCAGAACACGCTGTATCTGGGCAATCTGGACGCCAAGCGCGACTGGGGCCACGCTCGTGATTATGTCGAAGGCATGTGGCGGATCGTGCAGCAGGACGTGGCCGATGACTATGTATTGGCCACGGGCGTCACCGTGTCGGTCCGTGAATTCCTTGAGGTCGCCTTTGGCCACGTCGGGATCGAGATCGACTGGGAAGGCTCTGGCGCGCGGGAACGCGGCCGCTGTCGCAAGACCGGCAAGATCCTTGTGCAGGTCAGCGAGGAATACTTCCGCCCGACCGAGGTCGACCTGCTTCTGGGCGATGCGACCAAGGCGAAGGAAAAACTGGGGTGGGAGCCGACGACGACCTTCCAGGAACTGGTCGAAGAGATGGTCGCCTCGGACCTCGAGCTTTACAAGCGTCATCCCGACGGAAGGATGTAAGCCATGGATCCGCGGGTTCGGAACGTGATGGCGGGCGACATTCTGGTCGCCCAGGTGTTTGATTTCGACGCGGCAGGGCCGGTGATCTTTCCGACCCCCGACAGCGCCGAGATGCAATGCGGGTTCGGGCAGGTCGACGAGGACAAGCACATTAATCCGCATGTGCACAACATCGTCGAACGCCAGACCCGGAATACCTCGGAATTCATCTACGTGATCTCGGGGCAGATGGACCTTGTGTTCCTGAACCCCGAAGGCGCACCGATCGGCGAGGCCACGATCCTGCCGGGGCAGGGATTTCTGCAATACGTCGGCGGTCACCGGATCACGATCAAGGCCGACACCCGGTATTTCGAGCTAAAGCAAGGTCCGTATTTCGGTCATTTCAAAGACAAGACCGTGCTGGAAGACGTCTGACCGACGCCCAATGATCAAAGGATTTTGGCCATGATCCCCGTTTCCGAACCCCATCTGGCTGAGCGCGAACTTGAACTGGTGTCCGAGGCGGTGTCCACGGGCTGGATCTCTTCTGCGGGCAAATTCATCAATGCCTTTCAGGATAGGTTTGCAGACTACCACGGCGTGGGTCATTGCGTGGCGCTGTCCAACGGCACCGCGGCGCTTGAGGTCGCGTTGCATGCGGTGGGGGTGAAACCGGGGGACGAGGTGATCATCCCCTCGTTCACGATTATGTCGCTGGCGCTGGCCGTATTGCGGACCGGTGCGGTGCCGCGGCTGGCGGATGCGCATCCCGACAGCTGGAACATCACGGCCGAGGGTGCGGCCAAACTGGCTAACGACAAGACAGCGGCCATCATCGTGGTGCACGGCTTTGGCCAGCCCGCGGACATGGACCCTATTCTGGAACTGGCACAAGCGCATGGTCTGAAGGTCATCGAAGATACCGCGCAGGCCATTGGCAGCCGCTACAAGGGCCGCCTGTGCGGGACCATGGGCGATGTCGGGTCCTTTTCGCTTTATGCCAACAAGCTGATCACCACCGGCGAGGGCGGCTGTATCCTGACCGACAACGATGACTACGCGGCGCGGGCGCGGCGGTACATCAACCTGTATTTTGGCCTGACCGAACGCTTCGCGCACGAGGGGTTGGGATACAATTTCCGCATGACCAACATGCAGGCGGCCATCGGCACCGCGCAGTTGGAGCAGATCGAACATATGGCCGCCCGCAAGCGCGAAATCGGCGGCTGGTACGCCGAGGCGCTGGCAGATTGCGATACCGTCGATTTCCAGAAGACGGTAGGCGATGTGGATCACGTCTATTGGATGTATTGCGTCGTGCTGCGCGACCACATCCAGATGGATGCCATGGCGGCGATGAAACATCTGGGCGATCAGGGCATCGGCACGCGGAACCTGTTCAAGGGGCTGCACGCGCAGGACCCGTTGCTGCCGCATCTGGTGCAGGCCGACCGCGAGGCGGCTTTCCCCGTGGCCGAACATCTGTATGCCCGCGGGTTTTACGTGCCCTCGGCGGTGACCCTGACGCGGGAAGACGTGCAAACCGTGGTCAACGCGTTGAAAGAGCTGCGCTAATATGGCGACGGTCCTGTTCTACAAACGTCTCGTGACGCTCGGCGGTGCCGAGGTTCTGCTGGGTCAGCACTATGCCTGGCTGAAAGAGCAGGGCGAGGATGTGACCGTCATCAGTTTTGAGGTCGCGGATCTGGAGCGGATCGCAATTGATCCGGGTGATCTGGTCGTGGTGCCGGGGTCCGGCGCGCGGGCGCAGACCCGGGCGCTTGCGGGGGAACTGCGGGCCCGGCGCGGGGCCACCGTGATCTGTCATTCCGGCTATATCGAATTCGGCGTGGCCGCGCGGTTTGCCGGTGTCGACTATGGGGTCTTTGTGCATCAGCCGACCACCATGTCGTTCAACGAACAGGATAAATTCGCCGCCCGCTTCTGGCCGCGGTATCAGGGCTTTGCCCGGCATGACACGATGTTTCAGCGGTTGACCGACCAGCGCAACGGTCTGTCCACGATGAAGCGGCTCTATATCGAAGCGCGGTCGCGGATCAGTCAGGCGGTGCTGCGTCGGGCCAAGGCGATCTTTGTCCTGTCCGAATACGCCGTGCGCGAAAAGCGCGAGATTTTCGGGCTAACCGCGACCTACCTGTCCGGCGCGATCACACCCGACCGGGTTGAGGCGCTGGCCAGTAAGCCCGATCTGCGCCCGGTCGAAGACCCGATCGAGCTTGTCTCGGTCTCGCGCATTGACGAAAACAAGCGCATCGAAATCCTGATCGAAGCTGTTGCCGAGTTGCGCAAGCGTGGCCGCGCAGTGCGTCTGCGGCTGGGCGGCAAAGGCCCCGCGACCGAGGATCTCAGGGCGCGGGCCGCGGAACTGGGCGTGGGCGATTGCGTCGAATTCCTGGGCTTTGTCCCGGAAGAGGACATCGCGGATCTGTACGCCGGGATGGATCTGTTCGCGACCATCGACTGGGCCGATTACCGGATCACGACCTACGAGGTTCTGGCCGAGAACCGCCGCGTGATCGTGTCTGACGACACCGACGTGGACCCGGCCCTGCAGGCCTCGGGGTATCTGTTCGCCTCGGCGCCCGAGGCGCAGACTTTGGCCGACACCATCGAACGGGCGTTGGAAACCCCGGTGACATGGGATCGCGCACAACTGGCCGAATACCTGACGAATTTCACATGGCCCGTCTATTTAAGCCGCATCACCGCGGCGCTGGAGGGGCGCAATGCGTGAACGGATCGCGAAATACCTGCTGCGCAACCGCGTGCCCGCGCTGGACAAGCTGACCCGGGCCTACGAAGCGCCAAGCGACGCCGCGGCCATTGCGCGGGTACAACTGGACCGGTTCAACAGCCACTGGCAGCGCGCGTGGCGCGAGGTTCCGTTCTATACGGAATGGAAACGCGAATACCGCCTGCCCGAGGTTCTGACCGACATCAACCAGTTGGGCGATTTTCCGGTCCTGACCAAGCCCGTCCTGTCCGAACGGCGCGAACTGATGGATCGCACCCCGGGCACCGAGCGGTATACGCTGACCGGTGGCACATCTGGCGTGTCCACGGCCTTTCCGATGAACGGTGATGACGCCAAGGCGTCCTGGACCAACACCCATCTGGGCCGTCGCTGGAACGGGATCGAACCGGGCGACCGGCTGTTCATGATCTGGGGCCATTCGCACCTGTTTTCCGGCAAGGGTGCGTGGAAGAAACAGATCAAGCGGCAGGCCAAGGATTGGGCCGCGAACATCGACCGCATGTCGGCCTACAACCTGTCCGCGCCCGAACTGGACCAGATCGCCCGGGGCATCCGCGCGGCGCGTCCGGCCTATGTCATCGGCTATGGGTCCTGTCTGGCGCAGCTGTGCCACCACCTGCGGGACAAGGGGGAGACCCTGTCGGGTGCCGGTGTCGTGCGCGCGGTGAATACCTCGGAAACCATGCCCGCCGCCGATGCGCCGCTGGTGCAAGAGATCTTTGGCTGCCCCGTCATCAACGAATACGGCATGGCCGAGGCCGGCGTCATCGGCTATTCGCGCGGCGCGCTGTATCCCGTTTCGGTGTTCTGGCACGACTTTATCGTGCGGCTGGAGAACCGTCTTATCCTGCTGACCACGCTGGGCGCGCGGTGTTTTCCGCTGATCAACTACGACACCGAGGATCTGAGCGACGATCCCATGCCCGACACCGGATCGGTGATCGAGATGGGCAGCCTGTTGGGCAAGGCGCGGGACATCTTTACCCTGCGCGACGCCGCAGGCGCCGAACATGCGGTATCCGTGGTTTTGTTTGACCATGTGCTCAAGCAGATCTCGCAACTGCGGTCGCTGCATTACACCCTGCGCGCCGATGGCGGCGTGCGGGTTGATTACACCGCCGAAGGTGCTCCGCTGGACGGGTCCGACCTGCAGATTCGGTTTGCCGAAGGTCTGGCGCAGGAAGGCATCCGCATCGATCCCGCGATGACCGAATTCCACCTCCTGGACGCGCCGCTGCAAACGCAAGCGGGCAAACGCGTGACGTTGAAAAGGGAAAGCCAATGACCGCCCTGTCGTCTCAACCCACCGGTGCCGATTTCGCGCGCGAGATTGCGCCGACGGATGACCCGCGGCTGTTGGTCTTTGTCGGCAACCCGACGCAGTATCATTCGCCGATCTTTCGCAAGCTGTCCGACGCGCTGGATGGCCGGATGCAGGTCATGTACGGCGACGATATCGGCGCGCGGCCCTTCTTTAACCCCGAGGTCAACGCTGTGATCGAATGGGACGTGCCGGTTCTGGGTGGCTTTCCCTACAAGATTTTTGACAACCGCGCCTCGTCCGACAGCAAGGGGTTCCGGTCCCGCAACAATCCCGGCTTGATCCGTCACGTGATGCGCAGCAAGGCGACCCATGTGCTGTTGCACGGCTATGACACGTTGTCGTCCTGGTACGTCTATTTAGCGGCGCTTCTGTCAGGCAAAAAGATCATCTGGCGGGGCGAAACCGTGCCCAAGCCCGGCAACCCGCTGACCCGCAATGAACGGATCAAGCGGGCGGTGCTGCCGACCTATTTCCGGGGTGTGCACAAGGTGCTGTGGTCCTGTTTGAACAACCGCGATTACCTTGCCACGCATCTGGGCAAGCAGACCGACAAATTCGTGCGGTTTCCCTGTGCCGTGGATAATAACTTCTTCCGCGCCTATCGGCTGGACGAGGCCGGGCGCGCAGAAGCGCGACGCAAGATGGGCATCCCCGAAGACCACATGGTCATCGCCACCTGTTCCCGCCTGACCAAACGCAAGCGCACCCATCTGATTCTGGATGCGATGGCCAAGATGTCTACCGACAAGGTCACGCTGCTGATCATCGGTGACGGTCCCGAACGCGCGCCGCTGGAGGCGCAGGCCAAAGAGTTGGGCGTCAACATCCATGTGGCCGGGTTTGTCGGCCAGATCGACGTGGCCAAGCATCTGGCGGTGTCGGACGTCTTTGCCTTGCTCAGCTATTACGATGCTTCACCCAAGGCTCTGAACGAGGCGATGAATTTCCCGTTGGCCATGATTGCTTCGACCGGCGTCGGCACCGCGCGGGATCTTGTTCGGCCGGGGCAGAACGGGCACCTGTTCGAAACTGGGCAGGACGCGGAACTGGCCGACTGGCTGGAGGAATGGGCCACAGACCCGGAGGCGCGGGCAAAGGCAGCCGAAGCCAACCCCGGCATTCTGGCGGAATACACCATCGAAGAAGATGTCGCGAACCTGGTGGGGATCATGAATAATGGCTGACCTGCGCGCGACCCGGATCTTTGAGAGCCCCGCTGACGCTGCTTATTTCTTTGGCTATTTCGACACGGCGCAGGTCTCGGCGGACGGCACCAAACTGCTGGCCCTGCGGGTGCAACGTTTTGATCGAGTGCCGGAACCGGACGAAGTGGCCGAGGTCGGCTGGTTCGATCTGGGCGATCCCGACCGCGTCTTTCACAAGATCGGTGAAACCACCGCCTTCAACTGGCAGCAGGGGGCCATGCTGCAGTTCCTTGGGCCGGACTTTGACAGCCGTGTGATCTGGAACCATTTTGACGGCACACGCTTTGCCGCACGCATTCATGATCTGGCAACGGGCGAAGGCCGCGACGTTCCCGCGATCTACAACCCCTTCCCGGATGGCAAAACCGCCGTGACTGTGGATTTTGAACGCCACGCCTGGTGCCGCCGCGGCTATAGCTATGGCAACATCATGAAGCTGGAAAAGAACCAGCAGGTCGTGCCGGGTGATGCGATCTGGAAGGTCGATCTGGAGACCGGAGACAGCTGGCCGATCATCACGCTGGACGCGATGATGGCCCTGCAGCCGCATTCGACGATGGCTGATGCCACGCATTATCTGGAACACACGACCACGAACCCGTCGGGGTCTCATTTCGTGTTTTTGCACCGCTGGCGCCACGCCAATGGCATCCATTCGCGCCTTTTGGTTGCGCGCGCAGACGGAAGCGATATCCGCATTCTGAACGACAGCGGCCGGATGAGCCATTTCTGCTGGGCCAGCGATACGACCTTGCTGGGCTATGGCGGCAAGGCCAACCCTGTTAATACGCTGCGCCGCAACAAGGCGCTTATCAAAACGCTCTTCATGCCGTTGATGCCGATCTACAAGCGTTTGGTGAAGGACAGCTCTGTCCTGGCCAAGTCGCTGACTGGCGACGCCTATTACCTCTTTGACATCGAGACTTCAGGCAGCCTTAAGCTGGTCGTTCCGTCGATGCGGGCGGAGGATGGGCACCCAGCGATGCTGCCAGATGGCAAAAGCTTCATCACGGACACCTATGCGCGCGCGGCGCTGGGGCAGCAGCCAAAGCTTTTTGCCGTGGATCTTGAGGCCGACAGCCATGTGGTGCTGGACGAGCTTGGCTCGATCCCCGAGCATGACGAAAGCCCCACCCGCTGCGATCTGCACCCTCGCGTGGCAGAGACCTCGCAGGGCACCATCGTCAGTATCGACTGTATGGATGGCGGCCAGCGCCGGACCTATGCCTATCGGATAGAGCCTGCCTGATGCTTGGCAAGCTCTTGGATACCGTGATTGGCGGACTCATTCGCAACATCCCAGGCGGGGTAGGGCAACGCGTGCGAGCGGCCTATTGGCGGCGCCGGTTTCGCTCTTGCGGGCGCGTCAAGATCGACGAGGGCGTGATCTTTCAATACCCCGAACAGATTGAGATGGGGAACAATGTTTGGATCATGCCCTATTCAGTCCTAACGGCGCCCGCGCCGGAGGCGGACAAAAGCGTTGACGGTCGCTCAGGCGGCGTGCTCCGTATTGGCAACGAGGTGCAAGTTGGGGCCTATAACCTGATCAACGGCACTGGTGGTTTAAGTATTGGAAATTGCGTGACGCTGTCGGCGCGGGTGTCGATTTATTCGGCCACGCATCTGCCGCGGAACCCGGACGATCCAACGCAAGAGGTCGGCAGCAACGGTATGGTGCGGCACCTGCCAGTGTTCTCTAAACAAGGCCCCATCAGCATCGGGGACGGGGCCTGGCTGGGCCTGCACACAGCGGTTATCTGCTGTAACGTGGGGGCGCAGGGCTTTGTCACAAGCGGCACGATCCTGGCCCGCGATCTGCCAGCGGGAATGCAGACCAAACCCGACGGATCCACGCGCCCACGTTATGCTGACAGGGGGGCTTCATGAGCACGCCACGGATTCTGGTCGTGACCGCTGGCCTAGGCACAAAGCGCAACGCGCTGGCCGAGGCGCTGCGCGGGCAATATGGTGCCGAGGTGCTTCCCGGAAAAGCCCGAGCCGAGGGCAAGCTGGACAAGGTCTGGCGCAGGCTGGGCCTGGCTGAACGCCTTGGAACCAACGCCGCCAATATCCGAATTTTGAACCGCGACATCCTTGCGCGGGACTTCGATATCCTTTTTGTGGTGAAGGGCAACTTTGTCACCGCCGAGACCATTCGCGCGCTGAAAGCGCGGCTCAATCCACCGAAAATCATTGGCTGGTCGCCAGATGACATTTACTTGCCGCACAACCACTCCACAGTGTTGAAGGCGGCGGCACCGCTATACGATACTTTCTACACGGCCAAATCTCTGAACGTCACGCAAGGGGAATTGGCGTCTATGGGATTTGCCGATCCGCGGTTCCTGCACCAGGGCTACGACCGCGACTTGCACCGACCGCTGCCCAACCCCGAGTCCCGCTTTGCCGGGTGCGCGACATTCGTAGGATTTGGCGAGCAGGACCGCTTTGAAAAACTCAACCATCTCGCAAGGAACGGGATAGAGGTTGATGTATGGGGCAATGGCTGGACCGCGTCGATGCGGGCGGCTGCGCATGACAATCTGGTTATTCACGGCCATCCGATCCTGGGGGATGACTACACCGACGCTCTCTCGAATTCCGCTATTAGCTTCTGTTTTCTGCGCAAGCTGAACCGCGACTTGCATACCTCGCGCACGTTCGAAATCCCGGCCTGTGGCGGTTTCATGCTCGCGGAGCGCACGGACGAGCACCGAAAATATTTTGCCGAAGACATCGAAGCGGTCTATTTCCAAGACGCTGACGAGTTGTTGGCGAAAACGCGGCTTTACATGGCAGATCCACACGCGCGGGCGCGGATTGCCGCGGCCGGCCGACAGCGTTGCCTGCAGAGCGACTATTCCTATCATCGCCTTGCCCGCGATATGATCGAGGCCGCACAGGCATGAAGGTGCGCAGCATCCTCAAGCAATCGGGGATGTCCTTCCTGGTATCAAACGTTGTTTTTGTTGCGACCTTCCTTGGCAATGTGGCCTTGGTCAGGATGTTGTTGCCAGAGGATTTCGGCTTTGTCGCCCTCGCCTCATCACTGGTTGGGCTGATCGAGATCGTAACCACCTTCGCGTTTAACACGGTGCTCATTCAACAGCGCGATCAATCCTCGTTGGCCCGGACGGTGTTCCAGTTGGCGTTGGTGGTGCTGGGGTTGAAGCTGGTTCTGGGAGCTGTGTTCTACCTGACGGGTCAAAGCGTGTATGACCAACAAATCTGGACCCTCTTCGCCGTGATCCTTGCCAGCAAGATGTTTTCTGGGTTGGGTCCACTTTTGGTCGCGCGGTTGGAAAAACGCGGTGATTTCCTGCCCGCCACACTCGTCACCTCCGGCGCGACGCTTCTGTCCGTGGGCTTGGCCGTTGCCGCGGTCTATGCAGGTGCTGGCCTATATGGGCTTTTGCTTCGCGAGGCATTGCCGCCTGTCATCGTCTTTGTCGCGATGGTTCTTGTATACCCAAGCGTCGTCCCACGGGGATTGTTGCAGGCAAACCGGCGACAACTACGTGTCGTTGCGGGAGCCTCGACAAGGCTATATTTCCAGCGCGGTGCCGAATTGAGCTTTATGAGGTTCCCGCTGTTGATGATCGAGGCGCAATTCGGGGCGGCCACGCTGGGTCTTTATGCTCAGACCACCTATTTGGTTACGCTGGTGAATCGCGTGACAAGTATTGTCAATCAGCAGGTCGCGCTGGTCTTTTTCAGCCGAAATCGGCGTGACGCGCAAGAAACACGATCGGGTTTCCTGCTGCTGCTGGCCGCGAATTCGCTTGTTGCGCTCCCGGCCACAGTCGTTTTGTGGGTGTTTCCAAAGGATATTATTCTGTTTCTTTGGGGCGAGAACTGGTTGGAGACCGTGCCCTACTTGCAGGTCATGGCCGTGATGACCTTCCTCTTGCCGATCTTCACTGTTCTGAAGTCTCGGTTGCTTGGGCTCCGTCGAAATCACGCAATAACATTTGTTTACTTGGCAGGGATTCTCCTTTTGGCCGGCGGGCTTTGGTTGGTGCGCGACTTGTCCGATCCGAATGACTGGCTTGCTGGTCTGACGGTTGCCGCTTATTCGATGATGGTCGTGTTGTGCGCTGCCCTATTGTGGGCACTGGGAAACAAAACTCGTCGGCAAGTGCCGACTTCCACGCAATAAGTTCAACGGGTAGGATAAAACAATGGCAAACCCGCGCAAACTGAAGATCAACATCGTGGTTGGTGGCAGGTTTCACGCCGCTCAGTTGTACCAGTGTTTGACCACCCTGGGACATGACGTGCACATCTATGCCACATCTCCTGCGCGGTACTTCAAAAAAGTGCCACGAGATCGCGTGACGTTTATTCCAAAGCCGGCACAACTGATCCAGAAAGGGCTGAAAGTCCGAGCGCCCCGCATTGTGTCAGAGTGGAGTTCGACCGCCTTTGACGTCCTGGTCTCTCGGATCATGCGCCCAGCCGACGTGATCTGGGGGTTCAACGGTGACAGCTACCTGACGGCACGCCGCGCCAAGGCAAGGGGTGAGATATACGTGTGCGACCGTGCTTGTCCTCATATTCTGACACAAGAGGCTCTTTTGGTTCGTGAGTCTGCCGAGTTGGGCTATCCTTATGCGCGGCAAACCAAACGAACGTTGGAACGGTTTCTGGGTGAATACGCCTTGGCAGAAAAGATTGTCGTACCCTCGCAATATTCCGCAAGGAGTTTTCCTAAGCATGGCATCGAAGATACCCGCGTCACTATTGCCCCGCTTGACGCAAATGCTCCGAAGTCGGCTGTCAATGATGCCGACAAAATGACTTTTGACGGCGCGTCTGAAACAGACATCCTGGTCGGCATGGTTGGCGGGTCGTTTTTGCGCAAGGGTATTCTTTACCTGCTGCGCGCGGTTGACGCCATGGGGCGGGATGACATTCGGATCGTCCTTCGAGCCCATGCAAAAGGCATCCTGAAACACCCGGAAGCGGCGCAATTGTGCCAAAAGCTTCGCGTAGTGTTTGTGCCTTATCTCGAAGACATCAACAGGTTCTACAGATCCCTGGACATGTTTGTCCTTCCGTCCGTGGACGAAGGTTTTGGCATGGTTGTCTACGAAGCGTTGCGCAATGGAACACCGGTCATCGCGACCGATCACGTTGGGGCCATCGACGTAATGACGCCAGGCGAGCACTATCTTCAAGTCCCGGCGGCAGACGCAAAACGGCTTGCGTCGGCCATTTCCTCGTTGGCCGAAGCGCCGGCCAAACGGGCGCAGCTTGGGTCGGCGGGGCAGGCGTTCTACAACGCGCGCATGCAGGGTGGCGGGCACTACCAAGCGGCGGTGAAGGCCATTGTCGATGACCTTGTGGAAGGGCGCAGCTAGACTATGTGGTTCTGGGCGCTCTTCAACATAGCGGTCAGTTTGATCCTGTATTCCTGGATCAAAGCCCCATTGGTTCGCGCTTATTTGATCGTCAACTATGTGTTAATTGTGAATCCACCGCTCATGTGGATTTTTTTCGGCTTATCGCATCCAAAGTTCATTCCCGGAGACGTGAACTATTCAATAGCGCTCGTCTTTATGGTGATGTTCAATATTGTTCTTTGTTCCAGCTTCGTAATTCTCAAGAAAGTTCTGCCGAAATCGCGCATTGCACAACGGCGGGTCGTGGGTCATCGACTTAACTTCAGCCCTCATTTCAACCTCTTGGTTTTTATTACCCTTGCTCTGGCGCTGGTCGGATTTGTCGGTAAATTTGGCCTAAACTCAGCCGGCGCTTTTCGAATGAACGAGAATAACGGGGGGAGCGCAGGTCCGTTTCTGCAGCTGATGAAGGTTTTTGCGGGTTTCGATCTATTTGCCATTATTCTTCTTGGTGAAATGCGCCTTGCCTCCAAAAAAGTAAGACCTTCGCTAAATGCAGCTCTCTTGTTTTTGCTTGGCCTTTCTCTTACCTTTGCAATCGCATCCGGGTCGCGATCGCAATCGGTGACCATCTTGATTTTGTCAGTCCTGGCCTACCGTGACTTAGTTCGACGAAACTGGATGATCGTATATCCGTCGATCCTGGCCGGAGCGCCCTCGATCTTCTTGTTGTTTCCATTGCTTGGCTACTATCGGAACAACGAATTCAGTTTTGCGGAAGCACGTTACAGACTGCGTGAAAGTGGACTGCAGGTTTCGGAAATTTTTTCAGACGTTATTGTAACCCGCCTCAACTATCACGAGGTACTGGGACGAGTGGTTGACTATGTGTCATTCCATGGTCCCGCTGGTGGTTCGGTATACTGGAACAATATCATTGGTTTCATCCCACGACTTATTTGGCCGGGAAAACCACAAATCTCCAACAATAGCCGCGAACTTGGTCACCAACTTGATTTGGTAACGCTCGATGATCAGACGACATCAATTGGCCTTCAGGTTGTGGGCGAAGCTTTTTATGAGTATGGTTGGTTAGGCCTTTGGGTGGCAGTTTTCCAAGCAGCAATCTTCGCGTTGATCCACAAAAATTTCTTTAGACCCCACAACCCCGCTGCCATGACTGTATACAGCTATGCCACTTTCTACATCCTGCAACGCGACGGGTATTTTGCCGTGGTTCCAGGGTTGATCTGGCTGGTCATCGGATTCACCTGTTTTTTCTTCACGTTTCGACTATTTCTGCCGCGTTTGACCCGGTCTACACCCAATGAAGCTCTGCCATATCGTTTCTCACATTGACGAAGAGGCCAGTGGGCCGTCTTACAGCGTTCCGCGGCTCACGCAGTCGATTTCCGGCCAGGGACACGATATCACTTTGGCGACGCTGGACCGTGGGTCCGGCCAACGCAGTCTTGCCGGTGTCGAGCATCTTGCCTTTCGGCAATCGCGGGTGTTGCAAAAACTTGGCCGCTCTGTCGCGATGCAAGAGTGGTTGAGCAAGGCCAATGCGCATGGATTTGATGTGTTTCACAGCCATGGGCTTTGGATGATGCCCAATATCTACCCTGCCCGAGCAGCTGCTCGCAATCGGATTCCTCATGTGGTGGCCCCAAGGGGGACGCTCGACCCCGCAGCGCTTGCCTATTCTCGCCGCGTCAAAGAAGTTTTTTGGCGCTTGGGTCAAAAGCGCGCCTTGCAATTGGCCTCCGCGTTGCATGCTACGTCCGAGGAAGAGGCGATACACATTCGCGCTCAAGGGTTGCGACAGCCCATCATTCTTTCCCCAAACGGTATCGATATTCCAAAGTCATCGCGCCCTTTGGGTGGCGCTCGGCGGACGCTTCTTTATCTCGGCAGGTTGCACGAGAAGAAAGGGCTGGATCTGCTGTTGGCCGCTTGGAGCAATCTTGAACCGGCGTACCTTGATTGGGATCTTCGCATCATCGGAAAAGGATCTGCATCTTTTGAGGCTGGTTTGGCGGAACAGATCAAGCGATTGAGGCTGACACGCGTAGAGTTGGAAGGCCCCGCCTATGGAGAGGACAAACTGTCCGCGTTTCAAAATGCTGACCTGTTTGTCTTGCCGACGCGTGGCGAAAACTTTGGAATGGTAGTCGCCGAGGCCTTGGCGACGGGCACACCTGTCGTGACCACAACTGGGGCCCCTTGGAAAGGTTTGAAGGAGTATCAAGCGGGTTGGTGGACAGGACCCAATGTGCAGGCCATCCAGGCGTCTTTGCACGATGCAATGTCCACGCCTCGCCAAGGACTAGAGGAAATGGGATTGCGCGGACGCGCATGGATGAAGGCCGCTTTCGGATGGGATCGAATTGGCGCGGACCTCGTCGAGGTCTATGTCTGGCTGCTGAACGGTGGCGACTGTCCCAAAGCCGTGTTGGACGGATGACGTCAAGAGGTATGGACATGCGGGATCCTTTGCCATTGGCAGTTTTGATGATTTCACGTGATGAGGCCCACAATATTCCAGAGGTGCTCAAGAACCTGGAGGGTTTTGCCTCGCAAGTCTTTCTTGTGGACAGCTATAGCACAGACGCAACCGTTGAATTGGCGTTGGAACTTGGCGCACATGTTGTGCAGCGCCCCTTCAAGGATTTTGGAGACCAGTGGAATTTTGCCGTGTCCAAAAATCTTCCGGTGACGCAGCCGTGGTCCATGAAGCTTGATCCCGACGAAAGATTGACGGATGCGCTTAAGGAACAAATTCGCTTGGCGCTAGCGGAAGATGCGGCAGATGCCATAGAGTTCCCCCGGCGGCTTTGGTTCATGGGCAAGCCACTGCCGGTGCGGCAGGACGTGCTGCGGATTTGGCGGACCGGCACTTGCCGGTTTACCGACAGCAAAGTCAATGAACACCCGGTTGTTGGTGGCAAGCGTCTGCGACTGACAGGGGAACTGGAACACCACGATAGCCCGACGCTGCACCATTGGTATGAGAAGCAGAACCGATACAGTACAGCCGAGGCCAACATTGCCTTCACAGGGCAGGGGCGCACCGCTTTGCCTCGGGTGTTTGGCGGCAAATTGGAACGTCGGGCTTGGCTCAAATCGTTCTACAACTATTTGCCCGCGCGGCACTTTTTGATGACCTTTTACTGCCTGCTGGTTCTGGGCGCGTGGAGGGGCGGACGTGTGGGGTTTATATGGGCTCGAATGCGCGGCGAAGTGTTTCGCATGCGCGCGTTGAAACGGTTGGAAATGCAATGGCATGGCGCAGCATATGACGTGCCGAGCCGTGCTATTGGAACGCCCCATGCGGGCGTCGCTCAATTTGATACTGATGCTTCTGTCACTGACAGATGAGACAGGGATGAAATGGAACATCTACGCAAGGCTGTGCGGAAAATCGTCGGATGGGATTCGTGGGTGTACCGCCGTGCATCGCAGATACTGAACCTATTCAGTTTACTCAAATGTGAAGGTCTAAGCACGACGCGCGCGCTGACACGGCTGGGCAGGTCAGCGCCTGGCGGCTCGGCTGAACCGCTGCGCTTTCGGCGCCTGACGCACCCGTTCCACATTCGCCCGGGCACAAAGGACACCTCTGTTGCGATCAACAATTTTGTCCGCGAGGAATACGGTGCCTTTGGCGAATTAAAGGATCCCAAACTGCTGGTTGATGGCGGCGCCTATATTGGGGACACAACCGCA
Organism: Alphaproteobacteria bacterium; assembly: GCA_030431485.1. GTDB lineage: Bacteria > Pseudomonadota > Alphaproteobacteria > Rhodobacterales > Rhodobacteraceae > Marivita. Next base: position 33,797 of record JAUIIR010000032.1, read on the forward strand.
TATTTTCTGTCGCGTTTTCCCAAGCTGCGATCGCTGGCTTTAGAGCCGATGGCTGACAGCATCGAGATGGCGCGTCTGAACTTAGCCCCATACGGCGAGCGGGTGGAACTGCGGGAAGCAGCGTTGACCGTGGACGGGACCACGGTCCGCATGTCCGGTGTCCAGACCGGTGCGCGTATCGGTGAAAGCGGCGACATCGAAGTGCCGTCGCTCAGCATTCCGCAAATCCTAGAAAGCACCCCGGAAAAGCACATCAACATCCTGAAGTTGGATATCGAAGGTGCCGAAGGCCCGATCTTTGCTCAATCTCCGGAAATCTGGTTGGACTGGGTGGAATTGATCATCGTGGAAACTCATGGCCCGGACATCACCGACACCGTACTGACAGCGCTAAAGGCGAATGGTTGGACTGCGGTGCGTGCGCGCAACCTGTATTTCTGCCGCAAGGAACAAAAGGGACTTCGATGAAACAGATATTTCAGTCGCTCAAGGACGGTGGAACCTCGGTCGAGGAACTGCCGGTGCCGTTGACCCGGGCGAACCACGTTCTGATTGAGAATCGCGTTTCCCTGATCTCGGCGGGCACCGAGCGCATGTTGTTGGAGTTCGGCAAAGCCAATTGGATCGGTAAGGTGCGTCAGCAGCCGGACAAGGTCAAGATGGTGCTGGACAAAGTGCGATCCGACGGGATCTTTGCAACGCTTGATGCGGTTAAATCGAAAATTGATATGCCGCTGACGCCTGGTTATTGTGCCGTGGGCACGGTTCGGGACACCGGCAAAGGGGTCACCGGTTTGACTTCCGGAACCCGAGTGGTATCGAATGGCAGCCATGCCGAGGTCGTGATGGTTCCTCACACCCTGACGGCGGTTGTACCAGACAACGTCGACGACGAAACCGCCAGCTTCACGGTATTGGGGGCCATAGGAATGCAGGGCATTCGCTTGGCCCAGCCGACAATCGGAGAATCTGTGGTCGTCATGGGTCTTGGGCTGATTGGTTTGCTGACGGTTCAGATGTTAGTTGCGCAAGGCTGCCGCGTGCTGGGGATTGATCTGAACTCTGCGCGTTGTGACATGGCCCGAAGCTATGGTGCTGAGGCGCTGACAATAACAGAGGGTACTGACGTAGTGGCAGCCTCGAAGGATTGGGCGCGTGGACGTGGTGTCGACGCCGTGATCCTGACTGTTTCGACCACGTCGAATGACCCTGTCAGCCAGGCTGCCCAGATGTGCCGACAACGCGGCCGCATTGTTCTGGTAGGTGTCACCGGGCTGGAACTGAGCCGCGCAGATTTCTATGAAAAGGAACTGAGCTTTCAGGTCTCATGCTCGTATGGACCAGGTCGCTACGATCCTAATTATGAAGACAAAGGTAGAGATTATCCAATCGGATTTGTGCGTTGGACCGAACAACGCAATTTCGAGGCGGTGTTGGATCTGATGGCTGTAGGAAAGATCGACGTTCGCGCGCTAATCAGCCACCGCTTTGACATCAACGACGGCGAAAAGGCCCTTGGTCTTCTGACATCGGACGAGCCGTCGATTGGCATCCTTTTGCAGCACAACACCAAGGAACCGGCTGACATTGAAAAGCGCAGCGTGGATCTGTCCAGCACGGCCCTGAAATCGAATGTGACATCGACTGGCACTGGACTGTCGTTTCTGGGCGCCGGCAACTATGCTGGTCGGGTACTGATCCCTGCATTTAATAGTGCAAACGCACATTTTCGCTCGGTGGTCTCGAGCGGGGGCGCGTCGGCCGTTCATTTCGGGAAAAAATTTGGCTTTGCCAAAGCCTGCACGGACCCGGCCGAGCTTTATAACGATGACGACACACGAGGTATCGTAGTCGCCACACGGCATAATCAGCACGCCGCTCAGGTACTCGCGGCTATGCAGGCCGGCAAGCATGTGTTTTGTGAAAAGCCACTTTGCTTAACGTTGGACGAACTGACACAAATCGAAGCCGCGGACCCCGAATACAACAGTTGCCTGATGGTAGGGTTCAATCGCCGCTATGCGCCCCTGGTTCAGAAGATGGCGCGATTGTTGGAAGATGTTTCCGCGCCGAAGTCCATTGTTTTGACAGTGAACGCGGGTGCGATCCCAATGGACCACTGGACGCAAGACCGCGAGATTGGTGGCGGTCGCATCGTTGGGGAGGCTTGTCACTTCATTGATCTGGCGCGTTTCCTTGCCGGTCACCCGATCGCATCTTGGTCACTAGTACCAACAGGGTCAAACGATGCAACGGGCGCTGCCGATTGCGCCACGATCAATCTGGCATTCGAAGACAACTCGACCGCGGCGATCCACTATTTCACCAATGGCCACAAGGGTATGCCAAAAGAGCGTGTCGAGGTGTTTGCCCAAGGCCGCATTCTGCAACTGAACAATTTCATCTCGTTGCGCGGCTACGGTTTCCCGGATTTCCGTCGTACTCGCTCTATTCGCCAAGATAAGGGGCAGGTCGCCTGTGCAACGGCCTTTGTGGATGCCATGCGGGGCGATGCATCCCGCATTATTCCACGGTCTGAACTGTTCGAGGTCAGCCGTGTGGCCATTGATGCAGAAGACGCAATTCGTGCGTGAAAAGACTAAGGGCTAAGGACGTGTCACTGTACAATGCGGTGCGATTCTGGCGAACGGTGCGCCACTTGAAACCTGTTCAGATCCTTGGGCGGGTTCAATTTCGCTTGGCGCGACCAAAACCTGAGCTTGCGCCCGCACCGCCGCGACGAACGATGGTGCGAACTTTGGCGGCACCACCGCGGCGCAAACCCTCAATGACAGGGCCGAGCACGTTTTGTTTTCTAAACAAATACGGCTCACTTGAAGAAGGTTGGGACAACCCGAAATCGGAAAAACTGTGGGTGTACAATCTGCATTATTTTGACGATCTGAACGCACAGAATTCCGAGGACCGTCGTGCGTGGCACGATGCCTTGATCAAACGATGGATTTCAGAAAATCCGCCGGGGCAAGGGAGCGGATGGGAGCCCTATCCGACTTCATTGCGAATCGTGAATTGGGTGAAGTACAGCATAGACGGACCAGGATTGGACCAGTCGGCTGAGTATAGTCTCGCAGTGCAGGCACGTTGGCTGATGCGGCGGCTTGAATGGCATTTGCTTGGAAATCACCTTTTTGCCAACGCAAAAGCGCTTGTTTTTCTCGGCGTGTATTTTGACGGGCCGGAAGCAGAGAAATGGCGCACAACTGGGCTCAAAATCCTGAAACGCGAGTTGCCCGAACAACTTCTTCCCGACGGCGGCCATTTTGAGCTGAGCCCGATGTATCATGCACTTATGGTCGAGGACCTTTTGGATCTCTTGGCGCTGGTCGCTGTAGCAGAGGAGCCAAGCTTAAGACGCCTGGGACATGTCCTGCGTGAAGCGCTCAGACGCGCGTTGAGATGGTTGGCGGCATTGACACACCCCGATGGTGGCATTGCTTTTTTTAATGACGCGGCAATGGGTGTCGCGCCCGACAATGCTGAACTTATGGATTATGCTATGCGCCTGGGATTGCAAGCACCGCCCTCGCCGAGCAGTAAACACTTGGTAGACAGTGGTTACCTGAGGTTGGAACTTGGCACTGCAACCTTGTTGGCAGACCTCGCACGTATCGGTCCCGATTACTTGCCGGGGCACGCCCACGCCGACACGCTGAGTTTCGAATTGTCCTATGGCGCTCAGCGGGTGGTGGTCAATTCCGGGACCTCTGTCTACGGACTGGGGGCGGAACGGCTTCGCCAGCGCGGAACAGGTGCTCACAGTACTGTCACCGTAGCGGAACAGGACAGCTCTGAAGTCTGGTCGGGTTTTCGCGTGGGCCGGCGCGCCCGGGTGACGGTTTACGAGGTGCAAACGACAGGTGTTGAGATGGGCTTTGCCGCCAGCCATGACGGTTACCGCGCCTTGCCAGGTGCGCCGCGCCACAGCCGTCAAGCGAAATTAACCCAAACTGGGCTGCGCGTGGTCGATCAAGTCTCGGGCAATCTGCCAGCGCAGGCGCGATACTTTCTGCACCCGGACGTTTCTGTAACCCACGACGGGTCGACCGCGCAGTTGACACTGCCCAACGGAGAGCAGATCCATGTCAGCGCGGACGGTCCGATGCATGCCGATCCCTCTAGCTGGCATCCTGAATTCGGGCTTTCACGCCCTAGCACTTGCTTGGTCTTACCGCTGGTTTCGGGGCAAGCGGGTTTGACCATGTCTTGGACGCTGACGCCAGCCTGACCGCTATTCAAAAAACGACGAGGCCATTTTGCATATCCTATTCTTGACGGACAATTTTCCGCCCGAAACCAATGCACCCGCGTCGCGCACCTGGGAGCACGCCAAGGAATGGGTGGCCGCAGGGCACAAAGTAACGGTCATTACTTGCGCCCCGAATTTTCCGAAAGGAAAGCTGCACGACGGTTGGCGAAACCGGCTGTGGCAAACCGAGGAGCGTGGAGGCATACGCGTAATTCGAGTCTGGAGCTACATCACACCCAACGAAGGGTTCGTTAGGCGGATCTTGGACTACCAGAGTTATATGGTAACTGCTTTTTTTGCCTCGCTTTTTGTGCGTCGCGTCGATGTGATTGTCGGCACATCCCCGCAATTTTTCACCGCTGTCGCAGCTTGGGCTGCAGCTGGTCTGAAACGGCGGCCTTGGGTATTTGAGCTTCGCGATCTTTGGCCGGAATCGATACGCGCGGTTGGTGCAATGAAAGAGTCTCGTGTCCTGAACCTGTTGGAAAAATTTGAACTCTTTCTCTATCGAAGGTCGTCTCGTGTTGTTGTCGTCACAAACTCTTTTCGAGAGAATCTGATCACCCGCGGCATCGATCCGGAAAAAATCGGTGTCGTACGAAACGGTGTGGATTTGTCACGTTTCCGACCAATGCCGCGTGATGCAAAGCTTGAACTTGAGCTGGAACTCAATGATAAGTTTGTCGTTGGCTATGTCGGAACCCATGGAATGGCGCACGCCTTGGACACTGTTCTGGACGCCGCCGCCGCTGTGCAGGACACCAAGGAAGGGGGCCACATACGGTTCCTCTTCCTCGGAGACGGGGCCGAAAAAGCCCGGTTGATAACAAGGGCCCGGGAGATGGGTTTGACCAACTCGATCTTCCTGGACAGCGTCTCGCGCGAAGAGGTGCCTCGGTACTGGTCGCTGCTGGATGTGTCTCTGATACACCTCCGCCGAACTGACTTGTTTCGAACCGTGATCCCCTCAAAACTGTTTGAATGTATGGCGATGGGCCTGCCTGTCTTGCACGGCGTGGACGGAGAAAGCGCAGAGATCGTCCGCGAGAACGGCGTTGGCCATGTTTTCCCCTCCGAAGATGCCGAAGCGCTAGTGGCGGCCCTGAACAGACTTTTGGCAGACGAAGACGCGCGAATGGCAATGGCAAAGGCCGGAACCTTGGCCGCTTTTAGTTTCGATCGCAAGAAACTGGCCATGGAAATGCTCGACAACCTGCTGCCTTTGACGGAACCGGCGCAGAGGTCACACAACGATCAATCCAAAGGAACGCACCTGTGAAGCTATTGACTGTGTTCGGAACCCGCCCCGAGGCCATCAAGATGGCGCCCGTGATCAACACTTTATCCCGAGCGCCAGATATCGACTCTCGGGTCTGTGTGACTGCCCAGCATCGCCAAATGTTGGATCAAGTTTTGGATCTCTTTGACATCAGACCCGACATTGACCTGAACCTAATGCAACCCGGCCAAGATCTGACGGATATTACGGCGCGCATCCTCTCTGGTCTGCGCGACACATTGCTGACCGAAAAACCTGACATGGTGTTGGTTCATGGTGATACCACGACAACAATGGCCGCCGCACTAGCGGCCTACTATGCGCGGATCCCTGTGGGGCACGTCGAAGCAGGGCTGCGAACAGGAAACATTTACGCGCCCTGGCCCGAGGAAATGAACCGGTCGATCGTGGGGCGGATTGCGTCGCTTCATTTTGCTCCGACAGTTCGCGCGCATGCTGCCTTGCGGGCTGAAAACGTGGCCGAGGAGGCGATCGAAGTCACAGGAAACACTGTGATCGATGCGCTGCTCGATGTGGTACGCCGGCTTGATGTCAATCCCGGCTTGGACGCGGAGATGAGACAGCGGTTCGGGTTTCTTGACGATCGACCCATGGTATTGGTCACAGGTCATCGACGCGAAAACTTTGGACAGGGTTTTGACAACATCTGTCGCGGACTGTGCGGGATCGCAAACCAAGCCGATGTCCAAATCGTGTATCCGGTTCATCTGAACCCCAACGTCCAACAACCGGTTAAACGGCTGTTAGGCGCGGTCGAGAACATTCATCTAATTGACCCGCAGGATTATCTTCCTTTTGTCTGGCTTATGCGTCATGCACATTTGGTCGTAACGGACTCTGGCGGAATCCAGGAAGAAGCCCCATCGCTCGGCAAACCGGTACTGGTGTTACGTGACAGAACGGAAAGACCCGAAGCGGTCGAGGCCGGGACAGTGAAACTTGTGGGTACGGATGCCGATGCCATTAGAAACGAAACTCTGAACCTGCTGACAAACGGCCACGCTCACGCAAAAATGGCACGAGCTCAAAACCCTTACGGAGACGGTAGGGCAGCAGCCCGAATACTGTCCCGTTTGCGGCGCAACCAAAACTGATTTTTGGACACTTAGGAATTTTCAATGCTGCAACGAATATCCATTGTCGGACTGGGCTATATCGGCTTGCCCACCGCGGCTCTTTTCGCTCAATCTGGCTACGACGTGATTGGAGTAGATGTTGACGCGCGCGTCGTCGACACTATCAACGCTGGACAAATCCACATCGTCGAACCTGAACTTTCCGGAATGGTAAACAGCGTCGTAACGTCGGGACGGCTGCGTGCGACGCAAACGATTGAGCCCGCTGATGCTTTTGTTATTACCGTTCCCACACCCGTGAATGATGGACGTAAGCCCGACCTCAGCTACATCCGCTCCGCCGCCGAAATGATCGCACCAGCGTTGTCATCAGGCTGCCTTGTCGTTTTGGAAAGCACCTCTCCGCTTGGGACCACCCGAAAACTTGAAAGTTGGCTTGCCACAGCTAGACCAGATCTGAGCTTTCCGAAAGATGCTGGCGAGGAAGCAAGTGTTCAACTGGCCTATTGCCCTGAGCGAGTGCTTCCTGGGAAAATTGTACGAGAGTTAGTCGAGAATGATCGGGTTCTCGGCGGACTGACTGCCAAGGCATCGCAGATGGCAGAGGCGCTCTACGTTCGAGCCGTGCGCGGAGAGTGCATTCACACAACCGCCGAGACCGCTGAAATGTGTAAACTGGTCGAAAACAGCTCGAGAGATTCACAAATTGCGTTTGCCAACGAACTATCCATGATCTGCGATCGTTTTGACGTTGATGTGTGGGAATTGATCAATCTGGCGAACCGTCATCCGCGAGTGAACATTTTGCAACCAGGTGCCGGCGTGGGGGGGCATTGTATTGCAGTTGACCCATGGTTCATCATCGATAGCGCACCGGAAGAAGCTCAACTCATTCGAATGGCCCGGGATGTTAACGACCGCAAGCCGAAATGGGTCATCGAAAAAGGGAAGGCAGCAATTACAGACTACCTTGCGGCCCATCCCGACCGTCGGCTGAAGGATGTGAAATTCGCGTGCCTTGGGCTGGCATTCAAAGCTGACATTGACGACTTGCGTGAAAGCCCAGCCTTGCAAATTGCTGAAGAATACGCCCAGCTAGGATGCGAAGTCGTTGCGGTAGAGCCGCATATTAACGATTTGCCGGACAGTCTTTCGCGTCATGGCGTCCAGCTTGTGAGTCTGGATGTTGCATTGGCCGAAGCAGATATTTTTTGCGTTCTTGTCAAACATTCGGCCTTTCTCAACTTGAAAAAGCGCATCGGTCCGACCACTTCACTGGTTGACGTGGTTGGCCTGTGACGGATTTGGTAGGCTGCTGCTGATTTGAAACGGCGATACTTATTGGATACTATCTGGATTAGATTATCCATGAGGGCAGTCATTGTCTTCGAGGCGTCCATGCTTGCAGCTTTTTAATCCAACCGGAAATTGCGGGTCAGCAAATCCTGAAACGGCGGTGCATCCAAGTGATTGGTTCGGGCGCATTCTGGACAGAAATGGCCGCACCGGGATGTGAACCGCCCCGTGTTTTCCGGAGGCTGATTGATCTTAGTTACGCGGCCATGTCTGATGTTTCCAGAGTCGCGTAATAGTTTGCTTCGGCCTCTCTTGGCGGAATGTTTTCGATGGGTTCGAGAATACGGCGGTTGTTGAACCAATCGACCCATTCGAGCGTGACGTATTCCACGGCGTCGAAGCTGCGCCATGGGTCACGGCGGCGGATAACCTCAGCTTTGAACAGGCCATTGATCGTCTCGGCCCGGGCATTCTGCGCATTCAAATGATCCCCCGGATCATTTGATCCGCTGCGCGGACCTGCTTGAACTCATAACTGTCGCCGACGCTGCCAACCGAGGGCTCAATGCCTGCCTCCGCCAACCGGCCGGCGAAGCGAATTGACCAGTATCGCGACCCGCGATCCGAATGATGCGCCAAGCCCGATCCCGGCTGTCGCGGACGAACGGCCTGTTCAAGGGCGTCGAGCACAAACCCGGGACTATCCCGCCAGCCCACAATCCGGCGGGCGAAAGCGTCAATGACGAAGGCCACGTAAACGAAGCCCTGCCATGTCGCCACGAAAGTGAAATCGCTGACCCAGAGAATGTTCGAAGCGGGCGCCTGGAACTGGCGGTTCACCTTGTCCAGCGGACAGGGTTAAGACGTGTCCGGGATCGTCGTCCTGGTCTTCTTGCCACGGATTACGCCTTCGAGACCCAAATCCTTCATCAGTTGTGTCACCGTGCATCGGGCAATGTCGAAGCTTTAGCGGCGCATCTGATGCCAGACCTTCGCACCCCGTAGACCTTGTCGTTCTGCTCCCAAACGCGCTCGATCTCAGGCCGCAACGCCATGTCACGCTTAGCCCGATCCGACAGAAGCTCAGGGTTCGCCCGCTTGGCCATGTGATCGTACAACGTGCCCCCTCGGCAGACTTGCTGCGCCATTCGCCTGCCGGGTAGTCGACGGGGCAATCGGCAGGTGCCTGCAGATCGGCTCGACCCCAATGTCGTCCCTATGATTTTCGATTAAAGCAATCATGTCCTGGACCTGCGTTCGAGCTCCGCCTGAGCAAAATACGCCGACGCCTTACGAAAGATCTCATTGGCCTGCTTCAGCTCAGGGTTCGCCCATTCCAGAGCCCTCGTTTGGGTCTTCAATTGATCCACTGAGTCATTTGATCGCTTCGCGACCGCCTCGAACTCTCGACCATCTCGGTGGTCACGCCAGAACGCTCGCCTCGGTCCACTTCGGCCTTCTTAACCCACTCGTTCAGTGTTTACGGCGCGCAACCAATCGTCGAAGAAATCGAAAGTATCGCCGACTAGCGGCTCTTATGCTGCGATTGGTTGACCAAAACCAAGCGAACGGCACGTTCGCCCACTTCGGGGGAATACTTGTTCATCGTCTTGCTCATGATGCTCCATCCTACTCAGGAGTTGGAGCCTCCGGCAAACCCGGGGCGGTTCACTTTTCTCACATCTCATGTTTTCGGAGGATCGCCAGTCAACCGCGTGAAGCGGCGCTCGATGAGTGCAAAAACACTTAATCATTTGAATTGAATTTAAGGCGCGCCTTCGACGTGTAGCGATCATTATCGCCGACAAGTTGGAGGAGGCCAGGTTCACGGACGATGTAATCAAGAATTAGGATTTTGCATGCCCATCCTTAGGGTCAGGATTCATAACCAGTAGATGACGGTTGCCGCGAGAGCGATGGCTGAGAGAAAGACCTTTGGACAGCGGTCATAGCGGGTTGCCACGCGCCTCCAGTCCTTGAGGCGCCCGAACATGA
>JAUIIR010000033.1 GCA_030431485.1 Alphaproteobacteria bacterium
TCGTCCTAGATATTCGTGATGTGAGCGCCACAGATGACGACATCAACTCGGCTCTGAAAGAAGGGATCAATGCTCGCAATGTGCTGGGCGGCGTCTTGGCGGCGCTTAAAGCCCGCAATATTGATGTAGATTTTGCGTCCTGAGTAAATCGGGAGTCCCCTGAGCAGCTGCACTCAGGTATACTGATTCCAACCTCAGACCAACTGAGGACAGTGAGGCAGCATGCAACCTATCATTCACAAAGCGGCGATCGCTTTGGACCTCAATCCTACATCGGTCGGCATCTCGCCTGGTGATCGAGCGTTGTTGTCCCTGAACTCTGACACAACCATCTCTGTATTTGTTGAAAGGCCCTCACGACTGCCTTTTGGGCTTGGAAAGCCACGAGTTGTGTTGGTGGGCACGTTGGGCGCACGAGCAACTGACATCCTGTCGCCTGCCCTCGAGCGCAAAGCGGACTTCCGTGTACGCATTATTGAGGTTGAGCCGGCCCATATTAGTCGCACCGGGCGTGCTTCGATGTATGTGTCGGTATGGGGCAATCCTGCGGATATTGTCAGGCCCAAAGAAGCGCGTGCAATATTCACCCGCAGCAGGATTAATGACCCGGTTCCTCCACAAGACGATAGCTGATGGGGCATCCACCATATGACTGAAGCTTTACACATCCTCCCGCCACTTATTTGCGGACGTTTGCAACCAGCTGGGGAGGAACGGTTTGAGGGTTGGTGTGAGGTCCTCTGTCGCGGCGCTGCGGATCATGTTGATGACTTGCTTATCATCACGGCTCAGAGTCCGTTTTGGCCAGGCACCCTTTATGCCATCAACCGCTTGTGCAAAGCTTTCGGCCCATGCCCGAAACCGCTTCGGAGACAGCTCGCGTAACTCAATTCCGATTTCGCCTAGAAGGACGGCTTCATTCAGCGCACCAAAGCGTAACTTGATGATGTCGAGGATGCGTTGGATGGACCCCTGTCCTTTCACCTCGACCCCATGCATCAGCGGCATCAGCCACGCGTCGGGTGACACGAATTCCGGAGCGATCAGAACGGCAGTTAAATATCCCTCAATCTGATCTGGTTTGAGCGGACTGCCCTTGAGCAAATTGGCCAGCTCGCCATTTTGCTCTGGCGCGATCACGGGCGGTTCAAATGCTTCATCCTCCCACGCACCTTCAGCTTCGAGCTCTCCCACTGCGCGCTCCTCTGCAACGTCCAATGTAAGGTTGAGAATATCTTCAAACACGGGTATCTTTTTGGCCTCAGGCCCGGTTTTCAGCCCTTGTGCGACAGCCGCAAAGCTCAACCAAGCGTCAGATGCCAGAGTACTGTCATGTCTGAGGACGAGCGCGGAACGGAAGAACAGTTTTATCCAGAAATCACGCTTATCCTCCAGGTGCCGCTTTACAATCTTTTTGGCAGCGGCCTCCGTGCGAGCTTTCTCGAGCGAAGCCATCAAATTGGCATCGGACATAAACCAGCTGCTGGTGATGTCATACTCTGAGAACCGGTCCCGACTCTTGCCTATCAATCGACTGCGTTGATTGTCAGAAAGAGTGGCGAGCTCACCGAGTGGATCAATTGCTTCCAGAACTGCGTCATGACCGCCAGATTGTGGTGTCACATCGCTTAAGTCAAACATAGGTGCGACATCCAGAAACCCCGGTGCGGTCACCCTACCGCGCGCGAGCCCATCTCCAAGTGCGAAGCTAAAGGCTGAGAGTAGATAGGCAGGAGATACATCGTACATCGCCATTGCGTGTTCGATTTGTTCAACCATCATTTTTTGGTCATTTCTGCTCGAACAGGGAATGACATATGCATCCTTGATACCGTGCCCGGCCTTGATCATAACCGCAGCCTCCGCGCGTGTGTTACCGCGGCTGCAGACGCCCATAATACTTTGTGAACCAGTGCCGTCAGGAAGAGATGTCATCACCCGATGCAGTTGCCAAGGTTGCGGAACGGTGCCCCCCGACGGCTCCCGGCGCAGCGCCGTACTAATCACTTTGTCCAGCGCTTCACCATTGGGGACCCAGTTACGGACGCGGATGAGATCAGACAACAAACCAGCATCGATTTTGGCACGATCCGCCAGAAGTTCGAAGCCGCTGATGGCCGCGTCGCGCATTTCGGCAACAGGATCGAGCAGAAAATACCTCCCCACTGCAATCATGCGCGGGTTACCCTGCCCAACCATGTGCGTCAGGATTGTCGTCGTCACCTCCGCCGGCATTGCGCCGAGCATCTCTCGAAGTCCGGCATACACTTCAAAAGGCGTCGACCCGCCCGGAACGAGTTCTTCTACCAGCTCCCCAACATCCGGTAGCTCAACAGGTTCGCCTTCCTTAAATACATCCATCAACGCACCCTACACCACAACATCTGGTGGGCGCCTCGCATGACTGGGAACCAGCCCACCCACACAAAGCGCGAAATAGCCCAAAATACCCGCCCCCCAGTTTCCACTGGGCGGGGTCGAACCTTAATTTCCACTGTGGGGGTTAAGCAGCCACGCTCTCCTCACGTAGGCGCTTCGCCAGACGTGACAGTGTCGATCTGGAGCATCCAGTTGCTGCGATGATGCTGTTCCAGCTTTGCCCCGACTTGAGCATCGCAGTGATCGCGGCATTGCGCTTTTCATCCTCAGGACGTCCTCGGTACACGCCCTTGGTCTTGGCGGTCTCGATACCCTGCGCCTGACGGCGTCTCCGGTCTTCGTAATCCTTTCTGGCGATTGCTGCGAGCATGTCGAGCATCATTCCATTGATCGCGTCCATCATCCGTGCGCTGAACTCATCCGCACCGCCCTGGATGAGTTGATGCGATGTCGGAAGATCAAGGGCAACAACACGGACACGCTTCTCCCCGACCAACGCCTTCAGACGGTTCCAGTCTTCTGCATTCAAGCGTGACAGTCGATCGACCTGCTCGACCAACAGGACATCGCCTTCCTGAGCATCTGCTAATAGGCGGAACAGTTCAGGACGTTCCAGCTTGGCGCCGCTTTCATTCTCGACATAACGGGCTGCGATCTTCAGACCGCGCTCTTCGGCGAAGCGTTCGAGGTCTTCACGGGCGCGATCTGCGTTTTGATCTGCGGTTGAGGCACGGAGGTATGCACGGACGAACATGTCGAATCCCCTCTGGTTCGTTTTGGATGGTTCTCTTATAACCAGTTCGCTTTGGGTTTTAAATACTATTTATCGAACCATTAAAAGACTGGTTCTCTAGAGCTTTACTCAAAAAGCACTACCTGAATCGTGCCTTATGTCAGCTTACGTGCCGAACGCCTTCCGTCAGTTTCTGATCATGGACTGACGGTGATCTGCCCGCACGGTAGTTTCCTGAAAAGCCCGACAAAAAAGTGTCAGGATCGCTGCCCAGCCTCCTTTCAATAATTTTTGCAAAATTTTTTGGTAAGAAATCGAGGTAACGCCAACCCTTGTCACCAAGGTTTTTCCCTTCGGGCCGCACACGCAACTGCAATACATGCGAGTTAATCTTGCGCAGCGTTGTTGCGTCCTGATCAGTTTGCTTCGCCTCGGTGAACAAATGACACGTGCATCATCGGTGCCCGCTGCAACCAACGAGGTCAATTACCCACCAATCAAAACCAACGCTTGAGGCATTGCAGCAAACCATATGATCCGCATATATTCTGTACCTGACAGAAGATGCCCCATCAGATTATGGGAATCCCAGTTGCTCTCTCGACAGTCCAAGTGTCAGCTATGCGGACCTTTTTCCGTTCGCAGTGGCTGTGACAGGAGGTTCCGCGTATGTCTGCAATGCGCAGGTAACGACCTTTGCAAACTTTGGGCCGTTTCCCGACAGCGGACCTTCAAGCTGAGTGCGGCGAATGCCGAGGGAGAGCCCAACTTGTAACTTGGATTTTCTTGCTGCGTGCGCTCGCAGCACAGATTTTGCCGCATGCGCACAAATCTTCGCACAGCGATGCGGCATGACAAGCGGCCATTCGTTGTAGGTGCAGCGAAATCATGATGGGCTATGACCGAGTTGTGGGACAAACTGACTTTTGATCTGGATTATTGATAGAAACCGACATTCCGGTCGCTGCGTGGCGGGATGCTCATCCTGGAATAAGCAGTCTACTGTCATGACCGCCTCAACATATACACACGCACCGTCGCTGTCCCGCACTCTCCAAGGGATCACCTGTGTGCTTGCGGGCATGGTGCTGTTTGTCGGGCAGGACGTTCTAATGAAGGGTATGTTGACACATTACCCGGTGTGGATGCTGATCTTCAGCCGCTCCATCGTCGCTTTGATGACCTTGCTGCCGCTCGTCCTGTGGCTAGGTGCGCCGCATCGTATTTTGACCCCTCTTTGGCCTTGGTACCTAGCACGTGCCATGCTCTTTGCTTCAGGCTTCGCGATGTTCTATACCGCCTTCCCTTTTATGGGCCTTGCCGAGGTCACGACACTGTTTTTCGCCGCACCCTTGATGACTGCGACTTTGGCAGCGCTGTTTCTGCAGGAGAAGGTTGGAGTGCACCGCATTGCCGCGCTGCTGGTAGGGTTTGCGGGCGTTGTCTTCGCGATGAACCCCACAGGCGGAAATTTTGGCTGGATTTCGGTTCTTCCGCTTTTTTGCGCACTTACCTATGCGATCAGCCAAATCATTGTGCGAAAGATCGGAGAGCAGGACACATCGCTCGTCATCGGGCTATACACGATCTCGTTCTCGGGTTTTGTAATCGTGCCGATGGGATTTGTGGTTACGCAAATGATTGTGGTCTCGCCAGAACTAAACCATTTGCGCATGAATTGGCCGGTGCCAAATGTCGAGGGCATCGCCATGCTGGTTTTACTGGGGGCAATCGGAACGGTGGCCTATACATTGGTCTCGCGTGCATATCAGATCGCCAGCGCGAGTGTGATCGCAACATTCGACTATAGTTACCTGCCTTTGGCAGCCATCCTCGCATACCTGCTGTGGGGGGAAATCCCACCCCATACGACCTTCATTGGCATGGTGCTGATCATAGTGAGCGGCATGTACACAGCCTATCGTGAACTTCGGGTCAATCGCTCCGCAGACGACAACCCGCCCACGGCTCAGACGGTTTTTACCCCAGGCGCGCCTTCTATGGTATTGGCGGACGCGTTGGATGCTGAGGCCATGGAACTGGATGAGTTTGACAAGAAGTTACCTTAATCTACAAGCAGCCTCGGCTGATACTGGATGAGCGAAGATACTGCTGAAAACGCGGTTCAACGGTCGAAAGCCAGAACTAGGAAGAACACCGTTTTTCCGACGTGCAGTTGCATACACAAAAATTACCTTGACAACTGACGGGCTCGTGCAAATCTCAATACGTTGTTTCTGCAAAGGTTTGAAAACCACATGCAAGTAAGTGTTCGCGACAACAATGTTGATCAAGCTCTTCGGGTGTTGAAGAAAAAACTACAACGCGAAGGTGTATTCCGCGAAATGAAGCTGAAGGAACACTTCGAAAAACCTTCCGAGAAAAGGCTGCGGGAAAAAGGCGAAGCAATCCGCCGCGCCCGAAAACTTGCGCGAAAAAAACTGGAACGCGAAGGGTAGCTAGACGTCCTTTTGGCTAAAGTCGCGTAATAGCAACACTTATATCGGAACCCCAAAAGCAACACTCATCATGCGCAAGTGTATCGGATCACACATGCAACGCACTCATTCACGGCAGATCCATCAGGAATAGGTTGTTCCCAATCCCCTAAGGTGACGTGATCGGCGGCGGCCTACGCCGCTTGCCTGACAGAGCGTTTCCGGCGATCGCCGCAAGCAACACCGCGCCGCCAGTCAATGTGTTGAGCGTGGCGGTTTCACCGATGAACAACCAGACCCATAACGGGCCAAGGAGCACTTCGGCCAGTGACAACAGCGCAAGTTCCGCTGCAGGAAGGCTGCGAGACCCCAGTGTATACAGGATCAACCCTGCGCCGACCTGAAACACCCCCATGCCCATTGCAATGCCGCCATCCCGGACCGACAACACCAGGGACAAATCCAAAAACAGGCATATGCCGGAGGTCACGATGATGCCGAACAATCCGGACAGAAACACCGACGGCAGCATTTCACCCGATTTCCCCCACCGCAGCGCCACAGTGAAGACCGCAAATCCAAAGGCGGACCCCAACGCCGCAAGGCTACCCCTCAGGGCAACGCCTCCGGATTTATCTGCGACCATCATCGCGATACCGGCAATGGCAACGGTGATCGCCACCCAGGTGGCAGCGCGTACAGGTTCACGCAAGACGATCCATCCAAGAACAGCCGCCATAAAGGGTGCTGTTGCAAACAGAAGCATGGCGTTTGCCACAGATGTCGCCTGGATTGCATATATCCCTCCGGAATAGGCGGCCACCAGTGACAGCCCTGCGATCACTGCTGGGAACCCGGTGCGACGGATCTGGGCAAAAGGGCTTTCACCAGAGCGCATACGAATGAACACATAAAGCAGAAGTGACAGGCTGGCCGATCGGTAAAGTAATATCTGCCACACAACCGCGTCTTCGATCAGCCGTATTCCAAGCCCGACGGTCGACCAAAGCACACCAGCAGCAAAGACAAACAGGACACCAAACCGGTGCCCGTCCGTGCCTTGTGACGGTTGGCTCATGGCAGTCATTTGGTCTCCTTGGGACATTTTTTCTCGTTGCTAGCGATGCGGCTGTCGCTTTGGCCTTCCGTTTGCGACACCAAAACTGTCCGTGGCACATAGATGCCAAGGAATCGCCTCTGACCAGGACCTTCTGCCAACGCCGCGAATTGGTACTTCGTCCCGCGTCTTTCCAGTTCAAGCTCTACGCAGAGAACGGTACCCGTTTTCGGACCAGCCTTTCGTAGATTGTGCGGCGAAGGTGTCAAGAGAGCCCATCCTGTTAATTCGATTTCTTCGCTGCGCGCGCATGCAGCACAGAAATTGCGGCGGAAGCGAAAAATTCGACGCTGCCTTGCCGCAGACGTTGCGGCCATTCCTGCAGGTTGCGGCATGGCTCAGACGCTGAATTTTCGCATCGCGGGACAGAACGGACCTTGGATTGTTAGCTCTAGCGGACGCAGCATAGCTTCGTTCTTGAGGTGTCTCGGTCGCGGCGTTGCAGCTCAAATCGCCAATGCGGTCACGGGTACGTCTCGGACGAGCAACCGACCCATGACGTACCTTTGACGTGCACTGTCACGGGTATGGCATGCGTAAGCGGCTCTCGGATTGTGGCAGGGTATGGACGTGCGGCACCGGGGGGCGGAGCGCCTTGTGGCCGGGTGGCTGCCAGCCCCCCTGGAAACGCAGTATCTGTCTTGATGCACAGGCGTAACGGGCATGGACGACTCTCGCGTGTTGGTTTTCGAATCGCGCTCATGTGAGCGTCCGCACAGGACGTGAGGCGGGTCGAAAAAAGATGCCGTGAATCATGCGAATAGAACATGACCCGGGCCTTGTGGCATCGCTCACCAAGTTCTTGTTTTTGCGGCATACGCAGCGATGAAAGGAAGTCTCTCAATATCAAAGCGTTATAAGGTAACGTCACAAAGCTGAAACAGACTCCCTCCAAAGAGGCGGTGTAAACCTGCCCTTGGAGACTTACAGTGAAATACCTTACCGCATCCTGCTTCGCGATTGCCGCGGCATCTGCATCCTACGCTCAAGACCTGCCACAAGCGGGCAATGATTGGTACGCCGCTGGCCAGGCCGAGCTGGAATCGCAGCTGGCGAAGGCTGACAACACGAACCGTGCCCTGAACATCATCCTGATGATCTCGGACGGCAATGGCGTCGGCACGAACTACGCGTCGCGCCTGTTTGCTGGCCAGCAAAAAGGTGGCTTTGGCGACGAATATGTGCAGCCGCACGAAGCCTTCCCGAACCTTGCGTTGGTTAAGACCTACAACGTGAACGCGCAGACTCCTGACTCTGCCGGGACAGGTACCGCGATGATGGCGGGTATCAAGACCAAGGCAGGCATCGTTGGCGTGAATGAGAACGTCAACCGTGGTGACTGCGCGACCATCGAAGGCAACACCGTGCTGTCCTTCAACGAGATCATGGATGCAATGGGCAAGGCTACAGGCATCGTGTCGACCGCGCGCATCACGCACGCGACACCTGCATCTGCCTACGCCAATTCGGTTGATCGCAACTACGAAGCTTCCGTGCCAGAAGGCTGTGATACACAGACCGACATCGCGACACAGCTGATCGACGCCATGGAATCTGGCATGATCGACGTCGCCATGGGCGGCGGGCGCCGTAACTTCCACGGCTCTGACATCCAAGGTGAAGAAGGTGGCGCAGGCCGTCGTGCAGAGGGTGAAAATCTGATCGCTCGCGCAACCGATGAATTGGGCGCGCATTACGCGTGGAACAACGAGACTTTTGCGGCCGCTCCTCTCGATGGGTCCGTTCCTGTTTTGGGTCTCTTCCACGGCAGCCACATGCAGTACGAGGCGGACCGCGGTGATGAGCCTTCCTTGGCAGAAATGACAGGTGCAGCGATCCAGCTGTTGCAAGCCAAAGGCGGCGACAACGGGTTCTTCCTGCAGGTTGAAGCTGGCCGCGTTGACCACGCCAACCACGGCGGCAACCTCGCGCGCGTCGTGCAAGACCAAAAGGCGATGGCCGACGCCGTTGCCCTCGCGGATGAGCTGACAGACGACGCAAACACACTGATCATCGTCACCGCCGACCACGAACATGCGATTGCCTTTAACGGCCATTGCGGACGCGGGTCTGACATTCTGGGTCTTTGCATGGGCATCGATGGTGCCGGTGTGGCCGCAACCGACGAGCCTGAGCTGGCTGACGATGGTAAGCCATACACGGTTGTAGGCTATCTGAATGGTCCAGGCTCTGTTCTGATCGAACAGACTGGTGGCGAATACTTCGGCTCCCGCCCGGTTGTGACACAGGAAGAGGCGACCGATATCGACTATCTCCAGCAGGCAGCGATCCCGAAATCGTCCGAGACACACTCCGGCGAAGACGTGGCCGTTTACGCAAAGGGCCCCTTCGCCCACCTGTTCGACGGTACAATTGAACAGAACTTCGTGTTCCACGTCATGAACTACGCCGCGACCGCAGAATAAGCGTTTGCCATTTCACACCAACAAGAGCGCCCGGTGACTTCGCCGGGCGCGCTATTCTCGTTTTACGGACGTGTTACACTTCGCCAGTCGTTAATTTTGCAAAGGAGCTGATGATGAAACGCCGGTCATTCTTGGTCACCTCGGTCGCAGCGGTCGCGATGCCTTACGTGGCACGCGCAAACGATGAGGCGATCCGGCTGCGGGATTTTTACGCGCGCGGTGGCGGCCTCTCTGAACTCGCGCTGGAGCTTGAAGGGAAACCGGTTCGCGTCGAGGGCTTCATGGCTCCCCCGCTTAAGGCGGACAGTACGTTCTTTGTGCTGACAAAGCAGCCGATGTCCGTTTGCCCCTTCTGCGAGACAGAGGCCGATTGGCCAGATAACATCATGGCGGTCTACACGCAGCGTAAGTTCCGAGTCGTGGCCTTCAATCGCAAGATCGAAACGTCGGGGATCCTGTCGCTTGGCGCTTTCCGCGACCCGGACACGGGATTCCTGAGCATGGTTCGGATCGAAGATGCGCGGTTTGAGACCGCCTAATCCTGAAGCATGCCGGACCTATCCATTGAGAACCTCGCAATCAACAGCGCGTCCGGGCGTCGTTTGCTGGATGTGCCAAGGCTGACCGTCCCGTCTGGCGGGTCTTTGGCCGTGCGCGGGCCGTCCGGCGCAGGAAAGTCTACCCTGCTGTTCGCCATTGCCGGTCTGATCTCGGTGACAGCCGGACAGTTGAAATGGGGGCAAACGGATTTGGTCGGCATGGCTGACACAGCGCGCACCACCTTTCGCGGCGCGACCTTTGGGATCATCTTTCAGGATCATTTGCTGTTTGAGGAACTCTCCGCCGAAAATAACGCAGGTCTTGCCGCACTCTATGCGCCGCGCAAGCGTCGCGCGGGCATTGGGCAGGCGGCGAGACGGATACTGACCGACCTAAAGGTACCATGGGACGACCGTCGCAATGTTGTCAGTTTTTCGGGCGGCGAACGTCAGCGTATCGCCGTCGCCCGCGCGCTGGCGACAGAGCCCGCCGTCATACTTGCCGATGAACCCACTGCCAGCCTTGACCGAAAGACCGCAGATGCACTGATTGGGGACCTGTTGGGCGGGGCGAAACAAGCCGGACGGACATTGATCGCGGTCTCACATGACGCCGCCCTGATCGATGCCTGTGATCGTGTCTTGACGATCGAAGATGGCCGCGTGACTGACCATGTTTGAGGCATTTTGGTACGCACTGCCTATCCTCGTTCAAGACATTTTCGTGTTTCTGGGGCTGCTTGTCCCGCTTGCCATCACCGGCATTATTTGCCTGTTCGGCTACCGTGTCTGGCCGCTCATCGCGGGCCTTTTGCGCAAACACACGGCCATCAGTGCCACCTTTGTCCTGCTGATTGCCACATCGGTCGGGATCAGCGTTGGATTGATCGCCCAGGAACGTGGCCTGCGCGAGGGCACGGCGCGGGCCGCCGACAAGTTCGATCTGATCATCGCAGCCCCGGGGAGTGAGATTACGGCGATGTTGGCCGCAGTCTATTTGCAGCCCACCGCCTTGCCGCTGATCGATGGCGCGACCTACGCAAGGATCGAAAGCCACGAACTGGTCGATCTGGCCGCCCCCTTGGCATTTGGCGACAGTTGGGAAGGCGTGCCCGTTGTGGGAACCACGCCGCCCTTTGTTGATCACTTGTCCGAAGGTCTGCGCGCAGGACGGGTGTTTGAAACGATGGAAGAGGCTGTGGCCGGGGCCAATACGCCGCTGCAGGTGGGTGACGTGGTCGAGCCGGTGCATGGTGACGGCAGCGATGATTTCAGCGAGCACGGGCATCCCTACACAATCGTGGGAAAGATGAACCGTACTGGATCCCCTTGGGACAACGCGATCCTTGTTGCGGTCGAAAGCGTCTGGGACGTCCATGCGATGCCGACGGGCCACGGGCCAGACTGGGATGGCACCCTTGGCGGCCCGTTTGACCCAAGCCAATTTGCGGGCACACCCGCCGTTTTGGTGCGGGCGGAGCAGCTTTGGGCGAACTATTCACTCCAGTCAGAGTTCAATACGGCTGAGACGATGGCCCTTTTTCCCGGAAACGTGCTGGCGCAGCTTCACGCGCTGATGGGGGATATCCGGCAGGTCATGTCGGTGCTCGCCGTGGCGACGCAGGTTTTGGTTGCGGTCGCAGTGCTGGCGGGACTATCGATGCTGTCTCGCATTCTGGCCCGGCGCATGGCGCTCTTGCGCGCACTTGGCGCACCACGCCGCTTTGTGTTCGCCGTGACATGGACCTTCGCAACTGTGCTGATCTGCCTTGGCGCGTTGCTGGGCATTGTCTTCGGCGTCATCGCCACAGCGGTCCTGTCGATGGTCATCACGGCCCTGACGGACATCCTTGTGCAAGCACGCCTCGCGTGGCCCGAAATGCATCTGGTTGCTGGCTTCGTCAGCACTGTCGCAGTTCTGTCATTGTATCCGGCTTATCGTGCCAGCCGACGTTCGTTGCTCGATGACCTCAGATCCTAGGACCTATACAATGCGCCTCTTTATTGCTGCTCTCTTCAGCCTCATTGCCTTTGCCGCTGTTGCGAATGAACAAGATCATGGGCACGACGACCATGATGATCACGCCGGTGAAGCGCATGCAGACAGCGAACACAAAGCGACTTTGGGTGACGTCACACTACTCCATGCCTGGGCTGCAGAAACAGAAGGGTCAGTGGTCTTCGTCTATGTTGAGATCGACAATGAAGGGGATGCGCCCATCACACTTCTGGGCGCTGAGGCGGACATAGCCGGCACAGTGGACCTCGTCGGCTTCCAGTCGAAAGATGGTGTCGCAAGTTACGCCCCGCTGCCCATGCTGCCGATCGCCTCTGGTGCGGAACTGACCCTTGCCCCGAACGCCGTCGCTTTTCGGATGACGGATGTGACAACACATCTGCATGAGGGCGACGACTTTGAGATCCACATCATTTTTGACGCCGGTGAGGTTGCCATCATGGCGCAAGTCGAGCCGGAAGGGGCGACGCAACACCGGCATGCAGGCCATAACCATTAAAGCGATATGGCGCATATGCGCCCGCCTTGTCTGCTTGCCGATCTTGCTTTGGCCGTCGGTCGCTTTTTCGGAAACATGGACTTTCGTTGAGCACGGGAAAAACCTTACATTCTCTGTGCTGACAGAGGTGCCGAACGGCGACGAAATGATGCGTCTTGAAGGGCGTTTTCCAGACTGGACAGCGGCCATAGACATCGATTTTGATGACTTGAACGGGTCGTTCATCGAGATTGCAGTGGACCTATCGTCGGTTGATTTAAGCCGGGCGTCACTCAAAACGGAGCTCGTTGGCCAACAGTGGTTCGATGCGAAACAGCATCCCGTGGCGATGTTCAGATCAGACAGCGTTTTTGCCACAGACGATGGCTATGCGGCCCAAGGGACACTGTCGCTGAAAGGCATTGAAGCGGCACTAACCTTGAGCTTCAAACTGACGCCGTCAGGGGAATTGGTGCAGGTACAGGGAAGCGGAAACCTTGACCGGTTCGCCTGGAACATCGGCGATTCGACACCTGCCAGCGTTGTGCAAAGCCAGGTCGCTATCCGCTTCGACTTTTGAGCGCGAAATTGACCCAGGTCACGCCGTTAGCGCATTGCGAAAAAGGGCCTGACCATATCTTTAGTGGCTTGCCGCTACGTCTGTATGTCCCCTTTCCGAACGCCATCCAGCGAAACGGCGGTTCGGATCGATCGGTCAAAACCAGCTGAACATGTCCGCTTCTGTGATTTGGGCGATGCTGCAGCAAAAGTGTCGCCGCACGTGCGAAAGGATGCTGCGTCGGCGAAGTGACAAAAATGGAAGGTCGGAAAAGTCCCGCAATTTCCCCGTTTGCAACCCGTGCCACGAAGGTCAGCTATCACACATTCGGGCTGTGCGCCGTGGGTCCGCTTCGGGGCTGAGAGCTGCCGACTGCGCCTGCAGCATATGATGCAAGACTGGCCGTAAGTTTGGACTCCAAGCCACCGTCTGATAGTCTTTTCGGGTATGCAAGCATGGTTTCCGATACCCTCCGTCCATCGCGTGTCTTGTGTCAGACGCCGAGCAATAGCAGCAACAGCCACAAACCCCTCACCAAATACTATCGTTAAGTCGTTGTTTAGCATCTATTATTGAATTTTCGCCTTATTTGCTGCATGATCTGTCTAAGCCCAGCGCCATAGCTCCACCCTCCGTCCAAGGAGTGCGTCTCAGATGAAATCGGTGAACAACAAAGTAACAGTCCTCAGTCCTGACCAGCCCGATCCACCTGTTCAGTTGCACGCCGGTTGGGGCAACGGAAAACGGAAAATGAACAATGCTGGTGCTTGTAAAAGCGAAATGGCCCGGGTTTATAAAAGAGCTGCAGCCGGCATGATGGACACTGAGGACATGAAAGCTGCGATATGGGCACTCCGGCAGATCGCCGAGGTTGCGGAACGTGCCGAGCTTGAGGCCAAAATTTCCAACCTTGAAGCGAAATTGTCGGATTTGCTTCGTGGCCATTAGAAAGCGCCTTGATCGGCTCGAAGATCAAATCAATCGGCTACACAGTGAACGGATGCTGAGTTCTCTGGATGATTGGATCAAGCAGCAGGACACACCAACTCTGGAACGTCTGCGCCTACAGTTGGAGGAGCAAGAGAATATTGCTTACTCCAAGGCATCAGGTGACTGACGTTCAACCAAAGAACCTTCGACGAACGCGCGTTATTACGGAACATGGGCAATCATAACCCACGACGATCGCATGCTTTCGAAAAACGCGATGGTGCTGAAATGTTCTCCGCACGCTATCATTAGTTCCGTGGCTGGAGAGCCCGATATGCCAACAGAACCGAAGCCTCAACTTACCTACGAACAGATGTGTGACTTGGGGCCAATCATCCATGACTTGATGAGCTTGGTTAAAGGCAAAAACTCACATCAAATTCTAAAAAAGGTGCTTGGGAATTATCAAAAATAAACGAAGGATAGTTCCTCGACGATAAGCAGATTGCCAGCGACTGTTGCAGGCAATATGCGCCCTTCACTTTTCAAGCGATTAGCAACCTCAATTACATAGCGGTCCTCATTTTCTTTGGAGAACTTATCGTTTCTTATGATACTTGCACCTTGATCCAATGCCCAAATCAACATGACACCGTCTACTTTTATTCCCTTTTTCGTCACGGTGACATTTTGGGGTTTTAAATCAAACTCACTACAAAGCCAACGATGAAAATCTTCATTATGTTTTAACAAATTCAACCGTCTAGCATGGTAAACAAACGATCCATCCCAGAATAAGTGGACTTTAATTCCCGCCTGAGAAACCTTTTCTACAAAGTGTTTCATCGCCGCCATGATTTCCATAGCATCAGCGGAACTCATTGTAGCAAAGGTCTTTGCGGCGGGGAACTGTCCGAAATTGTTATTTCCGTCAAGTGCAATAATCGATGGTCGAGCGAGAGGTTTTGGATCTAACGATTTATGTGCAGCATGCAGAAAATTACTCTTTGTATTTATTTTCAGGATTTCGCGTTCACCGTCTGAAGTTTCTAGCGGCACCCCTTTTAAAACCTCGGACTCGTAGTGGCTTGTACCAACCCTTGTTGCCGCATGATCGGGCAAGGAATTGTTGTTCCTAGTGGATTTGCTTATTCTTTCTAATGCGGATTGGTAATGCAAATATCGAAAGAACGAAATTATCATGATTGGGAGTGTCCAAAAAAGCCCATCCGCCCAAAAAATCAACCAAAAAATCAGTGAACACGTTTGAAAACATTGCAAATCATGCCACCATGAGGATTAACAGCGAAGCATCTTTTCGCCGTTTGGTTTTCAAATGGTACGAACTCAACGGGCACTCCCCCAAAGTAAACATACGTCAGCGCCATTTTGTCGCCGTTCTACACAGCGATAAAGCCTCCGGCCGCAGCCAAACCGCGGTTCAGGCATCAGATGCACGAACTGACTGCGATTTCTGGTCCCGGCGAAAGGGATGACTCGGAATTTTGGGTGATCGGTGTATGAATGAACAGCTCAGCGGCGCTACTTACATTTAGATTTTATCGTAGCCACCGTCATGTTGAAACAAGACAAACGCACAAGCCAAGCATGGCCGTCAAGATGTCACGGAAAAAGGTCATTTGGCGGGAACCTTGGCAAGCTGGAATGGGCTGGCGCGCGCTCGGCAAACGACCATCGCGCCGATTTTGATCAGCCATAACTGGAAGGCTGGTCAGCGACCACTCTGCACACTATTCAAGTAGACCAGCCCATTGCAGGAAGACCCTGAGATTGTAGGCCAGTGCATGAAGCCGAAGCCAAACCTAGTTCTGCGCCATCCTTTGCATTCGAGACGCGTTCAGCTGCCCCCCGTTTAACTTCCTTGATGTGCTGGTGCCATTCCACGCTGTTTAGACACGAAGGACAGCGCCAACGTTGTCGTCGATGCAGAAAGCGTGATCATCGATCCTGAGCTGGCATTGAAGCTACGCGATGCAGCTGCTCAGACAACGCAAAACGAGGTGATCAGGTTTGTGTCTTTTGACATACTAGGACCACCACCCGAAGAAATCGTTCTTACTCCAAGCAGTGAGAATTGGCCGGAAGTTGTCAAAAAGCTGAGCGGTCTTGGAGTTGAAACGTGGGAAGCGAGCTACAGTGAGCTGAATGTGCTTGATGGGCATGGTTGGTCCCTGACGATCCAAGCTGCCAAAATCTCTCTACAAAGCTCAGGTTCGAATGCCTATCCACCGAACTTCGAAGCGGTGAAAGAGGTTATCGAAGGGGCAGCTGGCCGTTCGGACCGAATTGATCCCGTGCCACCGAAGCCACCAGCAGAGGAGAAGCCTACCCGCTTCCAAGGCACGGTCATGCTGTCAGCAGATCGGCCTGCGCGCGACACGCATCAGATTGTTGAAGCCATTGTTGAGTAGTTGACGACGCTCCAAGGGGCCGAGGTTACACTAAGGCTCGAGATAGATGCAGAGGTCGCTTCTGGCCTCGATCGATCAAAGGTCAGGACACTGTTGGAAAACGCCAACACTCTGAATTTCATAGATAAGGCGATCAAGTGAGCACAAGACGTCTACGCTTTGGCAAATAGGACACCACAAAAACAGTCGCCAGCGCAGTCACTCGCGAAATGATTGGTTTTCGGCGCCACGGATTCGTTCAGTCAAACCCCAGACAAGCTGGAAACTAAGGGCTTCTGGAATGGCAGGTAGGAGAGTGCGCGAGATCAGATGCCGCAAATCTTTATTAACCAAATCAATGAGTTATAGTGATTAGTGGCGGAGGCTCAGGGATTCGAACCCTGGGGACGCTCTCACGCCCAACGGTTTTCAAGACCGCCGCATTCGACCACTCTGCCAAACCTCCGGTGGCAGGTGACATAGCCTCACAATTTCGATTCTGAAAGCGGGCGCGAGGGAAAATCTGCGCATTCTTACCGTCAGACTTTTCTTGCTGCACCGAAGACTGTAAGCTTTGCTCAAAAGAACAAGGGGTGCGGGGTGGCTTGGCCGACGAGCGTCCATCCGGGCACAGCAGAGGGCGAGCAGGCAATGAACATCACGATCATCAATTCTCGGCTATGGCGCAGGGCGCGTGTCTCGGCTCTTTGTGGGGTTGCATTGGTCAGTCTTGTGGCCTGTGACGGCGTCAACATGCCCGCGTTCCTGCAAGGCGGTGCAAGCGGAACGGCGGCAGACGGCACGCCCGCTGAGGGCACCCGCGCCACCCGGCTGGTTGAGCGGGATGTCGAAGCGCCCGAAGTCTTTTCCGTCAATGAGAACGGGCTTTGGGATGGTCGCCCGTCACTTGGTGGTGTTTGGGCCGCGCATCCGGATGTGGCCGAGCCCGAACGCGTGATCATTCGCAACGAGGCCAACGGCAATTTTGTCATCGGGGCGTTGTTCCGCAAAGAGCGTGAAACGCCGGGTCCGCGGCTGCAAATCTCGTCGGATGCGGCGGCCGCGCTTGGCGTTCTTGCCGGGGCACCGACACAGCTGAATGTGGTGGCTCTGCGCCGCGAGGAAGTGCCCGATGATGCTACATCGGCACCGCCTCAGGACGCGCCGATTGGGGATGGCGGCTTTGATGCGCCCACCGATGTGGCGGAAACGACGCTTGACCCGATTGCGGAAACCGCTGCAGCGGCGCTTGACGCCGCACCAAAGCCCACCCCTGCTCCGGCATCTGCAGCGTCACCGTTGGACAAGCCTTTTATCCAAATCGGTATCTTCAGCATCGAACAGAATGCCAACAATACGGCAACGGCGATGCGGCAGGCTGGAATGACGCCCACCGTCCTTGAACAGAGCTCAAGCGGCAAGACCTTCTGGCGCGTTCTGGTTGGGCCGGCACAGACCCGCGTAGAACGGAGTACGCTGCTTGCCAAGATCAAGGATACCGGCTTTACCGACGCGTATGCCGTCACCAACTGATCCGACCTCGCAGGTATGACAGGAGAGCTGCCATGATCCGCAAATACCGCAGTCTTGTTTCCGCCGGGCTTGCCGCACTTGTGTTGTCGACAACCTCGGCAGTGGCGTTCGACACACGCGCCTCAGCCGCTTTTGTGCTGGATGAAAAAACCGGCACCGTCCTGCTGGCCAAGAATGCCGACACCGCTTTGCCCCCGGCCTCGATGTCCAAGCTGATGACGCTTTACATTGCGTTTGAAGCCGTGCGCGACGGACGGTTGCGTCTGGAAGAGGAGCTGCCCGTCTCGGCTCATGCCAATTCCTTTGGCGGTTCAACACTGTTCTTGCGTCAGGGCGAACGGGTCAAGGTCGAGGACCTGATCCGGGGCATTATCGTTTTGTCTGGCAATGATGCCTGTGTTGTTCTGGCCGAAGCCCTGTCCCCAGACGGCACCGAAGCCGGGTTCGCCCGGATGATGACCCAGCGCGCACAACAGTTGGGCATGACGAACTCGACCTTTAAGAATTCGAGCGGCTGGCCTGCAACCGGGCATGTCATGTCGATGCGTGACCTTACCCTGCTCGCCCGTCACATCATTGAAGATTTCCCCGAATTCTATCCGATGTTTGCGGAAAAGGAGTTCCTGTTCGATGAGGCCGAGTCCTCGAACCGGTTCAATCGCAATCCGCTCCTGGCCCTGGATATCGGCGCCGACGGTCTCAAGACCGGGCACACACAGGAGGCGGGGTACGGGCTGGTCGGGTCCGCGAAACAAGGCGACCGCCGGGTGATTTTCACAATCACCGGGCTGGATACAGCACAGGCACGGGCGCAGGAGTCCGAGTCGATCGTCAATTGGGCGTTCCGCCAGTTTGCAGAGAAAACGGTTACCCGCGCCGGATCAGTCATCGCCGAAGCCGACGTCTGGATGGGTGCAAGCCAAACGGTTGGTCTGATGGCGAAAGAAGACGTGACGCTGCTTCTGCCCAACACACCCGGACAGGGCGTAACCGCCGAAGTCGTCTATACCGGGCCGATTGAGGCGCCGATTGCCGAAGGGCGCCAATTGGCCGAGCTGATCATCAGCCCCGAAGGACTTCCGGAACACCGCATCCCGCTTTACGCGGCGAATGCCGTGCCCGCGAGCGGATTTGTTGATCGCATGATGAGCGTCTCGCAAATGCTGCTTGGCCGTATTCAGGCCCCGGATGAGGGCACGATGTGAGCCGATCCGGGCTGTTTATCAGCTTTGAAGGGATAGACGGGTCTGGGAAATCAACTCAGGCACGCATGCTGGCAGATCGCTTGCAGCGCGACGGCGTCGACGTTGTACACACCCGCGAACCCGGAGGCAGCCCGGGGGCCGAAGAAATCCGTGCGCTTGTCTTGCAGGGCGATCCGGACCGCTGGTCCGCAGAGACGGAAATCCTGCTTTTCACCGCCGCCCGTCGCGATCATCTCGAAAGGACGATCCTGCCAGCCCTTGACGCCGGCAAGGTTGTGATCTGCGACCGCTTTGCCGATAGCACACGGATGTATCAAGGCCTGTCACGGGGCAACCTGCGGGCCAAGGTGGATGCGCTGCACAACCTGATGATCGGCATAGAACCTGATCTGACTCTCTTGATCGATATGGACCCGGAAACAGGGCTCAGCCGCGCGAAATCGCGACGCGGTATCGAAGAGCGTTTCGAGGACTTCGGAGCATCCTTGCAAGAAGCAATGCGCGCGGGCTTTCTTGCTCTGGCTCACGAATACGCCAATCGGTTCCGTATCATCAACGGCGCGCGCGATCCCGACGCCGTTGCAGAGGATGTCTGGGCTGCGATAAGCCCGCATCTGACATGAGTGACACGACACATCCCGAACCAGACCGCATAGACGGCGCGCCACATCCGCGCGAGACGGTCAAACTTTACGGACAGGACGCGGCACAGGCGGACTTTCTGCAAGCCTTCAGCACTGATCGGCTGCACCACGGTTGGCTTGTCACGGGACCGCGGGGTGTGGGCAAAGCAACGCTTGCCTGGCAGATCGCACGCTTCCTATTGGCGACGCCCCCCCAGGAAGACGACGGTCTCTTCGGCGCACCACCACCACCTTCAGACCTGCATATTCCAGAGGATCATCCGGTCGCACGCCGCATGCTTGCAGGGTCGGAACCGGGTCTGTTTTCCCTGCGCCGCCCCTACGATGAAAAGGCCAAACGTCTGAAGGCCCAGATCACCGTTGACGAAGTGCGCAAGCTCAAAAGCTTTTTTGCATTGTCGGCGGCGGATGGCGGGCGCCGAGTGGTCATTGTCGATGCTGCCGACGACATGAATGTCAACGCGGCCAACGCGATTCTCAAGCTGCTAGAAGAACCGCCCGAGCGGACAACGTTGCTTTTGGTCAGCCACCAACCTTCGCGATTGTTGCCAACGATCCGGTCGCGCTGCCGCGAATTGCGATTGGCCCCGCTGAATCCCGCAGACATGGCGCAAGCACTTGCCGCGACCGAGATTGACCAGACCGTGTCCGACCCCGCTGCTTTGGCTGCATTGTCCGGTGGCTCTGTGGGTGAAGCTGTGCGCCTGATGCAGCAGGACGGACTCAAACTCTATTCCGACCTCATCAAGCTGCTCTCCACCCTGCCGGACCTCAGCCGCCCAAATGCCATCGCGTTGGCCGAAAGCGCCGCAGGACGCGGCAAGGAGGAACGGCTCGACCTGCTTCTGGGCTTGTTTGACCGCGCGATGACACGTCTTGCCAGAACAGGCGCGACAGGCCACCCACCCGATCCTGAGGCAGCAGCGCAGGAAGCACAGACTTTCCAGCGCCTATGCCCCTCGCCTGCCACCGCCCGGCAATGGGCGCAACTGGCACAGGATCAGGGGGAACGCTTGCGCCACGGGCGCGCGGTGAATGTCGAGGCGGGGTCGCTTCTGCTGTCCAGCTTCCTTGCCCTTCAGGAAGGCTGCCCCAGGTCGTAAGCGACGTCTTGACGCTCCTGCCCGCATCCCTGATACCAGCCTCATGTTGACACCACAGATCACCGACAGCCATTGCCATCTGGACTTCCCGGATTTCAACGACGAACGTCCCGAGGTGATCGCCCGGGCGATTGAGGCCGGCGTGCGCCGCATGGTCACGATCTGCACCCGCCTGCGGTTGGAACCGCAAGTGCGCGCAATTGCCGAAGCGTTTGATCCTGTGTTCTACGCCGCTGGGACCCACCCGATGAGCGCGGCGGATGAGCCGATGGCGACGGTCGATGAGCTGGTGAAACTGGCCCAGCACCCGAAATTTGTCGGCATCGGCGAAACCGGGCTGGATTACCACTACACCGCCGAAAGCGCTGACGTTCAGAAAACTTCGCTGAAGGTCCATATCGAGGCAGCGCAGGAAACCGGCTTGCCGCTGATTATCCACGCCCGTGCCGCTGATGACGACATGGCACAGATCCTCACCGAAGGCTTCAAGGCCAAGCCCTATACCTGTGTGATGCATTGCTTTTCGTCGTCCGCGGAACTGGCCCGCGCCGCATTGGACCTTGGGTTCTACCTGTCGATGTCCGGCATCGCCGCCTTCCCCAAAAGCCAGGAGCTGCGCGACATCTTCGCAATTGCGCCGGTGGACCGGGTGTTGGTGGAAACAGACAGCCCCTACCTCGCGCCGCCTCCCCATCGCGGAAAGCGCAATGAACCGGCCTACACGGCGCAAACTGCCCGCGTCGGAGCAGATGTGTTCGGCATGGACTATGCCGATTTCGCCGCGCAAACCGAGGCAAACTTCGAATGCCTGTTCTGGAAAGCCGCGCAATATGAGGCAGCTGCATAATGGGCGAGATGCGTTTCACCATCCTCGGCTGCGGATCGTCCGGCGGCGTGCCTCGCCTTGGCGGCATCTGGGGGGCCTGTGACCCGGCGAACCCGAAGAACGTGCGCCGCCGCTGTTCCATGTTGGTTGAGCGCGTCACAGACGCAGGCACCACCCGCGTTCTGATCGACACAAGCCCCGACATGCGCGCCCAATTGCTAAGCGCCGGAGTCGGAGAACTTGACGCCGTGGTCTACACCCACAGCCATGCCGACCATGTTCACGGCCTCGACGATCTGCGCATGATTGTCTTCAACATGAAGAAGCGCTTGCCTGTCTGGGCCGATGGCGACACGCAGAACGACCTCTATTCGCGCTTTGGCTATGCCTTTGTGCAACCGTCCGACAGCCCTTACCCGCCAATCCTGGACATGAACACGATAAAAGGGCCGGTTCAGATCGACGGTGCAGGCGGCACCGTGACGTTGACGCCCTTCGAAGTGAACCACGGCAGTATCGACGCCCTGGGATTTCGCATTGGCGACCTTGCCTATCTACCTGATGTCGCCAGCATTCCCGAGGATGTCTGGGACACGTATCTGCAGGATCTTGATGTCTGGATTCTTGATGCCCTGCGCCGCGATCCGCATCCGACCCATGCCCATCTCGCCAAATCGCTGGAATGGATGGAGCGCGCCAAACCGCGACGCGGTGTCCTGACCAACATGCATGTCGATCTCGACTACGCGACTGTCGAAGCCGAGACCCCCGACCACATCACACCAGCCTTTGACGGCATGGTGATCACCCAGCCACTGGCGTGAGGCCACCTGTACGATACGACGGGCGAACCGGACGGATGCACATCTGATGCAGGCGCTGATCGACATCATCCTGCCCGTCTTTCTGGTCATCGGCTTTGGCTATCTGGTTGCATGGCGCGGCTTGCTGGCTGCCTCGTCCATCGACGGGCTGATGTCGTTTACCCAGAACGTGGCGATCCCGTGCCTGCTGTTCCGGGCAATCTGGACGCTTGATCTGGGAGACAGTTTCTCACTGCCCCTACTCATCAGTTTCTACACTGGATCCCTGACCTGCTTCACCGTGGGGCTTTTTGGCGCGCGGTACCTGTTCAACCGCGATTGGGAAGATGCTGTGGCCATCGGTTTTGCCTGCCTCTTCGCGAACTCCGTCCTGCTCGGTCTTGCCATCACTGAACGCGCATTTGGACCGGACTCGCTCTCGGCCAACTACGCCATCATCGCGCTGCATTCGCCGTTCTGTTACGGGCTGGGCATCACCGTCATGGAGTTCGTGCGCGCCCGAGCCTCAGGGCAGCCCAACCGGAACCTGCCGCTGATTGTGGCCAAAGCGATGTTCCGCAATGCGCTGGTGATCGGAATCGCCCTTGGTGCGGTGTTCAACCTGTTGAATGTCACCCTGCCCGTACCGTTTACTGACGCGCTCGACATGATGGTGCGCACCGCTCTGCCAGCGGCGCTGTTCGCTCTGGGAGGCGTGCTGTACCGATACCGTCCCGAGGGCGACATCCGCATCATCCTGTTTGTCTGCGCGATCAGTCTGATCCTGCACCCCTCAATCACCTGGACCCTCGGCACCGCTTTCGATCTCGACGACAGTGCTTTCCGCAGTGCCGTGATCACCGCCGCGATGGCGCCGGGTGTCAATTGCTATGTGTTTGCCAATATCTACGGCCGGGCCCGGCGAGTGGCGGCGTCCTCGGTGCTTTTGGCAAGCGCGTTGTCGGTGGTCACAGCATGGCTCTGGTTGGGCACGTTGCCCTGACTTTTATCTACATGTTGCGTCATGCACCGGTCGCACCGCGAATAGGCGGGCGCGAATTCGGAACAGTTTGTGCAAGCAGCGCGTTGATAACGTGAACCGCTGCCAAACGGAAACCAAACCATGACACGCTTGATTGCCATATTGCTGTTGACCCTCACCCCTTTCCGCCTTGCTGCGGACACGCTGCCCGAGGTGATCGGAACCTATGTGACGGATTTCGACGTGGTTCAACTTGCGCCTGAGGACGAACACACAATCCGCGACATTCACGCTCGCGCAGACCTGTCTCATGGCATGAAGCTGTTGATGATCCACGACGAGTTGTTGAACGCCGGAGCGTTGAAACACGCAAACGTACACGCGATTACGCCTGAGCCGTTCCAACTGTCTCAAGCAGACTGAACCCTTTTCGTCAGACAAAAAAAAACGCGCCTCAAGGAGGCGCGCTTTTTGTTTTCATAGCCATTTGACACCTTCAGAAAGACAGCGTATGAATATTGTATCCAAACGGATACAAAATGACTGATCCCAAAACCCACCCCTTTTCCAGCGGTGAAGCCGCCTATGGCAGCCTCATCGACGCGTTACGCAGCGGCGATTACGCACCCGGTGACCGGCTGCGGGAAGAAGACGTGGCCAAGCGCCTGAACCTGTCCCGCACACCGGTCCGTGAGGCGCTGCGCAAGCTGGAAAACAACGGCATTGTCGAACACCGGCCCCGAATAGGCGCGGTGATCCGCAAACTCTCACAAACCGAGATTGTCGAGCTTTACGAGATGCGGATTGTCCTGGAACGCACCGCAGCCCGGATGGCTGCACAACATGGCTCTGCCGCCGAATTCGACGCGCTGGACGATATGAACGCCCGCATTCTGGATGCACAGGACACGCCCACCCTCGGCGCCGCAATCAATCAGGACTTTCACGCAGCACTCTACAGAGCGGCGCGCAATAGGTTCCTTCTGGCCTCGGCCGAGGCAGTGAACAATGCGCTGATCCTGCTGGGACCAACCACCTATATCGATCCAGACCGTATCCGCATCGTGGTGTCGCAGCATGCGGACGTGACAACCGCCCTGCGCCAGCGCGACGGCGACCGCGCCGCAGAGGCTGCAGAGGCGCATCTGCAAACCTCGCTGCGGTACCGTCTCAAAGGTCTGTCCACGTGATCGTCGTTCTCCGCACCTTTGCAATTGCAGGTCTGGGTGTGGCTCTTTTCAAACTGCTGCATCTCCCGTTGCCCTGGTTGATGGGGCCGATCTTTGCCTGCCTTGCGGCGGCCCTTGCGGGCATTCCGATGCGCGGCGTCAAACCGCTCAACGACGCGATGCGCACGATTCTGGGCGTCGCCGTTGGAGCCACGCTGACACCCGCCGTACTGGCGACCTTCCCGGCGATGTGGCCCACCCTGCTGCTGGTACCGATCATGGTCGCCGTGATCGGGGTGATCGGTGTGCCGTATTTCCAGCGCTTCTGCGGCTATGATTTCCCCACTGCCTATTATGCAACCATGCCCGGTGGCTTGCAGGACATGATCGTGTTCGGAGAAGAGGCCGGGGCCAATGTCAGAACGCTCAGCCTGATCCACGCGACACGCGTGATGGTGATCGTGGTCGCCCTGCCCTTCCTGCTCATCGGCATCTGGGAGGCGGATCTGTCCAACCCGCCCGGTGCGCCCGCGACCAGCATCCCACCGCTAGAATTGTTCTTGATGGCACTCTGCGCAATCGCGGGCTGGCGACTGGCGAAACGGGTGGGACTCTTCGGAGCATCAATCCTCGGGCCCCTGATCGTCACCGCCGCGCTGACACTGGCGGGGGGGTTGCACAACCGGCCCCCGGCTGAAGCGATTTGGGCGGCGCAGTTCTTTATCGGGATGACCATCGGAACCAAATACGCCGGAATCACAATGGCCGAGATTCGCAAGGATCTGGCCGCCGGTCTGGGTTTCTGCGGCATCCTGATCATGCTGACGCTGATCTTCGTCGAAGCGATCTACGGTTTTGGCCTCGCCCCCGGCATGGAAACCCTGCTGGCCTTCGCCCCCGGCGGACAGGCAGAACTGACCGTGCTGGCTCTGATCGTTGGCGCTGACGTGGCCTTTGTCGTGGCGCACCATGTGTTGCGGATTTTCGTCGTCATCATGGGCGCGCCCTTGGCGGCGCGGGTGTTCCGGACACGGTTTGCAAAGTAGCAAATCAATCTTCGACGCGTTTCCGGTTATGAATGGAAACGAGTTTCAATTCTCTAGCGGTAGGAACCAACACTGCTTCTTCATACTTACAAAAAAGCGGCCTGGCTTGTTGACTGAATCTAATGTGCTTTCACCCGGTCCGTTGTAGTTGAGCCGGTCGTTCATCATCAAAGTGCCATCCCAGAAGTCGATATGGTCGCCGCCGACGCTAGGGTTTTTGCTACTGAAGCAGTCTTCCCAATAGATAATACCTGGTTTGCCACGGACTTTGCTGTGGATTTCGCTTGCTGTCATGGCATTGGCACCGCTCTTCGAGTAGTGCTCAAATATCCAGAGCGTCTTCAAGTGTTTAAAAACACGGCTCGCGCTGGCGTCATGAGGAGTATCGACCTCGCATTTGCGGCCACTGTGCACCTTCAGATGGCTGCTATTTAGATGGAAACCGATGTCGCAGCGTCCAAGTGCAATCGTCATCCTAATTGCGCATTGGTTCTTGATGACCTTCCAGGTGGCCTTGCAGGGTCGTCCCTTCTGCTCGCGAAATTTGCGATACTCACGGAACAAATCAGAGGCACTCGGCTTTCGGACTCCTCCGCTGGCTGTTGTCGTTTGTGGCGTCTCACCACGTGGTATGATTGCGGCATTTGCAGATATGCCTGGCGTCATTGGCGGATAGGGTGCGAGCTTGTCCAACTCTCGTAAGGTGTTGCGACCAGAAACTCCGTCACCACGCCCTTTGGAATCTGTAAGTCCCACCATCTCTTGGAACCTGCGCACTCCTTGAACAGTCTCGCCACCATAATCGCCGTCGAGCGATCCGTCCGATCGCATGGACCGACGCATCGTTGCGGCCCCAACCCCAATTAATGCCTGTTGGACAATGCGGACTGCCTCGGCATCGCTCTCGCCCCGGCGCATCGCAGGGGCATTTTCGGCAGCGCGCAAAAGCCTCTCATTTCTTGCGAAATCAGGATTGAGAAATGCCATCATTATCTCCCGCGACAAACAACCACTGGCTGAATAACTTAAGGTCCAGCGGAATTGCCGGATGGTACTGACGTGAAAATCTGATTTAATTGCATTATGTTAGCACGAGAGCGTGGAGTCGGTCAATCAGCACCTCTCCTGTCACAAGCCACGGGGATGAAGGTCTGCAGATGTTTGGCTGCATCCAAGTCTTTCGACTGGGCTATACGGATGAAATGACCATAGGCGGCAACCGCAAGTATCGGCACACGACGGTTGGGGAGGAATATCTCTGAGCTGCAGGATGTACTAAGCTACTACGTCCGCCGATTGGATTTATCCAATATACTTCAGTAGGTTGTCTGAAAAATGGTGCGGTCGAGAAGACTCGAACTTCCACGGGAGTTACCCCACAGCGACCTCAACGCTGCGCGTCTACCAATTCCGCCACGACCGCACTGTCTTGACTTGGTAGGCGGCTCATTAGCGAAGGTCGCAATCGGGGGCAAGGGCAAAATTTGACAAACGTGTCCGCAAACGATTTTGACTCTTGGTCCTCAGCCAAAAACCAAGAGGCCCGTGCGGATTCTCAGTCATCTCAAGCGACGGGGACACCCTGCCAAGCGAAAGAAGCGAGGCACCTGCCCCGCTTCCA
The DNA here is from genome assembly GCA_030431485.1 of Alphaproteobacteria bacterium. Taxonomy (GTDB): domain Bacteria; phylum Pseudomonadota; class Alphaproteobacteria; order Rhodobacterales; family Rhodobacteraceae; genus Marivita. Next base: position 26,960 of record JAUIIR010000033.1, read on the forward strand.
TTCTTCCCGAAATCCATATTATTTTGCAGGGCCTACTCAAGAACCAACAAAGGCAATGCGGCCTCTTGCGGCTGCGTGGCGGGCGCGGCTGCGCTGGGTTGACCGCTGACCATCATGGCCGCTTTTTGGACAAGGCCCATGCGCTCGGGCTGTCCGGGCGCAAAGACCGACACTCCATTGCTCTCAAACGAGGTCATGGCCGCTTCGTACCAGGCCGCTGCAATCTCGCCGCGCTTGCTGGCTCCGATGCCTTGGCTCAGGTGATGCCCCAGCAACTCCGCATATCCCGCTTCGCCAAGAGAGGTGAGCAGCAAAGCAGATCCCATTGCAACATCCATGTCATCAACACGATAACCGACCGACAGACAGACCCGCGCGGTTCCAGCAAGTTGCTGCGGAGACATGCCGCTGGAGAGGATGAAAGAAGAGACCCCCTGCAAAACCTCGTCGCGTGATTTGAGCGACACTGCCAGCACGTGATCCTTCAGCACCGGGCCAAACGCCTTGCACTGCGCAGTGATCTGATCCGGCGTGGCCCCCTGAACCTTGGCAATCAGTTCTTCGCCCTGCGCCATGGCATAGGTGCGTGTCAGGCACATCTGTTCAGCCAAAGCAAAATCCGGATCGCTTAGCGTCGCCGCCGTGACAAAGCCGCCGTTTGAGCTCGTCAGCAGGCTGACCTTGTTGCAGAAGGACGCGAGGGATTGCTGCGTTGGCGCCTGTCCTCCTGCCATAAACGACGGAAGCTGCGTGGCGGGTGCAGCGGCTGCCGCAGGAACCTGGCCGCTGACGACAGCCTGCGCGCTGGGGACTGGCAAAGCGGGAACAGCTGCCGCAGGGGCGCCAGCCATCTGGGTTTGCGGCAGGGCTGGCTGTGCTGCTTGCGGTGCCAGATTCGCCGCCGCCATTTGCGGCGCGTTGTCCGTTTTGGTGCAGGTGCCGCGCACGCAAGAGAACATGGCCGGGGTGACGTTGAACGCCTGGAAGTCATTGCGTTCGTAGCCATCGGGGGTCGATGCAAAAACGCGCACTGTACAAGCCTGTGCGTTACACCAGAACGCAGAGCCAGTCACAGAGGTGTCGATGATGTAATCGGTCTGCCCGTCGCCATTGATATCCGCCAATTGGATGAAGCCGTGACGCTGCACCAGTTGCTCAGCCGATGGATCCGAGCTTTTGGCAACCTCGTTAACGGCTGCGGCAACGATGGAGGGCAGACCATAATGTCCGCCAATGGCCGCGGTGGCGCTGCTGCCCGACCCGTTCATCTGCTCATCGCGATAGATGGTCAGCAGACCGCGCACCCCTTGAGGATTGCTCGCGATCAGTTGCGCGGTATTGGGTCCGCCTGCTTGCGCGCGGTAATAGGACGAGATCAGGAAATCACGCTCAAAGGACGTCAATTGCCCGGACGGGGTGTAGCCAAGATGCGCTTGAAAAGCCGAAATCGCGGCGCGGGAATTGCGGCCGAGCACCCCATCGGGCGTGCCGGAATTGAACCCGAAATAATTCAGAGCAACCTGCGCCTGCCGGTTCGACTCGCGCTGTGCGCTGCTGACCCTCGGTTTTGACGCCGTATAGGTGCGCTTGGGCGAGGATGACCGCTGTTTGTTGCTGTTGCTGATCGCGCCGCCGATCACACCGCCGATGATCCCCCCGATCAAGGCATCGTTGGCCATCGCGGGAATGGGCGAGGTGGCGACACTCAGCGCGACGACAGCGCTCAAGGTAAATCGTGAGAACATTGCAGAGCCTTCCAAAAAATGTTCAGTGCAAACTGAAAGCAGCGAAAAATCGCTTCCATTCTGGATCGAATGAGATGCGAGTCAAGAAAACAATGGCGAAACCAATGGTTGAATGGCGCATCACCGACGGGTTGACGGATTACGACGAAGCGGTGACCTTTATGGAGGCGCGGGCGGCGGCGATTGCCGAGGGCAGCGCTGAAGAATTGGTCTGGCTGGTCGAACATCCACCGCTTTATACCTCGGGGACCAGTGCCAGGATCGAGGATCTGAAAGACCCCGACCGCTTTCCAGTCTACCCGACCAAACGCGGAGGCCAGTACACGTATCACGGCCCCGGCCAACGGGTGGTCTATGTCATGCTGGATGTCGGCCAGCGCGGGCGCGATGTGCGGTGTTTCGTGCAGGATCTGGAACGCTGGGTGATCGCAACCTTGGGCGAGTTCGGTCTCACCGGACATATTCGCGACGGGCGTGTTGGCGTCTGGATCGAGCGGCCTGACAAGAAACTTTTACCGGATGGTAAAATCGCCGAGGACAAGATCGCAGCCATCGGCATCCGCCTGCGCAAATGGGTCAGCTTTCACGGCATCTCGATCAATGTCGAACCGGATCTCAGCCATTTCGACGGCATCGTGCCTTGCGGCATCACGCAATACGGCGTGACGTCGCTGGTCGATCTGGGCTTGCCGGTCACGATGGACGATGTGGATGTCGCGTTGCGTCAGACTTTTGATGGCGTATTCGGCGATACAGCAAAACTGACACGAACCTGTCACGGAACTGATACCCGAATCCGGTGAATTGCCAGCGACCGGGACGGCGTGTGACGCCGTGCACCGGCGTCAGGCAATCATCATCGGACATAGATCATGACACCCAAAGACATTCACGACCTTTCAGCAGACGAATGGGACGAACTGAACGACCCGCGCCCCGAGGTGCAGGACTTCGATGGTGTGGTCGAACGCGCAATCTCACGTCGCGGGTTTCTTGGCGGCGTTCTCGCCTTCGGCTCGGGTGCGGCCGCGATGGGCGCGGGCCTGCTCAAAGGAACGACAGCAATGGCCCAGCCCGCCTCGCGCTTTCCCTTTACTCCAATCGCCGCGCAGACCGATGGTACGGTTCATGTTCCCGAGGGCTACACCTGGAAGACGCTGGTGCGCTGGGGAGACGCGCTCTTCTCGGATGCCGAGGGCGCCTATGATCCCAAGGCGGGTGTTTCGGTCGAGTTTGCCGACCGCGTGATGGGCGAAAACACCGACGGAATGGAGTTGTTTCACGTCGATGGTCGCGAGATCCTTGTCGTTAACAGCGAATACACCAACAACAAGACCAACCTGCCGCATCGCGAAGACGGCCTGCCAGGCAGCCTTGATGATGTGCGTATCCTGCAGCACCTGCAGGGTGTGACGGTGATGGAAGTGGCGCAGGGCGATGAAGGTTGGAACGTCGTGGTCGACAGCCCCTACAACCGTCGCATCCACCACAATACGCCGATGACCTTCTCGGGTCCGGCGGCGGGTCACGACCTGCTCAAGACAGAGGACGATCCGACCGGGATGGAGTCGCTGGGTACCTTCAACAACTGCGGCTCGGGACGCACACCCTGGGGTACCTACCTGACCTGTGAAGAGAACTTCAACGGCTACTTCGGGGCGGTGTCTGACGTCAGCGCCGATGAGATCGTGATGGACGGCTTCAAGCGCTACGGCGTGCGGACGCAGGTGGATGCGGGGCGGTACAACTACCACGGCTTCGATGCGCGCTTTGACATCGCGACCAACCCAAACGAGCCGCACCGCGCGGGCTATATTGTGGAAATCGACCCGGCCAACCCGGATATGACCCCGATCAAGCACACTGCACTGGGCCGCTTTAAGCACGAAAACGCCGCCTATGGCATCGCAGCCGATGGACGTGTCGTGGTTTATATGGGCGACGATGAGCGCGGGGAGTTCATGTATCGCTGGGTCAGTCGCGACGTCTATGTGCCGGGCGAAGATACCTCGACCCTGCTGGTCGACGGCACGTTGTCGGTCGCGGTGTTCGAGGACGACATGTCCGGTCGCTGGGTGCCGCTGACACCTGCAACCACAGGTATGGATGCGGCAATGATCTCGATCTTCACACGCATGGCGGCCTCCAAGGTGGGTGCGACCACTATGGACCGTCCCGAGTGGATCGCAGTTCACCCGAACGCGTCGGAGGCCTATTGTTGCCTGACCAACAACTCGCGCCGCGGTGTGTTGAACGATGATGGCACGGTGCGCACAAATGCAGGCGGCGACCCGATGACCGTGAACGCGGTCAACCCGCGCGAAACCAACCGGTTCGGCCAGATCGTGCGTTGGCGTCCTCAGGGCGGCGACCATGGTGCAAATGGGTTTGCGTGGGATCTCTATGTCATGGCAGGCAACCCGACGGTGGCAGATGGCGCCAATGCCGGAACCGCGAATATCAACGCGGGCAATCTGTTCAACTCGCCGGATGGCATGCAGATCGACTCGACCGGGCTGATCTGGATCCAGACCGATGGCGATGACAGCAATGAAGGCGACTTTGCCGGGATGGGCAACAACCAGATGCTGGCGGGTGACCCGGTCACCGGACGCATCGAGCGGTTCCTGACAGGCCCAAACGGGTGCGAGGTGACCGGCCTGACCTGGTCGAGCGACCGCCGCACCATGTTCGTCGGCATCCAGCACCCCGGCAGCAACTGGCCGGACGGCGAAGGCAACCTGCCCCGCTCGGCTGTCATCACCGTAACGCGCGATGACGGTGGGCTTGTGGGATAAACTGCGACAAAACCGGAATCATGGCTCCGAGCGCCTGCAAGGCGCTCGGAATTTTTACCGTCTGGTAAGAGATAAAAAATTCAAACGGTTATCTGAAATTTCTTAGTTTTCCCGCTCTGCAAGGCCTGACCAAAGTGCGACAATAAAGTTTGATCTGCGTCAAATACATCCGTTGCCGCCACCAGACACACATTCTAAAAGGTCGATGGAACAAATGGCGCGCGGAGAATCCCTGCGCCTTTTTATTGGGAACCAGCAGGAGGCAGATATGGCAGACGCCGCCATTCACGGCCACGAACATGAAGACCAGCGCGGCTTTTTCACCCGCTGGTTCATGTCCACGAACCACAAGGACATCGGGATTCTGTACCTGATCGTTGCAGGTCTCGCGGGCTTCATCTCCGTGGCATTCACCGTTTACATGCGCTTGGAACTGATGAACCCCGGTGTTCAGTACATGTGTATGGAAGGCGCCCGCCTGACCGCAGCAGCGGTTGGCGAATGTACACCAAACGGACACCTTTGGAACGTCCTGATCACCGGACACGGCATCCTGATGATGTTCTTCGTGGTGATTCCGGCGCTTTTCGGCGGTTTCGGCAACTATTTCATGCCGTTGCAGATCGGCGCGCCGGACATGGCGTTCCCGCGTCTGAACAACCTGTCTTTCTGGCTCTTCGTCGCCGGTACGACCCTTGCGGTTTGTTCGGTCTTCGCTCCGGGCGGCAATGGTCAACTTGGCTCGGGTGTCGGCTGGGTTCTCTACCCACCGTTGTCGACCAATGAGGGCGGGATGTCGATGGATCTCGCGATCTTCGCGGTGCACGTCTCGGGTGCCTCGTCGATCCTCGGCGCGATCAACGTCATCACGACATTCCTGAACATGCGTGCACCGGGCATGACGCTTTTCAAAGTGCCGCTGTTTGCGTGGTCGATCTTTGTCACCGCGTGGCTGATCCTTCTTGCACTGCCGGTGTTGGCGGGTGCGATCACCATGCTTCTCACCGACCGTAACTTCGGCACGACCTTCTTTGATCCTGCAGGCGGTGGTGACCCGGTTCTCTACCAGCACATTCTGTGGTTCTTCGGACACCCGGAAGTGTACATCGTGATCCTGCCGGCCTTCGGCATCATCAGCCACGTCGTTGCCACGTTCAGCCGCAAGCCGGTCTTCGGTTACCTTCCGATGGTCTGGGCGATCATTGCAATCGGCGCACTGGGCTTTGTCGTCTGGGCGCACCACATGTACACCGTTGGCATGTCGCTGACCCAGCAGTCCTACTTCATGCTGGCCACGATGGTTATCGCGGTTCCGACAGGCGTTAAGATCTTCTCGTGGATCGCGACGATGTGGGGCGGCTCTATCGAGTTCAAGACACCGATGCTTTGGGCGTTCGGCTTCCTGTTCCTCTTCACCGTGGGTGGTGTGACAGGTATCGTTCTGTCGCAGGCGGCTGTGGACCGTGCTTATCATGACACCTATTACGTAGTTGCGCACTTCCACTACGTGATGAGCCTTGGTGCCGTGTTTGGTATCTTCGCAGGCATCTACTTCTACTTCCCGAAGATGACCGGCAAGATGTACCCGGAATGGGCGGGCAAGCTGCACTTCTGGACCTTCTTCATAGGTGCAAACCTGACGTTCTTCCCGCAGCACTTCCTGGGCCGTCAGGGCATGCCGCGCCGCTACATCGACTACCCGGAAGCCTTCGCGTTCTGGAACTACATCTCAAGCTGGGGAGCGTTCCTGTCCTTCGCATCGTTCCTCTTCTTCATCGGCGTGATGGTGTGGAGCTTGTCCAAGGGCCGTGCTGAAACCGCGAAGAACCCGTGGAACGAATATGCGGACACGCTGGAATGGACCCTGCCCTCGCCGCCGCCCGAGCACACGTTCGAGCAGCTTCCGAAGCGGGAAGACTGGGAAAAGTCGCACGCGCACTAAGCTGAGTGTGATCTGAAACGAAAGGCCCCGGTGGACATGCCGGGGCCTTTCGCTTTAAAACGTACCGTTGTTTGCGGGTAGGTTTTACGGTATGGTTTTTGAGCCAGGAGTATGCTCATGCCACGCAAATCCGCCAGTCTCAGCCTTGATGCCGACCTCATCGCCCGCGCGAAAGAAGCAGGCGTCAACCTGTCCCGCGCCGCCGAGGCGGGGATTGAACAAGACGTCCGGCGTGCCGAGGCAGAGCGTTGGAAAAAAGACAACACGGCGGCCTTCGAGGCCTATGACAAGTTCGTCGAAGAACATGGCATTCTGCTCTCTAGGCATCGCATGTTCTGACGCATGGCCCGTCAGTTCGACATCTATCGAAGCGATGACGGCGTTCTCGTCGTGGTGGTTCAGGCCGACATCCTGATGCACCTTCCGACGCGGGTCGTCATTCCGTTGGTCTCAAGCGAAGACATGAGTGTTGGGTTCAATACGCTCATGCCGGACATACTAGAGGGCGACAGCAAAATGCGCCTGTTCCCACAGCAAATAGCAACCGTGATGACCTCCTCTCTCACGACCTATATCGGCTCCGCAGCACATCAGCGCGACGAGATCATCCGGGCTTGCGATCTTCTTCTGACCGGGTATTGAAACGCTATGCCGTACACTTGGACTGACACTTCTCAGGACGATCAGGAACTGCGCCTCTGGCCGCATCAATCGCTGCCTGCGCACGGGTTTGCAGCGACAATCCTTGGCGTCTTCGCCCTTTCCACGATCCCACTATACGGGCTGATCGGCACCGTCCTGTTGTGGGGCATCCTGCCCTTCATGCTGATGGCTTTGGGCGCCATGTGGTACGCGCTGCGGCGCAACGAGCGGGATTTGCAAATCATGGAGGTTCTAAGGCTGACACCCGATGACTTGCACCTGACACGTCAAACACCGAAAGGTGTGCCACAGGAATGGCGCTGCAATCCGTACTGGACACAGGTCAACATGCATCAGAAGGGTGGACCAGTGCCGCACTACGTCACCCTCTCCGGGGCCGGAAGAGAGGTTGAGATCGGCGCGTTTCTGAGCGAAGACGAACGCAAAGAGCTGTACGCAGAGCTGAGTGAAAAGGTTCGGCGCATCGCAACCCCCTGACCCGAGGCTGCATGGCACAGGTTCCCGCCGTCCCGAAATCTACCCGCGCTTGGCATTTGCTGCGTACGACGCTTATGCGGCGTTTCGATCCGACGCCAGACATGGCCGCCTCGGAGCGGGCCGCGCTGGCGCTTCGGGCAAAGCGAGTGCAGCAGAAAACCGCACAGCAGGTGACCTTGCTGGTGCCGATGGTTGGCCCCGGTCACGTTGGCGATTGGGATGCAGTGGCGGCGCGGTTGCGCACGACGCTTGAGCGTTTCATCGCGCAGGACTGCCCCGATTGGCGTGCGGCGATCTGTTGTCAGGCGCGGCCCGATTTACCGGCTGATCCAAGGATAACCTACCTGCCCTTCACGGACCCAACTCCGGGCAATGACAAGTGGCGCAAGCTGCAGGTGCTTTGCGAGGCGCTTCCGGCGCTGGCTAAAGCCCCCGGGTATGCGATGAGTTTTGACGCTGACGATCTGCTGCGGCAAAGCACTGTGCGCGAGATGCTCGAGCGACAGAAACAGGGCGGCTACTTGGTGCAGTCCGGATATGTGATGGACGTGTCCACCGGAGATATCGGGCTCGCCGATACGCGCAGTGCTGCCGCGCCGATGCGCAAGCCGTTCTGGAAACTCTGCGGCAGTTGCGCCGCGCTGTATCACGATCCGGAAGTGCCGGAAACGACGGCGTTCCTCGCTGAGATGACGCAGCACGAACATCGAATGTTCCCCTATCTCGCCAGATTGGCCGGTCAACCGCTGCAACCGCTGTCGCGCCCCTCGGTGCTTTACATGCTGAACCATGGCGAAAATTTCGGCGCGCGGCGCGGGCGCGTCGGATACAAGACGCGATTTGTGCAGCGTTACCGGATCGAGGACCCCGATAAGCTGGCCGCTATCGGAGATGATTTCGGGCTTTGACGGGTGGGCCCTGCCTCGACGCAGGGCCGCGTCTCCGTTGACGGCAACGCGCGTGTTCAGAGGGCAGAGAGCCGGTCCTTGACCATGCCGCCGACGGCACCGAAATCCATTTGACCGGTGTATTTTGCCTTGAGCGCGCCCATCACACGGCCCATGTCGCGGATCGACGACGCACCGGTCTCGGCAACAGCGGCATCAACCGCGTTTGCAACCTCATCGTCCGAGAGTTTGCGCGGCAGGAACTCTTCGATCACGCCGATTTCCGACAGCTCGCGTTCAGCCAGATCAAGACGCCCACCCTCTTCGTAGGTCTTGGCGGTGTCCTTGCGCTGCTTGACCATTTTTCCAAGGATGCCAAGGACTTCGTCATCCCCAACACCATCCTCGTTTCCCTCGCCACGGGCTGCGATGTCGCGATCCTTGATCGCAGCGTTGATAAGCCTCAGGGTCGAGAGCCGTGCACTGTCCTTGTCGCGCATCGCCTGTTTGATCGACGTATTAAGCCGGGTGCGAAGGTCCATGTATTTCATTCCCACGGTTAAACGAGCGCGCACATTAAGCGAGGACACCTTCAGACGCAACCTCCTGCCTGATGACATAAGTTATTGAAAAATATAGATATCACATTTTTTCAACTCCCTTGACCGCAAGGCGGCACAGCCTTAGGTTCCGCGAGATTTTACCCCTGCGGAGTCGCGCCATGTCCATGCTTTCCACTGACAAACCGACCGCCTGCCTTGCCCTTGCAGATGGCACGATTTTCTACGGTCAGGGCTTTGGTGCAACCGGAACGTCAGTCGCGGAACTTTGTTTTAATACGGCGATGACGGGCTATCAGGAGATCATGACCGACCCCTCCTATGCGGGCCAGATCGTGACCTTCACCTTCCCGCATATCGGCAATGTGGGTGTGAACCCTGACGATGACGAAACCGGCGATCCGGTGGCCGAGGGCATGGTGGTCAAGTGGATGCCGACGCAAAGTTCGAACTGGCGTGCGGTTCAGGAGCTGAGCGATTGGCTGTCCGCGCGCGGGCGCATCGCGATTGGTGGTATCGACACACGTCGGCTGACACGCGCGATCCGGCAGCAGGGTGCACCGCATGTGGCTCTGGAACACAATCCGGAGGGCATTTTCGACATCGCCGCTTTGGTGGAGAAAGCGCGGGCCTTTAGCGGGCTTGAAGGCCTTGACCTCGCAAAAGACGTGACCTGCGCGCAGTCCTATCGCTGGGACGAGATGCGGTGGGCCTGGCCCGACGGATACACACGTCAGACCGATCCCAAGCACAAAGTTGTCGCCATCGACTACGGCGCAAAGCGCAACATCCTGCGCTGCCTCGCAACTGCGGGCTGCGATGTGACCGTACTGCCTGCGACAGCCACGGCCGAAGAGGTTTTGGCGCACAACCCGGATGGCGTGTTCCTGTCAAACGGTCCGGGCGATCCTGCTGCGACCGGCGTCTATGCAGTACCGATGATCCAGACGATCCTGAACGAGACAGACTTGCCGATGTTTGGCATTTGCCTCGGGCACCAGATGCTGGCGTTGGCGCTTGGCGCAAAGACGGTCAAGATGAACCACGGCCATCACGGGGCCAATCACCCGGTGAAGGACACCGAAACGGGCAAGGTCGAAATCACCTCGATGAATCATGGTTTTGCTGTGGACAGCCAGACCCTTCCTGCGGGTGTTCTTGAGACACATGTCTCGCTGTTCGACGGCTCGAACTGCGGTATCCGCGTGGCGGACCGGCCGGTATTTTCGGTCCAGCAGCACCCCGAAGCCAGCCCTGGCCCACAGGACAGCTTTTATCTTTTTGAACGGTTTGCTGACTCGATGGCAGCACGCAAATCCGTCGACGCCTGATCGCGCATTAACTGCTGCTTAACCCTTTGAGGCTTAGCTGACCCCCGGTTCATTTCCGGGGGTTACATGTTCGAGCGGACGGCATCACGGGTCAAGCCACCCTTTGTTTTGACCCCTGCACTTCGGCAGCCACCGGCAACACCGCCCATGCGCAGGGCCACCGCTGACGGCACGCGCTTGTTGAACAACGCGCGTGCTTTGGCCAGCCGACGCCGTCGGTTAAATCTCGGCACACATCCCCCAGACCCTGCATTGGCTGACCTGATTGCCCCGGACCTTTGCCTCGAGTACCGGATTCTGCCCTGGGGTACTGTGGGTGAGGCCACCTTGATTGCGACGGTGCCGGATCGGGACCGCACGCAACTCAGAGAGATACTTGAGGCATCCCTCGGACCAGTTCTTTTTGCCGATGTCTCGGAAGAAGATCTGCTGAGGATCATCACCGACAGGCACGGCGATGTTCTTGCAGAGCGGGCCGAAAAACGTGTCGCGGATGAGTACAGTTGCCGTGACATCAACAAGCTGACCTTCAAGCGCGGCGTTGCAGCCTCGTTGTTCTTCGGGATCAGCCTTGCGCTCATTTTCTATTTTCCGAACGTTTTCTTCGCCGGCATCACCGCCGTTGCGGTGATCAATCTTATCGCCACTCTGGTCTTCAAAATCGCCGTTTTCGCGGCGGGCTACAAGAAACCGCCTGACGCCCCGGTTGATGTCCCGCTTTCCGAGAAACCTGTGGTCAGCCTGATTGTCCCCCTCTTCCGCGAGGCGGCCATTGCGCATGAGCTTGTTCTGAGATTGTCGCGGCTCACCTATCCGAAATCGCTTCTGGATGTGGTGTTGGTGCTTGAGGAAAAGGACACCACGACGCGCCAGATGATCGAGGCGGTTTCTCTTCCCCGCTGGATGCGGGTCGTGCGCGTGCCGGATGGCGCTCTCAAAACAAAGCCCCGGGCGCTGAATTATGCGCTGGGTCACACGCGGGGTGATATTATCGGCATTCTTGATGCCGAAGACGCGCCAGCAACGGATCAGATTGAACGGGTGGTTGAGGCGTTTCACCTCGCCCCCCCAGAAGTGGCCTGCGTGCAAGGAATCCTGGACTTCTACAACACACAATCCAATTGGATCGCGCGCTGCTTTACCATCGAGTACGCCATCTGGTTCCGCGTGGTTCTGGCGGGCGCGGCGCGGTTGGGCTTGCCTATTCCACTCGGCGGTACGACGGTCTTTCTGAAACGCGCAGCCCTCAATCATGTCGGAGGATGGGACTCACATAACGTCACCGAAGACGCCGATCTGGGCATCCGGTTGGCGCGGTTTGGATATCGGACGTATTTGATCCCGACAGTTACGCGGGAAGAGGCCAATAACCGATTCATACCTTGGATCCGACAGCGTTCCCGTTGGCTCAAGGGCTATATCGTCACATACCGTCTGCATATGCGGCGCCCCTTTCAATTGCTCCGGGAACTCGGCGCGCGCAAATTTGTCGGAGTGCAGTTTTTCTTTCTGACCACCATTTTGCAATTCACACTGGCGCCGGCGTTATGGTCTTTCTGGCTGGTCTGTTTTGGGTACTCGACGCCATTTCTGGAGGCATTTCCACCCGACTGGACAAAGGGCCTTGTGGCCCTTTTCCTTTTTTCAGAGCTTATCTCACTGCTCACGGGGTTTCTGGCTGTCGCCCGCACGCGGCATGAAAAGCTGATGCCCTGGGTGCCTATGATGTTTTTCTATTTCCCGATGGGCGTGTTCGCGGTCTACAAGGCGTGATCTGAAATCGTGTTCAATCCATTTTACTGGGACAAGACCGAACACGGCCATTCAGAGCCAGACCTGCCGGGCGGTGATATTCACGCGACCCTCCGCTGATCAGGTCTGATCCGATGCCATCGAGTCAAGTTTGAGACGCGTGACAAACGCCACCGAAATATGATCGCGCAGAGCTTTGTAGGCCGCGTCTTCGTTGCGCTGTGTGATGGCATCAACGATGGCCTGATGCTCCGCCAATGCAATCTCGCCGCGCCCTTGAGCGGCCAACGATGTTGTTGCCATAAGCGCCATTGATCGGTGTACCAGATCAAGCTGCTGCACGAGAAACCGGTTGTGCGAGGCAAGATGAATTTGCTTGTGGAACCGCCGGTTGGCGCGCGCTAACGCCGACGGGTCATCAAGCAATGCACGATCGTCATGCACCATGTCCTGCAGAACCTGCACTTCTTCTTCGGTCGCGTGACGCGCCGCTAGGCGAGCCGCCAAACCCTCAAGCTCGGTTCGGACGACGTACAGCTCAGCCATCTGGTTATGGTCAAGAGACGCGACGATCAGAGACCGCCCATCCCGGGTCAGTAGGGATTGGGTCTCAAGCCGCTGCAACGCTTCACGGATCGGCGTGCGCGACATGCCAAATCGTTCGGCCAGATCGCTTTCTACCAAACGGTCGCCCGGGCGATAGACGCCAACATCAATGGCCTCAAGGATCGACGTATAGGCGTCTTTCTGCGGCGGCTTTACATCTTTCATATTGCGCGATCCTTATCCAAGTTTCAGCACGATAGCCCTGCTACCTCGCAAGACGCAAGTTGAGCCATTGCCGCGCCCCCGCAGCGCGCCTAGGTTGCACGGTATGGTCAAGTCTGCATTTCAACATGTCCGCCACTGGGTGTTCGATCTCGACAACACCCTGTATTCGCCTGCTGTCCGCCTGTTCGACCAGATCGAGGTGCGCATGACGAAGTTCGTCATGGACGCGCTTGGAGTTGATCGGGATCGCGCCAACACGCTGCGGGTCGAGTATTGGAGGACGTATGGAACGACATTGGCCGGCCTGATGCGCGAGCATAATGTGGACCCCGGCCCGTATCTGCACGACGTTCACGATATCGACTTTTCGGTTCTCTCCGAGGACCCGTATCTTGCCTCCCTGATCCGCGACCTGCCGGGGCGCAAGATCGTCTACACCAACGGATCGGAGCCCTACGCCCGCAACGTGCTGAAAGCCCGTGGCCTCGACGATATCTTCGACGCGGTCTATGGCGTAGAACATGCCGACTTCAGACCAAAGCCCGAACGCAGCGCGTTTGAGCGGGTATTCGGTCGCGATGGCACCGACACAAAGACCGCTGCAATGTTCGAAGACGACCCCCGCAATCTGGCGGCACCACATGCGATGGGTATGAAAACCGTCCATGTCGCGCCGGATGCCATTCCCGCAGAGCACATCCACCACCACACTGAAGACCTGACCGAGTTTCTGGCCCGGCTGACCTGAACCCGAATTTCTGCATTGCGGCAATTTGGCAGTGTTCAGGCGGAATTCCGTGCCTATCTGTCTTGCAGACAAAATAGGGGTTTCAGATGTCTATTTACGAGCCGACAGATGCGCAGCGCCGCAGTCCTTTCTATTCCATTCCTGTGTTTGGCAGGGTCGCCCGCGATCTGAAAGAGGGTGGACCGGACACAATCTACTATCTTCTTGTCGCGCTTTTCACACTCTTGGTGCTGGCGGTGATGCAATGGGGTGTCGTGGCTTTGACAATGACAGCGTTGACCATGGTGCCCGTTGTGATGGTGCTGCTCATCCTGATCACGGTGGGTAAATAGCGCACCCTGACGCATCGCGCTTTGCGCCCCGCCTGCCTATAAGCGGGGTCAATTGCAAAACCAAAGGGCCGCGCCATGACTTTTGACATCGTCGTTTCAGGAGGCGGAATTGCAGGATTGGCTGCGGCTGCCGCCTTCGGTGCTGATGGTCACTCGGTGCTGTGTCTTGATCCCGCGCCACCCGTTACCGACCGGAATGCCGTCGGCGCAGATTTGCGCACGACGGCATTTCTACAACCGGCGCAGGCGTTTCTGGATGACATAGGCCTTTGGGCGCGGCTTGCGGATCATGCCATGCCCCTTCAGGTCATGCGGATCGTTGACGCTGGCGGCGAGGAGCCAAAGGCCCGCGTGACGAAGGAGTTCAATGCCTCGGACATTTCGGACCTTCCGTTCGGATGGAACCTGCCCAACTGGCTTTTGCGGCGCGAATTTGTGGCTCATCTAGGCGGAATGGAGAACGTCACCTTCCGCGCAGGAACAGGGACAACATCTCTCTTTACCCGTGAAGCCGAAGCCCGTGTCGGTCTAAGCGATGGCACGAAGGTGCGGTGCAAATTGGTGATCGCAGCCGACGGGCGCACGTCACCTATGCGGAACGCCGCTGGCATTGACGTTAAGACCACGCGCTTTGGACAAAAGGCACTGGCTTTCGCCGTCACACATCCCATTCCACATGCAAATGTCTCGACCGAGATACATCGCACTGGCGGGCCTTTCACATTCGTGCCCCTGCCCGATTTGGACGGACGCCCGTCTTCGGCGATTGTCTGGATGGAAGAAGGGCCCAATGCAGATGCTTTGATGGCATTGGACACAGATGCTTTTGAAGAGGCCATGACAACCCGATCCTGCAGTCTTTTCGGCCCTCTAGAACTGGCGTCACGGCGCACGATCTGGCCGATCATTAGCCAACATCCAGACCGTCTTAGCAGCGAACGGCTCGCACTGGTGGCGGAGGCCGCGCATGTGGTGCCGCCCATCGGCGCGCAGGGCTTGAACATGAGCCTAAAGGACCTGAGCATATTGCGTGACCTGGCCCGGCATGCTGGCGATGATCTTGGAAACCGCAAGATGCTGGACGCATATCATCAGAAACGTATCGTCGATATCCGCGCGCGGGTGGCTGGGATTACACTTCTGAACAGAACCTCGATGTTAAGTGCGCAACCGCTTCGCGACATTCGCGCCAAGGGGCTGGACGCGCTCTACACACTCAAACCTGTCCGCAAGACGCTGATGCAATTGGGCCTTGGCGCACGCGGCGCGTAAACTCTCACCAGAGTTTACGCCGAGTTCTTCAGAAACTTGCGCGGTTCAGGCCGCACGGAAGGTCAAACTGACACCGTTGATGCAGTGACGCTTGCCCGTAGGTTTCGGCCCGTCGTCAAAGATGTGCCCCAAATGGCTTCCACATCGGCGACAATGGCATTCCGTGCGCACCATGAATAACGACCGGTCAGGTTTGGTCTCAATCGCATTGGCTTGTGCTTTCCAGAAACTAGGCCAGCCTGTACCGCTGTCATATTTGTGCTCGGACGCATAGAGCGCGAGGTCGCAGCCTTTGCAATGGAACATTCCATCGCGCTTTTCGTCATTGAGCGGCGAAGAAAATGCACGCTCGGTGCCTTCCTCACGCATCACTCGGTATTCGAGCGAGGTAAGCATGTCCTTCCATTCCGCTTTGGAGCGCGTCACCTCGAACGAGCCTTCTGCGGCGCCCGAGCCTTTTGCCAAGGCCCCAAGTCCAACTGCGGCGGCGGCGGTCTGCAGGAAATGTCGTCTCAACATCTGGTCCTCCTTCTCTGGTAAAAAGATGGTGCCCCGGACTGTTTGAAAACAAGACCGGGGCACACACTTTTGCGCGATCTTTCAACCCCAGGGTTGGGGATCAGGGGTTTACTGAGCCGGCAAAAGCACGCGGTCGATCACGTGAATGACCCCGTTTGATTGACGCACATCTGCAATCGTCACGGTGGCATCGCGCCCGTTCTCGTCCGTAAGGGTGATCTTTGATCCGTCCATTTTGGCCTGCAGGGTGCATCCGCCCACTGTCTGGACCGGATGCGTCCCGCCATCATCGGCAATCATTCCGGCAATCGCGTCAGACATCGCATTTGCCGCGACAACATGGCAGGTCAGAATCTGAGCCAGCTGGGCTTTTGCCGCCGGTTGCAAGAGCGCGTTCAGGGACTCGTCCGAAATACGATCAAATGCTGCATTCGTCGGAGCGAACACAGTAAACGGACCCTTGCCCATCAGGGTGTCAACCAGACCGGCTGCTTTGACTGCGGTCACCAACGTGGTGTGATCTGCCGAGTTTACAGCGTTTTCGACAATGTTTTTGTCTGG
>JAUIIR010000125.1 GCA_030431485.1 Alphaproteobacteria bacterium
GTCTCAACAACCTCGCGGACTTGCTAAGTTCAAAGGGCGACTACGACACAGCCGAGCCACTCTACCGACGGGCGCTGGAGATCTGGGAGACGGCTCTCGGACCTGCGCGCCCCTCGACCGCGACAAGTCTCAACAACCTCGCGGGCCTGTTCCGCGACAAAGGCGACTACGACGCTGCGGAGCCGCTCTATCAACGGGCGCTGGAGATCAGGGAGACAGCTCTCGGGCCTACGCACCCCGACACCGCGACAAGCCTGAACACCCTCGCGTGCCTGTTCCGCGACAAAGGCGACTACGACGCAGCCGAGCCACTTTACCGACGGGCGCTGGAGATCACGGAGACGGCTCTCGGGCCAACGCACCCCGACACCGCGACAAGTCTCAACAACCTCGCGGACCTGTTCCTCGACAAAGGCGACTACGACGCTGCCGAGCCGCTCTACCGACGGGCGCTGGAGATCAGCGAGACGGCGCTTGGGCCAACTCACCCCGACACCCTAGTGGGTCTGCAAAATTTTGCCGTTTTTCTTCGCAATGCGGGACGTTTCTTGGAAGCTTTGCCGGTCCAGAAGGAGGCATGCCGACGTATGGAAGCAAAATATGGTCCAGATTCCATTGAGACTGCGTTCGGATATAGCGCGCTTGGAGCTTTGTATACGCGGCTTCATGATCGTGAAACGTCGCTTCAATATCTCAAGAAAGCGCTTGACATACGCGTGAGAGCGCTGGGAGAAAATGCGCCCGAAGTACAGCTTATAGTGGATAGAATTGCAGAGGCTGAGAAATTAAAATAAACTCGCACCAAGACAAGTTTTTCACCCTGCAGTTGGCGGCTCGTGTTCCCGATGGTAGCGGTGTGTACTCCACTGTGCAATGTCCATGAGCGAGCGTTCGGCAAGAGCTGAGATCACATCCTGTGCGTGAACAGATTCGGAAATCGCTTCAAGGCGTCGGTCAGCAACTTTGAACAGCTCAGCCTGATTTGAGTATTGCCAAAGAAGTTCACGAGTCGCCATTTTTGTTTGATAAATTTCCCAGACTGCAAGCCATAGCGGAAATAACCCCATTAGAAAAACGATAAGAGTCTTGCCATCAAGATCCCCAATGTGGAATTGGTGCAGTGCATCTTTGAAAAAGATTAACGATACCGCTCCGATAAGGGCGGAGGCAAAAAGTAATTTCTTCATTTTTTCAAGCCTTTCATGCGCACTGTGCAACTGCCGATACTTGCGTGAGAAATATTCTGCCTGTTCCTTGATCCACCTTCTCGAAACAGCAGAGATCCTTTCCTTGGCATACACTGGGCTATCGTAGGACAAAGGTTCTGTGCATCGCATCGCATCACGAAGCCATGTAAAGCCCCTGAAGCGATCGATACTCGTTAACTGGAAAAGCCGTCGTGACTGCCCTTCTACCCCACATCCAGACAAGACCAAAAAAAATCGGATGCGGAGAGCTTCTGCCAGAGCGCGAAAAGCGAGGTGACGCACAAACCAGCCTCGTCTTGCGCCAATAGAAAAGAAGACGAAGCCGCTAGCGAATAGAGCAACGTACACAATGAGAAACACCTGCAGTGCTGCAATCTTCGCATAGAGCAGAAATGTCAGGCCCATCAGGCCAGCCATGATGCCGAAAAGCTTGAAGAGACGGTCTGACAGACGCTGATTTGCAATTGCAAGCTGATCCGCTCGTACGAAATCCGTATCTATGGAGGCGGCAACTTCCGAAATTTCTGTATCAGCGGCAGTAGAAATGGGATAGACAGTTAGCTCTGTGCCTGTTGCAGTGTCGCGTTCGATTGCATACCGATCGAACTCCTTCCAGCGCTCCAGTACGAAATTTGGGATATACGAGAGGCGACACATAAAACCGGCAGCACCCGCCTGTAACAGATAGCTTGTCTGAGCGTCGCTGCGCTCGACTTCCCCTGAAATCCTGGGTGATTTGATCCAGATCGCTAGATCCGACTGGTCATCGACCAAATCCGGATCTTCAACTATTTCTATTCCGCGTTGCTGCTCAGCTAGTGTTTGAATACCAGATAGATACCGAGCCAAAACGTCGGATGATCCAGCAGTAAGTCCGGTCACCTCACCATCCCAAAGCACGACAAGGACATTTGAGCGCCTTACAAGGTAATCCATGAGCCGCGCATACAAGGCATCACGAGAGGCTTCTTCTTTGAAATCTTCCTCCCTAGTCCCGGTGGGCAGAGGCACCTCCTGAACTGTAACGCGTGCGTCATCCAGGAGCCGCACAAAGTGCGAGTGAGCTTCGCCTTCAAAGTCGGCCTCGTATAAATCACGAGGCATGGGGAGTACCGCGCGCACGGGCAAGCCCAGTTCAAGGGCAACGTCGATGGCGAGTGTATCCGCGCCTTGTGCAAGTCCGGTCACAAGCTCGACAGGTAGGGTTGCAAAACGCTCTCGCAGCGCCTGGAGTTCCTTTAGAAGTGCCGATCGTATCCCGGGGATGGCGTCGGGATGAATGTCACGATGGCCTGTAAGGCCAATAGTGAACACAAACCCTGACTTAGCGATCTCATCCACCATGCTGAATCCTCCCTGATGCACCGGCCTAATTCGAACCCACTATATCAAGTCTTTTCGATTTGGCAACAAACGACGCCCACCATGGCATTAATTCTCCACAAAGATTTTATAGGTTTTTGAAAAAATTTCGTTCGCAACTATAGCTAAGTCGCGATTTCCGTAGTCCACAATCCAGTCGCCAGCCAAACCCTTAAGTTGCCCACGTCCTTTCGTGAGATCCAAGCGCCGTGGAGCCGCTATCTGCAGGGCCCTTACCGCTTTACGGCGCTTGAGATAAATCCCTGCATCGCCAGTTCGCGTCCCCTTTGAAGGCTCATATAGGTCGTCAAATCTCGATCGTGAAACAGGCCAACTCGTTCCGTCATCGTCGTGGATAATAGCGTCCCCGGCACGAAAGCGCACAGGACCTTCCGGTGTTTCGTGCACGCCATCATTTTTGGCGAATTCAACGTGGCGTTCAAGCGGTAGGCTATATGCCTGTACCGCACCATGCACATTTATAAGTGAGTTCAAGACCAGCGCATCAATCAATTGCTCGCTAGAAACCAATTCTTCTCGAATCAGACGGCGAGCCAAGATCTCTACCTGAGCCCAATTGGCTTCAAGAATATGCCTCGTGTCGAGTTCGGTATCTTTCAGAATGTTTGCTAGTCGTTCCTGAGCTCGATCAAATAACAACCCTGCGTGATGTCCCGTCAATTTTGCTAGAATCGAGAGATCTACGGGGCCGAATTCGTCATCGAGGCCAGATGTTGTGATCGCCTTCCATGCCATTTCCGTAGCCTGCTCGATATCACGGCGGGCACCTGTATCCGCCTGATCTTTGCCGAACTTGATCTGCTCCGCCATCCGCCCTGCGAGTGCAACCTTTAAGTTGGCACGAAGGTCCTCCTGCCGAAAACGATCCCAATATGCTGAGCTATTATCGAAATATGTACATCCATCGGATGCCCCATTAGAGACAATTGTTACCAAAGACACTGTTAGTTCTGGTCGCAACACATATGAAACCACTGCATGTCCCGCTTCATGATATGCGGTGCGCTCCTTCGCCAGAACCTTTGCGCCTTCGCGAACGCCAAGGTTAAGGGCTGCAATCAAAGGATCCCTTGCCTCGATTATGTGTCTGGCGCGAGCAACAAAGCTGGGATGTAGTTCAAGATTCGAACCACCATCGAGTGGTTGACTTTGCAATAACCAGCCATTTTTCGTGATGAGCGCTTGGATCGGATTGAGGTTTGCACTGATGAACGCGGTAAGTAATGGACTTTTTTCCAAATTCCCTGAGAGATAAGCGAGGTAGGCCCCCCCGCAAAATGACCCTTCATCTATACTCGCGAGTTTATTTTTCTTACCAAACTCTGTGGCATGTGAAATAATTTCAGAAAATTCTTCGGAAGAAAATTTACTGTAGGTACGTGCAACCGCACCAATTTCGAAAAGTAGTTTCTCCAGATCTCCCTTGGATTCATTCAAGATCACCCTAAGCTCATTGGCAATAGTCATCGCTTTGGGCGGGGCCTGAGGCGTCTCGCCGCTCTCAAGGATTTGGGACCACTTAAGTATATTCTGAAATTCTTCTACATACGGAGCGTAACTTGGTGGGACACTTGTGGAAGTATCAGCGGCTGCCAACGAAAATCCGAGAATGCAATGAAACGGAGTCAACTCTTGGGACCCCTTAGCGTTAGCCGCCCATTTCGCGAGGCCAAGTGCAATCTGTGAGAATTGATCTTCGGGAAAACCCTTATTTTTGCTGCCCATTTTATGCTCCTCGGCTGACCTGAAGTTACCAAGATCACACTGAAGTGTAACAAGGTCCAGCCTGAATACTCTAGCGTCAGCGTTTACCTTGGCCAAGCCGACGGTGCCAAGCTCCAACCTTTACTCATCAAGTCTGGCGTACGGTCGCCAGCAGAACCTCCGGTGTTCGCATTGAGGTCGGCGCAACACCTCCAAATTCGTTTCCCCAGAGCGCCCCGCTGATCAGGGCGCTGCAGCGTCGGCAGTTTGTCCTTCTTCATGACCCGCCGGACCCTACGGGCAGCGGTCAGCACACGCATGATCCCGAGCCGCGGCGCTGTTGCACAAATCGGCTGAACGCTGAGGTTCCCCTTTCCCCGGACAGAGTTATCCCATAGCTTCTGTGACGGGTATGCCGAGCGCGGTGTAGCCGTTTAGGACAGCGATGCGGACCTGAAGCTCGGCGACCTGTCGGTCGAAGTCTCGCGCCATGAGCCGCTGGCCCAGCAGTTTTACACAATGCATCTTGGTCTCGACGCGGCTCCTGCGGTGGTATCCGCTCCATCGTCGCCAGAGGGCCCGGCCAAGGTATTTCCCGGCGCGCAGAGCATCGTTTCGTGCGGCCGCGCCAGCTGTGATCACCTTCCACGGCTTGGCGTTCCTGCGGGGCGGGATGACGGCATGGGCACCGCGATCTGCTATGGCATCGTGGCGCTTGCGGGTGTCGTAGGCACCGTCTGCCGTGACACTGCCGATCTGTTGGTCATCCGGGATCTGACTGAGGAGGTCGGGCAAGACCTGCACATCACCGACGTGGGGCTTCGGTGACGGATATCGCGCGGCGGCACGGGACGACGCGCTGGCAGGTCTGTGACTGCCGGAGGAAGCTGCGGACGGGGCAGCTTGTCGTGCCCGAGGGCGTGGCGGCCCTTCGCCGGAAACGAGATCGGCGCCGAGAACTGGGCCATGCTCGCGTCGTTCGTCGCAACCTGCAAGCTGTCAGGCGTGAACCCCGTCGACTACCTCGCCGCTACACTGCGCGCCATCCTCAACGGCCACCCACGATCCCGCATCGAAGACCTCAGGCCTTGGCCGCAGACACAGCCGTCAAGCCTCGCCGAATAGGGCCTCAACCTCGCGCTTACGTTTCTGTCTAGTATATTGAATCTAAATCGCTTTCAGGCGCATGCAACCTTTCCCGCCGTTTTGGACGAATAAGGCGGGATCAAGGAAGCCTGTGCTGACGACCAGCCTAGGTGTTCCATGCCGGATGATCACATAGCCCCTCGCCGATCGGCGCTTTTCATGGCACGGTCGGTTATGACAGAGGCGCGAGACGGGAGAGCGACATGCTGATCAAGCTTCACCGCCAAGCCACGACGACGCCGAAAGTCAGGGCGGCGATACAGGCCAGCGATGAACCGGCCTGGGTTCTTGCGGACCGCCACGGGACGACCAAGCAGACTGTATGGAAATGGCGCAAGCGCGACACCGTCGAGGATCGCAGCCACACGCCTCACCGGCTTCAAACCACACTGACGCCTGCGCAGGAGGTCGTGGCTGTGGCGCTGCGCAAGGCATTGTTGATATCTCTCGATGACCTGCTGGCCGTGGTGCGTGAGTTCCTGAAGTCGCACGTCTCGCGCTCGGGGCTCGACCGCTGCCTTCGCAGGCCTGGGGTGGGCAATCTGCGATAAAGCGGGTTAATTGTGAATTGAGGATAAGATGATGAAGTCAGCTTATGATTTTCGGGATCTGAGAGTCGATGGCTATGTCAATGTTAACGAATACGCCGCAATTAAACATCAGCTGCACGCCTGCGAAACCCTTTTCGGTGATAGGAACGCAGAAGTCCTTATTCTGGGTCAAGATGCCGCCCACGCCAAAAGAATGCGGGAGATCATTGTTTCTAAGGGTGAGGGCGCAAAAGGATTTCGTCACGACCCAGAGGTGAGGACAAATAAGAATCTTCAGAAGTGCCTAAATGACTACTTGACACAACAACATCCCAAGGCTGCATGGAGCGCAGACGACTGTGGCATCTTCTATGCAAACGCAATTTGGCTTCTTAAAGACACGGACAGGCGCTTTGACGCAATGACCAATATAAAAAGTGCGATGAAAGTTTGTGCGCCAGTTTTTGATGCCACCATTGATGGATTGAGAGAACTAAAGATCATTATCCCGCTAGGTAAGATTCCATATATTTTCTTGCGGTCACTTGACACTTCCTTGCCGAAGCCTTGGCGCGAGCAGGTGGATCGCAACGCTGCACTCAATTTCGATTATAGGGGGCGCAGATTTCTAGTTACGCCTGTGTTGCATCCAAGTCCTCTTAGCGGTGGCAAAGATATCAACGCACTCAAAGGATCTTTTCAGAAAGCACTACAAAAAATTAAGGGCTAGGCCGTGTTGACAAAAGGGATTCCCATCGCGTGCTGACCGTGATTCAAGCTGGTATCTGCGATGGAGACCAGCTTGGCACGAGACCTGATGTCGGACGAAGAGTGGGCGTTTTTTGAACGGTTCATCTTGGTCGTCCGCGCCCCGAATGGGCGCAAACCCAACAACCACCGGCTTGTTCTTGACCCCACGTTATTCACCGGGCTGGCGGCGGAAGGGGGCCGCAGCGCCTGATCGGGGCGTAGCAGCGGTACGGTGGTCGTGTTTCGCGCGATCAGCACGACAGATCGGGGCGCCTGCGGGCTGCATCATGACGTAGGCGCGTCT
>JAUIIR010000034.1 GCA_030431485.1 Alphaproteobacteria bacterium
ATCAGTCGCATCAACGACATGCCTGTCTCACGCCTGCACGAACTGCTCCCGTGGAACTGGAAACCAGCGGACACAACGCAAAGCACCGTCAAGGCCGCATAGCCGCGGTACGCGCCGAATGGTTACGATGAACAGCCCTGGACATCGTGAAAACATTCTCATGCCCGAGCTTGAAGTGGTTGGTATCGGAATTCAGACTGGTACCTACACGTATGATAGCGGGACCTATTACTCTGTAATGGTCACGCAGAACTTCGCCATGACAGGCGGTCAGACGACGCCTGATATCATTGGCCAGAATGCACGGACACCAGACACCACACCGGCGCAACCCGACTCAGAGGGGGTTCTTGTTGGTACTGCGACGGCCGAAAACCTGGTTGGTTCAGATACAGATGACCGGATCACTGGTTCCGGAGGTAATGATATTCTGTCTGGCGGAGCTGGGACCGACACCGCCGTTTATATGAATGACATCTCCAATTACGGGCTCACGATCAGCAACGGATCAATCGTGATCGAAGACCGCAGCGGCGGAGATGGCACCGACACGCTCAACAGCATTGAGATTCTGGAATTCGCCGGGGATGCCTTCGCATTGAGCCAATTTACAAATGTCAGCACACTTTCGGACGCGGATATGTTGGCCTTCTGTGAACTGTACGTGGCATATTTCAACCGCGCACCAGACTCGGCAGGCCTTCTGTTCTGGGGGTCGGCCTTAGCAGATGGCATGTCGATGGAGGACATCGCTCGGATGTTCTTTGACCAACCCGAAACACAGGCTCTTTACGGTGGGTCCAGCAGGACCGGTGATTTTGTTTCCGCGATCTATAACAACGTCTATGGCCGTGATCCCGATCCAGAGGGATTTGAGTATTGGACCGGCCTCATTGACGACGGGATCCTCGACCAGTCGCAAGTCATTCTTGCAATGATTGATGGAGCAAAAGCGGCCAGCGGGAGTGCCGCGGACGTGCAGTTCCTCGAAACCAAAGCAGAAATCGGGGCGTATTATGCAGTCGTGAACGGGTTGAACAACGTAGAGGTGGCGAACACAGCCATGCAGAGTTTTGACGGGACGCTCGCCTCAGTTGTAGAAGCAAAAGACATCATCGACGATCACGCCGAATTGGTCGACTCCGCTCAAGGAACAGAATTTTCCATGACTGTGACCGGACTTGTCGAAGACGCCCTTGATTGGATCTGACTGTTAAGCGCCCTTTGTAAGCGGGATCACTTTGCCATCTTTGGATGTCAGGGATACGGCCAACTTGTAAAGATCAAAGCGGGTCATACCGGCATCCGCATACATTTCGTCTGGCGACGCTTGATCAATAAAGCGGTCAGGCAACGTGACCGTTCGCACTTTCACGCCCCGGTCCAAGGCTCCCCGGTCTGCCAACTCGTGCAGGACCATCGCACCGAAACCACCCCTTGCGCCCTGCTCGACCGTGATCAAAGCACCATGCGTTTTTGCGAGCTTCGCGATCAGGTCCATGTCCAAAGGCTTTGCAAATCGAGCGTCTGCGATGGTGACGCTGACTCCATCCTTCTCCAATAGGTGGGCGGTCGCTTCGACTTCAGCCAGGTGCGCTCCAAAACTCAGAAATGCAACGTCACTGCCCTCTTGGACAATTCTGCCCCTGCCGATCTCAAGGAGCTCGCCACGTTCAGGAAGTTCAACGCCGTTTCCAGCGCCGCGCGGATAGCGGAATGCGATTGGACCGGAGTCATGCGCCACAGCAGTGGCAACCATGTGCATCAACTCGGCCTCGTCGGCGGCTGCCATAACAGTCATGTTTGGCAGCGCAGCGAGATATCCAACGTCAAAGGAGCCAGCATGCGTGGCTCCGTCTGCACCAACAAGCCCGGCGCGATCAATTGCGAAACGAACAGGCAGGTTCTGCAACGCGACATCATGCACAATCTGATCATAGCCCCTCTGAAGGAAGGTCGAATAGATGGCACAGAACGGCTTGAGACCCGATGCCGCCATTCCCGCAGCAAAGGTGACGGCATGCTGTTCCGCTATGCCAACGTCAAACACACGCGATGGAAAGCGATTTGCGAGAATGTCGATCCCGGTCCCACCGGGCATGGCCGCCGTCACGCCAACGATATTTGGATCCCGCGTGGCCTCATCAGTTAGCGTGTCGCCGAAAACCTTGGTGTAGCTCGGCGCATTCGGTTTGGACTTGGCTTGAGTACCGGACTCGACGTCGAATTTCGACACGCCATGATACTTGTCGGCGCTGTTTTCAGCGGGCGCGTAGCCTTTGCCCTTGACCGTACAGCAATGGATCAGAACCGGTCCGGTCGCCCTGGCGCGTGCAGCTCTGAGGACGGGCAAGAGTTGTCCCATATCATGCCCATTGATCGGACCAATATATTCAAAGCCCAGTTCTTCAAACAGGGTCCCAGAGCCTTGCAGGTTTCCAGTAACAAGCTGGCGGGCGCGCTTCGCACCCTCGCGCATCGGCGCAGGCAATGCCGACTCGAAACCCTCGGCCAATGACTTCATCTTCGCCAGAGGCTCGTTCGCATACATGCGGCTCAGATAGGACGACATGGCACCAACAGGTGGCGCAATGCTCATCTCATTGTCATTCAGAATGACAAAAAGCCGGCGGCCTTCATGCCCGGCATTATTCATCGCCTCATAGGCCATGCCCGCGCTTATCGACCCATCGCCAATCACAGCGATCGCGTCACCGGTCGGACGCCCCATGTCGCGACCGACTGCAAACCCCAAGGCGGCCGAAATCGAGGTAGAGGAATGAGCAGCTCCGAACGGATCGTACTCCGACTCGCTGCGTTTGGTGAACCCGGACAGACCATCCTTCTGGCGAAGCGTCGTCATGCGGTCACGCCGCCCGGTCAGGATCTTGTGCGGATAACACTGGTGACCCACGTCCCAAACCAGCTTGTCCATCGGAGTATTGAATACAGCGTGGATCGCGACCGCCAGTTCAACAACACCAAGGCTTGACCCAAGATGGCCACCTGTCTGCGAAACGGCCGAGATCACTTCGGATCGGACCTCATGCGCAACCTTGGTCAGCATTTCGTCGTCCATGTTGCGCAAGTCGGCAGGTCCGGCGACGCGATCAAGATTTGGGGTAAGAGAATGTGTCATTTGGCAGACTCCTCGGGGACAGAGGGAAGAAAGGCGTCACGTTTGGCAGGGTGAGCCTGGAAACGTGACGCCAGTTCCTGTAGCCAACAGGAAGGGAACCGGGGTGTTGAGCCCCGCATCCGGTTTTGCATTTTGGGAACCTGTCAAAACCGGATCTGGCGATGGCCGGGGCGGTGAACCGCCCCGAACCGATCATTCGTAGACAGGTTCACCTGTCGTAGCGAGCTCGGGCCAGTCAGCGATGACATTCGTCCCTTGCAGCGGTTGCTGGTAGCCTTTGTGGCAGGTCTTGCAGGCGGCTTTCGGCGCGTCGGCAAAGACCGGTCCAAGGCGTTCCGGCGGATACACATCCTCGAGCGGTACGAGGTACTCGTTGTTGATTTCCTGAACCATGCCGATGCCCAACTGTTCGGTAGACCATTGAGGGGTGACCTGCTCAAGGTCATAGAAGGCGCGGCTGTTGTGACAGAACACGCAGTTCACACCCAAGGAATTGGAAACGTAGTTCATCAGGCTGAACGTCCGCTCCGTATCCTGCCAGGTTGTGACACCCTCTTGGTCGGGATACTCAGCCACATGCGCTTCAAGATTGTGAACCCCGATGCGGCCATAGTCCAGAAGGAACGTCTCCAAAGCATCAGACGGGAGTGACGTGTACTGGCTTTGCACCGTCACTCGGTTCTGAACCGCCGCCCAGCCGCCGGCTGCTTCATTGACGGCACCCATCTTGAACCAGATGTCTGATGGCACGTTCTGACCACGGTGGCAGGTATAGCATGTGACGCCGACCTGATTGTTGGCGTTGACGTGACCGTCCCAACCTTCGTTGATGCTCTGGGTCATCTGGATCATCCGGCGTGCAACAACCTTGGTATAAAGGTCATCTTTGCCGTATTCTTCGATCTCGACATCACCGTGGCAGTAGGCACAGCCCTGCTCTGGCGCGACCCAGTCCGTCATGGCCAGCATGAGGCGATTGAAGTTGTCCTCTGTGAGATCCCCCAGAACCTGAACATTCTGGTAAATCTCGGACGCCTTCGCTTCTCCGCCTTCCGGCACATAAGGTGCCTCGGAATACATAACCTCGATGCTTGGATCAGGTTTGGCAAGATCAGAGACGAATTCTGGCCGTGACATCCCCGTTCCGCGTGGGCCCGATTGAAGGCTCTCCGTTTTGAAGGGCTGGCCAACCACCACGAGGAATGCGGCAACTGTAACGGCCACCCCCGCAGCTCCCACCAGGATCGCCGGACCGTAGATATTGGTCGGATTCTCCCGGTTCCATTTATTGAACCAATTCGGAAGCATGATCAGTTCTCCTGTCCAATAAAGGTTTCATAGGAACCGTAGGCTTCGTACCCGTAAGAGCCGTCATACATCGGAGCGAAGTGATGCTCCTGTGCCCAGATGAACCAGTTATCCACCACGGTGCCGGTTAAAAGGATACCAATGCCGCCGGTAATCGGGGTCAGGACTGCGAACCACCACGCCCAACGGTGAATACCTTCCATCGTCGCGTTGAAGCCCATCGTCCAGCGCCAAAAGAGTGCGGCGCGTTCGGTGGCTGTGCCACGATCGACAATCTGTTCCAACTCGCGATCACCACCGTAGCGAGTCACGGCCAGAATGGTCGCACCGTGCATCGCAAAGAGCAGAACCGAGCCATACAGGAACACGATCGAGAGTGCGTGGAACGGGTTGTAGTAGAGGTTGCCATAGCGGATGGAGAAAGCTGTGGTCCAGTCGAGGTGCGGGAAGATCCCGTAGGGCACCGCCTCTGACCATGATCCCATCAGGATCGGCCGGAAAAGCCCCAGAACCAGAAACAACCAGATCGCCGAGCCGAACGCCCAGAAGACATGTTTGCCCATCCTGTGTTCCATCGCCAGCAAATACGTTCTCGCCCACCAGGTCATCACCGAGATTAGCAGGAAGAAGCTCGCGATGATGTACCAGCCCCCATCCTGCAGCGGCGGGAAGCTCAGGCCGTATTCGGGGCTTGGCGGCTCAAGCGCCAGCCAGAACAATTGGCGGATGAACTCGGGTATCGACCAACCGACCTGCGCCAACATGTTCAGACCGATTATGTTCAGCGCCAGGATGCCTGTCGCAAGAGATACCATCCCTGTCCAACCCAGCCAAACCGGGCCAAGCTGCGCGTTGCCGATCCAGCCAATAAGGGTCGAAAAACCGGCTTTGCGTGTGCGTTCGTGCTCCGCGTTGTCGGTCGCCATGCCCCATTCAGGTTTTCCCTGAACTTGGACCTGTGTGAAAATGTTCTGATACTCGGCCATGATTACATCCCCACATTCACGCCCCAGATGGGCAGTTCGAGCCACCAGTTCCACCACTCGGGCCAGCCCTTCGTCCAGACGGGGCCAGAGATGATGATACAGATCGCGGACCAGAACCCGGCGTTCAGTGCGAGCAACAGACCAACCCGGTGGATACCAAGGGTACCGACAGAATAGCCGATGAAATCGCGGAAGAACGTGTCTTCGTGATCCGGGGTTCTCATTTCTTCACCCTTTTCAGGGTTGGCTGCCGACAGGATCAGACCGCCATGCAAAGCCAGTGCGAGTGTCGTGGTGAAAAAGAATGTCACCGCGATCATATGCGCCGGATTGTAGTGGAAGTGCAGGTAAGCGTAGCCGGTGTTCGACACCCAATCGAGGTGGCTGAAGATCCCGTAGGGAAACCCGTGGCCCCAAGCACCCATCAGAAGCGGGCGAAACACCACTAGCGTCACATAGGCGAAAATCGCAAAGCTGAAGGCGAACGGGACATGATACCCGATACCCAGCTTGCGGCAAATCTCTACCTCACGCAGCGCCCAACTGCTGAAAGCGCCAACAGCACAGATCGTAATGATCTGCCACAGTCCGCCTTCCATCAGGGGTGCCATACCCAGACCATAGCTAAGGTCAGGCGGCGCAATGTTTATGAGCCAAGGATTGAATGTGCCTTGATCGGCCGCTCCCCACAAAATGAGGATTGTGCCGAGCAGAGCGAAAAAGGCGGTCGTGACCCCGAAGAACCCAACGTAGAAAGGCCCTACCCAGAAGTCGAACAGATCGCCGCCGATCAGCGTCCCTCCGCGGACGCGATACTTTTTTTCGAAGCTGAGCAGCGCCATCTTCTTTATCTCCGCGTTTGCCGGCATGCCCCGAACGAGACCCAGCCGTCATGTTTCAGTCAGTCAGTTTTGCCGCGGGCGGTCCGGAACCGGGCTCCGCCCGCAGCGATCTTTTGAGCTCTTCCGAGCTCGCGAGCATTTACATGCCAGCGGCTGCTGCGGTTTCGAACCAGTTGATGCCGTTGGACAGCACCACCAGGTGAATCATTGCAGCCAGCAGGAAGAGGAAGACGCCCTGCGCGACGAACACGCGACGGGGATCAAAGATGAGCCAGATCTTGTAGAACTTTGCCATTTTCTAATCCTTCCTCAGAACCACGGGCGCCAGATGAAGGTTGCAAGGTGTGCAACCACTGCAACCGCCGAGAACAGCCAAAGGCCGCTCATGTAGACGGAATGCAGCTCCTGGGCCTGCTCGTCAGTAAGACCTGTGAAGGACAGGTCGGTATTATCAGCCATGAACTTTCCTCCGGAACGTTATGCTGACGCCGCACTCCCTGCGGCCGGGTCCCTTGGAGCAAAAGCTCCGCAGGTCCTGTCCATCCCGCCGGATGAACAGTCTCGCTCCCCCAACCATTTCAGGCTGAGAAAATAAGAGGCGTGATCCGATCCGCTTCACACCACGCGCGGGCCAAGGGGCCACGCATGTTGAGCGTTTGCTTCTGGAAGACTTCGAGCATCCAAATCACGGTCGCGAACGGGATCGCGACCACGAAGATGATGCTGAAGTAAACCAGAAACTCGGTTCCGCGTTTTGTGTGACCGTGCTTGTGAGAGCGCGTGTCAGAAGAGGTGAAATCCGTCATGTGGTCGGCCCTCCTTGGGTATTGGCAAGGGCGTGAACGGTCTCAAAGACAACGCGTTCGGCGCCTTGTTTCAGAGCTGCGGCTTCTGCGGCGTCGCGCAGATTCTTGGCGGCTGAAATTCGGGTCAGGACAGGGTGCTGTGCGACAATCCGATCCAGCTCGGACTGCGCATCGGCATCCCATGGGAAGTCCCGGCGCAACGGGGTCAGGGTCGAGTCTGCTTTGTCCATCTCACTGCCAAGCGGCAGGATGTGGAACAAGGCATCGAACAATCCGTTGCAGACTTCCTGAAGTAGATAGGTCGCACCGGCGTAGCCCATCATCGGCGTGCCGGTATGGCGCCGGATTGCGGCACCCGGAAAACTTGCCGGGATAAATGTCGGCTGTGGGCCATGCCCGGCCTGCATCTCAGCAAGGTACATTTTCTCGTTGATTGACCCCATGATGACCAAAGGTCTTTTCGAATGGATCAGGGAACGAACTTCTTCGTTGTTCGTTTTCCTTCCGGCGATGCGTGCCACTGCGAAAGCACAGGGCAAACCAAGATCGCTCGCAAGATAGTTGCGGATACCACGGGCGTAAGTCTCGTTCGCCACAATCCCAAATTGCGCAGTGGCAAAAAAATCCTGGGTGACTGACCGCCAGAGGTCCCAAACAGGTTTCAACGTCGAATGCTTTTCCTGCTCGATAAACGGCTCTGGGTCGAGTCCCAACAAATCACCCAGTTTGCGCAGGAACCTGGTAGTACTGTCCATGCCGATGGGCGCTTGGAGATAGGGCTTGCCCAGACATTCGGCGAGACCGCGACCAAACTCGCGATACATGCAGACGTTTACATCTGCGTTCACGAGATTGCGCATCTCAGCCAAATGGGCGCCCAGCGGCATCACCATATTGACCTCGGCACCAATCCCTTCAACGAGCCGACGGATTTCCGCCAGATCAGAGGGCATATTGAAAGTGCCATACATCGGGCCAAGAATATTGACTCGTGGCTTTGCGCCTTCTTCACGTTTCTTTTCAGGCGGCATTCGACCTTTGGTCATGCCGAATTCCGTAAAGATCCACGTCATGGCGCGATCCGCGCTTTCCCACTGATCCTCATCAATGGTGCGCGGAAGGAAACGTTGAATATTTGTACCTTGCGGTGTCACCCCGCCACCGATCATCTCAGCAATCGAGCCAGTCACCACGACGGCCGGCAGAGCTGGATCGAGAACACCCCAGGCGCGTTTCATTGCCCCCTCGGTCCCCTCCCGACCCAGCTCCTCCTCACCGAGGCCAGTCACCACGATAGGGAGTTCATGCGGGGGAAGCGCATCTGTGTAATGGAGAACCGATGTCACCGGCAGGTTTTCACATCCAACCGGTCCGTCGATGACAACTTGAAGACCTTTGACGGCGGTAAAGGCGTAAACAGCCCCCCAATAGCCACCGGCGCGGTCATGATCCTGAATCAACATCAGATCATCTCCTGCGCTTTGGCAGCACGCGCCTGTTTGTCGAGTTTCTTCTGATGCTGCGCACGAAAGTCGGGGCGCAGGTTCGGGGATTTTTCCCAAACACCTGCGGTGTCACCTGTGCCGACACCTTCGAAGAACGCTTTCATGTCGTCCATGCGAGACTTGCCCGCAATCGCAGCATTGATCACTTCCGCCAGAGAACCAGCTCCGGCAGGCCCCATCAACGGACGCGCTGAGATCAAGTTGGTATAATAGAGGCCCGGGATGCCCATCTCTTTGGCCTTTTGCACAACCGGGGTCGTACCAATCGCCAGATCCGGCTTGATCGCTTCCATCGCAGCGCAGTCATCTTCAAGTGAAGCGCGGTAGGTGACTTTGATACCTTTGCTCTCCAGCCATTCCCGATCAGGATCGGACCATCTTGTGCGAGGACAGGCCGTACCGACATAGCGAAGGTCAGCACCGCTTTCGACAAGCAGTCGCGCGACGAGCAATTCAGAGCCTTCGTAACCAGAGAGCGTGATCGTTCCGTTGATCGGCGTCTGCGCGAGTGCACCTTTGATCCCAGGGAGAAACGCATTTTGTGCTGCGGCGATCTGGGCGGCGGGAATATTGAACGCGTCCCCAATTCCCGCAAGCCAAGCGGCAGTGCCGTCATGGCCCACAGGCGCAGAACCTACAATTGGACGACCAGCCGCCTCGAACTCCCGAATAGCGGCTGTGTAGAACGGATGAATTGCGGCCACGACCCCGCAATCAAGCGCAGCATAAAGTTCGCGCCATTCACGGCATGGCACAACTGGCCCGGCTGCCAGCCCCATAGGCGCCAGCATGGCACCGATCATCATTGGATCTGCGGGAAACATTTCGCCAAGCAGGGCGACAGTCGGTCGGTCTGCCTTACCGCCAGCAGGGGCCTGAACGGGACCTGCTTTGATTTCTTCCCGCGCGTAGTTGAGCATGGCACCCGCCAAGACATCCTTGGCTTCGGCATGGGTCGGGATACCAAAACCCGGAACGTCGATACCGACGACGCGCACCCCGTTGATCTCTTTCGGCAGCAACCTAAGCGGAACACCAGAGGCTGTTGGCACACAAAGATTGGTGACGACAATGGCGTCAAACCGATCCGGGTCGGCCATCTCGTGCACGCTCTCTCGAATATCTTCGTAGAGTTTACCAGTGACAAGCGTTTCCGAATTGAACGGAACATAGCCCACAGACCGGCGTGCGCCGTAGAAATGCGACACAAAGGTCAGGCCGTAAACGCAGCAGGCGGATCCGGACAACACCGTGGCAACCCGCTTCATCCGCAACCCAACGCGCAACGACCCAAACGCGGGGCACATGCTTTGTGGTTGGTCGTGTGGACCTTTCGGATAATCTTTTGCGAATTGATCCAGCATCTCGGAATTACCCGCAAGACGCGCAGCTTTTTTCAATTCAGAACCAGAGTGACACCCAAGACCATCCGCCAGCACGGGCGCATCGGGGGCGTCGACCCGTGGTTCCCCACGGATCACTTCAACCTCTGCCGTCTCGTCGTATGTTGCTTCGTTCGTCACGTCTTCTTCTACTTTCGTTCCCAAGGGCGCTCCGGTGGCTAGCCGTCACGCTTCGTCGTAAATCACTTCCAAAGATTCTTTCGGTGCTGCATTCTTGCCGCGCATGTCGGTGTCTGTGGCCGGCTCAAGAACGACACCCGCGCCCGTTTCCGAGCCATCAAACAGCTCAAGAAGCCCATCCTGGCTAAGCGGAGCCGGACGCACCGGCGGCGCTTCGGCGACGTTCATTCCCAATTCGGCAAAGAGAGCGCCCCATTGCGATGCATCAGTGCCAACTATCTGATAGTTCGCTGACTTCTTGCGCAGGTCGTCATCCTGTGGGATCGAGGCCAGCACAGGGATATTGACCGCCTTGGCAAACGCTTGCGCCTCGCCAGAGCCATCATCTTTGTTGACCACCAGTCCGGCCACACCCACATTGCCACCCAGCTTGCGGAAGTATTCCACCGCCGAACACACGTTGTTCGCCACATACAGCGATTGAAGGTCATTTGATCCGACAAGGATGACCTTCTGCGCCATGTCACGCGCGATCGGGAGACCGAATCCACCGCAGACGACGTCGCCTAGGAAATCGAGCAGCACGTAGTCGAAATCCCAATCATGGAAACCTAGCTTTTCGAGCAGTTCGAACCCGTGAATAATCCCGCGGCCGCCGCATCCACGACCAACTTCCGGTCCACCCAGTTCCATGGCAAACACGCCGCCGCGCTTAAAACAGACATCGCCGATCTTCACCTCTTCTCCAGCGAGCTTTTTCTTGGTCGAGGTTTCGATGATTGTCGGGCAGGCCTTGCCACCGAAAAGCAGCGACGTGGTGTCGGATTTCGGGTCACAACCGATCAGCAATACGCGTTTGCCTTGCTCGGCCATCATGTGGCTGAGATTGGCTAGGGTGAAGGATTTACCAATCCCGCCCTTGCCATAGATCGCGATGATCTGGGTTTTCTTGGTGGCCTCTGCCGGGATGACATCCGCCAGGTCTTCGTTCGCTTCGTCCCGCAAGCGCTGGTCGAAGTCTTTAAGATTTTGAACGTCGTCTTTCACGAAGGCGTCTCCCAGGTAAGGATCATTTTCAGGCACGCCGGGTCCTCGAATGCCGTGCGATAGGCATCCGGGGCATCTTCCGCCGCCAGTTGATGAGTGATCAGGCCGTCAAGGCTCAGCGCGCCGTTTTCGACCAATGTTCGTGTTGCTGCGAGATCGTCGCGCGCCCATTCAGCCGCCACACGGAAGCGCGCCTCTTTCATAAAGGCGGGCGGGAACGCAAATTGCAGCGGTTGGGTGTAGAATCCGGCCAAAACGATTTCGCCGCCCTTGGCGATACGGCCAACGAGATCGTTAAGAAGTCCGCCGTTGCCACTTGCATCGTAGATCGAGTGGTAATCTCGGCGCTCATCCTTGTCGGGATGGATAACTTCGTACCCATCCGCACCGAGCGCGCGTTCAGCGTCGATTTCCCAGACTGTCGGAGCGGGCGCTCCGGCAGCAATCGTCAGTCGGGCAAGCAACCGTCCAAGAACACCGTGACCGACAATCAGATCGGGAACGGATTTATCCAGACCAGCCATCGCATGGCGGGCCGTTGCAGCAAGCGCCAGAAGAGCGCCTTGAGGACCAAGGGTCCGATCAATCCGAGTGACGCGATCTTGCGCCGTAACCAATCGCTTGGTCGCACCACCAAAAAGACCAAAAACACCATCGTAGCAATTTGCACCCGGCACAAACACGTGATCGCCAGACTTGTAACCAGTGTTTGCGCCAGCCTCGACAACCTCACCTGACGCCTCGTAACCAGGGATCAGAGGATAACCCATACCGGGAAACGGAGGCATATCCCCGCTCCAGAATAACTTTTCCGTACCCGTTGAGATTCCTGAATACGCAATATCAACCACGAGATCATCGGGACCCGGATCAGTCAGCATCACAGTGTCCAGAGCAAGAGTCTTGGGCGCATTCAGAACTACGGCGTTTGTTTGCATCTCAACCTCCTGCGGTTTGGCGATCTTGAGTCGAAGAATCGAATCCAATGGTTCGCCATAGCGTCGTTATTGTGTCAGTTTATTATTACACACATATATGTCAACTAAAATAGACACATTGAGCTTTGTTAGGCCCCTGCGCTCAGTCCTGCGATTTTGTCGCCATAAGTGCGGTCGTCACAAACGGGCGGCGCGACCGATAAGGTCTGATGGAAGAGAAACCGGCTTTTTTACAAAGCTCAGCAATGCGCGCAGCACTTCGGACTGTGCCGGTTTGCATGGCCAGACAATAAAAGCTGAAGTAGACATCTCCCGAGATATCCGGCGTGTCTCCACCTGACATCGGTTCGGAAACCAATAGCCTTCCCCCGTTGGGTAAACTGTCAAATATTTTAGACAGTAAGGCCTCAACCGTTTGATCCTCGTGATCGTACAGGACACGGATCAATGAAATTGTGTCAGCGCCTTCAGGCAAAGGATCGTCGCGAAACGAGCCAGGCACAAATTCCAGACGGTCTTTTACAGCCGACCGGCCTATCAAAACCTGAGCATTGGTCTCAACCGCTGGCAGATCAAAAACCGTGGCCGAAAGGCCCGCATGCTTCAGCGCAGCCGCTTCGGCAAAGACACCGTACCCACCTCCCACGTCCAAAAGACGTCGGCTGGTCTTCAAGTCGGCCACTGCCAACGTATCAGCAGCGACAATCTGCTGAGATCGCGCCATAAGATCAGAATATCGCTTTGACGTCTCGACATCCGTGGCAGCGGCCGCCCCAAAAACATACGGCCAGAATGCGGCGAGTTCTGTCTCGACCTCGTCGCGCAACAAAGCCACAGGATCTTCAAGATCACGATAAAAACTTGCGTGGTGCCGGATCATGTCTTCAAGACCGGGCACGCCAACCATCGCCGCGCCTTTGCGTGCAAGGCGATATCGCCCAGCGCGATTGCGTTTGATCAAGTTCATGGCCGCGCCAGCCCGCAACAGACGGTCCATGCGATCCGCGCGCATTCCGGAGACATGCGCCAAAGCTTCAGCGGTCAACGGGCCATCCATCAAGCGATGCAGAACGCGAAGTTCGACCAAAGCAAAGAGGGTTTGTGATTTTACAAATCCCTGAACGATATCGAACAGCTCGGCACCGTCCTTGGCGGCGGTGCCGCGCGTCAAAGGAAATGCGGACGCCCATCGTTGAAAACCGGGCCGCGCAATCACACGCATCAGACGCGTTCTCAGATCAAGCTTTGCTTGAGAGTGGGCGGGTGGGCTATCCGATGCCAGCGCCATCTTATCCGGCTCGGGCAGTGCTGGTCTGCGGCACTGGTGTAAGGCGTTCCGCCTGCATTCGAACCATTTCGGCCAGTTGCGCTTCGCCCGGACACGACGGAATAGACGATATTGCGCCGCTCAGAATATCCCGCAAACGGGATTGCGCTCCATCGACGCCAAGAACCGTGACAGCATTTGGCCGGCCATGTAGGTCATCCTGTCCAACAGGCTTTCCCAGGGTTTCGCTATCATACAAAGCATCGCGCAAATCGTCGGCGACCTGAAACGCTTCGCCGATGCGGGCGCCAAGCTCAAACCAGGGTTCTTCGTCCTGACCTGCCGCGATAGCGCCCATTTGTGTGGCTGCAATGAAAAGGGCGCCGGTCTTCGACTGGTGATAGGCGGAAAGGTCGATCTTTGCTTCGCTCTCCCATCCCTGACCGGCACAAATACCGAACGGCATACCGGATTGGCGTGACAGGACACGGATCAATTTGATGGCGCGATCGGGCGCGTGCTCCGCCGAACGCGCCAGTATCTCAAACGCGAGAATGATGAGTGAGTCGCCACTCAGAACCGCCAAAGGTTCTGAATAAGCCCGGTGCACCGAAGGTTTGCCCCGACGGACATCCGCGTCGTCGAAACAGGGCAGGTCGTCATGAACCAGACTTGCGCAGTGGATGAGTTCCAAAGCGGCCGCAGCTGCGTCTGCCACCTTTGGAGAGTCGTCACCACACGCCAGTGCGACTGACATAAGAATCGTGGGCCGAATGCGGGCTCCGCCAGGCGTGCATGCGTAATGCAAAGCGTCCGAGAGTTTGGCGGGCGCGGTGCCGCCCTGTCCGATGCGAATGGCTGCTTCAACAGCAGAATTGATCCGGGTGTGAAGTCCCATCGAACACTCCTAAAACAATGTGTTGTCATGTTAGTCTGACACACTAGTGTAAATCATACTGGACACTTGGCAAATGTGAGTCAACAATTCGATGATGAAAAAACCTCGACACAGCTCTGGGCGGGTCATCGTAATCGGTGGCGGCATCGGTGGATTGGCGGCCGCCCTGCCCTTGGTGCATCGCGGCTTTGACGTCACGGTTCTTGAACAACAAGCTGTTCCGGGCGGAAAAATGCGGCAGGTCAACGGTGTCGATGCCGGGCCGACCGTTTTGACAATGCTGGACGTTTTCCAGGACTTGTTTGCGGATGTGGATGAATCGCTTACCGATCACGTCCAGCTGATTCCGCAAGACATCCTTGCACGACACTGGTGGAGTGACAGTGGGCCGCTGGACCTGTTTCCAGATCAAGAGCGCAGCGCCGATGCAATCGGCGAATTTGCCGGTTCAAAAGCAAAGAACGAGTTTCTGAATTTTTCAAAACGCGCGGCGCGGCTATTCGATGGGTTTAGTGAGCCGATGATGCGTCAGGCCGAACCATCCCTGACAGGGCTGACATCTCACGTCATGAGACATCCTGCCCTCATTCGGGACATGGGGCTTGGCCAAACCCTCAAACGGCTTTTGGCCACATCCTTCACCGACCCTCGCTTGCGCCAATTGTTTGGACGCTACGCGACCTATGTTGGTGGATCACCGGACAGGTCCCCTGCTCTGCTATCCCTTATCTGGGACGCCGAGGCGCGCGGTGTGTGGTGCGTCAAGGGCGGCATGAGCGCTTTGGCCAAAGCGATTGCATCGTTGATCGAGGCAAAAGGCGGAACCATCCGAACGCGGACAAAGGTTGAGAGAATCAACACAGCACTCGGTGGCGTGTCGGGCGTACGCCTGGCCTCTGGCGAAGCTCTTTACGCTGATCGGATTGTCTTCAACGGTGATCCGCGGGCTTTGGCGCTTGGATTGCTGGGAGATGCAACCAAACAAGTCGCCACGATGACAACCAGGCGCGCTCGAAGTCACTCTGCCAATGTCTGGAGCTTTTCGGCGACACCATCGAATTTGCCATTGGTGCATCACAACGTATTTTTCTGCGACCCGTCGAAGAACGAATTTGCAGACATCGAGCGTGGTTTTATCCCGTCCGACCCAACTCTGTACGTCTGTGCCGAAGACAGGGGACAGAACATGGATCTCCCTGAAACCGAGCGCTTTGAAATCATCATGAACACTCCGCCGTTGACCCAGCGCGCGGCCCAGCCCGAGGACTACGAAATATGTCAGGCACGGACTTTTCCCGTTCTTCGCCGTTTTGGTCTGAGCTTCTCACCGGAGCCGGGTCCGGACGCCCTGACGATGGCGAAAAACTTCGACGCGCTCTTCCCCGGCAGCGCCGGTTCGCTCTACGGGCAGACCCCGCACGGGATGACAGCGGGTTTGGAAAGGCCGACAGCTCGGACAAAGATCAAAGGCCTGTATATTGCGGGCGGCGGAGCACATCCGGGTGCGGGCGTCCCGATGGCAGCACTCTCCGGCAAGCACGCGGCCGAGGCGATTGTGAAGGACCGAACTTCAATCTCAAAGTTCCGGAGAACGGCTACGCGTGGTGGTACGTCGATGGCATCAGCAACGACGGCAAACGGGCTGTTTCGGTCATCGGGTTCATAGGGTCCGTTTTCTCGCCTTGGTATCGCTGGTCAGGCCGCAAAAACCCCGAAGATCATGTGTGCATCAATGTCGCGACCTATGGGCCCGGCGGACGGTTCACCATGACAGATCGCGGTGCATCGGCTCTGCGCCAGTCTGCCAACACTTTCGAAGTAGGCCCATCGTCAATGCGTTGGGAAAACGGAAAACTCGTGATCGACATAAACGAAGTGTCGTCTCCTCCGGTGATCAGTCGCATACGGGGCACCATTACAGTTACGCCGAGCGCGATTACAGCGGTGGAACTGCCCCTGACCGAAGATGGTGCCCACATCTGGCGGCCATTTGGGCCTGTATCTGATATCTCCGTAGATCTTGAAGCGCCTGGTTGGAAATGGGACGGACACGGCTACTTCGACGCCAATTTTGGAACGCGCGCGCTTGAGGACGACTTCGCCTATTGGACATGGGGCAGATATCCTGCAGCGGGTGGAAGCACCTGTTTTTATGATGCGACACGTTTGGACGGGTCCGAACTTGGGTCAGGGTTCCATTTTAATCGCGACGGTACAGCGTCCGAGATCGACCTGCCGCCACAGCTTGAATTCAAACGGTCTCTCTGGGCGGTTCGCAGAGAAACCCGTGGCGACTATGGTTTTCGTCCGCGCCAGATCATGAACATGCTGGATGCTCCGTTCTATTCACGATCAATGGTGGAAACGCGGCTCAATGGCGAGAAAACCATCGGCGTTCACGAAGCATTGGATCTGACCCGCTTCAGGTCGCCTCTGATAAAACCAATGCTGGCGGTTCGTGTTCCAAGACGTCGCAATTGGTCGTTCGATTAACGCTCGACCACAGCACGTCTGTTCGCTTCATCCGGATTCAACCGCCAAACGCTTAGGTTCAGGGCGCCTGCAATCGTGACCCAGACCAGGTAAGGAATGAACAACAGCCCAGCAATCAAATCGACCTGCAACAGCGCATAGATCGTCGCGGCGACGGACAGCCAAAGAGCGATAAGAACGAACATCCCAAGCTTGATCCGCTTGAGGCCAAAGAAAACCGGGGTCCAAAGACCGTTCAACGCAATCTGCAAAGACCACATCGCCATCGCGACAGCGTTATCCGGGCTGACGGCGGTCCGAGCGCCGGCTGCAGACATGCACAAATATAGCGTTGTCCATGTAACAGGAAAAACCCAATCCGGCGGCGTCCATGACGGCTTGATAAGATTTCGATACCACGGTCCCGGCGGGAACAATCCACCGGTTGACCCTGCGGCAAAGCAAGCCAACAGAAAAATACCGAAAAGAAGCCAAAACATGACTGTTAGCTAGGCCGTCCTTGTGCGGCAATCAAGTCATCACGATGTGCGCGCTCGCGTTGCGCAACCTGGGTCAGAGCCTCAAACACCGCATCTGACCGCGTTCTGCGCATGTCTCGATGGCCCGCCGCCTGTACAAGAAAATCGGTTTCGGGAAGGCATCGAGCGTAAAGGACCGCAGACTGCGGCATGACCATTGTCATCGCAGCCCGCGCCGCCGAGACACCGAGCCATCCCATCTTCTGCGATTTGGATGTGCGCGCGCGCGATGATATCGAATCATATCCACTGCGCTGAACCTGACCACCAATCCCGGCATAGATAAATCGTGCCGCGTAAATACCCGGTCGCGAAACTAGGGGAAGTGCTGCCACTCCAGCCTCAGACCGCATGTAAAGCCGGTTTGCCTGCATCACCAGACGTCTGGTCATCTGGCGAATGGCCTTTGTCGGTTTGGGTGTTTCCAGAAATGCTTCAGCAGACAAACCCGCCTCATCCAACCATTCAAGCGGCAGATAAATCCTGCCTTCAAGCGCGTCCTCTCCGATATCACGCGAGATATTCGTGAGTTGCATTGCGACCCCAAGATCACAAGCCCGGGCAAGCGCATTTGGATCCCGAACGCGCATCAGCACACACATCATAACACCTACGGCCGACGCAACACGCGCGGAATAGTCGAAAAGATCCGACAGCGTCTCGTACCGCCGGCCCATTGCATCCCACGCCAACCCTTCCAGGAGGGCGTCAGGCAAAGCCCGCGGCATGTCGAACTCTTCCACCACACGCGCAAACGCTCGATCGGCAGCGGCGTTTTCCGGACGGCCTGCATAGATAAGCTCTAATCGTTGCTGCAAGCGCAGAACTGCCGCCGCCTTTTCCTGCTGCAAATCCACAGCATCATCCGCGAGACGGCAGAACGCGTACAGCGCAAGCGATGGGTCTCGCACGGATGTAGGCAAAAGGCGTGATGCTGCATAGAAGGACAGCGAACCGTGGCGAATCGCTTCACGGCACGCGTCCATATCGCGTTCAGGACAGATCATCCGCGCACCAGTGCCGGATCGGGAACCAATTGCGCCAAAACCTCTGCTGAGGAGATCACGCCCGGAAGCCCAGCGCCGGGATGGGTTCCTGCACCTGTCAGAAACAGCCCATTCAGCTCTTCGCTCACGTTATGCGGTCGGAACCAGGCACTTTGCAGAATACGCGGCTCTATTGAGAAACCGGAGCCATAGGGAGACAGGTATCTGTCTTTGAAGGTATCTGGCGTGAACACTTCGCTTGCGGTAACGCGGCTTGAAAATCCCGGAAGCAGTTGCTCTTCCAGAACCTTCGTCAAGCGGACGCGATATTCCCGTTCCAGATCGTTCCAGTCGGCGGCATCGGCATGTCCAAGATGCGGTACCGGACTCAGAACGTAAAACGTGTCGTCACCGTCAGGTGCAGCGCTTGGATCGGTAACAGTCGGTCGGTGGACATAAAGCGAGAAGTCCTCTGCCACCTTTCCCTTCATGAAGATATCGCGCACAAGGCCTTTGTACCGTGGACCATTTAGAATCGTGTGGTGCCCCACATCTTTCCACATGGCCCGCGTACCTTTGGTGCCGAAGTACCAAACATAAAGCCCCATCGACCATCGGCGGGATTTCAATTTCTTGGGCGTCCAGCGCTTACGCGGCTGGTTGCGCAGCAGATAATCGTAGGTGAACCCAGCATCCGCATTCGACACCACGATATCGGCGGTCAGCACATCACCGGAGCTAAGCTTGACACCACGCGCGCGACCGTTCTTGACAAGGATTTCGTCAACCTCGGTGCCCATCCGCATCGTGCCGCCCTGTTCGCCAATGATCTTAGCCATGTTTTCGGCAATCGCGGCAACACCACCCATC
Source organism: Alphaproteobacteria bacterium (assembly GCA_030431485.1). Lineage (GTDB taxonomy): Bacteria > Pseudomonadota > Alphaproteobacteria > Rhodobacterales > Rhodobacteraceae > Marivita. The sequence continues at coordinate 19,127 of JAUIIR010000034.1, forward strand.
GCGTAGTGCACCCCGAATTCCTTTTCGAGATGCGACACAAGGATATACATCGACGTCACATTGAACGGATCACCGCCAATGAACAGCGGATGAAACGACAGCGCCATGCGCAACCGCTCATCCTTTACGCGTTTGGCGGCGTGGGCATACACTGATCGGTCTGCCCGAAGCATTGCAAAGCGCGGAAGGACACGAATCAGGTCCCCCAGCTTGTGCATCGACCGTCGGCCAAGATTCTCAAACCCGAACCAGTAGCGCTCTTCGCTGTCACGCAGGAATTTGTCGTACCCAGCCACGTCACCCGGTGATAACCTACGCACCTCTTCGCGCATCGCATCCGTGTCTTGTCGGGCGGTGAAGTTGGACCCATCCGGCCAGCGGATTTCATAGAACGGATCAAGCGGGCGCAGATCGACTTCTTCGTGGAAATCCTTACCACAAACTGCCCATAACTCTTTGAAAACCTGCGGCACGGTCACAATGGTCGGGCCAAGGTCAAACCGGTGCCCGTCTTTCCAGATACAAGACCCGCGCCCCCCTGGAACGTCCAGTTTGTCAATCACAGTCACGCGGTAGCCCAGCGCGCCCAATCTCATGGCGGAAGCCAACCCTCCCAGACCCGCTCCGATCACAATCGCATGCGCCGAAGTCAGCTTGTCGGAATGGGCCGCAAGGGCTGTATCAAGTTTGGTCATCATACTCTCATGATATACTGTCAACTTTACTTTACAATATTTTGCCGCTTGGGTGCGTCAAATTATTTAATATCTTCCCTGATGAGAGATATTATGTCAGACTAAGTTGACACTATGGGAACCAAAATGCAGACCGTGAGCCTGAGCTTCTACCGCTTTGCCACACCGCTTTCGCGGCTGTGGGCGCTGACAATGATGGGTGCGGCCCGACTGTCGCTTCCACGAATCAACAATCTTCAGTTCTGGAAACTCTGCGGCTCTGGCACTGGTGAAGGCTTCACACCGATCCCCAATACATCAGTCTATGCGATCCTAACGGTCTGGCCCGATCTGAAATGTGCGCATCACGCACAGGAACAGGAATCAATTTTCCAGCGCTATCGCGCCAAAGCTTCCGAACACTGGACTGTTTTTCTCACCCCGTATTCCGCAAGGGGCGCATGGTCAGGCACCACACCCTTTGCCGAAGAAACGCCGCAACAAACCGGACCCATCGCCGCGCTCACCCGAGCCACTGTGCGCCCTGTCGTGGCCGCACAATTCTGGAAACGCGTGCCGGACATCAGCGGAGTGATTGGCGAAGACAAAAACGTTCTTTTCAAGATCGGCATCGGGGAAGTTCCGCTTCTTCAGCAAATCACCTTTTCCATCTGGCCCGACTCCCACTCCATGGCTGAATTCGCCCGCAACAATGGACCGCACGCGCAAGCCATCCGCGCGGTACGTGACGGCAAATGGTTCCGCGAAGAACTTTACGCTCGCTTCCGCGTTACCAACGAATTCGGCAGCTGGGAAGGACAATCCCCCCGCATTCTCAAGGATATCGCCGCATGAAACATCCGTTTCCCTTTTCCGCCATCGTCGGTCAGGACCAGATGAAACTGGCGATGATCCTCACCGCCATTGATCCGGGCATCGGGGGCGTTCTCGTTTTCGGCGACCGAGGCACTGGCAAGTCAACCGCAGTCCGGGCCTTGGCGGCATTGCTGCCGGAAATCACCAAGCTCGAAGGTAGCGCAACAAACGCTGCTACGCAGGGTGACTTGCCTGACTGGGCCGATCCAGTTTCAGGCAAGATGATCAATGTCCCCACACCCGTCGTCGATCTACCATTAGGTACAACCGAAGACCGGCTGGTCGGCGCTCTTGATATCGAACGCGCCCTCAGCCGGGGTGAAAAGGCGTTTGAGCCGGGCCTTCTTGCCAAGGCTAACCGGGGATACCTCTATATCGACGAAGTGAACCTGCTTGAGGATCACCTGGTCGACTTGCTGCTCGACGTGGCGCAATCCGGCGAAAATGTCATTGAGCGCGAAGGTCTGTCGATCCGCCATGACGCGCGCTTTGTGCTGGTCGGCTCCGGCAATCCGGAAGAGGGCGAATTGCGCCCGCAATTGCTCGACCGCTTCGGTCTGTCGGTCGAGGTCCGGTCACCCAACGACATTGAAGAGCGGGTTGAAGTGATCCGCCGCCGCGCGGCGTTCGATACGAACCCCAACGCCTTCGTCGAGAAATGGTCTGTCGAAGACACCAAAATCCGCGATGCGATCCTGACGGCGCGCGACGCGCTCAATACCACCGACGCCCCGGATGATACACTGCGCGATTGCGCCGGTCTGTGCGTTGCCATCGGATCGGATGGGTTGCGCGGCGAACTTACATTGCTCCGCGCTGCACGTGCACTTGCCGCGTTCCAAGGCAGCCCGATAGTTAGCCGAGACCATCTACGGTCTGTTGCCTCGATGGCGCTCAGCCACCGTTTGCGCCGCGATCCACTGGATGACGCAGGATCGTCAACCCGCGTCGATCGGACTGTCGAGGAAGTCTTTGCATGAGAGAAGACCCCTCTGCCGTTAACGTTCAGGGCCAACTGGCGCTGACGCTTCTGGCGGTCGACCCGAAAGGGTTGGGGGGTCTCCACCTGCGCGCGCGTGCTGGTCCCGTGCGCGACATGTTCTGTACGCCAATCAAAACTCTCTTTCCCACCGCGCGTCGCATCGCGCCCTCTATTTCCGATCTGCAACTCTTTGGCGGCGTCGATATCGGCGAGACACTTACACGGGGTGAGATCATACGCGCCAAAGGCATCCTAGAAACCCCGACACCGCTTGTTTTCACGATGGCCGAGCGATGCGAGCCTGGCCTTGCCGCCCGTTTGGCACAATCCCTTGATGCCGAGATCGGACACGCGCTGATCCTTCTCGACGAAGGGGCAGAAAATGATGAGACTGCACCGACGACACTGACCGAACGCCTTGCATTTCGCGTCGATCTTGACGGGCTCCGCCATGTGGAACTTGTCCAAATGGTGATCGAAAAAGCTGACATCGCGGCCGCACAAGCGCGTCTCACCAGCATCGAAATTCCCGAAAATGTCCCTGCAGCCCTGTCTATTACGGCTGTCCGTTTCGGTATCGATTCAATCCGCGCACCGCTGATCGCCTTGGCGGCGGCGAGAGCAAATGCGGCTCTGAATGACCGAAAAAGCATCAACGACGACGATCTTCAGATCGCCGTTCAACTCGTCTACGCCCATCGTGCCACTCAGATGCCGGTGGACCAAGAAGATGACCAGCCCGAAGACGACACACAACACGATGATACGCCAGACGCGCAAAGCGAGGATGAGGATGAGAACGATCTGAACCTGCCGAATGAACTGCTCATAGACGCCGTAAAGGCGGTTCTGCCATTTGATGTGCTCGCCATGCTTGAAGGCACTGGCCGCGTTAAGACCGCATGCGGCAGTGGTGGAGCGGGACAGAAGAAACGTGGCAACCGGCGGGGAAGACCCCTTCCATCCCGGGCAGGGCGGCTGGATGGCGGCAACCGCATTGATCTGGTGGCTACGCTACGCGCCGCCGTTCCGTGGCAGACCATCCGTCGCAAGCAAAATCCTGGGCGGAAAGGTGTTCTGATCCGGCCCTCAGACATTCATGTCAAAGTCTTCCAAGAGGTTTCGGACCGTTTGGTAATTTTTGCTGTCGATGCCTCCGGTTCTTCTGCCGTTGCACGCTTGTCCGAGGCAAAAGGCGCGGTCGAATTGATGTTGGCAGACGCGTACGCCCGCCGGGACCAGGTGGCACTCATCGCCTTCCGGGGAGAAAGCGCAGATCTGATCCTTCCGCCGACGCGCTCTCTGGTTCAGACCAAACGCCGCTTGGCCGGGTTGCCTGGTGGTGGCGGCACACCTTTAGCCTCCGGTCTCAAGGCAGCAGCCGAGCTTGCCCAGCGTGTGCGTGCGCAGGGTTTGTCTCCCTCGATTGCCGTCCTGACGGATGGCCGCGCAAATGTACCGCTTCCCGGAAAAACCGGTCGTGCCGCTGCAAATGACGACGCGCAGGCGATGGCACGCCATGTTCGATCGCTCAAAATTCCAAGTGCCATGATCGACACATCCGTTCGCCCCCACCGGGATCTGCGCGCACTGTGCACTGTGATGAATGCGCAATACATCCCATTGCCTCGTGCCGATGCCAAAGGTCTCAGCCAGGCAATTGAATCGGCCCTTGGCAGGTGACAGCATGGGTGCGGCAGAATCCCTGACGGCTTGGCCCCACGCCGAACACTCCCGCTTTGTAGATGTGCGTCCGCATCATTGGCATATTCAGGAAATGGGGCAGGGCGATACCGTCTTACTCCTGCACGGGGCAAGCGGATCAACCCACTCCTGGCGCGATGTCATGACAGATCTCGCGCGGGATCACCATATCATTGCAATAGACCTGCCCGGACATGGTCAAACCAGACTGGGTTCACGGCACAGATCGTCCCTGCCGCTGATGGCGCAAGACCTCCAGACGTTGATCGACAACCAGGGCTGGAATATCAAAGCCATCCTGGCCCATTCTGCTGGAGCTGCTTTGGCGCTCCGATTGCTTCAATCAGCTCAATCCGACATCCCCTTGATTGCTGTAAATCCAGCACTGACACCGTTCAAAGGCTTGGCTGGGGTTCTGTTTCCCATTGCCGCGCGGGTTGTGGCGCTCAGTCCGATCATGGCCAAGATGATCAAACGCAAGATGTCGGGACCGGGACAGGTGGTTTCTCTCATGGAAACAACGGGATCGCAGATTTCTCCAGAAGGGCTGAACCACTACGCAAAGCTGTTTCGCAGCGACAGTCATCTTGATGGGACATTGCTGATGATGGCGCAGTGGAAACTTGATGGCTTGGTCGCAGACCTCCCAAAAATCAGTATCCCATGCACTTTTCTAATTGGAGAAAATGACAAAGCTGTGCCCCCCCAATCCGTCCGGGGCAGCGCTTTGAAAATGCCAAACGCGACAGTGCTTTCGTTTGAGGGTTACGGGCACTTACTGCACGAGGAAGCCCCAGCATTGGTCGCAGATCAGCTCCGCGCGGTTCTGCGCAAATACACGTAATACGCACCGCCGCCGCCGTGGCGAATATGGGCTTCCGCCACGTCCATGACAGCCGTATTCAGGGGCGCCATCTTCAACCACATTGGAACCTGACGTTTCAATACGCCACGCTGACGGGGGATCGGGTCATGCGGGTCATCCCGCTGACCTTTCCCCGTGATCACCAGAACCAGTCGAAACCCCCGAGAATAGGACGTGAGGATGAATTTGGTCAGCGCCGGATGCGCCTGATCAAGCGTCATCCCATGCAAATCGATCCGGGCTTCAGGCACCAATTTGCCACGGCGCATCTTTCCGAAGGTTTTCTTGTCCATCACCGGTTTTGTGGGTGAAGCTGGTTTCGGCGTTGAGACCGATGATTTTGGACTCTCTCGACGCGTTCCAATTCCAAAAGCTTTGGACAAGTCCATCGGTTCCGACTCGGGCTTTCGGCGAACCTGAGGCTTTTGGGGTTTTTCAGTGCGCCGTAAAGCTTGGGGCAGGGGAGTCGCAGAATGCGTGACCTTCTGCCAAAGCTCCTGTTCCTCTGGTTTCAATCGCCGGCGGCTCATTGCAAGGCCTCAGGAAGAAACGCATAGGCGCGTTGAATTGGCATCAGAACAATCATGCGGCCGGGGTCCTTGATCCGGCCAGCCGCACGCCCGGCCGCATCACCTGTGCCGAAAAACACGTCAGCCCGTTGCGCACCCTTGATTGCAGAGCCGGTGTCTTGAGCAACCATCAGCCTCCGCAACGGAGCTTCACCTTCCTTTTCGATCCACACGGGCGCTCCCAAAGGCGTAAAAGCGGGGTCAACAGCAATGCTTCGCATAGGTGTGATTGATCGGTTCATAGCCCCCAGAGGACCTTTGTCTGCAGGAACCTGACTGACCTCCCGAAAGAATACGTAGGAATCGTTGTGATACAGCAGGTCTTCGCCATCGACAGGATTCCGTCGCACCCAGTTCTTGATGACATCGGCTGACACCTGATGCGGCTGATACACACCGCGCCGGACAAGTTCCTGTCCGATGGACCTATAGTTGTGTCCATTGGCACCGCCATAACCAACCCGGATCATGCGTCCATCCGGATATCGAATCCGGCCAGACCCCTGCACCTGAAGAAAGAAAAGCTCAACCGGATCATCAACCCACGCAATCTCCAACCCACGGCCTTCCATCACACCGCTGGTCAGGATGTCCCGACGGGTCAACCACGGTCTGCGGTCATTTGCTTCGGGAGGCATTTTATAAATGGGGTGACGATAACGTCCGGTTCGTACCGGTGAACCGGAGAGTTCCGGCTCAAAATAGCCTGTAAACAGCGGCTCCTTACCATCCGTGATCAGCATCGGCCGAAAAAAGAGTTCAAAGAACTGACGCGCATCTTTTGCATCGAACGCCAACGCGCACAAAGCCGCCCAATCCGACTCATCCAGATCAGCACATGTGTTTTTGAAAACGCTTAATGCCGCATCGTGATCATCAGCAGCCCAGCCATCTAGATCCTCAAAACCAAGGATTGCGTATTGTGGTGCTGGTTCGTTGGGCACAACCGGTCCTGCCATCAAAATACCAAGACTTATGGCTGCGCCCAGCCTTCGGATCATTCGCCCGTGGCGACAAGTTGCCAATTCGGATCGTCCACACCCATTCGACGGGCATAGGTCCAAACGTCTTTTTGCCGCTTAACCTGGGTCGGCGACCCTTCAATGATTTCACCAGAACTGTCACGCACGGCCGAAGTCAGTTCTCCGATATATTTCACAGTGATTTCAGCCATCGCACTCGCGTCGTCAAAGGTTGCATCAACCAGTGACATCTCGCGGACACCAACAAACTCAGCCTCGATGGTCAGGCCTTGCTCTTCCCGAGCTTCGACCACCTCGGCAAAAGTCTCGTAAACGTCTTCAGCAAGAAAGGGCTTGATCTCGGCGAGCTCGCCGCGTTCGAACCCCATAAGGATCATCTCGTACGCCCCACGTGCGCCGCCGAGGAAGTCGCCAACGCCAAAAGATGGTTCTGCGCGCTTCATCCGCGCAAGTGCGTCGGCGGCATCGCTACCCGCATCAACATGATCGACGATGTCATGATCAGGCCCACCTTCGATCACTTCGAAGTCGCGACGAGACGATGAGGGCGCATCCTGCCGAGTCACTGGCGGCTTTTCGAAACCTTCCCGTGTTCCTAAGACGCTTTTCAAACGTAGGATCAAAAACACGGCGATGCCAGCAAGCACCAAGAGCTGTATCAGCGGAGAATTCATCAGGACCTCGCCCAGACCAAAGTGGAAACGTCGTTGTTGGGTTCTTATGTAGGTGTTGGGCGGCGCTTAGTCCACCGCGCGCCCAGTGAAAGGAGTGCCCTGATATGTGGCTGTTTGTTGCTTTTTTGCTGGTTCCACTGATCGAAATCGGTTTATTCATCCAAATTGGCGGTCTGATTGGGCTCTGGCCGACCCTGGGGATCGTTATCCTCACGGCAATTCTTGGCACGTATCTTGTCCGCTCGCAGGGGATTGCAGCCCTGAATAACTTGCGCGGCTCATTTTCTCGGCTGGAAGACCCATCCGAACCTCTAGCACATGGCGCAATGATCCTGCTTGCCGGCGCATTGTTGCTGACACCCGGATTCTTTACGGATGCAGTCGGTTTTGCACTTCTGGCACCGCCGATCCGATCTGCATTGATCAATAACATGCGCAAACACATCAAGGTGCAACGCTTTGAAATGGGCTCGCAAAGCGACCCGTTCACCGAACCTCAGCGCCAACGCCCTCGTGATACGGTCATTGATGGCGAATTTCACGAGGTTTCTGAGACGAAAAAACCCAATCACAACGGCTCCGGATGGACGAAGCATTGAGGCTTGCAACGTCGGCTGCTAAGCAGCGTCCAACTTTTGCAATAGCTCGATCCGAGGGAGAGATACATGGCTGATACGCCTGAGACCGCCGAAAACGGCGCTGCACCGCAGCAACAAACACCTGTAAAAATGAACGTCCTCGCGCAATTCGTGCGCGATATGTCGTTTGAAAACATTTTGGCGCAAAAGGGCGTTCAGGGCGAAGTTCAGCCGGACGTCCAGCTTCAGGTCAATCTCGACGCCAAAAAACGCACCACCGAGAACCAGTACGAAGTCATTCTCAAGCTTCAGGTGACGTCAAAGGCGAAAAGCAGCGGCGAAACACTGTTCGTTCTGGAACTGGATTATGCTGGTGTTTTCCACGTCGAGAACGTTCCTGATGAACAGCTGCACCCGTTCCTGCTTATTGAGTGTCCGCGAATGCTCTTCCCGTTTGTTCGTCGTATTGTCAGCGATGTCACACGCGACGGTGGTTTCCCGCCGCTGAACCTCGAAACAATCGACTTCCTTCAGCTTTATCGGAGCGAACTGGCTCGCCGTGCCAGCGCTCAAAAAGAAGAGACGGCCAACGCCTGATCTTCAAAGCCGCTTCCACAAAGCGGCGTCTCCAAGCTTTTCGACAAAGGCGGCGTGAGCCGCCTTTTCGCTTTCTGACAACCGCGAAGCCAATGGAGCAGGCCTTGGCTTGGGGCGCCACTCGGACATGTCCGCACCTGCATCGGATCGCGTCTGTGAGACATTGAGCCCAAAATCAGGTTGTTTACCGCCGATGAGCTCAAGATACACCTCTGCAAGGATCTCAGAGTCGAGCAAAGCGCCGTGCAACGTACGGGACGAATTGTCGATTCCAAAACGGCGGCACAGCGCATCGAGAGATGCAGGCGAGCCAGGAAATTTCCGCCGCGCTATCGCAAGGGTATCGACAGCGCGGTCAAACGGAATCTGCGGATGTTGGACCCATGATAATTCCGCATTCAGGAACTTCATGTCGAACGGAGCATTGTGGATCACCAATCTGGCGTCCCCGATGAAATCAATGAAGGCTTGTGCAACGTCTGCAAAAACCGGTTTGTCCCTTAGGAAATCATCACCCAGCCCGTGCACTTCAAAGGCCTCCTGAGGCATCGCGCGTTCGGGATTGATATATTGATGATAGGTCTTTCCGGTTGGTACGTGGTTGAACAACTCGACCGCGCCGATCTCAACAATACGATCGCCCTGTTCTGGCTCAAAGCCTGTGGTCTCCGTGTCGAGAACAATCTCACGCATCGCTCATCTCTGCTTTGATCTGCTTAAGAACATCGTGAACCTGCGCCCGCGCATGTTCAAGCGTATCGGTCTTGATCACATAGTCCGATCGGGCACATTTTTCGTCGTTTGGCATTTGTTTATCTCGGATCGTCCGAAATTGCTCCACCGTCATCGTGCCCCGATCCAGAACGCGTTTTTCCTGCTCTTCCGGTGAAACAGTGACACATACGACAGCATCCATCTCGGTCTCAGCACCGGTTTCAAAAAGGAGGGGGATGTCAAAAACAACAACGTCGGATTTGGCCGCCGCAAGAAAATCTGCGCGATCCTGTCGAACCAGGGGATGCACGACACCTTCAATCAGTTTCAAGGCATCTGAACGTGTCCCGATAATCATCCGAAGCGCAGAACGATCTACAGCACCACCTGAAATCGCCTCGGGAAAAAGCGCCTGCATTGAAGGCACGGCAGCTCCATCTTTGGCGTAAAGACGATGCACCGCGGCATCAGCATCCCACACTGCACAGCCTGCATCGGCAAAAAGGTTGGCGGTGGTTGATTTCCCCATTCCGATGGAGCCAGTCAGTCCAAGCTTAAAGCTCACCGCAACACCGCCGCGCGTACAGCATCATCAACCACTGGTCGTTTGCCGAACCACCGCTCAAATCCTGGAACAGCTTGATGTAATAGCATCCCCAAACCATCGACAACGCGACACCCGCTCTCCTCAGCAGTTGCCAGCAATCGCGTCTTCAAAGGCGAATAGACAAGGTCATTGACCACGGCGCCGGGTTTCAAACCGTCAAGGGGGACACGCATCTCTGGTTTGCCGGTCATACCAAGAGACGTCGTGTTTACCACCAAATCGGCATCTTCAAGAACGTTCCCGGCCTGCACCCATTCCACAACCTGAATGCGGTTTCCAAAATCCTCTTTCAGTTTTTCAGCCCGGATACGCGTGCGATTGGTCAGCAGAATTTGCGGAACGCCCACATCCAACAAGGTCGCCAAAACGGCCCGACTTGCTCCACCTGCTCCAAAAACCACCGCAGGACCTGTTCGCGGATTCCAATCCGGCACCGCCTGACGGATGTTTTCGATAAAGCCATACCCGTCCGTATTGTCGGCGTGGATCCGACCATCCTTGCGAAAGATCAGGGTGTTGGCGGCACCAATCAGCGTTGCCCGATCTGTGATCAGGTCTGCGATCTCCATCACCTTTTCCTTGTGAGGGATCGTCACGTTCGCGCCAACAAAACCAAGGTCTGCGAGGCGCGGCAAAAGATCGGCAAGCTTGTCCGGTTCGATATCCATAGGAATATAGTGGCCCTTCAATCCATATTTCCGGAGCCAATACCCATGTACGTTTGGACTCTTGGAATGCGCCACTGGATGACCGATCACAGCGGCCAAAGGGATTTTGTTGTCACTCATCCGTCAATCCGTCCAATCAAAGTAAGGTGGTTCAAGAGCTCCAGTAATGGAAGTCCCAGAACCGTAAAATAGTCGCCTTGAACCTGGGTGAACAGGCGCGCGCCCTCTTCCTCAAGTTTATACGCGCCTACAGAATGACGAACGCTGTCCCAGTTCCGGTCAAGGTATCCGTCAAGATAGCTGTCAGAGAAGTCCCGCATTCTCAGCCGAACAACACCAACGTGACGCCATTTCGGTTCACCATCCTCATAAAGAACAGCAGCGGATAATAGTGTGTGTGACCTGTTACGTAAAATCGTCAGCTGCTCACGGGCAGCCTCTGGGGTTTCAGGTTTTCCAAAAACCGTTCTATCGACCGCGAGCACCTGATCGCAGCCAAGCACCAACGCGCCCGGCATCCTGTCAGACACCTTGCGCGCTTTCATTTCCGCCAAAGCATCAGCGATGTCGCGGGGTGAAGCCTCTTCCGCTTCTAACGCCTGTCGGATCGACTCTTCATCAACCCGCGCGATCTGAACATCGAATCGGATACCCGCATTGCGAAGAAGCGCAGCTCGGATTTCCGACCCGGAGGCGAGGATAAGATCAGGATTCATGTGGACAACCCCACGAACAAACTCGGTTTCTTTACCGGAGTGTTTTGGGGAAATCCAAAGCCATCAGCAAGCCAGTCGATAACTCGCCAAGATGTTCAACCCGTTCAGAACGGTTTTTCACCTTGTGTATGGGATAACTGCTGCCTCTGAATAATGCGATCTAACCACAAAGCTGCGAGCGAAGCTGTCAGAGATATCCACGTATTGTGGTAACATTTTTACTTTAATAACAATTATTTAACGTCATGTGATGGAGATATTCAATGATATACTCACAGCCATCCACAAACCATTCCTTTGTGGGTAACTCTTGTAGAAATCTTTAATCCACAGGTACGGGACAGGACTACAGTCTACAAAATCCCTTCTTTTTTCTAAATATATTTATGAAAAGAGGGATGTTTGACAGCTTCGCTCCCCTCGGCTAAGAGCAGCACAGTCCTGTTCTGGACGCGACTTTCCTGAAACAAAGAAGATAAGACTGCGCACATCCGCAGTCCGGGATTTTTAATGACCGAAAAACTGAACCTTGCCGACCTGAAGGCAAAGAGCCCCAAAGACCTTTTGGCGATGGCCGAGGAGCTTGAGATCGAAAACGCATCAACGATGCGCAAAGGCGAGATCATGTTTCAAATTCTGCGCGAACGCGCAGATGAAGGCTGGACCATATTTGGGGACGGCGTTCTTGAAGTGCTCCAGGACGGGTTTGGCTTTCTCCGCTCGCCTGAGGCAAACTACCTTCCAGGTCCCGACGATATCTATGTCTCGCCTGACATGATCCGCAAATTCTCGCTTCGGACAGGCGATACGATCGACGGTGAAATCAAAGCACCCGAAGACAATGAGCGTTACTTTGCTCTGATGGATTGTCGCCAGATCAATTTCCAAGATCCGGAACGGGCCCGTCACAAGATCGCATTTGACAACCTGACGCCGCTTTATCCCGACGAGCGACTGAAAATGGAGATTGAAGATCCCACGATCAAAGATCGGTCCGCCCGCATTATCGACCTTGTTGCTCCGATCGGCAAAGGGCAGCGGTCTTTGATCGTCGCACCGCCGCGAACGGGTAAAACTGTTCTTCTTCAGAACATCGCGCACTCGATCGAGCGTAATCATCCGGAATGCTACCTGATCGTTCTCTTGATCGACGAACGCCCAGAAGAGGTTACGGACATGCAACGCTCTGTTAAGGGTGAAGTTGTGTCCTCGACCTTTGACGAACCTGCAACACGCCACGTTGCTGTGTCAGAAATGGTTATCGAAAAGGCCAAGCGGCTTGTCGAACATAAACGAGATGTTGTGATCCTTCTCGACTCTATCACAAGACTTGGTCGAGCATTCAACACGGTTGTCCCGTCCTCTGGTAAGGTTCTGACGGGTGGTGTGGATGCAAATGCGCTCCAGCGGCCAAAGCGTTTCTTCGGTGCGGCGCGGAATATCGAAGAGGGTGGATCGCTTACCATCATCGCCACAGCACTGATCGACACCGGCAGCCGGATGGATGAAGTCATCTTTGAAGAATTCAAAGGCACTGGTAACTCGGAAATCGTCCTTGATCGAAAGGTTGCCGACAAGCGCGTCTTCCCGGCGATGGATATTCTTAAATCGGGCACACGTAAGGAAGATCTGCTGGTCGATAAGGTCGACCTCCAGAAGACATTTGTGCTGCGTCGCATCTTGAATCCGATGGGTACGACGGATGCGATTGAATTCCTGATCTCCAAGCTGAAGCAAACCAAGACGAATTCAGAATTCTTCGACTCAATGAATTCGTAAACCCGACGGGTGTGCAACGTCATGGACACGATCTTTGCCTTGGCCACTGTGCCGGGAAAATCTGGCGTTGCAGTTATCCGAGTGTCAGGCCCGGACGCGTTTGCCAGTTGCGACGCGTTCGGTTTCTGCGCCCCGGAGCCAAGAAAATCAGTGGTGCGTCGTCTGGTTCATGAATCCCGCGGCTTTCTTGATGAAGCACTTGTTTTGTCGTTTGAAGATGGCGCCAGCTTCACGGGTGAACCGGTTGTTGAATTTCACGTTCATGGCAGTGTGGCAATCATCCAGGCGGTTTTGGATTGTCTGAAAGACGTCCCAGGTTTCAGATCAGCCGAAGCCGGTGAGTTCACCCGACGCGCTTTGAATAACGGCCGTCTCGATCTCACGCAGGTCGAAGCCTTGGCTGACCTTATAGAGTCCGAAACCGAGATGCAGCGCAAGCAAGCGTTGAAAGGATTTACGGGCCGATTGAGGGAAAAGTCGGAAACCTGGCGCAGCGATCTCATTCATGCATTGTCGCTTTTGGAAGCGACGATCGACTTTGCCGACGAAGAGGTCCCGGTGGATGTCTCGGATGACGTCAAACGGCTTTTGGAAGGCGTCATTCAAACAATAGAGCAGGAAGTTTCAGGTTTTGGTATTGCCGAACGCGTGCGAACAGGCTTTGAGGTCGCAATCGTTGGCCCACCAAATGCTGGCAAGTCAACTTTGTTGAACGCGCTTGCGGGCCGTGATGCTGCGATTACGTCGGAAATTGCCGGAACGACGCGAGACGTTATCGAGGTTCGAATGGATCTAGGTACAATGCCGGTGACATTTCTGGACACAGCAGGATTGCGTGAGACGACGGACCATGTTGAATCCATCGGGATTGAGAGAGCGATGGACAGGGCAAGAGCTGCTGACCTGCGCGTTTTTCTCAAAGGTGAGGGCGGTTTTGGGGAGCTTCATCCGCAGGAATACGATATCGTCGTTGAAGGCAAATCCGATCTTCGGGACGACGGATCGGGTGTTTCCGGTGTGACAGGCGCTGGCATATCAAAACTGATTGAGGACGTAAAAACTTATCTTTTGGAGCAAGCGACGTCTGCCGGTTTGGTTTCTCATGAACGTCAGCGAGATGTCCTTGTGGCCGCTCGGGGGTCTTTGGTAGCTGCGTTGTCACTCACCCGCTCTGGTCCAGAATTCTACGATCTCGCATCTGAGGAGTTGCGATCCGCTATTTTTACTCTTGAAAGGTTGGTGGGTCGCGTCGATGTAGAGGACGTGCTAGATAAGGTTTTCTCAAGTTTTTGCATCGGAAAGTAAGGAGTGTTTCACGTGAAACAATTTGATTTCGATGTCATAGTTGTGGGCGGCGGACATGCCGGCTGCGAGGCGGCGCATGCGGCCGCTCGTTCTGGCGCACATACTGCGCTCGTTACGCTGAACGAAGCCGGTATCGGAGTGATGTCCTGCAATCCCGCCATTGGTGGATTGGGTAAAGGTCATCTGGTTCGCGAGATTGACGCCTTCGATGGAATTATGGGCCGCGTTGCCGATAAGGCTGGCATCCAATTTCGCCTGTTAAATCGTCGCAAAGGCCCAGCGGTGCAGGGTCCGCGTGCGCAAGCTGATCGCAAGATTTACCAAACTGAAATGTTGAACGCGACAAAGACGCTGGACAATCTGGAGATCGTCATCGGCGAAGTCACAGATTTGCTCGTTCAAGGGAAAATTGTTTTCGGTGTTCAGATAGACGGCCATAAAGAGCTTTCTGCACCTTCCATTATATTGACAACCGGAACTTTCTTACGCGGCGTGATCCACATCGGGGACAAGCAAGTCACTGGTGGCCGGATGGGTGAAAAGCCGTCGAATGATCTCGCAAAAACCCTGGAAGGCTTTGATCTCCCTCTGGGGCGTTTGAAAACTGGGACGCCGCCTCGGCTGGACGGGAAGACGATTCAGTGGGACGGGTTGGAACAGCAGCCTGGAGATGCTGATCCGGTCCTATTCTCTTTTCTGTCTGAAGAACCATTTGCCCGTCAGGTGTCATGTGCCATCACACATACCAACGAGACAACACATAACATCATCCGAGTGAATCTTCATCGCTCGGCGATGTATGGCGGACATATCGAAGGTGTTGGTCCGCGGTATTGCCCCTCAATTGAGGACAAGATCGTTCGCTTTGCGGATAAGACGTCTCATCAGATTTTTCTTGAGCCGGAAGGATTAGATGACGACACGGTATATCCCAACGGCATTTCCACTTCTTTGCCAGAGGAGGTTCAGGAAGATTACGTGCGGTCGATCAAGGGTCTTGAAGATGCCGTCATCCTTCAGCCAGGTTATGCAATCGAGTATGATTATATCGACCCGCGCTCACTGAATTTGGATCTTTCGTTAAAGTCCCATGAGGGATTGTATCTAGCCGGCCAAATCAATGGTACAACAGGCTACGAAGAGGCAGCGGCACAGGGCCTTGTTGCAGGTTTGAATGCAGCACGTCGGGCAAAGAAGCAGGAGCCTGTCACCTTCAGTCGCGCCGATAGTTACATCGGCGTCATGATCGACGATTTGACGTCTCGTGGCGTGACGGAACCCTACCGCATGTTCACATCACGTGCTGAGTACCGTTTATCTTTACGCGCCGACAATGCTGATCAGCGCTTGACTCCCAAAGCGATAGAACTCGGATGTGTTTCGGAGGAACGACAAGACGCCTTCCATGATAAAATGAGCCTCATTTCAAAAGGTCGGACGCGATTGAATAACCTGTCGATCACCTCGAAACAGCTTGTCGAATCCGGGGCACCGGTTTCACAAGACGGGTCAAAGCGAACCGGCTTCGAGGCTCTCGCGATTGAAGCTGTTACCTGGGACGTCTTGGAGGTGATTGATCCAAGCCTCCATGATATCGACGTGAAGACAAAAGATCAGCTTTCCAAGGACGCGCTTTACGCCAATTACATTGAGCGACAGCAAAAAGACATCGAGGCGCTGCGTCGGGACGAGGCCCAAGTTATTCCAACAGGTTTTGACTTTTCTGAGATTGATGGATTGTCAAATGAGTTGAAGACCAAGCTTGCTGTGTCGCGTCCGGGCAACATCGCGCAGGCGGGTAGGGTGGATGGTATGACGCCTTCGGCATTACTCTTGATCCTCTCTAAGCTCCGGTCGGGTGTGTCCAAAAACCGTGCCGTCGGATGAATGTTTCACGTGAAACACAGGAGCGACTTGAGATATATCTTCAGTTGCTCCTGAAATGGTCGCCGAAAATAAACCTTGTATCTCCAACGACGCTAAAAGACGCGTCAAAACGCCACTTTGAGGACTCTCTGCAGGTTGCATCACTGAGCCCAGCGGGAACACGAAATTGGGTGGATTTGGGATCGGGTGGCGGTTTTCCCGGCGCGGTTGTTGCAATTGCTTTGCGCGATGAGGATGTAGACGTGACCCTGATTGAAAGCGATCAGCGAAAAGCCACGTTCCTGCGGACTGTTTCACGTGAAACAAGAACGCCCTTTGAGGTCATCGCCAAACGTATCGAGGATGTCCCGCCTCTGAACGCAGATGTTGTCAGTGCACGCGCACTTGCGCCGCTCAATATACTTCTGGATTTTTCAGACCGCCATCTTTCCGAGAATGGCACTGCACTGTTCATGAAGGGAAGCGCTTGGCAAAATGAGGTTACAGACGCTCGAAAGAAGTGGCGATTCACATATGAAACGCATAAAAGTGTGACACACCCTGACGCTGCCGTTTTGGAGATTGGAGGTCTTTCCCGTGTTTGATCCCACACGCCCAACCGGCCCAAAGATTATCGCCATTGCGAACCAGAAGGGCGGCGTTGGTAAGACGACCACAGCTATAAACTTTGCGTCTGCACTGTCCGAGATTGGGCAGAAGGTGCTTGTGGTTGATCTGGATCCGCAAGGCAACGCCTCAACTGGGCTTGGCATCATGCCGGAAGATCGCCACGCAACAACGTATGACCTTTTGCTAGATGATTTTCCTCTGTCCGACATCATCTGCAAGACAGGCCAAGACAATCTGTTTCTGGTTCCGTCCACCACAGATCTGAGTTCTGCAGACATTGAGCTTATTGCCAATGAGAAACGCAGCTATCTTTTACATGATGCGCTTCGGCAGACCGAAATGGATCAATTCGGATTTGATTTCATCCTGATTGATTGCCCGCCTTCGCTGAACTTGTTGACGGTGAACGCGATGGTCGCGGCGCATTCCGTTCTCGTCCCGTTGCAAAGTGAGTTCTTTGCGTTGGAAGGTTTGAGTCAATTGATGCTGACCATCCGTGAAGTCAGGCAGTCTGCAAACCCATCGCTGCGGATCGAGGGTGTGGTCCTTACGATGTACGATTCACGCAATAACCTGTCCCAGCAGGTAGAAAGCGATGCGCGGGAGAATCTTGGTGATCTGGTTTTCAAGACAGTGATCCCTCGCAATGTCCGGCTCAGCGAAGCGCCTTCATATGCGATGCCTGTTCTGGAATATGATACTACATCCAAGGGTGCCATTGCCTATCGAGCCTTGGCGCGCGAGTTGCTGAGTAAACATGAAACAATGACAGCAGCGTAGGTAGAGCGGATGTCAGAGAAAAAAGAACAAAGGCGAGGCTTGGGTCGAGGATTGTCGGCTTTGATGGCAGATATCGAGCCTTCTGCTGATGCTGCGGTTTCGACGGGTGAACGGCCAACACGCAGTTTGCCCGTTGATCAACTTTTTCCAAACCCTGATCAGCCACGGCGACAGTTCAATGCCGAGGCTCTTGATGAGTTGAAAGAGTCGATCAAGAGCAAGGGTGTTATCCAGCCTTTGATTGTGCGACCTCGGGGTAGTGCGGCCAATCAGTATGAAATCGTTGCCGGTGAACGTCGTTGGCGAGCTGCGCAGGCTGCCGGAGTCCATGACGTCCCAGTGGTGATCCGCGATTTTTCGGATGAAGATGTTCTTGAGATTGCGATTATCGAGAACATTCAGCGCGCAGATCTGAACCCGATTGAAGAGGCGGCCGGGTATGAACAGCTCATGTCACGCTTTGGGCATACCCAGGAGAAGCTGGCGAGAGCCCTTGGAAAAAGCCGGAGCCACATTGCGAACCTGTTGCGGCTTTTGAATTTGCCGGATGTGGTCAAACAGGCCGTTGTGGACGGAAAGCTATCAGCGGGTCATGCGCGTGCATTGGTCACCGCACCTGATCCGGTTCTGTTGGCTGGGCAAATCGTGCGTCAGGGCCTGTCGGTCCGTGACGCCGAGCGTTTGGTACGCGACGCGCAAACTGCAGGCGACGCGCCGAAGGTAAAGAGCCAACCGCGCACCGCCAGCGGCGCTGGGAAAGATGCCGACACCAAAGCACTTGAGGGTGATTTGTCCGCTGCTTTGGGAATGAAAGTTTCGATCAATCACAGCGCCGGCAAAGAATCCGGGACCATTACGATCACGTACGACACGCTGGATGATCTTGATAAACTGTGCTCGGTACTCAGTTCTGCGAACTGATCAGCCTTTTGCGAGTTGAGCGATAAGGTAATTCAGAACCGGACGCCCAATTCTGGTCGCTCCGATACGATCCGCGTCGCGCCAAATTAGGCCGTCTTCTTCAAGATCGTTCAAACGGTTTTCGTCAAGCACATGTTGGAGGTCGTCTATCAATAGGCCTTCGGATAGGCGTAACCCCATGATGAGGCGTTCATCCTCTACATCTAGGAGCGTCAACGCATGCTCCTCGCGAATGCCGTTACCGGACGCAACAGCGGTGAGCCATTTCTCGGGTTGCTTCCAGCATTCCGTGGCATGGCGTGTGCCGTTTAATGTCAGGCGACCATGCGCGCCGGGGCCGATACCTGCGTAATCACCGCCACGCCAGTAAAGCAGGTTGTGTTTCGATTCTGCGCCGGGTTTGGCATGATTAGAGACTTCGTAAGATATATATCCGGCTTCCTCACACAGGCGCTGGGTCAATTCGTAGAGGTCAGCGCCAAGATCGTCGGACGGAAGACCGCGTAATTTGCCGTTCTGTGCGCGGTCCCAAAAGGCGGTGCCTTCTTCGATGGTCAGTTGATAAAGAGACAGGTGATCCACTGCCATTTCCAGCGCTGTGGTCAACTCCCGTTCCCAATCGTCCAGAGACTGATTTTGGCGTGCGTAGATCAGGTCAAAACTCACGCGATCAAAGAACGATCGTGCCGTTTCAAAGGCAGTTTGGGCCTCTTCTACAGTGTGGAGGCGACCCAAAGCACGGAGATCGTCCGGTTGAAGCGATTGAACTCCGAGAGACACGCGATTGACCCCGTGTTTGGCGTAGCCTTCGAAGCGATGTGCTTCAACAGAGGTGGGATTTGCTTCGAGTGTGATTTCTATGTCATTCGCGAACGCCCACACATCGCGAGCAGCGTCGAGAACGGTTTTAACCGTTTTCGGCTCCATAAGGCTGGGCGTGCCTCCGCCGAAAAAGATGGACGTCAAAACGCGCGGGCCGGTTTCCTTTCCGGTGCGTCGGATTTCTTGAGCTAAAGCATCCGCCCAAAGGGACTGGTCGACGGCAGAGCGGACATGGCTGTTGAAATCGCAATAGGGGCATTTTGCGGCGCAAAAGGGCCAGTGCAAATAAAGCCCAAATCCGCGTTCTTGCCAGAGTTCAGCCAAAGCATCCCGCCACGAACTTGCGGAACGCGTCGGCGCGGTGGCTGATCTTATTCTTTTCCCAGCGGTCCATTTCGCCAAAGGTTATGTCATATCCGTCTGGTTGGAAAACGGGATCGTACCCGTGCCCCTGATCACCGCGCATCGGCCAGACAATCTGGCCTTCCATCGTTCCGGGAAACACCTCGTCATGGCCATCAGGCCAGGCAAGAACAAGCGTGCAGCAAAACCGCCCAGTCCACGGTGGCTCGATGCCGCTGCGAAGTATGGCGTTGTGTGCTTTTACCATCGCCATGACAAAGTCGCGACCTGACTCTGTTTCTGCCCAATCGGCTGTATATACACCGGGCGCACCGTTCAGCGCGTCGATTTCAAGCCCACTGTCATCGGACAGCGCTGGAAGGCCCGTAGCCTTTGCTGCGGCGTGGGCTTTGATCCGGGCATTCTCGACAAAGGTGGATCCGTCCTCGATGGGTTCAGGGAGGTTCATCTCGGCCGCGCCAACGACCGAGACACCGTAATCCTTCAAAAGATCCGCAATTTCCTCAAGCTTTCCCTGATTGTGGGTCGCGACGAGGAGTTGCATTCCTTCGAACTTGCGGGTCATTCCGCTGCCTTTAGCTGAAGTGCGACAAGTTCCTGAACACCCGCGTCCGCCAGGTCGAGAAGCTCTGTCATCTGCGTGCGCGAGAAAGTAGCGCCTTCTGCAGACATCTGGATCTCAATCAGCTGACCATCACCGCGCATGATAAAATTGCCATCGACGCCGGCTTCGGAATCTTCGGGGTAATCCAGATCAAGAACCGGCTGCCCCGCATAAATTCCGCAGCTGACCGCCGCGACTGGCGAGATCAACGGATCGCTGGTTACGTCACCGGCTTTCATCAGCTTGTTGACAGCCAGACGCAAGGCAACCCAACCTCCGGTGATCGACGCGCAACGGGTGCCGCCGTCGGCCTGGATGACATCACAATCGACTGTGATCTGACGTTCGCCGAGCGCAACGCGGTCGACGCCAGCCCGCAAGCTGCGCCCGATTAGTCTCTGAATCTCAACTGTCCGACCCTGCTGTTTGCCTGCTGCGCTTTCACGGCGCATGCGGCTTGTGGTGGAGCGGGGCAGCATGCCGTATTCTGCGGTAACCCAGCCAAGGCCGGACCCCTTGATGAACGGAGGCACCCGGTCTTCGATGGTGGCGGTGCACAGCACATGGGTGTCGCCCATGCGGATCATGCATGAGCCTTCTGCGTGTTTGCTGATCCCGGTTTCGATTGAAACCGCGCGCATTTCGCTTAATTTCCGTCCTGACGGTCGCATGGTAAGTCCTCTTAATTGCCGTGTACGGATACAGGCAGGCTTTCCGGTTTCGCAAGCCAATAGTCTGTTCTGATTAAAGCGACGGTCAATGATACGAGGTGCATGATTGAGCGACGGAACCAAACTTTTGGACGAACTGAACGACCGGTCCCGCGAAGTGTTTCGCAAGGTGGTCGAAGGTTATCTTGCAAGCGGTGAACCCGTGGGGTCACGCACTTTGACGCGTACGCTGGATGAAAAGGTGTCGGCGGCGACCATTCGAAACGTGATGCAGGACCTCGAATTCCTGGGACTGCTGGATAGCCCTCATATCAGTGCGGGGCGGATCCCGACTCAACTTGGGCTGCGCATGTTCGTGGACGGCCTTCTTGAGGTGCGTGACCTGGACAATGATGACCGGCAAAAGATTGATGCGACAGTGACCAGCAACAGTCAGGACGTCGCCAGCATTCTTGATCGGGTCGGATCGGCATTGTCTGGCGTCACGCAAGGCGCGTCACTTGTGCTGACCCCAAAACACGAAGCTGCCATCAAACATATCGAATTTGTGGCGGTTGGCGGGGATCAAGCATTGGTTGTTTTGGTCTTCTCGGACGGACATGTCGAAAATCGACTGTTCACGCCACCGCCGGGACAAACGCCCAGCTCCATGCGGGAGGCTGCGAACTTTCTGAATGCGCTTGTCGAAGGGAAGACGCTGTCAGACCTCAGACTCACGATCAAGGCTGACATCGCACGCAAACGGCAAGAGCTTGATTCGCTGGCGGCCAGTCTGGTGGAACAGGGACTCGCGATCTGGGATGAAAACGCCGACACCTCTGGGCGTTTGATCGTACGGGGGAGATCAAATCTTCTGGCTGAAGATACACACGCCGAGGAACTGGACCGGGTTCGAGAGCTTTTCGATGATCTTGAACGCAAGCGGGATATTGCCGAATTTCTTGAACTCACTGAACAGGGCGACGGTGTGCGCATTTTTATCGGCTCTGAGAACAAACTTTTCTCACTTTCGGGTTCCTCTTTGGTCGTGTCTCCATATATGAACGCTGATCGTAAAATTATCGGTGCGGTGGGGGTGATTGGCCCGACTCGTCTGAACTATGGACGCATCGTACCGATTGTCGACTACACAGCGCAGCTCGTCGGGAAACTGCTCGGCGACCGCAACCAAGGGTAACAAAATGGCCGAAACGGATCACACGAAGGATTTCCTTGATAGCCTGGCCGAGGCTGAGGCAGAGGAAAACGAAGCGCTCGAAGAAGAGATCGACAGCGAAGAG
>JAUIIR010000126.1 GCA_030431485.1 Alphaproteobacteria bacterium
GAAGAAAGGGGAAAGCTTGGCCATCTGCTCATCGGTCAGCCAGTAAAGATCGCTCATGTCACCGCTCCGTTTTCCGAGCCGTGAATCACGCAGCGGTGCGAAAATCAATGCATCCTGACCCTAAGTTGCTCGTTACGTCTCGTCGAATCCAACCCCCCATGACCTTCCCCCAAACCCATGCTAAACCGCCCTCCGAACCATCACGAAGGGCGCAGACATGGCCAAGACCCCAGACGGCAAGAACACCTCCGGGCGCGGACAGCGGGACCTCAAGGTCAAGGTGAAATCCGCGCGGGGTCGCAAGCTCAGCTCGACCCGCTGGCTGCAGCGGCAGTTGAACGACCCCTATGTCAAGCGCGCGCAGGCCGAGGGCTACCGGGGCCGCGCCGCCTACAAGATTCTCGAACTCGACGAAAAGTACCGCTTCCTTGTCCCCGGCGCGCGCGTCGTCGATCTGGGCTGCGCCCCCGGCGGCTGGTGTCAGGTCGCCGTCAAGCGGGTGAACGCTTTGGGTGAGAAACAGGGCAAGAAGATCGGCACCGTGCTGGGCATCGACCTGCAAGAGGTCGAACCGATTGCCGGGGCCGAGATCCACCAGCTCGATTTCCTCGAGGATGATGCCGACGAAAAGGTAAAGGAATGGTTGGGCGGCCGCGCGGATGTGGTCATGTCCGACATGGCCGCCGCCAGTTCCGGCCACAAGCAGACCGACCACCTGCGCATCATCCACCTGTGCGAAACCGCCGCCCATTTCGCCTTCGACGTGCTCGAAGAGGGCGGCACCTTCGTCGCCAAGGTTCTGGCCGGCGGCGCCGAGGGCGAATTGCAGAAGCTGCTCAAGCAGCGGTTCACCAAGGTGATGAACGTCAAGCCGCCCGCGTCCCGCTCGGACAGCTCGGAAAAATTCGTCGTCGCAACCGGATTCCGTGGGACGTCAGACGCGTGAACCGTACGGTCCAACGGCTTTTCGGGCGTATCCGTACGGTTCGGCCTGAACCGTACAGAGCAACCGTACGTTTGGGCCTCTACCGTAGGGACGTTTTGTACGGTTCGACCGTACGAAGCGAACGGTTCGCGCGCTCCCGCAGCGCCAGAGCGATGTCCGGTCTTTGCGCGCCCAGCTCAGGATAGGCGCGTCCGGTGCCTTTCTGAAGCTGCTCCTGACGGTGCAGTTCAAACAGTTTTGCCCGACGCGGATCGGCATGCCCTGCGGTTTGCAGGTCAGAATAATGTCGCATAAAGCCTCCCCAGGCGGTGTGACAGGGGCGCTCAATGCACTGAAATTGCGGTGTTTTTAGGACAACTTGATGGTGCTTTCGCCACGAAACGCCCGCGGCGCCGCACCAAACCGCTGCCGAAACGCCCGCGTGAGCGCCGACGGATCCTCATACCCGCACCGCACCGCAATCTCCGCAATGCTCGCCGTAGACCCCTCCACCAACGCCTTCGCCGCACTCAACCGAATATGCCGATACACCCCCCCCGGCGTCATCCCCAACACCGCCTGACAGCGCCGTGTGAGGGTGCGCGGGCTGGTGTTCAAACGGGCGGAAAGGTCATTTATATCAATCGGTTGCTCGATGTTCTCACGCATGAACCGGGTCGCCCGTGTGAGCAGCGGATCGCGGATCGACGGCAGCGCATCGCTCCGCACCGGCGGCGTGAACAGCGCATCCACATCCAGCGCCACCACCGGACTGACATCCCGCGCGATCAGATGCCGACTCAGCCCCAACGTCGCCGACGCCCCCGCGCAGGTGAGCACATCGCCATCCTCGACCCACAGCGCCTGTTCAACGTCAACATCCAGAAATCGCTCGGAAAAAGCGTCCAGCAGATCCCAATGCACCGTCGCCCGCCGCCCCGAAAGCAACCCTGCCGACGCCATCAGCCACGCCCCGGCATCCAGCCCGAACATCGCATCACAACGCCGATCGGCCTGCTGCAAAGCGCGGCGGGTGGCGGGGGTGTCATTGGCAAGATGTCCATAACTTGCAATGATATAGAGCCGATCCACGCGGGTCAGCTCACGGATTTTACCATTTGGTAAAACCGCCATCCCCGAGCTTGACCGCACCGGTTCGCCATCGAGGCTGTAGAAGGCCCAGGAATAGACCGGCGCCTCGGCAAAGCTGTTGGCTGCGCGCAGGGGTTCCAACGCGTTGGACAAGCACAGGTTGGAGAACCGGTCGATCAGCAGGAACCCGATTTTCAACCGCGCGGCAGATGAATCTGGCGGTTTTTGCATGAAGCTGACCGTATCCGCATGGTTGAGGTAAAATCCAGTGCCAAACTCAGAGAAAACGCGAGGGAGGATCACATGCCGCTGAACATGACCCAAGAGGTCTTCATCACCTGTGCCGTGACTGGATCGGGTGGAACGCAAGACCGCAGCCCGCATGTGCCGCGCTCTCCAAAAGAGATTGCCGACAGCGCCATCGCGGCGGCCATGGCAGGCGCGGCGATTGTGCATTGTCATGTCCGCGACCCGGAAACCGGCGCGCCATCGCGAAAGGTCGAATACTACCGCGAGGTGACGGATCGTATTCGGGATGCCGAGGTTGATGTGGTTCTGAACCTGACGGCAGGTATGGGCGGCGACATCACCTTTGGCTCGACTGAGAATCCGCTACCTGTAAACCCGAACGGAACCGATATGGTCGGGGCCGAAGAGCGCGTGGCGCATGTGGCCGAATGCCTGCCAGAGATTTGTACACTCGACTGCGGCACGATGAATTTCGCCGAAGCCGATTACGTCATGACCAACACGCCCGGTATGCTGCGCGCGATGGGTAAGATGATGACCGATCTGGGCGTGAAGGCCGAGATCGAGGCGTTCGACACCGGGCATCTGTGGTTCGCCAAGGAACTGGTCAAGGAAGGCATCCTCGACGACCCGGCGCTCGTGCAGCTGTGCATGGGGGTGCCGTGGGGCGCGCCGAATGACCTAAACACCTTAATGGCAATGGTGAACAACGTGCCGGACACCTGGACCTTCAGCGCGTTCTCATTGGGGCGCAACCAGATGGCCTACGCGGCGGCTGCGGTTCTTGCGGGTGGTCATGTGCGGGTGGGGCTTGAGGACAACATCTGGCTCGACAAAGGCGTGCTGGCGACCAACGCTCAACTCGTGCAACGGGCGGTCGGCATTGTCGAAGGCATGGGGGCAAAGGTTATGGGACCACAGGCTGTGCGCGACAAGCTGGGTCTGACCAAACGCGCGCCACGAGGCTGAGATGGCCGTCATTCTCTGTTACGGCGACAGCAACACGCACGGCACCAAGCCGCTCACGCAGGTCGGTAAGTTCGAACGTCACGGTCTCGGTGACCGCTGGCCTGACGTCATGGCATCAGGTCTTGGACCTGAGCATACGGTCATTTCCGAAGGTTTGCCGGGGCGCACAACCGTACATGAGGATACGGTTGAGGGTGGGATGCGGAACGGCCTGACTGTTTTGCCGGCGATCCTGCACAGCCATCGCCCGATTGATCTGATGATTTTGATGCTGGGGACCAACGACCTCAAAAACCGGTTTTCGGTGACGGCGTTCGAGATTGCCCGCTCGCTGGAACGGCTCATCGTCGCGACGCGGAACGAGATCGACGTGCCGGACATCCTGCTTGTGTCGCCGGTGCCGGTGAAAGAGGCGGGTGTGCAGGCATATGCCTTTTCTGGGGCCGAGGCGCGCCAGGTTGGTTTGGCAGAGCATATCGCGGCGGCGGCTGAGCGACAGGGGTGCGGCTTTCTGGAAGCCGGGCGGCATGTGGCCGTGTCAGATGTGGACGGCATCCATTGGGAGGTCGACGCGCATCACACTTTTGGTACGGTGATGGCCGAAGCTGTGGCGGCGCGGCTGTGAGACATGTGGTCATTACCGGCGGCGCGTCCGGGCTTGGACTCGCGATGGCCGACCGGTTCATGACCGAGGGCGACCGGGTTGCGATCTGTGATGCGGACCCGATTGCAGTGGCGGCGTTTACTGAGGCGTACCCTGACCAGATTGCTTGCGTGGCGAATGTCACCGACGAGGCGCAGATGCAGGCGTTCTTCGACCAGATCGACGCCGGTTGGGACCACGTCGATGTGGTCTGCGCCAATGCGGGGATCGGTGGGCCTGCACGGCGGATCGAAGACCTGAGCCTTGTGGATTGGAACCGCTGCGTGGAGGTGAACCTCTCGGGCACATTTCTGACCTGCCGCTGGGCCGCTCGCCGCATGCGCGAAGCGGGGCAGGGGCTGATTGTGCTGACGTCCTCGACCGCCGGGCAGTTCGGTTATCCGCTGCGCTCGCCCTATGCGACGGCAAAATGGGGCATCGTTGGTCTTACCAAGACCCTTGCGATGGAGCTTGGCCCGGCGGGTGTGCGGGTAAACGCGATCTGTCCCGGTGCTGTCGAGGGCGACCGGATGGATCGGCTGGTGGCGATGGAGGCCGCCGCCTCGGGCAAAACCCATGACGAGGTGCGCGCGCTTTACGTCAAGGGCGTGTCGCTGCGCACCTGGGTGACGGCAAAGGATGTGGCGGACACGGTGGCGTGGCTTGCCTCGCCGCAGGCGAAACGGATTTCAGGCCAGATCCTGGCCATCGACGGACATACGGAGACTTTGACACCATGACCAAGGTAGCGGCCATCATCGGCGGTGGCGTGATTGGCGGCGGTTGGGCCGCGCGGTTTGCCCTGATGGGATGGGAGGTGCGTGTCTTTGACCCCGATCCCGAAGCGGAAAGGAAGATCGGCGAGGTCATGGGAAACGCGGCACGGGTGCTGCCGATGCTTTACGAAGCGCCGATGCCGGCACGCGGGCAGATCCGGCTGGTTGAAACAGTCGCCGAGGCAGTGACGGGTGCGGACTGGATCCAGGAAAGCGTGCCGGAGCGGCTTGACATCAAGCACCGGGTGATTGCCGAGATACAGGCGGCGTGTCCTGAAGGCGCGGTTCTTGCGTCATCGACCTCCGGGTTCAAGCCGTCGGAATTGCAGCAGGGCGCGGCGCGCCCCGGCCAAATCGTCGTCGCGCATCCGTTCAACCCGGTCTACCTTCTTCCTTTGGCCGAACTGGTGCCGAGTGCGGCCACTGACGAGACCATCGTCGCGCGGGCCAAGGAGATCCTGACGGCCATCGGCATGTACCCCTTGCATGTGCGGGCAGAGATCGACGCGCATATTGCCGACCGGTTTCTTGAGGCGGTCTGGCGCGAGGCGCTTTGGCTGGTAAAGGATGGCATCGCCACAACCGAGGAAATCGACAACGCGATCCGCTACGGCTTTGGTTTGCGGTGGGCGCAGATGGGCTTGTTCGAGACCTACCGCGTGGCGGGCGGCGAGGCTGGGATGCGACACTTCATGGCGCAGTTCGGGCCGTGCCTGCAATGGCCGTGGACCAAGCTGACGGATGTGCCAGAGTTTACGGATGAACTGGTGGACCTGATCGCAGGCCAGTCCGACGCGCAATCCGGACATATGGGCATTCGCGATCTGGAACGCCTGCGCGATAACAACCTTGTCGCCATCCTGCGAGGGTTGAAGCAGCAGGGGGCTGCGGCGGGCAAGCTGATCCTTGATCACGATGCGATGCTGCGCGGGCCGCTCGGGGATGAGATGCCGCTGGTGACGGTGCGCCGGGTGGTGCCCGTCGACTGGACCGACATGAACGGCCATATGAATGAGGGAAGGTATGGGCAGTTGTTCAGCGATGCGTCCGAAGAATTGATGACCCATGTCGGCGCTGATCGCGCCTATGTGGAGGCGGGCAACAGCTATTTTACGGCTGAGACCACCATCAAGTATCTGAACGAAACCCATGCCGGTGAGGACATCTATGTCACTACGCGAGTGACGCTGGGCGAGGGCAAGAAGCTGCGGCTCTGGCACGAGATGTGCCGGGCGTTGGATCATGCTGTGCTGGCGACCTGCGACCAGTTCCTGCTGCATGTGTCTTTGGAAACGCGGCGATCCTGCCCGCCCTTGCCGGAGGTGCTGGAAGCGGTCGAGGCGTTGGCAGCGAAACACGCAGAGGTGGGCGCATGAATTTCGGGTTGAGCGATGAGCAGGAGATGATTGTCTCCACCGTGCGTGAGTTCGTGGAGCGCGAGATCTATCCGCATGAGACAGAGGTCGAGCGGACAGGTGAAGTTCCGAACGAGGTTGCGCAGGAGATCAAGCGCAAGGTGATCGAGCTTGGCTTTTACGCCTGCAACTTTCCCGAAGAGGTGGGTGGTGCGGGTCTCTCTTATCTGGACTTTGCGCTGGTCGAGCGGGAGTTGGGGCGAGGGTCGATGGCGCTCACGCATTTTTTCGGTCGGCCACAGAACATCCTGATGGCCTGTGAGGGCGACCAGAAAGAGCGGTATCTCCTGCCTGCGGTGCGTGGCGAGCGGATGGACGCGCTTGCCATGACAGAACCGGAGGCCGGATCGGATGTGCGCGGCATGTCCTGCACCGCGCGGCGTGATGGTGGCGATTGGGTCGTCAATGGAACCAAGCATTTCATCTCGGGTGCGGATCACGCGGATTTCTTAATTGTCTTCGTTGCAACAGGTGTTGATGATACGCCGAAGGGGCCAAAGAAGCGCATCACCTGTTTCCTCGTGGACCGTGGACATCCCGGCTTTACCGTGCGTGATGGCTACAAATCGGTCAGCCACCGGGGCTACAAGAACTGCATCCTCGAATTCGATGATTGCCGGTTGAGCGATGCGCAGGTCCTGGGCGCGGTCGATGGCGGGTTCGAGGTGATGAACACCTGGCTTTATGCCACGCGGATCACGGTGGCAACGATGAGCGTGGGCCGGGCGCGGCGCGTGTTTGACCATGCGCTGTCCTACGCCGCCGAGCGCAAGCAGTTCGGCCAGCAGATCGGCAAGTTTCAGGGGGTCAGC
>JAUIIR010000035.1 GCA_030431485.1 Alphaproteobacteria bacterium
GCAAAATCCGGACAATCTGTTCTTCCGTGAAACGTGATTTACGCATTCTTTGTTCTCCTCGTTGCTTCGAACGTTACGAGAACAAACTCTCCTTTTGAATGGCCCAGTTTCTTGGGGGCAGGTCACGCAATCCGGTTGCCGTGTCCACAACGATCGGGAAGAAGGCGACCAGAAAGGCAATGGCAAGCTTGGATTCCAAACCGATCCCGAACCATATCAAGATAATGGGGGCGACGGCGACTTTCGGCACCGACTGCGTGGCAATCAGGATTGGATAGAGTGTCAGGTTCAGGATACGCGAGTTCGCGATCAATACAGCCAGCGGAATACCGACCCCAAGGGCCAATGCGAAACCCAGAATGCACGCCAAAGCCGTGACCCAAGCGTGTTCCAACAGCAGCCCGAAATTGTCATTGGACGCGTGGTAGATGGCTACCGGACTGGGCAGAACAATCTGGTTGATCTCAAACAAGATAACATAGGCCTGCCACAACCCGAGGATCACAGCGACGCCAACGAGTGGGAAAACAGCCAGATGCAGATAATCACGCAGATTTCTCATTTTCGGGACACTCCCAGGGCCAGGCTGGCACGGTGTTCGATCTCGACGAACCGTGGATCATAACGAAGTTCTTGTGTTCTGGGGTAGGGCAGGTCGACTTCTATATAGTCGGCGATGACGGCGGGGCGTTGACTGAAGACAACGATAACGTCGGAAAGGTAGACCGCTTCGGAAATGCTGTGAGTCACGAACATGGCCGTGGTCTGCGTTTTTGCGCGTATGTCCAGCAAAAGATCGTGCATTTCCATGCGCGTTAGCTCGTCCAGGGCTCCGAATGGTTCGTCCATCAACAAAAGGTTTGGGCGATGGACAAGACCTCGGCATAGGGCAACCCGTTGTTGCATGCCTCCGGAAAGCTGTGCGGGATAGGCGTTTTCAAAATCCTCCAGGCCGACCAGCTGCAGCAACTCCCGCACGCGGGCCTTGGCGTCTGGGCCGGACTTGCCCTGAATTTCAAGGGGCAGGATGACGTTGCGCGCGACTGTGCGCCAGGGCATCAGATTGGCCTGCTGAAAGATGAATCCGAAATCCGACTGGGGCTCTGTCACGTCAACGCCATTGATCTGGACAGTGCCGCCATACCCTTTGGTCAGGCCAGCAACAATTTTGAGGAACGTCGTTTTACCGCACCCGCTGGGCCCCAGCAAACTGACCAGCTTGCCGCGCTTCAGATCGAATGTGATTTTTTCAATCGCCCGAAGCGGCGGTTGGTCCGGAATGTTGTAGATTTTTTGTACGTTGTGGAAGTGTCCCACAATTTCAGACCCGGCCGAAGCCGGGTCTTTTTTTCCCAAGGTTTGCGGAAAGGGATGCGTCATGTGAAGTCCGATGTATCCCTTTGGTTAGGGTTTGATTGGATCTGCGGGCAGGTATCCTGCGTCAAACAGATCGCTCGCCGCGGGCACGTCGCCTTCAATGCCAACGTATGCGATCACAAAGTCCAACGTGCTTTGCATTTTCTGCGGATCAAACCAGCCCAGACCGTTGGCTGTAGTGTCATCCGTGATTGCGAGGTTGGCCACGACACCGATCTCCGCGATGATCACGTCCCGCTTGAGACTGTCGATATGTTTCAGCTGATCATCTGCCGCCTGTTCAGGGTTGGCCAATGCAAATTGCCACCCTTTCAGCGCTGCTTTGACAAAGCCACGCACGACGTCCGGGTTCTCGGCCAGATAGGCCTCGGTCGTCGCGATGCCATTGGAATAAAGCTCCAGCCCGTGATCGCCCAGTAGGAAGGTTTTCAGTTCGGTGGCCGCGCTTGCCGCGCCGCCGGACAGGCCCGGCTGCGCCATGACGAAAAACTCGATTGCAGGCACTTGCCCAGTCAACAGCATGGACCCGCGAGCCGGTGGGGCGACGTTGACGATTTCGAGCGACTCCGGGTTCAGGCCATTCTGTTTCATGAGGCCGCGGATGATTTTGGGCGTAAAGCTCCCGACGCCGCTGCCCAGTGTAAGACCTTCAAGCTGGCTGATCTCGGTGACATTGGCACCGTTCTCCAGAGTAAAGATCGCATAGGGCGCTTTTTGGTAATTCACCGTCAGCATCTTCAGCGTGCTGCCATTGGCGCGAGCCAGCGCCAGGCCGGGCACATCAACAAAGCCGATTTGTGCCAGATCCGCTTCGATGGCCTGAACGACAGCCGCGCTGCCACGCGAAGGAATGATTGTTACGTCCAGTCCTTCGTCACGAAAGAATCCCTGCTCCAGAGCCGCGTACCACGGCGCGTGGCGGCCCAGTGGGATGAAATCCAGTGAAAAGGTGACCTTGGTCAGGTCCGAAGCGGCCACCGTCGCGGGAAGTGATAATGTGGACAACACAACACTCATGGCAATGGCGGCAAGTCTGCGGGGGATTTTCATTCCTCTGTCTCCGTTTTTCAGTTGGGAAAACTTTTTTGGGAAACCGACTCCCAGCGGCATTTTCATATAGGATGTCGCTATATTTTCGATAAGTCAACAAATAGTCGATGAATTAGCAAGTTGACCACAAAGCCGTTTTGGGGAAATACTGTCTCAATGCAGACTGCATTTCACCGAGCAGGCTAGGGAGTATGAATGTCCATGTTGGTGGTTGACGAAGAGAGGAAAATTCTCACCCGGAGCGAGCGCGTTATGCTCGAAATCAAGTCTGATATCGTGACCTGTCGCCTGATGCCCGGAGACCGCCTGAGGATTGAAGTATTACGTGACCGTTACGAAATCGGGGCGAGCCCTATTCGCGAAGCTTTGATGCGGCTAGAGGCCGAAGGGCTGGTCGATCTTGAGCAAAACAAAGGCTTCCGCGTGGCCTCTGCCTCGGTTGACAGCCTGATGGACCTGTCACGTTCCCGGTCCGAAATCGAAGAAATCGCCCTGCGCTGGTCGATTGAAAAGGGCGGCGTCGATTGGGAGGTGCAGCTTCTAGGTGCCATGCATCGGCTGTCCAAACAAACCAAGGAAAACCCCGAAGATCCGACCAGCCTGAACGTAGAGTGGATCAGTCGGCACAAGGAATTCCATCTGGCACTGATATCGGCCTGCGGATCTCCAACAATTTATGGAATTTTGGAGAATCTATATGATCTGGGCCAGCGCTATGTCGGCCTTTCGATTCTGTCTGACGCAAAACAGCGGGATGATCAGGGCGAGCATGAGGCGATCATGCAGGCGGCACTGGATCGCAACGCCGATCTTTGTGTGGAGCTGTCGCGCAAACATGTTGCCGCCACAACGGAACGTGTGGCGGCATCAATCCCGGATACGCCAGCTTGGTCCTCCGAGGAAAACACCTCAGGCTGACAGCTCTGCACTTGACCTGAGACGCTTTCCAAAGGCCGCCTCGACATTGTCCAGGCGGAATTTGGCACGCAGCGACTCTGGCAAATGGTCAATGCCATCCTCTGCGGTTTCTGTCCCCATTGGAAAGGGCCAGTCGCTGCCCAGAACAATCTTGTCTTCGCCAAAGACCGAGATTGCTGTTTCCAGAAACGCAGGGGAATGGGCGACGGTATCGACATAGAACCGCTTTAGTGCTTCAAGCGGCGGTTCCATGTCAGGCGACACATTCGGCCTGGCTGTGTCCAGTCCCTTTTGCCAGCGTCCGGCAAGCGCAGCGACGGATCCCCCGGCGTGGGACAGGATCATTTTTAGCCCGGGGAAGCGGCGCGGGACGTCTGCAAAGACAAGATGTGCCACAGCAACCGTGGTTTCCATTGGATTGCCAAGGAGGTTGCTCAGGTAGAAAGGCTTCAACCGCGCGTCCGGCGTATCTCCGGGATGTAGAAGGACAGTCAGCGCATTCTCTTCCAGGGCTGTCCACAGGGCATCAAACCGTGGGTCGCTGAATGTCAGATCATTCAATTCGGTGCCAATGATGACACCCGCCCATTCCGGCCCAAGAGAACCGGCGATGTCCGCTGCCAATTCCGGGTCCTCCACAGGCAGATATGCCATGGGCCGCAAGAGCGGGCTATGCGCGGCGCAGGTTTCCAATAGGAGCTGATTGAGGGTCTCTGCGTAGCTTCGACGGGTCGCGTCATCAAGGTCCGGGCGGTATAGCGGCGGCGGCAAAGACACGAGACCCGCCTCCAACCCACCCTGTTCAATCCGTGACAAGAGAAGATCTGCGTTGGTAATGCGCTGAGTGGGGATCCGATGCCCCCGGCTCAACAATTTGCCATTTTCCATCCCCAACCCGAATTCACCGCGCTCGGCCATTTTCAGAACGGCCGGGGGGATCAAATGGGTGTGTGTGTCAAACCCGATTTTGTCAGGTTGCGTCTTCTTCATTGTCATACCAATCCGGTTTCACAGGGTAATGCGGCCCGTCGTAGATTTCCAAAAACACACTGTCTTCATCTGCGATGGTCGGACCATGTACGCAGCCTTTGGGGTTGCAATAATAGGACCCCGGCACCAACGTGATGCCTGTCGGAATATAACGATACTTTCCTTTCAGGCAGTACATGAACTGGTTGGAGGCATGTAGATGCGCAGACGGAATGCCGACGCCTTTGTCAAAGCGGATCAGAGCAATCGAGGCTCCGGTTGCTTCGTTGCGCCACAGCATTTTCTGATAAAGACCGTCCAGCGATTTCGGTGACCATTCCAGGTCGTCCGTCTGGATCAGAATCTCTTCCAGCGCATCGGACACCTCTTTGGACAATTCCGGCGCTTTGGACCCATCCGGGGTTTCCGCCGCAGAAAGGGATCCCTTGACCATTGTGCCGTCAATTTTCCACTCGATGTGCAGTAGCTCAATCAGGCGCGATACGTAAGTTACATCAGATTTATTGTGCAGCCGGTGAATCGGGCGAGGATCGCCGAACCAAAGAGTTTTGCCCATGGGTTCGAACGTGTCGCGCGTATCTCCGAATATGGTTTCTACCAGGTTGGCGTCGCCATTGAGTGAAATGATCACGCATGGATGGTAGTGCATGTGGAAATCGATGGTCTCGCCGGGTTCAAGCCGCACTTCCCAGATGCGCACATGTTCATTTTCCAAGATGATCGTGTGACCCACATCACCCAGTTTGATGTCGCGTTCTCGCACCAAGTTTTGTCCATTATCCATAGTCAAGATAGTCTCCTTACCTCTTGCGTGCGTTTCATTGGTAACTGGTCAGATCCGTCAACTTCATCTTGTTTTCCAACGAACCCAAGGGTCCGCCGCGGACGATGACTTCGTCGCCATCATTCAAGAAAATCTGCGGATCACGGGCGTTACCGACTCCATCTGGCGTTCCGGTCAACACGAGATCGCCTGCATTCAATGTCATGCCGCGCGACAATTCGGCAATCAGCTCGGGGATCGAAAATGCCATTTGTTTGGTTGATGCCTTTTGCAAGGTTTCCCCATTTACGATGCATTCCAGCGTCACGTCCTGCGGATCGATCTCATCCCGCAAGGTGATCCATGGGCCAATTGGCATGGTCCCGTCGATGCTTTTTCCTTTCAGCCATTGCCCACCATGGGCACGCTGCAGGTCGCGCTGCGAAATGTCATTGGCCAGACAATACCCAAAGATGTGATCCATTGCCTTGTCCATTGGGATGTTCCGGCCTGGTTTTCCGATGACAAGCGCCAGTTCCGCCTCATAGTCCCATTTCTTCGAGATTTGGGGATCAAAGGCGATTGGATCATTCGATCCAACCAGAACGGTTGGGGATTTCGAGAAAAATGTCGGGCGCGTGGGGCGGTCGACTTCCTGACCTTCCCGAAGGCCGATACCTTCTTCGAAGTGTTTCCAGTAATTCCAACCGGTGCATAGAATATCCCGCTGGAACCGGCTCAACGGGGGCAACAGCCGAACAGCTGAAAGATCCAGCGTGGTCTCGACCGGCGCATTGCGTAGCGCTGCCAGACCTTCGTCCGATGCCGCGATAACGGCTTCCAGATCGGGATAGGGTGTGTCCAAAATCTGTACATCGGTGTCGTCGATTTTTGCGAGCCTCGGAGTGCCGGAAAAATCGACCAAAGCGATCCGCATCAGGCGTCCCCCTCGGGAATTACTGCGATTGCGTTGATTTCGATGAGGTATTCCGGAGACACCATCTTGGTCACCTCGACCATGGTCGAAGCAGGGAGCGGTGCTTTGAAATACTCTCTCCGCACGGCATGGATTTTGTCGAAATGCTCGATGTTGCGTACGAAGACATCCACACGGCAGACGTGTTCAAGGCCGCCGCCAGCTGTTTCAACCGCTGCTTTGATGTTTTCACAGACCTGACGGGTCTGAACCGTAATGTCGCCAATGCCTGCAATGCTGTCATCAGCCCGTCGCGCCGTCATGCCAGAGATGAACACCAGTTTGCCCGAGGCTTCCACTGTGGTGGACTGAGAAAAATGACCCATGGGTTCGCGAAGCTTGTCGGTTGAGATTTCCTGTTTTGCCATTGTCGTATCCTCTGATCGCGTCAGTTGGTGGAAAAAAGAGAGGTGCCAACGCCCAAATCGCCCGCTGCTTTGGTCAGCGTTTGTGCGATTTCGGCGCTGATGTTCAGGCTGCCGTTGGCGGCCTGACGTCTGGTGAATTCCGGTTCGCCCGGTGTGAAGAGGCGCTCTACACCCGGTGCGCGCGGGCCGTTGCGGATGTCATCGATGGCCTGTTGCGCGAGGTCCTGGAAAACCGCGGGGTCAAGGAAATGCGCAATGTCGATTGCCATGAAGAGCTGGGCGCTGGCATAAGGTTCCGATGGATCGCCATACAGCGGCTTGACCGCAGCGCCACCAGCACCGCCAGACAGCAGTGAGCACATCAGATTGATGATCAGCGCAAGCCCATATCCTTTGTGACCCGCAGTTGGCAAAAGCATGCCTTCTATCGCGGCCTTCGGATCCGTGGTTGGTGCGCCAGTGGAATCGGCCGCCCAGGTTTGGGGGATTGGCTGACCCAGCTTTGCGGCCATGCGGATTTTGCCCATGGCTGCTTCGCTCATCGCCATATCCAGGGCCAAGGGCTCGGCATCGCGACAGGGTAGGGAGATGGCCAGAGGGTTGTTCCCCACAACACGGGTCGCGCCGCCGGGTGCCGGCATGAGAGGGCGGGTGTTGCACATTGCGATTCCGATGCACCCGGCGTTCGCCGCTTGGTTGGTGTAGGTCCGTGTTGCGCCGAAATGGAAGCCGTTGCGCACGGCTGTGACGCCCATCCCGGTGTTTTTCGCCCGGTCGATGGCAATATCCATGGCTTGTTCAGCAACCACCTGACCAAGCGCATTCTTGGCATCAATGACAACGCAGGCCCCGTTGTCCGATACGACCTCGCCCTGATCCAAGGCCGAGACGGATCCGCCGCGGATGCGGTCCAGATACATCTCCACCAGCATCACCCCATGGGAATGCAGGCCCTCCAGATCGGACTGGACGAGGCTGGCTGCGACAGTTCGTGCGGATGTTTCGGATATTCCCGAAGCGACAAATAGCTCTGACACGAAGTCTGTCAGCGCCCGAGCCTCGACCGTCAAGTTTGTGTTTGCTGTCATGTGAAAGAAACCTCCTGTGACGCCAGCTTGACCGTCAGCGCAAAGCTGCCTTCATTCATGAGCCAAGGCAGAACGACGTAATTCCGGGCACCGGATCCGTGCATCGGATCATTTGCAGCGACTTGGCGTGCGTCTTCGAGTGATTGCGCACGCAGGATGATCAGGCCCTTGCCTGTCCAGTCTTGCCCGGTCTCATCGGACAAAGGCCCAGCGGCAACCAGGCGATCTTCACGTTCAAGGGTGCGCTGATATTCCAGGTGGCGTGGCAGCATGTCACGCACAGCCTGTTTGTCCGCAGCAGGTTCCGTTAGAACGACGAAGTACTCGCGCGCGGCAAGGCCTTCGGCACGGGCCGCATTTATCCGGTCCCGCCAAGTTCGGGGATCATTGCTCACCGCGATCTCCTGTGCAAATAGCCATTTTCAATAGAAAAATTCCCCATTGTTCACGACGAGGCACTGGCCAGTCATATGATCGCTGTCCGAGGAGGCGAGATAGAGGATTGTGCCAGTCAGATCCTCTGGACGGTATTCATGCGGAATGGCGCGGGCCGAGAGAATTTGCTCTTTCAGGTCCGGGTTTTCCGCGAATTGTGTGTCTGTGATCTGGCTGCTGACCAGTCCGAAGGCGGCGCAATTCACGCGGATGCCTGAAGGTCCAAGCTCAGCAGCTGCCGCACGTGTCATCGCAAGAACGGCGCCTTTCGCGGTGACGTAGTGCAAACGATGGGTCTTGCCCGTCATCATGGTCGTCGAACCAAGGTTGACGATCTTGCCGTAACCCGCTTGGCGCATAAGCGGAGCGACCGCCTGAATGCACAGGAACATTCCCCTCACATTCACGGCGAACAGCCTGTCCCAGTCATCGACAGCGATCTCTTCGATGCTGACGGGCGGCATATTCGAACCAAGACCTGCGTTATTGACAAGGATGTCGGGCGTCCCGAATGCACAGCAGGTTTTGTCCATCAGCTCTGCAACCTGACCTGCGTCGGACACGTCAACCTTCAGTGCCATCGCGGTGCCGCCGTCTTCGTGAATCCTGGCGGCGACAGCTGAGGCATCTTGAACATCCGCAACCACAACTTTGGCGCCCTCTGCGGCCAGGCCTTGCGCAAAGGCGGCCCCCAATGAGGCACGCTCGCCAAATGCAGCACCTGTCACGATCGCTGTTCGCCCTTCGAAACGTGCCATAAGTCAGATGTGCTCCACTTGCAGTCGACGGCCCGCGCCGTGCATTCGACTTTCGTCAATTCCCTGCATGCCAACCCTTCTTACCGTGTCTTGCCAAACATGCCGGCGTCGCTTGGCCAGCTGCAGCATTCAGAAAAACCTTTGCAAAAACGATTTTTGGCCCCTGGCGAACCGGGTTCGTGGATGAAGTGCCGTCCGCAAAGGAAAATCGCCACAAAGGTGTATGATCCAAGTATCTTGTAATCATACATGAAAGTCAATACTATGCATTAATACCAAAATAATCGATAAAATAAATGATGCGCGATTTTTTGTGACGTTGTGAACTATGGTCACTGGAGCGTCGGGTTTTTGATGGTGGGGAAAGAAGCAATGCCGAACGAGTGTTTTGATGTCGTCGTGGTTGGCGGTGGATCATCGGGTTGCGTCTTGGCCAGCAGGCTTTCAGAGGATCCCAAGACAAGTGTGCTGTTGATTGAAGCGGGAAGGGACACTCCGCCTGGGCACACGCCTGATACCGTCAAGGACCTGATGCATCGATCGGCCTATGAGCCGGAAAACATGTGGTCGGGGTTGGTCGCGAATTATGCAAGCCACGCTGTCTATGGATCGGCAGCACCAACAGGCCAGCGGGTAGAGCAGGCCCGGATCATGGGCGGTGGTTCAAGTGTGAACGCGATGGCTGCTTTGCGGGGAACCCCCGAAGACTTCCAAGCCTGGGTTGATATAGGCGCGGTCGGTTGGGGGTATTCAGATGTCTTGCCCTACTTTTGCCGGGTTGAAACAGACAACGATTTTTCGGGGAGGGATCATGGCAATTCCGGTCCAATGTCACTGCGCCGCACGGCGCGCGCGCAATGGCCCCCTTTGACACGGGCATTGACCGAGGCTGCACAGCGCGATGGCTTTCGCTTTGTGGAGGACCATAACGCGGCGTTCGAAGATGGGTTTGCCCCCATTGCGCGAATGGCAACGGCAATGGAACGGTCTTCTGTTGCCGAAAACTATCTGACTGAAAAGGTGAGGCGGCGACCCAACCTTCATATTCTTGCGGATCACCACGTGGATCGTGTGGTGTTCGAGGGGAGGCGCGCCGTTGGTGTCATTGCCCAATCCGAAGGAAGTGTATCGCGATACGGCGCCTTGGAAGTTGTGATTTGTGCAGGCGCCCTGCAAACGCCGGCCATCCTGATGCGATCCGGTCTTGGAGCGGTGGAATCGTTGGGACATCACGGTATCGATGTCGTTGCCGACTTGCCCGGTGTGGGGAGAAACCTTCAGGAACACGCGGCGGCATCGATTGCGGCCTATTTGGTTCCCCAGGCGCGGCAAGATATATCAAATCGGCCGATACACAACGCGGCCCTTCGGCTGTCTTCGAACATCGCGGACTGCCCGCCGTCGGATGTGATGATGTACTTCATGAACAAGTCTGGTTGGCATCCTGTCAGCCAAAGGATCGGTGCAACACTTGTCGGTCTCTTGAAGCCATATTCGCGCGGCGTGGTCACATTGAATTCCAGGGATGCGTGGGCCTTGCCTTCCGTTGATTTCAACATGCTTTCCGATCCCCGGGACATGGCACGGATGAAATTCGGCCTGCGCCGGGCTTATGGGTTTTATCAACACGCAGAGGTCAAGACGTTGTGTCGGGCTGTCTTTCCAGCGGCGTATTCCGAACGCGTGCGCAACCTGAACCAGCATTCCCGCGCCAACTACATCAAGTCTTGGCTGTTTTCCCAACTTCTTGACCTGAGCGGTCCGCTTCGTCAGCGCATTCTGGAAATGGCGGTGGCGCAGCAAAGACATGCCAGTCGGATTATGAAGGATGACGATCTTCTTGAAGCCTGGATTGTCAGCAATCTGCGCGGCATGTGGCACCCTTGTGGAACCTGCCGTATGGGCCGCGAGGATGATCGGCTCTCGGTCGTTGACGCGAATGGGCGGGTTCAGGGCGTCGGTGGGCTTCGGATCGCTGATGCTTCGATCATGCCCGAGATTCCGCGTGCGAACACAAACCTGACCGTTCTCATGGCTGCCGAGAAAATCAGTGACGCAATGAAAGCCGGGCCGGTAACAGGCTGATCAATCGAACTGAACGTTCCAGGTTTCCTGTACGTTGCAACCTGCGGCTCTGAGAGTGACAGTGATCGGGCAAAAGCGCGACACATCCGCTTTCAAAGTCTCAAAGTCTTCGGAATTGGCTGATGTTTGGCAGTTGACCGTCACTCTGACCTCGACAAAGGGCACGGCCACGGTCTCCAATTGTTGCACCCCGCGTCGGTCAAAATCACATTCAAGCGACACGTCAAAATTCCTCAGATCAATGTCCATCCGCCTGGCCACGTTATGGGCAATGACGTTTATGCATCCCAGCAAGGATGCCATCAGCATTTCCGTGGGAGAGGGGCCCTGGTTGGACCCACCGCGTTCTAACGGCTCGTCGATGACCGTACTGACGTCCCGTGTTTGAACAAGGGTTCGCGCTTGAGTTTCACAGGTGCCGCTCAGTCGATCTGTTCGCATATAATCTTGCATCTGATTTCTCCGAAATCTCTTGGGCTACATCCCGTTGGGGAATTTCTTGAGAAGCGCGTCGCCCTCTTCTCTCAGAGCGCTCAGGTGACGTGCGTAGAGTATAAGGACATCAAGCGCATTTTCGGTTCGTTCAAACACAAAACTCTGCTCTTCGGTAAGCGTTTCGGGCTTGGGGTCGAGCAGGTGGGATTTGCAATTCTTGATCACCAGATGGTCAGGAATATAGCAAATCTTGGTGTTCTTACCGCTGTTCGCGCG
Organism: Alphaproteobacteria bacterium; assembly: GCA_030431485.1. GTDB lineage: Bacteria > Pseudomonadota > Alphaproteobacteria > Rhodobacterales > Rhodobacteraceae > Marivita. The sequence goes on from JAUIIR010000035.1 coordinate 11,520, forward strand.
TAGCTCCGATACTGGATATGCCCCGCTCATTCCTGCTGAGACCGAGACGATAAGGGTTGGCTTGTTCGCCAGCTCCTTTGCGTTACAGCATAAAATCAGGTTCTTCAGTGCTGGGCTGGCCAGCCCGTGCCATTCGGGTGTGATGAACACAAACCCATCGCAGCCCTCGATCTGAGACGAAAGCGCCGCCCAATCTATCCCCGCGCTCTGAGCCAGCGTTTGGTATTCGGGTTCCCATTGTGGCAACTTGGTTTCGTGCAGGTCGAGGACGTGCGCCTCAACACCTTGTCTGCGGCCAAGCATTTTCTGCAAACAGTCAGCGATGCGGCGGCTTTCAGAGCCTGCCCTATGACTGCCGCTGATGACGAGCAGTTTCATGTGAACTCCAATCTTCTTCTGCTTGGCTTCGTTTCCGGCCAACGAAGCGTCCAAGTGTTAGCGCCTATTTTTTCCGCTCTCAATGATGCAAAAAAATAATCGAAAATCCACAACAAAACATAAAATATTGACAGGATCCTAATGATCGATAGAATTTACGGTAAATATTGCATGACTGCCGTGCACGTGGTTCTGCGAGGCATCGCAGAGCTGTGCAGCGTGAGGCGTTGGGAACGACCAAAGGCGAGACGAAAAAGCCACTTCGCAAGTAACAGAGAGATGGAGGTATACCTTGAAACACTGGATCAACCTGCCCGCTATGGCCCTGGCAGCGGTTGCCGCTCTTGGGGCAGCCAAGGCTTCTGCTGAAACCAATTGGCAATTCCATTCACCGGATTCCGCAAGATTCTGGTTGGTAGGTGTTATGGAGAATTTTGCCGAAAACGTTGGCACATCTACTGGTGGTGAGTTGAATGTCACCGTTTTCCCTGCCGGATCTTCAGGCTTCAAGGGAGACCAAGCGCTTGATGCGGTGGCTGAAAACCTGCTCTCTATGGCTGCCGTCTATGGCGGGCACGTTGCCGGCCAGGAAAAAATCATGGAATTGATGGATTTGCCTGACTTTGTTCCGGGTGACATCGAGTTCCGTCAGAAGCTCTGGGATGGGTTGAAGCCACTCTATGCAGAGTATCTGGAGAGCAAATATGACGTTCTGCTTCTGGACGTCGTTCAAATCAACCCGCGTCGGGTCTATGCCAAGTCCCCGATCAACAGCGTTGCAGACCTGTCGGGTTTGAAACTTCGCGCGCTTGGCCGTGCGGATGCGGAATTCCTGCGCCAGCTCGGTGCCGAGCCGACGACGACAGCATGGGGCGAAATCTACACATCGCTTCAGCAGGGCCTCATTGATGGTCTGATGTCTACCGAAGCAGGTCACGCCTCGATGAAGTTCTACGAGGTCACAGACTATGTGCTCGATACGGCGAATGCCGGTCCAAGTGTCTTTATCTTCGTCAATCGAGACGCCTACGAGGATCTTTCTGACGCTGAAAAATCCGCTGTCGAGGCCGCGGTTGCCGATTTCCGTACGGCACATGTCACGGCCTATCAGGGCAGTGATGCTTGGGGCCGCAGCACGGCAGTTGAACAAGGTATGCAGATCGCTGCTGTCAGTGACGCGGATGCCGCAAAGATGCGTGAAATCTCTGCCGGGATCGTGACTGAATGGCAGGCAAGTTTGACGGACAAAGAGCGTCCGATCTACGAGGCTGCGCAATCCATGATCGACGCCTACCACGCAGGCAACTAACGCGTTGTCGCGATGATCGACGCCTGAAGCCGTTGTGTAACTCTCCCTGGCACAACGCACTCTGGCGTCGATCACTTCAAAACCAGCAGAGCAGAGTCAAAAACGAATGGAAAATATGCAGAACAGGCTGGCCGAATTGACACGCCGATTCAGTTTGACCCTCGCGTATCTCGGTGCCCTGAGTGCTGTCTTGTTGGTCCTGATCGTGTCTTATGGCGTGTTCATGAGATTTGTCGTTGGAAAACCTCAGACTTGGACCGATCAGATGGCCGAATACTGTCTGCTTTGGATTGTCTTCTTCGGCCTGGCTTACACCTTGGTTGTTGAGGGGCATGTCCGCATGGAGCTTGTCCTTGCGAATGTCGGCAAGCGTGCACAGAAAGTTTTGCAGGTCTTTGCCCATCTCGTTGGCTGTCTGTTCGCGGCAGGTTTGTTTCTGGGTGTCTTGAACAACTTCGAAACGTTCTGGAGCAGAAATACCATATCAATGTCAGGACTTCCGATCCCACTTTGGATCCCTGCAATTCCAACCCTTCTAGGTTCTTTTGCGTTGTTTGCCGTGATGTTCATGCGCTTGCTCGAATACGCTTTTGATCAGAAAGATCCGTCCCCCGAAAATGAGGAAGTCGATCCGACATGAATATTATTGGCATATCAGTCGCACTGATGTTCCTGCTGATGGCGGGCGGTGTGTGGATTGCAGCAGCACTCGGTTTGGCAGCGGGGGTGGGACTGACTCAGTTCCTCAGCTTTGACCGCATGGTTTCTATCGTTGGCAAAATGGCTTGGCAGGAAGGCACGCGCTTTATTGTGATTGCCCTTCCTCTATTTATCCTTATGGGCGAAGTCCTGTTGCAGTGCGGTGTCATGAAACGGATCTATGCTGCGACATCAAAGCTGGTCTCGGCCGTGCCGGGGGGATTGTTGCAGACAAACATCGCGACGGGCACCATCTTTGCGGCTTGTTCAGGCTCAAGCCTGGCCTCGGCGGCGACAATTGGATCCTCCGGTTATCCCGTCATCAAGTCCCGCGGCTATGAAAAGCGTCTGTCTCTGGGGTCGATTGCAGCGGGCGGTACATTGGGGATTCTCATTCCGCCAAGTATCATTTTCATCATCTATGGCAGCCTGGCAGAGGTTTCGATTGGACAGCTGTTTCTGGCAGGCTTGTTTCCCGGATTGCTCCTTGCGTTCGCCTACAGTGCGTATATCGGCCTACGCGCTTTGCTGAATCCAAATCTCGCGCAAAAAGAAAAAATGGCGAACTTCCGCGAGTTCTTTTCCGCGCTTCTTGAACTCTGGCAGATCTGGGTTCTGATTTTCGTGATTATGGGCGGTATTTATGGCGGCATAGCCAGCCCGACCGAGGTTGCCGGTCTGGCAGCGTTCCTGACCGTCATCTTTGCGGCTTTCACCGGAGAGCTAACCTTCGAGCGTATGAAGAAAGCCTGCTTGAACACGGTCAGGCAGACCAGCATGATTGTTCTGGTCATTGCGATGGCCAAGGTTCTCTCACTGATTTTGATTTATGCGCAGGTGCCGGCAAAATCAGTTGAATGGGTCAGTTCCACCGGGCTGACGCCGTTGACTCTCGTGTTCATGATGATTGCCCTCTACCTGGTCATGGGGATGTTTTTTGATGGCATCTCAATGATGGTCATTACCATCCCCTTCATCGCGCCGACGATGACTTCAGTTGGAATCGATTTGGTTTGGTTGGGCGTCCTGATTGTCTTGACGATCGAAATCGGCCTGTTGACGCCGCCTGTTGGGTTGAATCTGTATATTCTGCAGGGCGCGACCGGAGAACCTTTCTGGGACATCGTGCTGGGATCGCTTCCATTCGTCGTTGTTCAGATGATCGTACTGGGCTTGGTTGTCTTCTTCCCGCAGATTGCCATGTTCCTTCCGGCAGCAGTTTTCTAGCCTGGGAAGGAAAGGCAAAGAACTGTGTCAGTCGCCTCACAACCTGTCCTCTCTGTGATCGTACGACGTTTCCACAAAGATTTCTGGTCAGACGTTGACAGCATGACAGAAAGGCTTAAGCGCGCTGCCTCGGAGCAACCCGGATATCTTGGGTCGCAGAGCTGTCTTTCGTCCGGAGAGGACGGTTGTGAAGTGGTTACCGTTGTTTCGTTTGATTCACGTGAGAATTTTGAAGGTTGGAAGAATTCTCCGCTTCGAAATGACTTTGTCAAAGAACTCGACGTCTACACATTGGCTGATACCAACTATGCGAATTTTGAAGGCTTGTCGCTCCTTGCCTCACCGAAGGACGGAGCGGCAAAAATAGCGATCGTGGCCATCATTATTTTTTGGATTTTGGTTTTGGGTGGATTGTTAGGATTTCTTGCGAATGAATTTTTGCCTGTGACTATAAGCGCAGCATGGATGAACGTTTTCGTTGTGACAATCAACGTGACCCTTATCAGTTATTTTCTGCTTCCGTGGTCCTTGGCGTTTCTTGAGAATATTAAGCGCGGTTTTCTCAAAAAGTAGGGCCAGGATCCATCGCTTCCGGTTTGCGCATTGGTAATCCCCCGTTTTTGTGGGGGCTGGGTCGCGTGTTGGCGAGGATCATCGAAGACGGTGCCGACAGTGCGGCGTTTTAGATCACACCTGCTTCAGCGGCGTCCAGAACGCTCACCAGACCGTTCTCCGGATCGACCTCGACGGTGTCGCCGGTTCTGACCAAAGTTGTAATGTCGCCGTCCTCGAACCGGTCGCACATGGCAAGGCCGGCCAGGGCTGCTCCCTGAGCGAGGATCGTGTTCGCGGCGTTAAGGAGAAGGGCTTTCGGCGCGATCCCGCGCGACGTCATCTCGTGCAGCATCCACGCTGTGGCAACGCCGCCCTTGGCCGTGTTCAAAACCAGGATCACGTCCTTGTAGCTCTCGCGGAACAGCTTGTGTTGGGGACGGGAAAACACCCCCTTTTTCCGGTCGAGATCATACCGCGCCGAGAAGTTGTCGTCGGCCACAAGGGCCTTTCCTCTTACCAGGGATCCGATCCCGACATGGCATTTCAGTTCGCGACGCATCACACGACCTCCCCTCGTTCGGCCGAGGCAATGCACGCTTCCATGCTCGCCAGGGCCGGACTGTAGCCGTAGCCACCCAGGATATTTACGATCTTGGCAGAGTTGCTCAGCAGCCGTTTCCAGCCGTTGGCTTCACCAATTTCGCGGGCATATTGCTGGTAGAAACAGGTGCCGGTCAGAACGCGGCCGCCAAATGTCTCGATGGCCTCGACATAGCCAAGTCGCTTGGCATCGACATAGACTTGCGCCGGGGTGCAGACAATCAGATCGGTGCCCGGGGACCGATGGCGCCCCTCGCAGAGCGCGGCGACCGATTGCATTTCCAAAAGGCTGAGCTGCGGCGCGGCGAACACCACCACATCGACCTTCTCGCCCCTTGCTCCAAAGGGCTGGCGCAACCTGGCCAGGTCACCCTTGGTTACGCACGTCGGTTCAAGTTGCTGCCCTCTAGTTGCCTCCAATGTCGGGGCTTCAGGCGTGACGCCGACGATGTGGAACAGCGGGGTTGAACCGTAACTCGCCATCGCTGCGCCCATATGTTTGATTTCGTCAGATGTCGGAGTTCGGGTGATGCCTTCGATCACCGGAACTTCCCAGTAACTGCCCGCAATTCGGCCGATCGTGGCGCCCAATACGCCCCAATCGGTCAGTTCCTTCGGCGTGTGGTCGACAACGAAACGTTTGGTCGCGCGGCGCAGGTGGTCGAGATGCAGGCCATAGCGCGGGGTGCGTCCGGTCAGGCCCGCAGCCAGCGCCGAAGGGCCGCCTTCGAAATTCGACCGCGCGCCACAGACCGAGTTCGAATAGATGACGACGCCGGTATCGCCATAGGCGACGTGTTCACCGCGCACCGGCGGCATAATGGTCTGATAGTTAATGCACGTATCGGTCATCATGATCCCGATCGCTTGACAGGCAGCGACGAAGCGGCGCTCGAAATTGGCCATGTCTTCGGTCTGACCGATCGGTTCATACTGCGTCAGGTCCACGCCGCGCGGATCGGTGATCATCGGGATCGTCACCCGCGCACCACCGGCGGCGATGTCCTCGACAAAGGCGACGCCAGCCTCGCCAAGGCTTTCAGGATCGGCCATCATATGCGCCTGGCTGACAGGCACCATGTCCGCAGCATCAAACACGCGGCCGATCTGCAGCTGGTGTTCAATGGCCCATTTCAACGCGGGACCCATTTCGCCGCCCAGCATGGCCTGTTCCTCGGCGTTCAGGCGCATGGGATTACCCTGCCGTGCTGTGCTGTTTGCCGGTGGGTGCCGTCCCGTCAGGCACCTCGAAATTGAAGATCGACGGGTCGAAACTGTTGTACCCTTCGTAGTCGAGAATTTCGTAGAGCCGGTCGCGGCGTTGCAGCTTGTCCAGGATATTGTCCTGGATGCCATCGAGCAAAAGTTGACGCATCCCGTCCTCCACCGCCTTCAGCGCCAGCCGCAGCGTGGTGTTTGGATAGGCGACGACGTTGATCCCGATTTCTCTCAGCGTGTCGAAGGTCAGCAATTTCGTTTGGCCAAAAGCGGTCATATTGGCCATGATCGGAACGTCGATTTCGGCGCGAACCCGTTCGAATTCGTGCTCGTCATGCAGTGCCTCAGGGAACACCATGTCGGCGCCTGCATCGACATAGGATTTGAGCCGGTCGATAGCGGCGTCGAGTCCCTCGATCGCGCGAGCATCGGTTCGCGCGCAGACATAGAAATTCGGATCCGACCGTGCATCGACACAAGCGCGCAAGCGGGCTTGCATCACCTGGGACGAAACAAGGGTCTTGTTGTCCAGCTGTCCGCAGCGCTTGGCAAGAACCTGGTCCTCGATGAACATGTTGGAAATGCCTGCCAGTTCCGCCTCGCGGGCGGTTCGATAGACGCTTTGCGGTTCGCCGAAACCGGTATCAAGGTCGATGTTCGTCGGCAGGTTTGTCGCATTGGCAATCTGCCGGCCCCTATCGATGATTTCCGTCATCGTGAACAGGCCGATGTCGGGCAGGCAGAGCTCGGCGGCGACCGAGGCACCCGTTATGCCGATCATGTCATAGCCGATTTCTTCGCAGATCTTGGCGACGATCGGGCTGTAGGCACCGGCCAGCCTGAGGGTGTCGCCGGACTTGAATCGTTCGGCCTGCATGGCGCGGCGTTCCGTGGCGGTGGTCGTGACATGGAGCATGGGTTCATCCAATTCTGTCGCTGATTTCGTCGAACGCTAGCCCTGGACCGAGATCAATGATATTGAAATGCTATTCTGAAAACTGTCGAAAAATGAAACAGAGCAATTATTTATGATTAATATCAATGCGCTGATGGCATTTCAGTCAATCGTACAGGAAGGCTCGGCTTCGGCGGCGGCTGCCAAGTTGGGGATGAGCAACCCCAGTGTCAGCCGCCATATTCATGCGCTGGAACACCAACTCAAGCTCAAGCTGTTTCACAGGACCAGAAGGCGCTTGATACTGACCGAAGAAGGCGCTCGCTTCTTTGCCGAAACCGAGCGCATTTTGCGCAATCTCAGCAGTCTTCCTGCAATCGCACGCGACATTCGCAATGCAACATCGCAATCGCTGCGCGTGATCGCCATGCCGCGCCAGGCGTCCAGCATCGTATCGCCCGCTGTGGCCGAGATCAGCGCGACTTACCCTGACCTGAAGCTTTCACTCGACGTGTTCCGGCGCTCAAAGTTGGACGAATGGATCGAAGGGCGCAGTTTTGACGTCGGTTTTGGCACCTTCCCGATCACGCAGGACCATGTGGACATATATCCCCTGATCCGCAGTCAGGTCATGGTTGCGATGGCCAATGACGATCCTTTGGCTGACAAAGATGTCATCACAGCCGCCGACCTGTCTGAACGCGGGCAGATCGCATTTCCGCGTGGCACCATACCGCGCAGGCAAACCGACGAGATGATGCAGTCCGCCGGCAGCGAACCGAACTACGTTCTGGAAACTTCGGATTTCACTTTTGCCTGTCGGCAATGCATCGACGCCGGAAAGCTGTTTCTGACCGACCCGGTGTCAGCGCTGACCTTTGGCGATGCACTGGTTTGCCGTCCGCTGTGGACGCGGCGTTGGATCCAGTTCGGAGCTTTCTTTCCCGCAGGCTCCAGACGCAATGCCGCCATTGATGCCTTAGTGGCGGCGACAGAGCGCATTTGTACGAGCCTGGTGGAACGGGGACTGGCGGAAGCTTTGGGTCCACAAGTCAAACGAGAAATATAACCTATTAAAAAGAAATACTTCTAGCGCCACTGTTTCGTTTTTTTGCCCATATAATGATGACATTTCATTTTTTTCCCTGACGTCAGCAGCCGTATGTTGCCCGGAGCTGCTCGACGAGAGGCGGCACTACACCGGAGGAACCCGAAATGACCCTGAAGCATTTGCTCGCATCCTGCGTGACCGGCGCAGCGATCGCATTGACGTCGATGCCGCTTGGCGCTCAGACCTATCCGTCAGACACGGTAACGTTGATCGTGCCCAGCCGCCCCGGCGGGTCGATCGATCGCATGGCAAGATCAGTGCAACGATATCTCGGGGATGCCCTGGGAGTCGGGGTGGAGGTGCAGAACATCCCCGGCGCAGGCAGTAAGATCGGTGTCGCGGCCTTTGCCGAGGCAGAACCTGACGGCCATACCATTCTCGCGCATTTTTCGCCGGGCATCGTGCAGGTTCACGTGGAAGATCCGGAACTCGCATATCTCGATGACATGGCGATCATCAACGCGCCGTGGTCCGATCCGGGCATCCTGGTAGCGCAGCAAGGACGTTGGGAGTCTTTCGATGCTTTTGTGGCCGAAGCACGCGACAATCCAGGGTCGATTACATTCGGCAGCTCGGGATCGGTCGCCATCGGGACAATCCTTGCACTCGACCTGTTTGACCAATTGGGCCTCGATATCCGCATCGTGCCATTCGACGGTGGTGGCGAGACGCGCTCGGCTTTCCTCGGCGGGCTAGTCGATATGACCGCAGCCGGGGTGCAGGGTGCGCTGCGCATCCGTGACTCTGCTGATCCTATGGTGTTGTTCTGGGATGAACCCGTCGAGGCCTGGAGCGACGCGCCACTGGTCGGAGACGTGCTGGCAAATTATGACGCCACCGCCCTGAGCGGCTCCGCCACCCGGTTCTTTGCCACCCACGCCGCTTTTGCCAAGGCGAATCCCGAAGGCTTTGCAACCCTCGTCGCTGCTTTTGAAGCCGTGAGCCAGGATGCAGATTACCAGGCCAATGCCGCCGAAACGCGCGTCGGATCGGATTGGCTCGGGCCGGACATGTCAGCCAGCTTTGTTCATTCGCAGGCCAAGGCCTTTCTCCCTCTGCTGTCACAGGATTAATCTTTCCCGGATGCAGCCTGTTTCCGGGCCAGCTGGCCCGGGACCATGATTTGAGCAGGGAGCGCAACGATGGCAACGATCAGGATCACCCGCAACTGGTCCCTTTTGTGGGTTCCGGCGCTGTTCACAGTGATCACTCTGGCCCTCGCCTGGGCCTACCTTTCCAGCGTCGAGGCGCATCGCTACGCGACGCCCGACGACACCGCCTTTATCCGCCCACTTTGTTACATCCTCACCGCGCTCGCCCCGCTTGTGCTGCTGACCTGTTTCGAGCGCGCCGAAGAGGGCTCGCCCACGCGCCCAGAGGTCACCTCTGGCAGCGTGGTCGTCATCTTGGCGGTGGCCGGTGCGCCGATCGCAATTCTGGTTCTCGGCTTTTTGCCTGCTGCGGCAATCGGTGGTTTTGCTCTTGGCTTCCTCCTTTCGGGCCGCAGTGTCATGCCGGGCATCATCGGTGGCGGCATCTCACTCTTGATCGTGTTGGGGCTGTTCTACGGAATTCTTGATCTGGACCTGCCGCTCTGGCCGGGATTGTGATGATGTCGGAGTCCTCCATTGTTGTCGAAGGGCTTGGCCTGCTGTGGCACTGGCAGATCCCGTTGCTGATTGTCGCCGGGCTCGCCTTTGGCCTGCTGGTCGGAGCTGTGCCGGGATTGACCGCCGCGCTTGGCCTCGCAATCGCTCTGCCTTTCACACTGACCATGGACCAAGTTCCGGCGCTGATCCTGCTGACAGCGATCTACACGGGCAGCCTGACAGGGGGCGGAATTACGGCGATCCTCATGAATGCCCCGGGGACGCCCGGTGCCGTGGTCACGGCGATCGACGGCTACGCGATGACAAAGGCCGGGCGATACAACCAGGCGCTTGGACTGCAAATCGCGGCATCGGTCATCGGCGGATGTGCGGGATACGTCGCGCTGTTCTTCCTTGTGCAGCCCTTGTCAGATTTCGCGGTGCGGTTCGGCCCGGCCGAAATGCTGGCGCTTACGCTCTTGGTGATCGTCACGGTTGGCGCATTGGACGATGCTCATTTCGTGCGGGTGGTCTATGCAGGAATCCTCGGGCTGCTGATTGCGACAATCGGGACCAGCATCAGCACCGGAATTCCGCGCGGCACCATGGGCGTCCGGGCACTGGAAGATGGCATTCCAGCCGTGCTGTCGGTGATCGGCCTGTTCGCTATTCCTGAATTGATCGCGCTTGGTGGACGTTCACGGATCGTAATGATCGGAGAGACGCCGAAAACCAATCTCGCGACACTGTTTTCCGGTGTGCGCGAGGCCCTGCGGTTCCGAGGGACGCTGGCACAGGGCAGCGTGATCGGAGTGCTCATTGGTATTCTTCCGGCTGCCGGAGCGACCATGGCGTCGCTGCTCAGCTATGCCACGGCCCGGCGCAGAGCAAATCCCGAGGAAGCTTTCGGCCATGGCGCCCCGCGCGGTGTGGTCGCCGCCGAGACGGCCAACAATGCGACCGAGGCCGGGGCCATGGCCATATTGCTGGCAATCGGAATCCCGGGCGGTGCGGCCACGGCCGTGATCCTGGGCGGGTTCATCCTGCACGGGTTGGTGCCCGGGCCACGCCTCTTTGTGGACAACGGTCCGGAAATTTATGCGTTGATCTTCGGGAACATTGTGCAGATGTTCGTTGTCGGCGTGCTGGCGATCGGATTTGCGAGCATCGTTGCACATGTGGTCAAGGTGCCTTCGGCGATCCTCGTACCCGTGTTGTTGGTAACCATCGGTTGCGGCGCCTTTTCCTTGCGCGGACAGGTGGTGGACATCGCCGTAATCTACGGGTTCGGGCTGCTCGGCCATTTCTTCCGCCAGTACAAATTTGCGGCCACCAGCCTGATGATCGGCCTTTTCCTGGGCGGGCGGTTGGATGCCGAGATCGTCCGCTTCAAGATCCTCTATGGCGATAATCTCTGGGCAGCCGCAAGCCGCCCGATCACCGCGGTTCTGCTTTGTGCGGCTGCAGTGATCCTGGCCGTTGGGTACTTCAAGGGCCGCAACACAAATTCGCAGTAAGCCCAGAGGCCCGAAACCGGCGACACGATTCAAGCTCCCCTCCAGGAGTGTCTCCGAAGAAAGCTGACGCGAAGCTGCCTTGCGCCGCGGCTGTCACGAATGGCTGGTCTGGGCCGCTCATGTAGGCTGCCCATCTTCTTGTAGATTTGGGTCACTTTGTTTGTCGCATCGAATACGTGCCATATGCGCTCGCTTCCCGAGTGTTCGATACCACCCAATCGCGGACGATCCGCGCGTAATTCCGCTTCGCACGCGTCACGAGGGCAATAGTCGCTGGATCTGTAGATCCTGCCCGCGCGAAGGGGCCTTCTTTCTCAAACAAGCACAAATGCCCGAATTAAGACCTGTTTTTCCGGCTCGACTTCTTCCACGGTGCCAACGATCAGACGTTTGTTCAGCCAGTCGTACTTGCCGGTCGGTGCGTCCACGTTGATCCGCGAGCGGGAATAGTCGATCTCGTTGTTGGGTGTGAGTGTCAGGACGGCATTGTTGCGGATCTCGATCATGACGCCGTCATCGGTGCGCATGTGGTAGATGGCTTCAAGTTCCAGCACGCCGTCTTTGCGTTCTCGCTGTATGTCGAAGCCACCCGCCACGACGCTGCCGTTGAACGGGATTTGCCTGTCTTCTTCCGGAGCCAAGGCCCCCGTAAAGCTGCCCCCGATGATCGGTACGACGTGGCGCGTACCGGTTGGGCCTGCGCCTCGGGTGATCGTTGGTTCGAGGTCGACATAGGCCGTCCAGACTGGCAACAGATCGATGCGATCGAGGCGGAATTTCGGGTGTGTCATGGTCGCTGAAGGTCCTGGGCCCGAGGGCAAGAAAGCGCCAGACCATTGACCCAACGCAAAATTGACGGCGCTGCCGCAGCAAGAGGGGCAGCGCCGTCGCCGATTATTTTTGGAGTTGGGTCCAGATCTTGGTGTACAACTCCTGGGTTGCGGGATCGCACAACCGGGTGAACGCGCCTGCGGCCTTGAGGTCTTCGGGAATGACAACCTCGGGCGAGTTGAGCAGGGTCGGATCCATGAATTCTTCGGATCCGCTGATCCCGTTCGCATAGAGCGCGAAGTTTGAAATCAGGGCGGCGTTCTCAGGCGCCATGATGAAGTTCTGAAACAGCTTGGCGTTTTCGACGTTCTTCGCATCAGACAGAACGGCAACAGAATCCATCCAAACGGGGTATCCGGTCGCCGGATAACCATAGGCGAACTTTGCGTTATCTGCGCGGACCCGCGCCGAGGCCCCGTTCCAGAAGACGCTGGCCAGCAGATCTTCGTTCACGAATTTTTCCATCGCGGCATAGTCGATGCCGCTCCATCCCGCTTTGGCTGTTTGCAAACCGGCGGCCACTTTCTTGAGAACCTCAAGGTCGTCGGTGCATTGTTCGCCACCGAAATACATGATTGCCATGGACATGACGTCCTGCATCTCTGGCACGACGTTGATTTTACCTTGCAGTTCTGCAGGTGGATCAAACACGATGGCAGCCGAGTTGATGTCGCCGGAATATTCGCCGGTATGCACCAGAATTCCGGTCGATCCCCATTGCCACGGCACAGTGTAGCGGCGGTTCGGATCCCAAGGCACATCGGCCCATTGCGGATCGACATTGGCAAAGTTCTCCATCTGATCCGGGCGGGTTTCCAGGATCAGCCCTTCTTCGATCCAGATCGGGACATGGCTGTTGCTGGGGACGACGATGTCAAATCCATGGCCGCCAGCCTGGATTTTGGACAGCGCGGTTTCGTTGGAATCGTAATCCGTCAACGTGACCTTGATGTCATAGGTCTTTTCAAACTTCTCGATCAGCTCGGGGCTCGTGTAGTTCCCCCAGTTGAAAATGTTGAGCTCGCCTTCGGCGAATGCGGGCGCTGCAATCATCGCAGCCGCGATCGTGGTAAATGTCAGATATTTCATGGCTTTCCTGTGTTGATTTGACATGTCCGGTTCAGAGGCCCGGCTTCTTTTTTCGGTTTATGACAAAGATGAGGGTCACAATTGCCGTCGAGACAGCGAGAAGGATCGTAGACACGGCGTAGACATCGGCTGTGATGCCTCGGCGTAACTGGCCCAGCAAATATGTTGGCAGCGTTTCCTGCCCCGCCGTCTTGATGAATTCGGAAATCAGCACGTCGTCGAGTGAGATCACAAAGGCCAGCATGAACCCGGCCAGAACAGCAGGCCACAAAAGTGGTAGCGTCACGCGGCGGAAGGTGACCCATGCATTGGCATAAAGATCGGCTGCGGCAGCTTCGAGGTTGGTATCCATATCCTGAAGGCGCGCTCTGACGGGCATGAAGGCAAAGGGAATACAAAAAGCCGAATGCGCCGCGATCAGATACCCGGTGCCTGAGTAGCCTGTGGCGTCCTTGATCACGGCAAAGAGGATCAGCAGGGCCATTGCAGTCACGATTTCGGGCACCATCAGCGGCTGGTTGACGGCCAATTGAACAAAACGCCCCGCTTTGAACCCCTGACCGCGCGTCGTGGCCAAAGCGACGAGCGTGGCACAGACCGTGGCCACCAATGCCGCGATCACCGCGACCTTGACCGACAACAGAGTGGCGCTCTGGATGTCTTCGTTCCGGAAGGCGACGCCATACCAGTGTAGTGAAAACCCTTCCCATTTGCCGATCCGCGATCCGGCATTGAAGGAATAGGTGACAAGGATCACAAGCGGGATATAGAGCACGGCAAAGGCCAGCGCCGCGATCAGACCGGCTCCGGGAATGCGGCGTTTGTCAAAACTGCGATCAGCCATTGATCCGCCCTTTCGTAAACCGAAGAACGATCAACAGAACGCTGATGATCAAGACCAGCATGGTCACAGACAGGGCTGCCCCAAGCGGCCAGTTGCGTCCTTGCCCAAACTGCAGTGCAATCAGATTGCCCAGCATCAGGTTTTTGCCGCCCCCCAGAACGCGGGCAATCACAAACTCGCCCAGCGACGGAATGAAGACCAGGGCGGACCCGGCAATGACGCCTGGTCTGATGATCGGGAAAATCACCCTGCGGATCACGGTCCAGCGGCTGGCGTACAGGTCATAAGCGGCCTCGACCAGACGAAAGTCGATCCTCTCAACGGCGGCGTAGACCGGAAGAACCATCAAAGGCAGGAACACATAGGTCATGCCGAAACCGATGGCAAAATCGGTGAACAACATCTGCAAGGGCTCTTGAACAAGGCCCAGATTCAGCAAAACCGTGTTGATCAGCCCATCTTTGCGGATCACCTCCTGTATCGCCAGCACCCGGATCAACAGGTTGGTCCAGAAGGGCACGGTGATCAGGAACAGCAGAAGGTTTCGGATGCCGGCAGCGCGCGTGGCCACGTAATAGGCCATCGGCACCCCGATCATCATGGTTGTGAACGTGGTCAGCAGCGACAGTTTGATCGACCGCCAGAATATCGACAGATGCGCATCTGCCAGACCCAAGGTGCCATCAAAAATATCGCGTTCGGCAAAGACAGAGATCCACGCGTCCAGCGAAAAGGACCAGACCACATTGCCGTATTTGCCCGGTTCCAGAAAGGAATAGACGAGGATGATCGCCATCGGCGCGATCGAAAACACAGCGATGATGGCAAGCGCCGGCGACGACAACAGCCAGCGCGTCCTGCGATCCTGCCGCTCTTGCGCCTGTTCAGCGTCGCTGTGAAGCGTAATTTCGTGTATGCCCTGCATTCTATGCGCTGACCGCGCGGACGAGACGGATGGCCTTTGGCGGGATCGACATTGTGATGGTGCTGCCAACCTCGGTAGGCGGGGGGGCATCATGGGTGTTGCGAATGCGCAGAGAGATTTCTTGCCCATGGGCCATGCGCACGGTTGCCAAGGTCGCGATCCCGAGGAACATCGCGTTTTCAAGACGACCCTCCAGGATCAGTCCTGATGTCGCGCTATCGCCAGTTCGGATATGTTCCGGGCGGACCAATGCGGTCACATCGCCGGTGTCATGGGTTTCGCCTTTCAGTGTTACCTCGCCAAGACCGGGAATGGACAGCACCGCGCCCTGATCGGAATTGGACATGATCCTGGCCGGGAAAAAGTTGCTCTCGCCCACGAAGGACGCCACGAAATCATCCGCGGGCCGGTCATACAAAGCTTTCGGCGATGCGATCTGATGCACCCGCCCGCCCTTCATCACGGCGATCCGGTCGGACATGGCCATGGCCTCTTCCTGATCATGGGTGACGAAGATGAAGGTGATGCCGGTTTCGTGCTGCAGCCGCTTCAACTCGACCTGCATTTCCTTGCGCAGCTTCAGGTCGAGCGCAGACAGCGGCTCATCCAGCAGCAGGATCCGGGGGTTCGGGGCAAGGGCGCGTGCCAGCGCCACCCTTTGCTGTTGACCACCGGAAAGGGCCGCAATCGGGCGGTCACGCAGATGTAGCATCTGAACGAGCTCAAGCATTTCCTCAACGCGTGCGCGCACCTCATCCTTGGGCTTGCCGAGGCTTTCCAGACCGAACGCGACATTGCCCGCCACGGTCATATGCGGGAACAAAGCGTAATTTTGAAAAACCGTGTTCACCGGGCGCTTGTTTGGTGGCAGCAGCGAAATCTCTTCGCCCCCCAGCAAAACGGCACCCGCAGTTGGTGTTTCGAAACCGGCGATCACACGCAGCAGCGTTGTCTTGCCACAGCCCGACGGCCCCAAAAGGGTGAAGAACTCGTTCTCCGAGATTTCGAAATCGACCTCATGCAGAGCCGTAAATGCGCTGGCCCCACTGCCATAGGTCTTTCGAATGTTGCGCAGCTCAATCATTGGCGAGTCCTTCTTTCCTTCACGTTTAGATTGACATAAATTTTATAGTCAATAAAAAAATATATAGACAATAAAATTCTGGGAGGCGGGAAATGAGCGTTGAGACCACTGTGACGTCCGAACTGGGCCTGCGTGACCGAAAGAAGGTGAAGCGTCGCGAGCGTATTCTTCTGGAGGCGACCCGACTGTTCGATGAGCAGGGGATCGATGCCACGACCATGGCGGATATCGCCAATGCGGCGGATATCTCGCCTGCGACGGTGTTCAACTACTTCGGCAATAAGGATTCGATCATTCTGGCGATGATTTCGGAAGGCATTGCCGGAGCCCATGAAACAGGCTTTGCGGACCCCAGGGACTTTTCTGATCTCCCTTTTGATCAGGTGATCGTCCAGATGTTCTGCGAAGTGGCCAAGGACACACTCGAGATCGCCCCTCGCCGGGTTTGGCGCTTTGCCGAAGCGGCGGTGATCCGGCGACCCAACACCGATCTGGCCCGCGAATACGAGGATGTCGAAAATCGTCTGATCGAAGCGATTGCCCAGTTTCTGGGCGCTTATGATTTAAAGTTGACCAGTCAGCGCACCCCGGACCCGATGGTCTTGGCGCGGATACTCCATGACATCTGGAACGCGGAATTCCTGAAACTGATCAAATCAAACGGCGAGGTGCAAAGAGACCTGGCCGAAAGTCTTGGGCCCACGATTTCCCCCTTGTGCGACCTGATCTTCACCCCTGACTTCGTCCAGAGCCCAATGCTGAAGGCCCAGACACGTGAAAGCTGACCTGATCATCGAAAATGCCCGCATTCTGACGATGGATGCCAATGTACCGCGTGCCGAAGCTTTGGCGGTTGCAGGGGGCAAGATCCTTGCTTTGGGACAGCGCCAGGAGATCAGTGAATACGCGGGCACCGCAACGCGCCGGATCGATGCAGAGGGAAACACCGTGTTGCCGGGCTTTGTCGAAGCGCACCTGCATCTGTTCTCGGGCGCTCAGGGATTGCGCCAATTGCAATTGGCAGGTGTCATGGGGCTTGAGGCTTTGACCCCGAAACTACGCGCCTATGCAGCCGAATATCCGGACGAAGGCCTGTTGATCTGCAAGGCGGCCGGCTACGATCTGTTCGGAGAGGGGGTTTCCACCACGCGGCACATGCTGGATCAGGCCCTGCCGGATCGCCCTGCCATCTTTATCGCCCCTGACCACCACACCGCATGGGCCAACACAATTGCCCTAGAGCGCGCGGGTCTTTTGCACGGCGCAGAGATGCCGGTCGGCTCAGAGGTGGTGATGGCGCCTGACGGCACAGCAACCGGCGAATTGCAGGAGCCGCCGGCCTTTGGCCGCGTCCTTTCGCTGCGGACGTCCGGGGGGCGCGAAGACCTTGGATTTCAGGGGCTAGAGCCCGAAAACCTGACAGCGGCAGAGCGCAACGCCGATCTGGATACCTTTCGCCAGGGGCTGAAGTATTGCGCCTCTTTCGGCTTCACCTCACTGCACAACATGGATGGCAATTTCTACCAACTCGACCTGCTACAAGAGCTTGAGCGGAATGGCGAGTTGCACGGCCGGGTCGAAGTTCCGTTCCATCTGACCCCCGAAAAACCGATCTCGTCCATCGAACACGCGCTGGAGATGCGGAGCAAATACGCGTCGGACCGGCTGCGTTCGGGCCGGATCAAGATGTTCATGGACGGTGTGATCGACAGCGGGACCGCGGTTTTGTTGGGCGACTATGTCGGGCGTCAGGGCTGGAAGGGTGAACCGTTGCATGACCCGGAACGGTTCAAGTCCATTTGTATCGAAGCGGACCGCCACGGCTTGCAGATTTCGGTGCATGCCATCGGAGACGGCGCGGTGCGGCGGGTGTTGGACGGCTATGACGCCGCACGGATTGCGAACGGCCCGCGAGACAGCCGGCACCGGATCGAGCATCTGGAACTTGTGCATCCTGATGATGTCGCCCGCGTCCGCGATTTGGACGTGGTCGCGTCGATGCAGCCCTCGCACCCGCCCGGCGCGCTGGACTTTCCGCTTGAGCCGTGGCTCGGAAACATTGGCGAAGCCCGCTGGCCTAACGCCTTTCCCACAGCGGCGCTGAGGAATCTCGGGGTTCCGATTGCATACGCCTCGGACTGGCCGGTCGCCGACATCAATCCGATGCGCTCGATCGCAGCCGCAATGACCCGCAGCCCCTATAGCGATGCGTGCCCCGACAATCGCCTGACACTTCATCAGGCCCTTCATGCCTACACTGTTGGCGGGGCCTATGCAGGGTTCGACGAACATCGCTTGGGCCGCTTGGCGCCGGGCATGTTGGCGGACATGGTGATGCTGAGTGCCGATATCGAACAACTGGACGCAGACGGGATATCGGCCACGACGGCCGTCAAGACATTCAGCGAAGGTGTTGAGATTTGGTCAGCTTGAGCAGTTGCGGGCGACATCCGGTGGATACTGCAATAGTCCCTCCGGCTTCGCAGGGAAATTGGCGATCATCGCCTGATCCGTCCCACCGGAGCGGTCCAATTTGAACGTTACTGCATGAGCGGCCTTTGCTTCATCCACATGCACGCCAGAGGTAATACGTCTGTTCAGTAATGCTACAGGCCAATGGACCGGATGTGGTCAAACGATCGCTTTGCAAAGTCGCGCCAGTCGCGGGGGTTGTCGTGCTCGGTACACAGATGGTCAGCAGCGGTCTTGCGGATCAACGGAGCAAGCATGCTCCAGTCTATCGTTCCGTCACCGGTCGCGGTCCAGCCATCTTCCTCCGTCGTGCCGAGAGGGGCGAGATCCTTGGTTTGAACGACCAGGATGCGATCGGCGTAGCGCCTCAGCTCGGCAGCTGCGTCCGCGCCCCCGCGCGTGATCCAACCGCAGTCAATCTCGAAATAGACATCCGGTGCGGCGAGGATGTGGTCGATGGGGCGGCTGCCATCAGGCAAAAGCGCGTACTCAAATGCATGATTGTGCCAAAGCACCTTGAGCCCGTGTTTTGCCGCGGCCTCGGCGCCTTTGGCAAGCGTGTCGCCGATGCCTTTCCAGTAGTCCGCCGTCGGGCGGCGGTCTTCTTCGGGCACGAAAGGCGGGATCATGTAGCGCGCGCCCAGTGTCTGTGCGATCTCGATAAAGCGGTTCGGATCGTCAGAGAGCCCGGTCAGCGGCATGTGGAAGCCGAAACAACCCAGACCGGCATCGTCCAGGGCCCGCCGAAAGGCACCCGGGTCCGCCTCGTAGGCGGGCAGCCAAGGCTCGATTGCATCGTAGCCCATGGCTTTGAGCTCTGGCAGCTGCGCTTCGAGCGGCGGGAAATTGCGGGAGGAATAAAGCTGATAAGCGATGGGATAGCGCGCCTCTGTCATGGCTGCGGCTCGCGATCCTTGTCAAATTCCAGCAGCTCGATCATGACGCCGAGGTCCTGGACAGTGTCATAATAGGCATAGCGTCCGTGGCCGCCGTCGAACTCGCCCCGCTGGAGCAACGCATGGCCTTTGCCGGTCAGATAGGCGTTGCGCTGTGTCAGGTTGCGGGTTCGGAATGCGATGTGGTGACAGCCGGGGCCCTTTTCCTCGAGCAGATCGCGCCAGGCGCTCTTCTCTGGTCCGGGCTCCAGAAACTCGACATCAATGTTTCCAAAGGAGAACATGCGAATCTTGCAGCCGACCTCGGCAGGGTCTCCGCGGTAGATGGCCTGTGCTTCTTCAGGCTCTGCGGCGCGGCCTTCGGCGGGGACTGTCTTGCCCGTCAGGTCGGCGAACCATTGTGCCGACTTCAAAGCATCGTGGGTGACAAAGCAAATCTGCATAACGGCATCTTCATCGAGCAATCGGCGGTCCATGATGACCTCTTGGCAAATGAAACAAATGTTGTTGCGCCCCGCCTAACGCGCAGGCGAGGCGCCGTCCGGGAGGAGGGACGTGTCTAGTTCAGGATGATGTCATGCTGCGAATGGAGTGCTGCGATGGCGTCGTCGACGGACATCTCGGGATCGGACCAGAAATTGAAGGCCACTTCCCAGATCGCGTTCTGCCAGTCGGAATCCACGGTGACAGAGGGATTGTTCACCTGACGTCCTTCGTCTGCCAGTAGCCCCAGTACCCTTTGGGCGCAGATGTCGATCCCGTCCGTGGGCACGTCGTTGCGGACCGGCGTGGCCCCTTTGACACTGGCAAATTCGGCATTGACGATCGGGTCCGTGACGATCTGGGCAAAGCGCACCATCGCCGCGTCAACGTTTTCTGGCTGCCCGCCGAGCGCGCCCCAGCCGTCAACGGTGACGACAACCGCCTTGTACCCGGGGATTGGCATGCAGCCGAAATCGACACCCGGCTCCTTGCCGGCCGCACGCCATTCGCCCTTCATCCAATCGCCGTGGATCTGCATCAGGGCTTGACCGGAAATGACGTTGTTTGTCGTCATGTTCCAATCGCGGTTGACCGAGCCATCGTCAGCGGCCTGTTCAAACTTTCGCAGCCATTCAAAGACGGAACGCACCTCTGCGCTGTCAAAGGCCGCGGGATCGGGGACTTCGCCGTAGACGTCGGCGTAGAGGTCCGGCCCGGCAAGAGTGCCCATCAGGGCATGGGTGAGATAGCCGATCTGCCATTGCTGGGCACCGACGGCGAGCGGCACATATCCTGCGGCACTGACCGCTTCGAAATCGGACATCATATCGTCGAGCGACGTCCAGGATGTCGGGTCGACCCCTGCGGCGGCGGCAACCTCCATGTTGTAGTAGACCATCCCGTCGATATGCACGCCAAGTGGCATCTGACGGATCTCTCCGTCGACGGTGATAGCTTTGCGCACAACGTCAGAAAAATGGTCGAGTCCGCCAGATTCAATGAATGCATCTGTCAGATCGCGGCCAAGGCCCATCTCGGTCAGGTCACGAAAGACGCCTGTGTTGTTCTCGGAGAATATGTTCGGGGGTTGCCCACCGACAACGAGGTTCAGCAGGCTGACGCTGGAACCGGTATTGTGTGGAATGGTGATATCGATCCAATTGATGCCTTCTGCCGAAACGGCTTTGTGCAGCACATTCAGCGCAGCGACTTCAGCGGGCGACGACCACGTCTGATACACGACAAGGTCCTCGGCCTTTGCGGCGATCGTAGATGCGCCCAGAAGTATCGCCGCCTTTGCGGAAAGTTGTGCGATTTTCATGTCATTCCTCCCAGTTTGAATTAGAGCCGACGTCCTTTTTTGGCGTCGAACAGGTTCAGCTTGGCTGTGGGGTAGTGCACTTGAACCCTATCCCCGGGCCGCGTCTTGGCAGCCCGGTCGGGTTCTGCGCGGACGAACAGCTGGTCATCCGCGAAATCGAGGGAAATGAGGGCGTCCGACCCGGTACGCTCGACCATTCCCACTGTCAGATCAAAGGCGGTGTGTCCGGGCAGCGCCTCCACAGGGTCGTGCACGAAATGCTCGGGCCGCATGCCCACCGCGATTGCGTCGCCATCCCGGGGCAGGCTTGCAAAGGTGTACTCTGTCAGATCAATGCGGGTCTGGTCGGCAAACACCACGCCAGGCCCGCCGTCTGTCACAGTAAACTGGCCGTTGATGAGGTTCATGGCCGGCGAGCCGATGAAGCTGGCCACAAACAGGGTCTCCGGGTGCTCATAAACTTGGTCTGGTGTGCCGAATTGCTGGATCTCGCCTTTGTTCATGACGGCGATCTTGGTCGCCAAGGTCATGGCTTCGATCTGGTCATGGGTCACGTAGACGACGGTTGGTTTCAGCGTTTCGTGCAGCTTCTTGATTTCCATACGCATTTCGGTGCGCAGTTTTGCGTCCAGGTTGGACAGCGGTTCATCAAACAGCAAAACGTCGGCATGCTTCACGAGCGCCCGGCCGATGGCCACCCGCTGGCGCTGGCCGCCCGAAAGCTCTGAGGGTTTGCGCCGCATCAGCGGTGTCAGCTGAAGCAGTTCCGACGCCCATTGCACCCGTTGGTCGGCCTCGGCCTTGGGCAGCTTGCGCGCTGACAGGCCAAATCTGAGATTGCCTTCGACAGTTTTCGTTGGATAGAGCGCGTAGGACTGAAACACCATCGCCAGGTCGCGGTCCTTGGGGTCGAGCTCGGTGACGTCCCGGTCCCCGATCATGATCCGTCCGGATGAGACATCCAAAAGACCTGCAAGCAGGTTGAGCAAAGTCGTCTTTCCGCAGCCAGACGGCCCCAGCAGCACCAGAAAATCGCCGTCTTCCACGGCCAGATTGAGCCCGTCGAGCACGGTGATCGCACCAAAGCGTTTGACGATGTACTCGAAAGAGACGCTTGGCATCGGGCTATCCTTTGATGGCGCCGGCGGCGATGCCCTGAACAAAGAATTTGCCCAGCACAAAGTAGATCACCAAAGGCGGAATGGCTGTCAGCAGGGCGGCGGCCATGTTGACGTTGTAGGAAATTGTCCCCGTCGAGACCGTCACCATGTTTGCCAGGTGAACAGTCATCGGCTTGGTCCCCAACCCTCCAAAGGTCACGCCGATCAGGTAGTCGTTCCAGATCGAGGTGATCTGCAGGATCAGCACGACAATCAGTATGTTTCCCGACATCGGAAGGATGATCTCGACAAAGATCCTCCAGAACGATCCGGAATCCATGATGGCCGCCTTGATCAATTCGGGGGGGATGTCCTTGTAGTAATTCCGGAAGATCAGCGTCAGGATCGGCATCGCAAGCACGGAATGCACAAAGGCAATGGCCGTGATCGACCCGTAGATGCCCATTGTCACTGTCAGGCGTATCAGCGGGTACATGATGATCTGGAACGGCACGAAGGCACACAGGAAGAGCAGAAACAGGAATGGCCCGGCCCATTTGACATCCCACAGCGCCAGTGCGTAACCGGTCACTATGGACAGCGCGATCGAGGCGATCAGCGACGGGACAAGGATCACGACGGAATTCCAGAAGCCCGCGCGCAAGCCGCTGCAGTTGAGACCCGAGCACGCCTCGAACCAGGCGAACCGCCAGGGCTCCAGAGTCCAGGTGGTGGGCAGCGAAAACATCGCGCCCTCGCGGATCTGGTCCATTTCCTTGAACGAGGTGACGATGAGCACGTAAAGCGGTACGCAGAAGAACAGGGCGGCCATGGTCAGAAAGACCAGCACCGCGATCGAGCGGCCTTTGATGCGCTTGGGCTTGCGCGGATACATGATCGTGGCGTCGGTCATGCTGTGTCCCCTTTGCGGGCCAGGCGCTGCTGCCATGCGGTCAAGGCCACAAGGGGCAGAAAAACGACCAAAGTAATCAGCAACATGAGCACCGCCGCGGCAGAGGCGAGGCCAAGGTTCCCCTTCGCGGACATCGCGTTGATCGTGTAATAGGCCGGCACCCAGGTCGATTGCCCCGGCCCGCCGTTGGTCATTGCCAGGACAATATCGAAGGCCTTGATCACGCCCAGCGACAACAGGATCGCACAGGTCAGGAAGGTGAACTTCATCATCGGAATGATGATCTCAAGATAGACCCGCCACAGGCTGACGCCGTCAATGCGCGCGGCGCTCCAGATTTCCGTGTTGATGCCTTTGAGGCCAGCCAGCATCAGCGCCATGTAAAAGCCAGAGCTTTGCCAGATCGACGCGATGATGATCGCGTACATCGCTGTCGCCGGATCGCTCAGCCAATTGAACGAAGCGCTTTCCCAGCCAAAATCGCGAAGGACGCTTTCGATGCCGAACTGCGGGTTGAGGATCCAGCGCCAAGCCACACCGGTTACGATGAGCGAGACCGCGAGCGGGTAGAGGAACACAGTGCGAAAGGCATCCTCGCCGCGCCGCTCGCGTTCGATCATCGCGGCAAGAATGAACCCCACGACAATTGCCAGGGCCGAGCCAATGGCAAGTACGATCAGGTTTTGAAGTGAGATTTGCCAACCGGCATCATTGAACAATCGTTTGAACTGGCGAAACGGATTATCCCAATCGATGACGTATTCCGGCAACCTGCGAGAGCGGGTGAAGGACATGAAGATCGTCCAGCCGATGGCTCCCACAAAGGCGATCAGAGTCACTCCGACGGCCGGTGCAAGCGCGATCTGGGGCGTGATGCGACTCCATCTAAGTGCCAAGATTTTCCTCCCACCACAGACCTACTTGCCAGATCGGTTTCGGTCTGTATTATCGTTAATACAAGCAACAGATCGCAAGTCTGTCAAGGATTTTCGGGTGCGGCTTCAGCACCGGCTGAGAGAGAGGTAACACGTGAAGGCCATTCCCAGACTGGGGTTCGGCACCTATGGCCGAACCGGTCCGACAGGCATTGTCGCCTTGGAAAAAGCGCTCGAGGTCGGGTACCGGCACTTCGATACAGCGCAGTCGTATGGAACCGAGTCAGAGGTGGGCGCAGCCCTGCGCCGAAGCGGGTTGGCCCGCGAAGAGGTGTGGATCACAACCAAGATCGACATGTCGAACTACGGTCCAGGGCGTCTTGTGCCATCGCTTGAACGCAGCATCGACAATTTGGGCCTTACGCCGGATCTGACACTCTTGCATTGGCCGTCGAAGAATGCGGAGTGGCCGCTTGACGTCTACCTTTCGCAGATCATCGAGGCCAAGGAACACGGTCTGACGGGCGCAATTGGGGTCTCGAACTTTCCGATCGCGCTGTTGAAGGCGGCCATGGCCCAGGTCGGAGCAGGTGAGATTCTGACAAACCAGATCGAACTTAACCCGCTCCACAACAACCGCACGGTGGCCCAATTCTGCCGGTCCGTAGGAGTGCTGGTGACGTGCTATCTGCCAATCGCCAAAGGCCGGCTTCGCGGTGGGCCAACGATCGAAGCCATCGCCGCAAAGCACGGCGCGTCGGTCGAACAGGTGGCCTTGGCGTGGGAGTTGGCCAAGGGCTATGCGGCAATCCCGACGTCATCGCGGGCTGATCGGATCGCGTCCAATTTTGCGGCGCGGGACCTTGCGCTGGCGCAGGAGGACATCGCTGCATTGGACGCGCTGCCACAGACTGCGCGCACCATCGACCCGGACTGGGGACCGAACTGGGATTAGCCGTCCCGCCATACCACACAAAAAACGCAAGAATTGACGCGAGAACCCTGAGGGAGCGACGACATGACTGGTATCACTGCACTTGGGCACATTGCTCTGAAAGTCAGGAACCTGGACGAAATGGCCAAATTCTGGCGCGACCAGGTCGGCTTGCAAGAGATGGCACGCCTACGTCACGACAACGGCGAGACCTGGCTGATCTATCTGCGCATCACCGACACCCAGTTTCTGGAACTGATTGCCGGGGCGGAGACGAGCAAGGCGCCTCCGGATGGCCCTGCGGGCGTGACCCACATCTGTCTGACGATCGACGATCTTGATGCCGAAGCCGCGCGTCTTGCTGCCAATGGCGTCACGCTGACCTCGCCGATCAAGACCGGCGAGGATGGCAATCGCGGAGCATGGATTGAAGATCCAGAGGGAAATCGGATAGAACTTATGGAAATGGCTGCGGGATGCATTCAGTATCGGGCTATTGAGGCGCTCAAAGCCCTGTAACGGATGGATCCATGGCGAAATCGGCGGCACGTCTAAAGGATATTGCCGAAAAGACGGGGTTTTCGGTCAACACCGTTTCACTTGCCTTGCGAGGCAGCCCGCGGATACCGGACGAGACTCGCAAACAGATTGTCGAAGCCGCTGACCGCCTCAACTACCTCCCCAACCAGGTGGCCAAATCACTGGTTCTCAAGGAAACCAAATCGATTGGCCTGATCCTGACGGACATAACCAACCCGGTCCTGACCGCCGTCGCGCAAGCTGTTGAGACAGAGCTCTCCGGTCGGGGCTACCTGACGCTCTTTGCGACGTCGAACAAGGATCCGGACCTTGAACACAAGATCATCGATTCGTTCCGGGCCAGACGCGCGGACGGAATGCTGATCTTCCCCTGCAGCCATCGAGACATCGATCACATCCGCCATCTGCGCGGCCGCAATTATCCTGTGGTGCTCTTGGCGGCGGAACCCGGCGCGGGTGTCGATGCGGTGTGCATGGACGAGCGGGCAGGGGCGTACAAAGCTGCGACGCATCTGATCGAGTCGGGACACCGCAGGATCGCCGTCTTCGATGGGACCAGCGAACGGGGCAACCAGGAAAAGTTGAACGGCTATCGCGACGCTTTGGCCATGGCGGGACTGCCGTTTGACCCGTCGCTTGTTGTGGCCCCGGACGCCCCGGACGTTCGCAGCGGCTATCATGCGATGGAGGCCCTCGTCTCCCGCAATACAGGTACGACGGCTGTGATTTGTCCGACCGATTCTTCGGCTCTTGGGGCGTTGCGGTACTGCGTGAGGCACGGAATTGAGGTGCCAAAGGACATGGCCATATTCGGCTTTGACGACACTGAGTTTGGAGAACACGCAGTTATCGCGTTGTCGTCTGTCAATTACGATATCGAAGCGGTGACGAAACTGGCCATCGACCGTGTGATTGGATTGATAAACGCCGAAGGAAACCTGCCCGACCCTGTTGTCACGCAAGTCGAGCCCGATTTGGTCATTCGCGAAAGCACCGCGTCGCCCTCGACGCGTTAGCTGCGCACGGGATACCTCACATAGGCGAACCGTTGCGAATCCGGGGCCCAGGACGATACGTTGATCGAGCCCTGCCCACCGTTGAACCGGTCGATGTCACGAATGTCCGACCCGTCGGGCAACATGGTGCGGATGATCACGTCCTTGTCTTCAGGATGTCCCAACGTTCCGGTCGGAAACGAAATGTAGGAAAACAGCGAGCCGTCTGGCGCGGCGTGGGGGAACCAGTTTACGCGGTCGTCAAAGGTCAGCTGCTCGGTCGCCGAGCCGTCAAGGCGCATACGAAAGATCTGCGCATGTCCGGGGCGCGTCGCCGCTTGTTCGGAATTGAAATAAATCCACTCGCCGTCAGCCGAGAACTCGGGTCCGTCGACCGGACAGGCCCCATCGGTCAGGATAACATCCGGACCGCCAGCCGACGGGATGGTGCAAATGCGGGTCATGTTTCCATCCGCGGTGGGCTCGTAGCCGACGTATGCAAGTGTCTGCCCGTCCGGCGAGATGCCGTGCAGATAATATCGGAACTTCCGCTCCGGCTCCTGATCGTTCGACACCTTTTCGGGCACGCCGCCACGGATCGGACAGCGATACAGGTGACCGTCATTGGCGCTGAGGAACAGCGTCGCCCCGTCTGGCGAGATGACGTGGTCGTTGTTGAGGTTTTCAATCGGCGCGGTATTGATCCGGTGCGGGCCGTCGCTGCCATCGGGCGATATCCGAAAGAGCCGACCATCGGCGTTGAAGATCAACCACTTGCCGTCCGGCGTCCAGTTGGGCGCCTCGATCAATTCGGAGGTCTCGTAGATCATGGCAAGTTCCGATCCATCGCGGCTGGTCACGACAAGCTCACTGACTTGAGTGGGAAGAAGACGGCGAGCGGATTTGGGGCGCATTGTGACAAACCTTGATGATTCCGTGCAGATATATTAACGTTAATATTGCAAGGCGCAACAGCGCTCCTTCGCCGGTAAGACGGGCCTTTGCCCGCAATGACCTCAGCAGGTTCCGGCAACCCGCGATTGAAAGGCTGGATATGAAGACCGAAACCTTCACGTCTCACCCACACGGCATGATCCCCAACAGCCGGTTTCCTCTTCTTGTCCACCGCAATGCCATTCCCGGTGGCGGGGCCCAAGCGGTCAAGGACCGATTTCGCAGCAACGGTTGGTCGAACAACTGGGACTACCCTGGGGTGTATGAATACGCGCACTTTCATTCGACAACCCATGAATGTCTGGGCTGCGCCGCAGGCTGGATGGTGTTCAGCATCTCTGTAGGGCACAGCGGATTTACCCAGATCCGGATTGCGGCCGGAGACGTGATCATTATGCCTGCCGGGGTCAGCCACGAGATGATCAGTCAATCAAGCGACATCCACATGTGTGGCGGGTATCCCGACGGGCGCGACTGGGACGATATCCAAGAGGCTTTCCTCAGTGACGAGGAATACAAGCGCGCCTGCAAGCGGATCATGATGCTGCCGATTCCGGCGCTGGACCCCGCCACGGGCAAGCCTATCGCCGAATGGCTGGCTGCCCCGTCGTCGGTTGATGGCGGCTGGAACGAATGGCGCAGCGGTCTGGACGCTCGCAGCCTGCCATCGTCTCCGGCCGCCGGACGAGCAATCTAACACATGACAGCCGCGCTGCAGGTGTGGCATACGCATCCTCTGGAAAAGAGACCTTTATGAAAAGCATCCCGAACATTGGTTATGGTACCTGGAACCGCCCCGGCAACACGGCGTACGAGGGTGCGCTTGCTGCTTTGGAGGCCGGCTATCGGCATCTCGACTGCGCCGAAGGGTACGAGAACGAAGAATTTGTTGGCCGCGCCATTGCAGAGTTTGGGCTGCCTCGCGGTGATCTCTGGGTCACAACCAAAGTCGCGCCCGAGAATTTTGGACCCGGCCAGATCCGGCCCCATGCCGAGGCTTCCCTTGACAAGTTGGGGGTCGGCCCGGTGGATCTGCTTTGATGATGTAACCGCCCCCCGACGGCATCAATGTGCCAAGGTGGGTCTGCAACGATCCACATAGGAGAGCGGTCATGTCGGAGATTATCACAGTCGGGCTCGATCTGGCGAAGAATGTGTTTC
>JAUIIR010000036.1 GCA_030431485.1 Alphaproteobacteria bacterium
GAGTCGGATTCGCGCAAGGTTTTTCCACATCTAGTGGGCGAGCGCAGCTGAAACACAAGTATGTTCGGCCTGTGGCCTTCGCGTACAATGCGGCAACGTACCGGATGAGAATCCGCTGCGGAGCGGCAATCACGTCAACTACTTGCTCATCGCATTGTCATTTTCTAGCAACGCAAGTTGTTCAGCCCGCTCCAGCAGCATCTTCACAGAGGACGGTTGCCATTTGGCCCGTCCACGCGGTGTGCGTTCGCGCATAGCTTCCAGCCGGTCGCAGATCGCCTGCAGCGTGATTTCGGGGTCCGCGCCTTTGATCGCTGCGACGATGGCCGGCAGGCGGTCATCGGTTTCGCGGCGTCCGGCGCGGCCAAGCACCTCGGCAGGAAGGAAACCGTCTCTGACATAGGCCTTCACAGCGCGGAGCAGTCGGCTTTGTGTCCAATGGCGATCTGGGGACAGGGGGCCATTGATGATCCGCAGCAGGTCTTCCCAGGCCATATCGGGGCGCAAACGGCGCACATGGGGCACCCAATCCTGCGCAGTTTCGTTCAAGCGCTCCATGTAGCCGTCCTGTCGCGCCAGCCGCACCTTGCGCAGCGCAGCGGGATCCTTGGCGCGTAGCCCAGGATTGCCACCAACGCGACCTTTGGCGCGCGCAGAGGCAAGCCCGGCCTTTGTGCGCTCACGTATCAGCGCGCGCTCGAACTCGGCCGCGGCGCCCAGAACCTGCAATGTGAACTTGCCCTGCGGGGAAGCGGTGTCGATGGGGTCCTGCAGGGAGCGGAAGAAAGCTCCCTTGGCCTCAAGACGCTCGATCACCTCCAATAAGTGCGACAGAGACCGCGCAAGCCGGTCGATCCGCACAACGACCAGCGTGTCGCCGCTCTGGACGCGTTCGAGCACGCGTGCCAGCACCGGTCGCGCGCGATTGCCGCCCGAGGCGTGTTCTTCAAAGATCTCGACGCAACCCGCAGTTTGCAGGGCCTCAGACTGGGGCAGGGGGGTCTGATCCTCTGTGGAAACACGGGCGTAGCCTATCAGGGGCATGAAATCGGGCCGTTTGCAATTTAAGATATCGCTACTAAACGACCGTTTGTAAACGAATGCAAGCAAGTGCTCTCTCGTTGCGTTCGTCCATAATCCCTTGGTTTCCTTGCGCTGAGCGCGATCTGAGAGGTTCCACCGGCAGTCGCGCGCGCATACTATATAAAGAGCGAAGGCAACCGCCACAAAATCACTTGGGTAATGTGCAAAAGAACAGTATTTTGCACATATGAAGACCCAAACATCCGCTTTTACTGATGATTTCGATGACTCCCTCATCACCATCGAGGAGGATGAAGAGGCTCACGACGAGGACCTCTGGTTTCTGCCGGGACCACATGAAGAAGAACCAGATGATTTGCCTCCCGGGCCGCGAGCGGAACCGCCAGACACTGCCGTCATCAAAAACTGGGCAAAGGCAGAAAGCGTTCACGCTGCGCGACTGGCACGCGTGGCTGGACGCCTGGGTGCTCTGGATGACCGGCTGCTGCGTGGCCCGGAAGGCTGGCGGCATCGCCTCGCTCTTATCGAGGCAGCGGACCTTAGCTGGTTCGCAGGGGATCGGGTGAGTTCTGATCGACTGGCGCTCTGGATATCGATGCGGCTGTCAGGTGCACAGGATGACCCAAATGCCCTGGCAAGAGTTGGATGGGCTGTTCGGCGCCTGACAGGCGGTCCCGGACCGAAGGCTGACTTGGCCGCCTTCCTGGATCGCCGCGATCCCGAGAACATTGAAGGCAGCGTTGAGCGTTTCGAAGATCGCGCGGGTGGATGGCTGGACGTAATGACAGCCGCAGCCGAGCTCCACCCAATAACCCGGGCTTGCATGGGCTTTCATCTCTGGAGTCTGGCGGGCCTCGGACAGCACGGCGACCCGATCGAAGCCGCCGTGACCGCGTCCAGGGTCGCGGCCTATGACGAAAGCGGCGCCGTCTTCGCGCCGCTGGCCATGGGTGGGGCAGGGGGACTGCGTGTCTCGGGTTTGCCAACCGAACGCTTGGCACGCTGGTTGGATGGGATGAACAGCGCAATTCTGACGGCGATGCGAACACTTGACGATATTGAAGCGTGGACGGGTCGGGCAGAAAACGTCATGGCGCAATTGTCAGGCCGCACACCGACTGCCTTGCGAAAAATATTCTCTCAATGGCCTTTGGTCTCCGCGCCGATGGCTGAGGCCGTGACCGGAGCTAGTCGCGCCGCCGTTCAGCGCAATCTGGCGTGGATGGAGGCAAGCGGTTTGATCAGCGAAGTGACCGGGCAGGGGCGGTATCGAACTTGGAAAGCGATAGTCTGACCGATCGCCCAGTGATGGATGGTGTCAATCTTATCCGAACTTCAGTGATCAACGTGTGGTCGTGTGCAGCGTACGTTCATGTTTCCATCGCGTAATCTCGTGCTGCGATATGCAGATGTCAGCCGCAGCGGATTAGTGCGGTGACGAGTTGCTGCCTCGGCACCGGCTGGTCATTGGACTGAGAGCTATCGAGAGTTCGTGGACCGGCATAGCATCCGCGCGAGGTATTGCTGGAAGTACCAGACCGTCCGTTCCTTTGGCGAAAGCCGCCCGGGCGCGGCGGCAAGCGCCCTGGCATTCTGGGCGATGCTACCAATGATCGGCTTGTCCTCGTCGTTGATCCGATCAAACCCGGCTTTCAGCTCTGCAGCATAGACCGCGCGTTCCTTCGGGTCTTCCGGCACGGCACCGGGATATGCATCCGCCCCCCAGAACACCTTAACCTGATCCGTGCCATGAGGCTGTAGCGACAGCCAGAAGGTGCGCTCTGCCACAACTGAAAAGACATGACAGGGAAAGACCGCCGACAAGACAGCCGTGTTGCGCTCTTCTTCTGTCAGAAGCGGGTTGTCGACTTCCATATCAGAATTGCGTTCATAGGATTTCCCGGGAATGCGCCCCTGCTTGTAAAGGCTGAAACCGTCGCCACCGTGCATCGCATTCGCAAGCTTGGTGGGCATGGCCGGTTCAATCGTCTTGGCATGCGCCATAAACAGGTGGTAGCCCTCGGTGAAGTTCTGAACGAGAATTTTCCAGTTGGTGTCCCATATCTCTTCCGCCCGGAACAATGTCCGGTATTTGGGCAACTGATAGTTATCCAGATGCTCGGAAAGCTTTTCCAGCCTTGGCGCCAGCGGTGCGGCATCCTGATCCAGCGAGACATAGACCCAACCCTGCCAGACCTCGACCTTGAACTGTGGCAGGCAGACGCCCTTCTTGTCGAAATTGTCGCGCATATAAGAGGCGCCGATCAGCTGACCATCCAAATTGTAGGTCCACGCATGATAGGGACAGCTGATCCGCCCCTTGATGTTTCCCGCGCCTTCCAGAAGCGTCGCCATCCGGTGGCGGCAGATGTTTGACATCGCCCGCAACGTGCCCTCCCGATCCCGCAGCACAACAACAGGATCGCGACCAATCGTTGTCGCCCGGTAATCGCCGGGGTTTTCAAACTCATCTTCGCGCCCGACACAGAACCACTCGTGATTGAAAAGCTCGTCCAGCTCCAATTCCAGAAACTCGGGCGACGTATAGATCTGTGGCGGCGTGGCCTCGGCCAGCTCATCAGGTAGCGCAGCATTATGCGCCAGTGCTTCCAGCAATTCGTCAAGAGACATGTGGGGTTTCATCTCAGACCCTCCTCCCGCCGATGAAATGGCTGTGTCAGGTGATCTCAAGCCCGTATTGCCGGGCTGTTTCGATCAGGATTTCGCAAAGTGAGGCCGCAAAACTGCGTGGCAGGAAAAGATTGAAGTCCTGCGCATCAAGCCAAAGTGTGACACCCACATGATGAAAGGCGGTGGAGGCCACCGATCTTTCGGGAAAGGCTCTCTCTGATAGATCAATCGGCAGCACATGGTTCAAAAGCCGCGCCGATTGCGGCCCGCCTGCACGCAGCCAGCTGCGCGATTGCGACACATCCAGCGTTGCCCCCAGTTCGTCGGAAAGCATAACGGGTTGCTCGGTCTCACTGATCAGCCACCATTTCAGCGGTTCCACCCGCAAAAGCGTGCCATTGGCCCCAGTTGCGGCCTGTCCGGGCCCCGGCGCGGTTTGCACACCGGCTGCCTTAGCAGCCTCGGCACCGGCTTGCGCCACGGTGCCGGACCATGCGGCAAACTGCGTCACGGTACGGGCGCGGATTTCGGTCAGTCTCACCCCGGCCGGGCCGGACACACCGGACTGCCCCGTCACTAGTAGATCGTGCAATGCGGAAAGACCGTCAGCCATGCATTCTTGCTCCTTCGGGGTCGAACATGTGGGGCGATACGATTTCTACCGCGACATCTCCCTTGCGAACCGGATCGGTGGCGGTCACGGTCTTGCCAGCCCAGGCCTCGTGCCCGCCTGCAATGTAGCCAAGCCCGATCCAGTGGCCCAATGCAGGCGAATGGGTCACCGCCGTGATCCAGCCTTCGCCAAATCCGGTGGCCTTGTTGGTCGCACACAGCAACGCACCGCCGTTGAAGGTCTGGCTGCGATCCTTGGGAAAGATGCCGACCAGACAGGGGCGATCCGCCCGTGTCAACTCCGGTCGCTGTCGCAGGCTGCTGCCGATGAACGGTTTCTTGGTCGATGCCATCTTGCCCAGCCCGGCATCATCAATGGTCACGCGCCCATCAAGCTCTGCACCGGTGACATGGCCCTTTTCGATTCTGAGAGCTCCAAGTGCCTCCAGCCCGTAAAGGCATCCACCGGCGGCTTTTGCGGCGGGCCATAGCAGATCCATCATTTCTTCACCGTGATCTGCGGGCACATAAAGCTCATAAGCCAGTTCCCCGGAAAAGCTGATCCGTGCAATATGCCCCTGGATCCCGCCCTTCAGCGTGACAGGGGCCACACCCATGAATGGCAACGTCCCGTCCGAGATATCCGTCCCGTCTTCAAGGCTGGCGGCAATGACATTGCGCGCCTGCGGCCCCGCCACAGACACACCGGCCCAAAGATCCGTGACCGAGGTGACATGAACCCGCAGATCGCTCCACCGGGTCTGTAGCAGTTCTTCAAGCCATACCATCACCCGACCGGCATTGGTTGTGGTCGTGGTCATCAGGAAATCGGCCTCACCCAACCGCCAGGTTGTACCGTCATCCATCACCATGCCATCATCGCGCAGCATGATACCGTATCTGGCGCGCCCCACGGCGAGCTTCGCAAAGGCGTTGGAATAGACACGGTTCAGAAACTCCGCCGCATCCGGCCCCTGCACGGCGATCTTACCAAGAGAGCTGACATCACAGATGCCGACCGTATCGCGCACTGTGGTTGCTTCTCGGATATAGGCCTCTGTGATGGTTTCGCCTTCGCGGGCAAAATACCATGGCCTCTGCCAAAGCCCAGCCTCGGTCATCGTGGCCCCGTGACGAAGGTTCCAGTCATGTAGCGGCGTGCGTCGCAGCGGTTTGAAATGATGCCCCACATTGCGCCCCGCCAGCGCCCCGATGGCAACGGGTGTATAGGGCGGGCGGAACCGTGTGGTGCCCACGGCGGGCACCTCCCGGCCAAGCGCTTCTGCCATCAGCGCAAGGCCAATAACATTGCCCATCTTGCCCTGATCGGTGGCCATGCCAAGCGTGGTGTAACGCTTCAGATGCTCAACCGATACAAACCCTTCTTGATGCGCCAGATGCACATCATCTGCGGTCACGTCATGCTGTGGATCGACAAAGGCCTTGGCCTTGGTGCCCGGTACACGCACCTCATAGACAGGCCGGATTGGGCGGATCCAGCCGCCTGGCGCAACGACCTCGGCCTGTTCACCCATGGCAAGGCGCGCTGCGGCCACACCTGACGCGGCACAGTCGGACCGGTTCCAGATACCATTGGCCGATCCGGCCATGTGGATCGGCTCTTCGGTCGGCCCGGCCAGGAAACAGGCCAGATCGGCTTTCCATTCCGGTTTGGCCCCCCGATGTGAAGACAAGTTCACCACCGGCGACCATCCCCCCGAAACCAGCAACAGATCACACGCCTCGCGGCTGGCCTTCGCCCAGGCTGAGCCAGAGCGGGAGGCCAGCGTCACACCCTGAACCGAGCGCCGTCCATGCGTGACCAGCGGCGCAAGGCCCGTGCGCAACTTCACGCCAGTAGGCGCGTCTGCATTGTCACGGGCATCAGCCAGAACAACCTCGGCCCCCGCTGCGGCAAGATCACAGGCCACATCAAGCGTGCTGTCATTGGTGGTCGCGATCACGACGCGCTTGCCGGGCAACACGCCAAAGCGGTTCAGATAGCTTCGCGCTGCGCTTGCCGTCATCACGCCCGGCCTGTCATTGCCGCCAAAGGCGATTGATCGCTCAATCGCCCCGGTTGCCAGAACCGTCGCCCCGGCCCGCACGGTCCAGAACCGCTGGCGCGGCAAATGCCGGTCCGGCGTGGCCAGATGATCGGTCACACGCTCCACCAACCCGGCGACACCGCTGTCATAAAGCCCGAACGCCGTGGTGCGTGTCAGAACCCGAACACCAGCGCGCTCCACCGCCGCGATCAGCGCGGTCCGTTCTGCTTCGGCCCCCGGATCGTTAATGTAGTCACCGCCAAGCTCGAAATCCTGTTCAACCAGCATCACGTCTCGACCCGCTTCTGCCGCTGTCAGCGCGGCATTCAGCCCCGCAGGGCCAGAGCCGACAACAAGGATGTCACAGAAGGCATGAACATGATCATAGCAATCCGGGTCAGGTTCCCGGCTGGCGGTGCCCATCCCGGCGGCTTTTCGGATCAGCTTTTCATACTGCATCCAGATACCAGTGCCGCGCCCCCATTCAAAAGGCGGAAGACCCATGAAGGTCTTGTAGTAGAACCCGGCGGAAAAGAAGCGTCCAAAAAGCCCGTTCACCGATCCCAGATCAAACCGCACATTGGGCCATGCATTCTGCCCATGTGCCTCCAGCCCGTCATAAAGCTCTTCCATCGTGGCCTTGACGTTTGGCTCGTGTCGCGCACCTGCGCCAACGGATACGATGGCGCCGGATTCCTCGACCCCCGCCGACATGATGCCGCGTGGCCGGTGATACTTGAAACTGCGGCCAAGGATTGTTTGGCCGTTCGCCATCAATGCCGAGGCAAGAGTGTCCCCGCCAAATCCGCCATAGGTCTTGTCATCCCACCGAAAACTGACAGGCCGGGATCGGTCGATCCGGCCCCCCTTATCCAGACGCCGTGCGGTCATTCTGCGCCCTCCAAAGTAGAGGCCAGTTCCGAATGCGCGGGACGCACGGAATGGATTTCATGGGTCAGCGTGTCGCGCTCAACCAGAAGCCACATGCGGCAACCGTGAACATGCTGCCAAGTCTCAACCTGCCGGCCGCACACATTGTCGCGCAGGAACACCGCATCGTGCCAGTCCTGCACCGGCGCATCGAGCGCGGGATAGATGATGGACCCGTCACCGCCATAGCTGAATTCGCTGTGGTCTCGGAGGCCGCAGAAGGGGCAGGCAAGTCTGAGCATCGTATCCTATCCGTGCAGTTTGCAGTCCGGCCCGGCGCCGCGCTCGTCGATCTGCAGTCCACGTTCGAACCGTTTCAAGTCGAACGACGCGATCATCGGTGCGGGCCGGTCATTGGCGATCAGGTCGGCGAACCACCAGCCCGAGGCGGGGGTGGCCTTGAACCCGCCGTAGTTCCAGCCGGCATTGAGATAGAGATTGTCGAGCGGTGTCTTGCAAATGAAATGCGTGCCATCCATCGACATGTCGACAACGCCCGACCAGTGGCGCAAAAGCTTGACCCGGCCCAAGCAGGGCAGAACCGACATCGCCGCCTCGGCCACGTCCTGGACGATGGGTAGATTGCCCCGCTGAGCATAGGACTTGTACCAGTCCAGATCGCCGCCAAAGACCATCCCGCCCTTGTCGGATTGCGAAATGTAGAAATGCGCCCCGCCCATGCCGAAAACCACGACCTGATCCAGAAGCGGCTTCAGCGGTTCGGACACGAAAGCCTGCAACTTGTGGCTTTCGATAGGCAAGCCGCCAAGCCCAGCCATCTGCCACAGAAGCGACGTGCTGCCCGCCACGGCAAAGGCAACCTTGCCGGCGGTTATGCGCCCGCGTGTGGTGTCCAGCGCGGTGATCCGGCCACCCTCACGCGCGAGCCCTTCAACTTTGCAGTTCTGGATAATGTCGACACCACGCGCATCTGCGGCACGGGCATAGCCCCAGACCACGGCGTCATGCCGTGCCGTGCCTGCACGTTTCTGCACAGCCGCCCCTATGATCGGAAAGCGGGCGTTCGCCGCATAGTTCAGATGCGGCACCGCGCGTTTCAGGGTTGGCAGATCCCAGATCTCGGCATCCGGTGTCCCGGTCCGCCGCATTGTGTTGTAGTTGCGCGAGGCCGCGTCAATCGCACCCGGGCTGTGCAGAAGCGCGATATGCGAGCGTTGCGAGAACATGACGTTGTAGTTCAGCTCATGGCTGAGGTTCTCCCACAGCCTGAGCGAATGCTCGTAAAACTCGCGATTGCCCGGTTGCGCATAGTTCGACCGCACAATCGTGGTATTGCGCCCGGCATTTCCGCCACCGATCCAGCCCTTTTCGAGAACGGCAACGTTCTGCACGCCATGGACCTTAGACAGGTAATAGGCCGTGGCAAGCCCGTGCAGTCCGCCCCCCACGATGACAACATCGTAATGGGCTTTGGGCTCCGGATCTCGCCACTGACGGGTCCAGCCCTTCTGGCCGGTTATCCCCTGCCAGAAGACATTCCAAGCGGTAAATCGGGTCATTGCACTAGCTGATTTTGCGCAGGTGCTTGCCGGGATGTTTGAAAATCTGTCCGAAGCCCTCAAGCTCATCCATGATCCCCGCCCGGCGCAGGCAGGACCAGAACTGCGCCTGGTTCGATGTGATCACCGGTTTGCCGGTGATCTGCTCGATCTCCTGAACCGCCGGCAGCGACCGTACGCCACCACAGCTGAGGAAAATGGCATCTGCATCAGGCTGATCAATCTCCAGCGCGAACTTCTTCCAGTATTCAGGTGTCACCAGCCCCATGTCCCAACCGCTGGCAATGTTAAGGCCCTGAATGTCCAGAACTTCAAAACCACGCTCGACCAGAAACTCGGCTTCGGCTGTGTTGATGTCATCAAGATAGGGCGTGCCGACCACCAGCTTTTTCACGCCCAGCTCATTGAGCGCATCAAGAACGCCCTGCACAAGGCACATTGGCTGGGCCCAGGGCGCACCTTTCTTGATTTCGGCCATAACCCGGTCTTCGCCGATCACGATGGAGCCCGAGGTGCAACTGTAACTGACAACATCCGGTTTCGCCTCGGGCTGAATGCGCGACGCGGCATCGGCCATATGTTCGATATGCAGTGCAAGTGTTTCGGTCGTCGTGTGGTCGTCGGTCTTCAGTCGCGTGACGTAGACGGCGACACCTTCCGGCGCCATATCCCAGAAATCGCCCTCGGCCGAGGGGTCTGTGGACATCAAGATAAAGCCAAGTTTGGCGCGGTGGAAACGCCCGCCGTCCATTTCAGGGGTACGGGGTTCGGATTTGATGATCTGACCGGGCTGAAACATCAGAGAATAACCTCCTCAACGGATTTGGGGTGGCTGGTCAGCGGCTCCCAGCCGGTTTCGGTGATGATGAAACTGTCGCCGACCTGCGCCCGGAAGGTCTCGACCGAGACCGAACCATCGACCGCCAGAACCATGCCGGGCTGGATGATCGTCGTATCGCCGGTGACAAGCTGCGGTGCCTCCAGAAAACTGAAGCCCGTAGCCCGGCCACAGCGGAACGGATACTCGAACCCCGCGCCCTGGATCACCTCGGCATATGCGGCGTGCACGCTCTCGGCAGTCACGCCCGGCTTCAGAGCGTCAAGCGCGGCCTTCTGACTGGCCACCGCCACCTCGTAAACGGCGACCTGGTCGGCGGGTGCATCGCCGATCCAGAAGGTGCGATCGAAGCCCAGTTTGAAGCGGTGGAAATTGGTCATGCCGCAGAAACACAGGAACACCGGTTCGCCCCGCCGCATGATCCGGGTCGAGGCCCGGTGATGGGTTTTGATGATGTCGCTGCCCGAGGCCATGATCTGCAGGAAATGCGTGTTGGGCGACATGTCGGCATCGTCGTAATGCGCCGCTAGAAGCTCTGCGGCTTTTCGCGTTCCGGCCTGCGAAGTGGCAATAGCAACCTCAAATTCCGGTACACCATCGGCTATTGCCGCCCGCCCCGCTGTCATCATCGCGGTTGCGACCTGCCCGGCATGGCGGGCCAGTTCCAGTTCCTCCGCCGACTTGATCATCCGCATGTCGTTCAGGATCGGCGTAACGCTGGTCAGCCGTTCCTGGCCGATAAGGTCGTCGACATAGGCACGCACAAGCGGCGGCATGTGACTGGGTTCGATCCCAACCTTTCCCGCACCTTTGACAGCACCCGGCAGTTCCTCGCGCCATTCTTCGCCCATACCGTCATTCCAGGGCGCGATGCGGTCCACCCGCGCCGCCGACTTGGCCGAGTTCAGATCAATCGTTGGCGTGATCAGCAGCGACGGCCCGTCTTTTGGCACAACCAGGATTGTCGGGCGGCCGAATTCCATGTGCAGATAGTCGTAGTAACCGCTCAGGTAGTAGACGTTGTCGTCATCCGTAACTAACGCCACGTCGATGCCGGCATCGGCCAGACGGGTCTGAAATCGGGACAGTCTTTCAGTGAACATATGGCATCCCTTAGCGCGTGCGACCGGGCCGGCATTACGCGGCGGAGTGGCCTGAATTGAACACCAGAATAAGCGTGGTTCGGCGATTTCTAAAGTGACATCTCTTGCGGGCTTATGATAACCTTAGGTTATGAAAAATTTTCGCCGCTCCCTGCCACCGCTTGACTACCTCCTGTTTTTTGAGGCAGTCGCCCGGCATGGAAATTTCACCCGGGCCGCAGAAGAACTGAACGTTAGTCAGGCGGCTGTCAGCAAGCGAGTGAAGGTGCTGGAAGATTGGCTGGGAATGAAGCTGGTCCATCGAAGCGGGCGCAAAATCACCTTGTCGCGCAATGGAAAAGGACTCGCCGCCAACACAGCTGAGGCGCTTGATTACCTGAACACCGGCCTACAGCAATTGCGCCGTGCGACGGCGGGCGAGCGGCTATCGCTGGCGGCGAATGTCGCCGTGGCGCAATACTGGCTGACACCGCGGATCAACGAATACCTGCTTGGGCCAAACGCCGTCCCGGTCACACTGACCGCCTCGGACAAGGATGCCGATCTTTTCACCCTCGAGACGGATGCCATATTCTTCTACGGCTCTGACATTCCTGCAGGTTGGGATGGCACGCCCCTGTTCGAGGAAATATGGTTGCCTGTCGCGGCACCCGCGCTGGTGGGGGCGATGCGGGGTTTCAGCGATGCCACGCTCCTGGATTTCGACAAGCTGACCCCGAAATGGGTCAACTGGGATAATTTTGCTGAACTGACCGGAAACCGCGAGATTGCTGCCGCGCCGAAGGTCAATCTGCGGTCCTATGGCAGCACGCTTGACACCGCCTTGCGCGGCAAGGGTTTCGCGCTTGGGTGCCCCGCGGTCCTTCAGTTTGAAATAGAGGCGGGCCGGCTGGTCGCGCTGGAGGATTTCCAGCTTAGGACCGGACGCAGCTATTTTGTGATTTGGCGCATGGGCAGCATGAACAACCGCACCCGCGCACTGATGGGCGAAGTGGGCATCCGTGTCTGACCGGCCTAGGCCACCTTCCGGTTCTTGTTACAGTCGACGTCTCTGCCTCCGGGCCTTCAGGCGGCGTTGAACCGGTCGATCATTTCATCCCAGACTGGCGCCAGTTCAAGCAGGCCGTCCCAGAAAGATTGGTCCCGCCGCCGGTCGAAATCCGCAAGGGCAACGCCTTGTTGTTCGACCCACGTGTAGTATCCCAGATTGAAAATGCTTTCCCGGCCGAACCGATCGAGCTCCTTCAGGTGATCGATGCCGACGCCCAGAACGGCGCTGCCGAAGGTTTCCGCTGCCGAAACTTCGTCGAATTGGCCTGCGAAGTACCTGTTTTCAGCGAGAGCCATCTCGGTCAGGTACATATCAGCGCCATCGGTCGCAACCGTCAGCACCACATCCTTTTCCCCGAGATCCATATATTTGGCGTATTTGATGGCGCCGAGCACATTGGCGATTGAAGATAGGCCGAAATTCGCCAGCCCGGACATCTGCTCCTGCGTGACACCCTTGCGCTCGGACAGATACGCCCGACCCGACACCGAGTTAAACACGAGGTTCGTGCCATCGCATGCCCGGTCGGACACCCCGATCACAAAATCGGTGTTCATCACATTGTGGATCAGGGGTACATGCTTGTCGCCAATTCCCTGAATGTTGTGTTCGCCATAGCCATTGTAAAGCAGCGTCGGACATTCCAGCGCCTCGACCGCGCAGATATGCGTTCCCAGCGTCGCTTTCAGGTGATCGCCCGCAGCCAGGGTTCCCGCCGACCCGGTGGCGGCGACAAATGCACGCGGCGTCAGGTTTCCGCTGGAGTTCAGATGGTAGAAAACCCGTTGCAGGGCAGGACCGGTGACTTTGCGGTGGATGATGTAGTTGCCGTATTCGTTGAACTGATTGAGGATCAGATTATCCGGGTCCTTCGCCAGCAGATGACAGGCGTCATAGATTTCCTTGACGTTGCTTTCGGTGCCAGGCGTGCGGAAAATGTCGTTCGGATCGGCCAACCAACGGTTCAGCCAGTCGAAACGCTCCTGGCTCATGCCTTCGGGCAAGACGGCAATAGACCGGCATCCTAACAAGGTGGCAATTGCCACGCCGCCGCGGCAATAGTTGCCGGTCGACGGCCAAACAGCACGGTGGCGCGTGGCGTCGAACGTACCGGACAGAAGGCGGGGAATCAGGCACCCGTAAGCGGCCAGAACCTTGTGGGTGCTGATCATCGGAAACCGGTTGCCAAATGCCACCGCGATCTTGGCCTTCGTGCCGGTCAGGGTTTCGGGCAGCACAATGTGCTCGGGTACGCCGGTCAGGTGACGGCGGTCGGCACTGTTATGCCAATGCACCCGGAAAAGGTTGCGCACGTCGGGCGCATCCGGGTCGGCCTGCAATATATCCTCGGCCGTCCTTGACAGATGAGTGGCCGGGTCGGCAAGCTCCTGGATTTTTGGCAAGATCACGCCCGCTTCGCGCAACTTACCGACATTGCGGCGATAGGCGGGTTCGTCGACGATTTGATTTTCTAAGCCGGGGGTCATGGCCGTCCTCTAGAATGTGCCGGGCCGTTAATTGCCGGTCCGTTGATCTTTCAGCAGAATGGCGAATAGCTGGAGAAGCCCGGTCACACCGCTTCTTTCACTGCGCTGAGGAACTGCTGCGTGCGTTCCTTCTTGGGGTTGCCGAACAGCTCTGCGGGCGGGCCCTGTTCCTCGATCTTGCCGCCGTAGAAGAAGCAGATCCGGTCCGAGATATCGCGGGCGAAACCCATCTGGTGGGTGACCATCAGCATTGTCAGGTTGTGTTCGCTGACCAGTTTGCGAATGACGTTAGTCACCTCGCCGATCACCTCGGGGTCTAGGGCGGATGTCACCTCGTCGAACAGCATCACCTTGGGCCGCATGGCCAAGGCCCGCGCAATCGCCACCCGCTGCTGCTGGCCGCCTGACAGGCGCGAGGGATGCTGGTCTTTCTTACCGATCATCCCGACCATTTCCAGAAGCTCCTCCGAGCGTTCGCGCGCTTCTTTCTTTGGCAGCCCCAGCACCTGCACCGGCCCTTCCATGCAGTTTTCGAGCGCAGTCATGTGTGGAAACAGGTTGAAATGCTGAAAGCACATGCCGATATCGGCGCGCCTATTGCGCAGATGTTTCTGGCTCGCGGGGACCAGCGTGCCGTTCTTCTGCATATGGGTCAGTGGCTGGCCGTCAACATAGATGACACCGCCATTGATTTCTTCCAGCGTCATCAGCATGCGCAAAACGGTTGTCTTGCCCGATCCTGACGGGCCGATGATCGACACCATTTCGCCCGCTTTAACATCAAGGTCGAGCTCGTCCAAAACGGTCAGTGCCCCATAGGATTTGGTGACCTTGCGAAAGCTCACCATGGGTGCCGGATCTCCGGCGATTTGGAGCGGAAAAGCGGAAACGTCGTGCATGTCACAGTCCCAGTTTGCGGCGCACATAGCCCTCGAACAACCGGATCATGCCGGCCGCCGGAAGCGAGATCGCCAGAAAGATGATGCCCACCATCGTGTAAGGCTCAAGAAAGCGGTAATTCTCCGACCCGATGGCATTGGCCGTATGGATAAGTTCGGCCACCCCGATTACCGACAGCATCGGTGTGTCCTTGAAGATTCCGACAAGGTAGTTGCCCATGCCGGCCAAGGCGGGCGGGATCGCCTGTGGAATGATCACGCGCCGGTACTTCTGCGCGACCGTCATGTTCAATGCCGTAGCCGCTTCCCACTGGCCCTTCGGCACACTTTCGATGCCGCCGCGATAAACCTCGGACAGGTAGCAGGCATAGTGCAAGCCGATGGCGATCATGCCGGAGGTCCAGGGGCTCAGCCGGACCCCGAACTGCGGACCGACGTAGAAGACGAAAAAGATCTGCAGGATCAGGGGTGTCGAGCGGATGAATTCGACCATCTCGCGCACGATCAGGGTCAGCGCAGAATAGGGTGTCCGCTGCGCCAGCGCCAGGATTAGCCCCAGCACGACGGCGATGACATAACCGATCAGCGCGGCCAATAGGGTGTTGCCAGTGGCCTGAACCAACCGGGGCAGGATTTCCCAGGTAAAATCCCATTTCCAGTCGAACATGGATCAGACCCTTCCCAGCTTGCGAGCCATGTAGTGTTCCAGCCAGCGCATGAAGGGCGTGACCATGAAGCGGGCAAGGACGTAGTAGATCACCAGTGCCGCACCGAAGACCTGTGCCGACAGGAACGTTGTGGCATTGATCTGCTTTGCCTCGAACATCAGGTCGGCGACAGAGATCAGCGATACAAGCGCTGTGCCCTTCAGAAGCTCGATCATCAGATTGCCCCAGGGGGGGAGCATGTTGACCAAAGCCTGTGGCAGGATGATCCGCCGCATCCGCTGCGCCGGGCTCATGTTGATGGCAAGCGCGGCTTCCCACTGACCCTTGGGCACGGACAGTATGCCGCCCCGCACAAGCTCGGCGCCGTAGGCACCGATGTTCATACCAACGGCCAGGTAACCGGCGGTGAA
Organism: Alphaproteobacteria bacterium; assembly: GCA_030431485.1. Classification (GTDB taxonomy): domain Bacteria; phylum Pseudomonadota; class Alphaproteobacteria; order Rhodobacterales; family Rhodobacteraceae; genus Marivita. Next base: position 15,242 of record JAUIIR010000036.1, read on the forward strand.
TTTCTCAATCGAGAGCCCGAACAGCGGCAGGACGAAAAAGATCCAGTAGAGCTGAACCACCAGCGAGGTTCCGCGAAAAACCTCGATATAGGTGACGGCCGCACCGCGCACTACGGCGTTATGCGAAAGCTTCATCAGCCCCATCGCAAGCGAGATCGCAATGCCAAGAACTGCGGCAAGCAGAAACTGCGCCAGCGTGATGCCGGTACCACTCAGCAGTCGCGGCCAGTATTGTTGCAGGAAATCGAAGAAGGCCATCAGTCCGCCGCTACGGTAGATTGGGGATGTGGCGGACCACTAGGGCCCGCCACCGCAGGGGTCAGCGGTTCTCGCAGACCCATTCGGCTGTCACGTCGCCGGGGAGGTTCGACTCGCGATAGCCGTATTCCTCAACGCTAGCGAGCATCGCGTCACTGCCCACGTACGACGCCAGTGCGGCGTTGAATTCGGCCATGAAGTCGGAGTCGTCCTCGCGGAAACCGATGCCCACGTAGTTCAGCGTCCACTCCGGCAGCGCCGCCGGGTCGGTGACGTCGATGTCGTCGTTGGTCTCGGCGAAGTAGTTGGCCTCGAAGTAGGTCATTCCACCGGCATCGGCGCGCCCGGCCTTCACGGCGGCCAGCATTTCGGACGGTCCGGGAACCTGCATGATCTGATCGTCGCCAAGCCCTTCCCTACGGGCGGATTCGATCGTGTTATAGCCGGCGCCGGTGACCATTATGTGGCCGCCGTTCAGAATGTCCTTGAAGGTCTGGATGTTGTTGGGATTGCCCGCAGGCACGATGAAGGCGTCACCGGTCTGGGCGATCGGCTCGGAGAATGCGATATTCTGACACCGACTGTTCAGGATGTAGAGGCCGCCGGTGATGATATCGTAGCGGTTGGCCTGCAGCCCCGGGATCAGACCGCCCCATTCGGTCACGCTGGTCTCGACATTGTCATACCCCATCTCGGCCAGGATCCCGAGGGCGATCTCGTTGACGAAGCCCTTGGCGTCGCCATTCTCATCAGGATAACCCCAGATCGGCACGTTGGAGAAACCGATACGGATCGGCTCCCCTGCTGCAATCCGGTCGGCCAGCGGACCAGCGAGCGCAGACAGAGCACTCGAAGCCAGCAAAGCGCCGGCGGCAAGAAGTGTTTTGGTGGTAACGAATGTCATGATTTCCTCCCTGACAGATTATGTCCGCGGTGCGGAGACATCTCCGTTCCCGCGTGTGCCTTCCGCGCTATTTTAGTTGTCGCATTCGAGGTTTCTCATCGAATGCGGGCAAATGAAGATAAAAAATGTTGTCGCGCAGTTCGATGAAGAGCAAAGTGGTCTCATGGATGGTAAGGACCAGGAAATACTTGCGCTTGTGCAAAAGGACGCTCGCCAAACCGCCGAATCGCTGGGAATTGAAATCGGCCTGTCGACGCCAGCCGTCCAGAAACGCCTGAAACGTCTTCGCGAAACCGGGGTGATCGAAAAGGAAATCGCTGTGCTCTCGCCCGCGAAGCTGGGACGGGAACTGACGGTCATCGTCGAAGTGATGTTGGAGCGCGAGAGCCGAATGCACCTCGATGCGTTCAAGCGAAAGATGCGTGGCGCACCTGTCGTACAACAATGCTATTACACCACGGGCGAGGCCGATTTCATCGTGATCGTCGTGGTCAAGGACATCAAAGAATACGAAGCGTTCACGCAGGAATACTTCTTCGATGAATCTAATGTCAGCCGCTTTACCTCATCGATCGTGATGGACCGGGTGAAGGTATCTCTCGACATTCTGTAACCGTTTTCGCCGCCCTCGGGGGATCACCCAAAAGCTGCGACCGGGGTCGTCAGATCACCGGCAAGTCCTGCGGGGCGCGGGTTGTCAGCAGTTCCGCGCCGCCGGAACGGACGACAATGTTCTCCTCATGCACCATCATCAGGCTCTTGCCGTAAGACAGAGAAGGTTCCAGCGTCAGTACCATTCCATCTTCCAGCACGGTCTCGTCGAAGGCTGCGTGCGACGGCTGTTCGGTCAGTTGCATCCCCAGCCCGTGCCCCAACCGCCCGATGTCGCCACCAGAGGGGTCCATCTCGGCAATGATGCCCGACATTGCGCGAAAGAGGTCGCGGCAGGTGTTGCCGGGCCGGGCCGCTGCCAGCCCTGCCTCGGTCGCACGCCAGAGCGTGTCGTGGGCGCGGCGGGCCATGTCATCCGCGTGGCCGATGGCCCAGTTGCGGTCGAAGTCACAAAAATAGCCGTCCCAGGTGCACCCGGTGTCCAGCATGAGTATGTCACCCGCCTGAAGCGGGCGACGGTTGGGGGGCGAGATGACGTCGCCATAGCCGCCGGGCGCCGATGCGCCCACCACATACGGAGCGTCGTCCGCGCCCTGAGTCAGCGCCTCGCGCCGAAAGGTGCGAAACACATCCTCAAACGGCATCCCCTCGGCCACGATCTCGGGCACGCGGGCAAAAGTGGCCGAGCCGATTGCGCAGATATGGCGCAGCTTTTCGATCTCGGCAGGGGACTTTACCTTGCGCAGGCCCTGCACAAGACGCGTGGCGTCGGCAACGTGCAGCCCCATCAGGTTGTCCATCAGGCGTTCCCAATCGCCAAGCGGCATCCGGAGCGAGGTTTCATGGCCCTTCATCACGCCGATGGTCTCGCTGTCCCTTGCAAGCGGCCCGAGGAGGTCGGTCAAAAGACTGATGCCGTCATCTTCGGGGCAGGGGGCCGACCAGGTTCGAATATCGTCAAGCCAGGATCGTCGCATCAGTTCCGCGCCGATCTCGGGGATCACCGCGACAGGCTTGCCCGAAGCCGGGACAAAGACGAACCAGGGCCGCGTCGGGCTTTGCCAGAACAAGGTCTGGAAACCCGTGAAATAGCGCACGTCCGGTTCGGTCATCAAAAGGAGGCCGGCCAGGCCTGCCTTGGCCATCCCTGCCTGCGCCTTATCGGTGCGGGCGGCGAACTCCGTATCTGGGAAACCCCGTTCAGGCGCTTTAGGCCGCATCGCGCCCCTCCATTATCATGGCGAAAATCGCCGGGTCGGTAACACCCTCGGACCCGATCAACAGGACTTGCGATTGCGCATCAAGGCCAAGCTTGGCGGAAAGCTCTGCATCCGCACGCGCAGCGATCAGCGCCGCCAGACCCGCGACCGCACTTTCGCCTGCCTCGATCTCGGGATCCCCCGGCAGTGGCCGGGCCAGCAGCCGAACGGCGGGCGCCACGACGCTTTCAGGGATGGTCAGGAAGTCGGACGCTTCATCGGACAGTATTTCCCAGGCGAGCGGTGACGGTTCGCCGCAAGACAGGCCGGCCATAAGGGTCTCTTGTTCGATGGCCACAGAGGTCGGAGCGCCCGCCTTGGCGCTTTCGTAAAGACAGCCGGCCAGTTCCGGTTCGACGATTACCACACGCGGGGCGTTGTCGCGCCAATACTGGCGCAGCCCGGCGGCGACACCGGCTGCAAGACCACCGACGCCGCCCTGCAGAAAGACGTGTGACGGGGCTTCGGCCATGGATTCGCAGATCTCGCGGGTCATCACGCCATAGCCCGCCATCACGTCACGTGGCGGTTGGGAGTAGCCAGGCCAGGACGTGTCAGAGACGACGAACCACCCGTTGGCTTCGGCCTCGCTCTTGGCGAGGTCGACCGAGTCATCATAATCGCCGTCGATGCGAATAACCGTGGCGCCCAGATCGCGCATTGCGTCAGCCCGGCCCTCGCTGACCTCGGCGTGGATGTAGATGCGGCATGGCGCGCCGAAGCGTCGGCACCCCCAGGCAAGCGACCGGCCGTGATTACCATCCGTCGCCGAGACCAGTGTGATCTTCGCCGATTCGTCGCGGTACTTGCCGTTGCGGATGTCCGCAAGGCTGACCTCTTGTCCGAGACGACTGGATATCTCGCGCTGAAGAACACGCAGGGCAGCATAGGAGCCGCCAAGTGCTTTGAAACTGCCAAGTCCGAAACGAGGACCCTCATGCTTGTAGAGTATTCCGGCAACACCGATTCGGTTGGCCAGCGCGGAAAGCGAAACCAGCGGCGTGGGCGCATAGCCTTCCCACTCAATGATCTCGCTTTGAGCGGTGGAGAAATCCTCGGACGTAAGAACACTGTGTGCGGCAGCGCCGTTGCTGCGGCGGGCGGCCACGTGATTGATCCTGGCGTGGGGAAGTAGGTCGGTCATGCTTGATCCGTTCTTGCTGGGAGGCGGTCCCTCACCAGCGCCGCCCAGAAGTCGGAGCCGATGGGCAGGAGCGCATCGTTGAAATCGTAATTTGCGGCATGAAGCGGCTGCCCATGCGGGCCCTCGGTTCCGTTCCCAAGCAGCAGGAAACAACCCGGCACGGCGGCGGCGAAATGGGCAAAATCCTCCGAGAAACTCATTGGCGGGCGGTCACCATCGACCGCCAAGCCTGCGTCTCTGGCCGTCCTGACTACGGCGTCGACCGGGCCTTGCGCATTGATCGCCTCGATGAATTCGGTGTTGAACGTCATCGTCGCGGTCACGCCATGGGTGGCGGCGACGCCGGCGACGATCTGGCGCATGAAATGTTCGACGGCTTTTCGGTCCTCAGGCAGACGCGCCCGGACGTCGCCTTTTAGCGTTGCATGACCCGGCAGGACGTTCCGTTGTCCGTCGGTCAGAAACTCCGTCACCGACACGACGACCCCAGCACCAGGTGCCAGCTTGCGCGACACTACCGTTTGAAGGGCCAGGACCATCTCGGCACCGACCGTGATCGCCTCGACGCCCACATGTGGCATCGAGGCATGGCCACCCTTGCCCGCAATGGAGATCTCAAAAAGGCTTTCGGAGGCGCAGATCTGACCGACCCGGGTCGATACCTGCCCGACCGGCGCTCCCGGCAGGTTGTGGATCGCATACACCTCTTCGACCGGAAAACGATCCAGAACCCCGTCGTCGATCATCGCCCTCGCACCCAGCCCGTGTTCCTCGTTCGGCTGAAACAGGAAGACCACGGTGCCATCGAAATCGCTGCGGCGGGCCAGTTCTTCCGCCGCGCCCAGCAGCATGGTCATATGGCCGTCGTGGCCACAGGCGTGCATGACCCCCGGATTCTCGGAGACATAGTCGTGGGTGCTTTTTTCGGTGATCGGCAAGGCGTCCATGTCAGCCCTGAGCCCGATGGCACGATTGCCGGTGCCGGCCTTGAGAACCCCGACGACGCCCACGCCCTCATGCACCTCGATGCCAAGCCCGCGCAGATGCGCCGCGACCTTCGCTTTGGTGCGGTGTTCCTGAAAGCCCAGCTCTGGATCGCGGTGGAATCCATGCCTGAGCGCAACCAGCTTCTCCGAGGTCCTATCCATGCGACTCTCCCTTGCCCGACGGGGCCGAAAGTAGACAAGCCGGTGGATTATTGGCGTCGAATTCCGGTGTGATCGCGATCAAAATCGTCTGAATCTCCAGGTTCGGCGCCGAGTCCCCACAGGCCCAATCGCGGATGCCGGTTTGCCACCCGCAATCAAAGACGATTGGTTTAGCGGTTCACAACGGCCTTTGCCGAGAACTCGGCAAGTTCTCCGCGCCAGATCTGACGACCAAAGCAGAACGGCTGATTGGCCGCGTCGCGAATGACCTGTTCCAGTTCGATCCCGGCCTGATGCGTCGTCACGCCCAAAAGCGCCGCCTCCTCCGGAGCTATCGCGCGCATCCTGATGACCACATCGCCAACGCGCGCTGACAGGCCATAGTGATCTTCTAGCAATTGCGTGGTCGACTGTCTCAGGTCTTGCTCCAGTAGATCCGGGCACCGACGGGCGATGACGTATTCCGTTTCAAGCAGCGTCGGATGACCATTCATTGTGAATAGCCGCGTATACTCGAAGAGTCTCTCGCCGACCGACACATCAAGGAGACCTGATAGCGTATCACTGGCCGGGATCGGCTTTGCTTGCACCACCTCGATGACCAGATCGGTGCCCAGCCTGTGGGCCTCGGCGGCGAAGCTTACGCGTTTGCTGATGTCATAGCGCACCCTCTTGGGCGAAACGAAGCGCCCTCTGCGATCTTCGCTGTAGGCCAAGCCCTCGGCCTCGATCGCTTCGAGCGCACGGCGTGCTGTCATCCGGCTGACTCCGTGCAGGTCTGCCAGCGTCCGTTCCGAAGGCAGGGCGGCATGTTCGCGCAGAACGCCGCTGTGTATGTCACCTCGGATACTGTCGACGATCCTGCGAAAGCGGGGCGGACCGTCATCTTTTGTTGATTGGGTCATATGAGTCACGTGATCTTCTTCACCTTCTTACTCCGATTAGGGATATGCACCAAGCCAACTCTGGTATATACCAACTAGGAATCAGGCATTGGAGACCCTTCCATGTTCGACCCCATGCATTTCGAGGAACTGCCATTCAAGCTTGATAACGGTTTGGGTGCACGGGCGCGTTTCGGACTAATAATCCTGCAAAGCGACCAAACCGCCGAGTACGAATTTGCCACTTTGCTGCGTGGCGAGGGCGTGGCGCGGTATCATGCGCGCATTCCCAACGCGATGGAGGTTACGCCGGAAACGCTCCGGGATATGGAACGGGACATGCCGGTGGCAGCCGCGCTACTGCCCCCGTCGTTCGGATTTGACGCCATCGGCTATTGCTGCACGTCGGGCGCGACCATGATCGGCGAAGGTCGGGTGGATGAAATCATCCGCAGCATCCATCCGGGTGCGAAAACCACCAACCCGCTGACCGCCTGCAAGGCAGCGTTAGCCGCGCTTGGCGCACGGCGTTTCGCGCTCGTCACGCCTTATCCTCCGTCGGTTACATCTAAAATGCAGCGCAACCTCGCGGATGCAGGGTTCGAAACGGGTGCGGTGGCCTCGTTCAACCAGTCCGACGACTTCACCGTCGCGCGGATCAGTTCCGACAGCATCCTTGACGCCATTCTTGCGGTTGGTCGGCGCGAGCGCTGCGCTGCGGTCTTTGTCTCCTGTACCAGCCTGCGTGTTCTACCCGTGATCGCCGAAGCCGAGAAGCAAATTGGCAAACCGGTGATCTCGAGCAATCAGGCCACGGCCTGGCACCTGATGCGCCTCGTCGGGCTCGGCGACCGGCCCGAAGGGGCCGGCCGCCTTTTTCAGCACTGAGTTCAACCAATGCGGCAGGAAAGTGATCATGTCGAAGCCCCTACCCAGTCATGCACAAGTCGTCATCATCGGTGGTGGCATCCACGGCTGCTCCGTTGCCTATCATCTTGCCAAGGAGGGCTGGAAGGATGTCGTGTTGCTGGAGCGCAAACAGCTTACCTCGGGCACCACATGGCATGCGGCGGGCCTGGTCGGCCAGTTGCAGGGCAGCCATGCGACGACGGCTTTCGCGAAGTACGGGATCGAGCTTTTGCAGGATATCGAGGCCGAGACGGGTCAGAATCCCGGCTACCGCCGCTCTGGCTCCATCTCCATCGCGATAAACGACGAGCGGCTGGCCGAGCTGAAGCGCAAGGCGGATTTCGCCTCGCTCTTCGGTATCGAGGCCAGCTATCTGACCGCAGCCGAAATCGCTGAGCGCTGGTCGTTGATGAACCCGGAAGGCGTGCTCGGCGGTATCTACATGCCGAGCGACGGTTCGGCCAACCCAATCGACCTGACCACCGCCCTGGCCAAGGGCGCGCGAATGCACGGGGCGCAGATCTTCGAGCATGTCAAGGTCGAGGCGGTCGAGGTCGAGGGCGGCCGCGCGCGAGCCGTGCGCACCGAACAAGGCCGCATCACCGCCGATGTCGTGGTGAACTGCGGTGGCATGTGGGCGCGCGAGTTGGGCCGACAGAACGGTGTGGGCGTTCCGCTTCATGCGTGTGAACACTATTACCTCGTCACCGAACCGATTGCCGATCTGCCTAGCGACCTGCCGGTTCTGCGTTCCTACTGCGACGGCACTTATTGGAAGGAGGATGCGGGCAAGCTGCTCTTCGGCTTCGCCCATTTTCACCCCAAAGCCTGGGGAATGAACGGCATTCCGGAATCCTTCTGTTTCGACAGCCTGCCCTTCATCGAAGAGGATGTGATGGATGTGCTGGAACTGGCGATGAACCGTGTTCCGATCCTTCAGGACGTCGGCATCCGCACCTTCTTCAACGGGCCGGAAAGCTACTCCCACGATGGCCGGTTCACGCTGGGAGAAGCGCCTGACGTCAAGGACTACTATGTCCTGGCCGGGGTGAACTCCACGGGCATCCAGTCGGGCCCCGGCGCGGGCCGGGCGCTCGCGCAGTGGATCATGAAGGGCCATCCGCCGATGGACCTCAGCGAGATGGACCCCAAGCGCTGCGAGGAATTCCAGACCCGCGATCCCTATCTGCGCGAACGCTGCGCCGAAACACTGGTGCTGACCTACGCGATGCACTGGCCGGGCCGTCAGCGCGAAAGCGCGCGCAACCTGCGGCGGACGCCGTTCTATCACGCGATGAAGGCGCGCGGCGCCTGCTATGCCGAGGTGCAGGGCTGGGAGCGCCCTGGCTGGTTCGCGCCTGAAGGCGTGACGCCGGAATACGACTACAGCTTTGGCCGCCCGAGCTGGTTCCCCCATGCGCATGCCGAACAGAAAGCCGCGCGTGAGGCGGTGGCGATGTTCGACTATTCGATGCTGGGCAAGCTGATGGTCGAGGGCAAGGATGCCGAGGCCTTCCTGCAACGTGTCTGCACAAACGATATGGCGCTGCCGGTGGGCCGGGTCGCCTATACGCTGATGCTGAACGAACGCGGCGGCATCGAAAGCGATGTAACCGTCGCGCGCCATGCCCAGGACGCCTTCATGGTGATGAGTTCGATCTCGCATACACGGCGCGATTACCTGCATCTGCGCGATGCACTTCTCCCGGATGAGGATGTGCGCCTGCGCGATGCCACCACCGCCTATGGCGTGCTGTCCCTCGCCGGACCGAAATCGCGTGACCTGTTGGCAAAAGTGACAGAGACCGACGTCTCGAACGAAGGCTTTCCCTTCAACAGCCTTCGGCATTTCCATATCGGGCACGCGCCGGTCTTTGCACAGCGCCTGTCCTACACGGGCGAGCTTGGATGGGAAGTCTTCGTGACACCCGATTTCGCCGAACATGTCTTCGAGGTTCTGGTCGAGGCCGGTGCGGGTCTGGGGCTGAAGCTGGCCGGGAGCGAGGCACTGAACGCGCTACGTATCGAGAAGGGATTCCTTCACTGGGGCCATGACATGGCCTACAGCGATGCGCCGCACCAGATGGGTCTTGGCTTTGCCTGCAGGCCGAACAAGGAAATCGCGTTTGTCGGCCGGGACGCCTATCTCGAACGCAAGGCCGCGCAGGCCGGGCCGTTCCTGTGTTTCGTCAAGCTAACCGATCCCAGTCCCCTTCTGCTTCACAACGAGCCAATCCTGCGCAACGGCAAGGTTGCGGGCTACGTGACGGCGGGCGCGTGGTCATCTTCCCAAGGGGTAGCGGTCGGACTGTGCCTCTTGTCATCACCGGATGGCGAGCCTGGCAGGCTGGCGTTGGCCAACGGACGCTATACCGTCTTGGTTGAAGGTCGGGAAATCGCCGCAGACATTAGCCTGTCTCCATTCTACGACCCGAAAAGCATGCGAATGCTGAGCTAAGAGATGGTTCGTATGCGATGGTTGCGGTCTTATTTTGTTGTGGTGCCGCACTTTTCGTGTCGCTCGTGCAGAAGATTGCATATTTTGTTTTTGTGCGGCGGAAGTCTCGGGTTCACGGTATAGGGCTTTGGTTAGTCATTTGCGGTTCCCTCGAAGGAGGTTCAATCTTCCGAGGACGCCAGCCGATTTCAAGCTGATTAATGGAGGAGTGGCCAGGATTTCCAAATATCTTAAGACCTAAAACGCCGCCGCCGTGCGAAACATGTGCAACATGAGAATAGAGCGCAGCACCATAAGCTTAGAGCAGTATTCAACATATGGATGATCTTGGGTCCGCGAGTATACGCAAAGCACAATAACATAAACTTCATTATGCGTCGTTATAGTTAGTGTTGTGATGGTATATTATCGTGTGTATGCTGGATTCCTGTCACGAGGTTCCTCAGCATGCGCCATTCAGTCAAGAAGCTCCTCCCCTCAGTCGCAGTCGCTTTGACCGTCACGGGTCTTTCGCTGCCGGCACCCGCCCGCGCGCAGACATACCCGATCGACTGCGCGATCCTCTTGTGTCTGTCTGGCGGCTGGCCTGCATCCGTCCCGTGCGCCCGAGCTCGCGCCGAATTCATCAGGCGGATAACGCCCTGGCCGGTGGAACCGCCGCTGCAAATCTGGCGCTGTCCCATGGGCGCGTCCTATGAGAGCGATCGGCCATCAAACAACGCTGGGCGCATCTTTGAAGCCTTGTACCGGCCCGACAACCGTCGGCCGCTCCAATCCTCGCCAGTCTACGATCTCGTTCCAGCCGACTGGGCCCTCCAGCTCGTTCAAGATCGCGCGGACATCGATATCAGCGGACCTGAATTCAACTTCGTGCGGTCCATCCGCGTCTTTGATGTTCGCTATGCGCGGCAGCATGAATCCGGTCGTGACGGTGACTGCAATCGCAGTGCGACCGTGGTCCTCGGCACGTACGGAACCCAAGGCGATTTCGCTTGGCAACGATCTTCCATAACTGCCCTGCCCGAGGCCCATGTAGGACTTGAACGTTGGGGCCAGAATTGCCCCGGTATCTACCACCGTTCTGTCTTCGTCGATTGGCGTGACTATGAGGGCAACTACGGCTTCGAACAGGTGAATTACTGACAAGACTAAGTGACGCACCACGCTAGAGACAAAAGGTTGCAGAAAAAACTGTGTGGCGCTGCAGGTCGTCGTTGAAGTTCGCCATGTCGCAATAAAGACAAAGCCAGTAGAAATGTTGTCGGGAGGTTCCACAACGGCCCCAACGCACTACGTTTGAACAATGAACGAATGGCCGCTTCAACGGATTTCCGCAACCCATTCCCTCAGCGGGTGCCTGATGTTGCGAGTTTGAGTCTGGCATAGAGAAAAAAGCATCCGAGGGTCGCTTCTATCCAACCCCGAAAGCGCTCATAGGCTCTGCGGATCGGGTTGGAAGAAAGGAGCAGCGCATATCTAACATGTCCCACAAACGAGATCGCGAACGCTCCTCCGATAAAAAGTAGCGAGGCCGAACTGGGCGCGTTCCCGACACCGCCGAGGTACCGATATCGCAATGCCGATGAATGACCGATCCAGCGAAAGGCAAGCTTGAAGACTTGAAGCTTCGTTGCCAAACATAGTTCATGAAACATCAGCATGCAAAATCCAACTTGAGCGTTTTGAAACTGGCCGAAATGAGCCGCGTACAACTAGCTGCACTGGCCTCATTGCAGGTTGCGCGAGATCAGGAAGATCTTGGGGGCACGTTCAAGGCGTCAGTGAACGAATGGAAAAACGCAGATGCCGATCAGATTCTGGGGCTGGCATTCTACCTTGGATCGGATCCCGTCGGTATCGTCCTTTTCAAACGATTTGCGCTTTCGCCTTCTTGGGTGCCGGATGAGGCCATCTCTCTTCATGGCCTGAAAATCGGGAAGGAGTTTCAGGGGCGCGGCTTGGGGCGAGAAGCCTTTGGATTGGCAATCGAAGCGGCGAAAGCGTATTGGCCATCTGCCAGACAACTTATGCTGGCGGTAGATGCTGGCAATGAGCCCGCCCTCTCCGTCTATAAGGGGGCTGGAATGCGCGACAGCGGACCGATCTACAAAGGCCGCATCGGGTATGAGCACCGGTTGGAGTTGGTTCTCAAAACATAATCCCAGTCGGTTTGCCGCGTCAGACCTTCTTGCGTCGTTTCGTCAGAACCAGTCCGCCTCCGACAATAAGAGCCGCCCCCAAAACGGTACGCGTTGCGGGGATCTCCGTAAAAACGATAAAGCCAATGATCGCGCTCCCAACCAATTCTAGGTAGACCAGCGGCGACAGCGTCGATGCATCCGCCAGGCGAAACGCCAGGATTGTCAGCATGTGGCTGAAAACTGAGAAAAGCCCAAGCACCGCAAATAGCCAAAGCATGTCGATTTGAGGCAGTGACGCTGTTGCCACCGCTTGCGGCGTCAGCAGCAGAGTTCCCACGACACATTGAAATGTAAGTACCTTGATCGGGTCACTGCCCAAGGACGCTTGTCGCGTGGTGACCAGATAGAGCGCAAAGAAGATGCCTGCACCAAATGCCAGAAAAAGGCCAAAGTCTACGTCACCCGTTGGGCGCAAGACGACAAGCGAACCGATGAACCCAAGCGCGAGGCTCAGCGCCTTCCGTCGTGTCATGGCCTCTCGAAGGACCACCAGAGACAGAGCGACAGCAACCACAGGTCCGACAAAATAGGCGCTAACCGCCTGCGCGATTGGAATGCGCGCAAGTGCGAGGAAGTAGAATGTCATTGCGCAGACGAGAAATACCGTGCGCAACAGATGTACAAGTCGGCCTTCAGTCGGAAGAATTGCGCACCCGTGCAGCCAAATGGCGAGCGGCAAGACGAAGAGCGACGCTGACGCGTAGCGTGCCCATGCAATGAAGAGCGGTGAATGCTCCGTGCTCAGGAATTTCGCCGTTCCGTCGACGGTGGGTACAGTCAGCATTGCGATGGACATCAACAAGATGCCGCGACCGGATGAGTGCGTTGAATTAGTGGTCACAGCAGAAAGCTTTCGTGATGATCATGCTTTTGAATTTGTGAGTAGCGGCATGTCGGCAGCTCGATCCCGACCAAATCGTATTCGAATGCCTTTTCGCCTACCGCGTCATATTGATTTTCCAGACCATGCGGTAAGGCACCTCGCGCTGCATTCGCGCTTGCACGACATAAAGGCCTATTGCAGTCAGCTTTTCAGCTCGATTTCAACAAAGATCATTGGGTTTGCGCCACGATTAACCACGTTGTGTTCGATTCCCTCCGACCGGCGATATGCCTCCCCGGCAGCGACATCGACTTCGCGGCTTATGCCCCCAGGCTCTTCCAAAAGGAATTCGCAGTCCGTGATTGCTGTCACAACGTAGTCGTGGCCATGGACATGCCAGCCCGTCTCTGCACCGGGTGCGAAGCTGAATCGTGTTACCCTCACACGCTCATCATCTACGAGAACCTTGGCTGTCGCCTTTGGTCTGTTCATTTTCCTGATCCTATCTCCACATCAGTTTTTTGATTTCCAGCTTGCCTTGACCCAAAGGCTTCAAGCATCCCGCAAGGTCTTCACTCCGAGCATGAAGGCCGCGCCGATCAGGAAGACGCTGCCAAGCCGATGTACAAGCGCCGTCGCACGTCCCTTGAGCCGGGAGGCAATCCAGCCGGCACTCGCGCCGTAGGTGCTGAGAAAGGTTCCATCGACGACAAGATACGTGACCGAGAGCAGCACGAATTGCGGCACGAATGGCTGGCCGGGGTCAATGAACTGCGGGAAGAGCGCTGCAAAGAACACCACCGCCTTGGGGTTCGCGGCAGAGGTGAAGAACCCTTGCCCCCATAGCGCACGGCGGGATGCGCTGCGGGCCGCGTTCATGCCCGATCTGGCGTGATCCGCTTGCCGCCACATGCGTATGCCCATCCATAGCAGATAGCCGACGCCAAGCCATTTCACGATCTCCAAGGCGTGCTGCGAGGCAACAAGGATCGCCGCCAGACCAAGCGCTGCCGCAAGCATCTGCAGAGCGTTTGCCGTCAGGTCGCCAGCCGCAGTCGCCAGCGCAGGTTTGAACCCATGTGTCATGCTGTTCGACAGCATCAAAAGGTGACTGGGTCCCGGTGTGATCATGAAGGCCAACACGGTGGCGAGATAGGTGAGCCAAATCTCAAAGCTCATAATTCGGTTCCCTTTTGTTTGGCGACGGTGCCTTGGTGTTTCTCCAGTCTTATTGAATAGAGAACCCCGAACAAGACGGCCGAGCCGCCAATCACAGTCGCTGTCGATGGGATTTCAAAGAATACCAGAAACGCCAGAAGCGGTGCGAGGGGTGTTTCCAAGGCACTGATCAGCGCGGTCTGGCCAGAAGGCACGCGCTTGGCCCCTTCGGCCAAGGTCACCGATGCAATGGCAAAGAGCAGCCCGAACGCAGCAAGGATCGCGATCTCAAAAGGGGCGGTTTGCAAAGGCTGCCCAAAAACGAATGACGGTGGCAGCAGGAACAGCGATTGCATCACCGACGGGCCAGCCCCCGGCGTTTCGGGGTACACACGGTAGATCACCATGATCGTCGCCATGACCAGCGTCATCACCAGGGCCAGCCCGTCACCGATCAAGTTGAGACTTCCGATTGACCCCGACACGATCACACCGACACCCGCTATCGCGAGCAGTGCTCCGATCAGCGTGCGTCGCGTAATCCGCTCGCCAATCGCCACCCAAGCCATGATCGCGGCAAGCAGGGGGGCAGCGGCGTAGATGAGGGCTACATTCGCAATGGAAGTCAGCTTGAAGGCCGGGATGAATGCGGCGGTACCGACAGCCCCGATGACCCCGACAGCCCAACCTGCCCTGCCCATCTGACCAAACTGCGCGCGAAGCGACCCTTGCTGGAGTGTCCAGACGGTTGTGAAGAGCGCGGCAAACAGGCCACGCCAGAAGATCACGGCCCACGCCCCGGCCACCACACCCTTGGTGAAGATCCCTGCCGTGCTGTAGGTGAGCGCCGCAGCCATCAACAGGATGACCCCCGTGGTGTAGTCGGATCGTTTGGAGGTCATATCGGGTCCTGATGGGTGAGTTTTTCTGCGCTACGCATCAACAAAGGGAGGTCTGAAGCCAGATATTCTCAATAAATGCCTTTTGACAAACCAGATATTCCGCCATCATAAAGTAGATTTTCTAAGGCGCACCCTCATGCATCGACTTCCGCCACTGAACGCTCTGCGCGCCTTCGAGGCCGCCGCCCGACATCTCAGCTTCAAAGAAGCTGCGCAGGAGTTGAATGTGACTCCCGGTGCCGTGAGCCAGCAGGTGAAGGCGCTCGAAGACTGGCTGGGCGCCAAACTGTTTCACCGCCTCACGCGCGCCCTGACACTGACAGCGGCGGGACAGGCGGCCTTGCCGGAATTGACAGAGGGATTTGACAGGCTGGCGTCGGCTGTCCAACGGATGGCCCGACACAGTGACACAACTGAGTTGACTGTAAGCGTCAGCCCGTCTTTCGGCGCTCTGTGGTTGGTCCCGCGTCTGGACGGGTTTCGCGCCCTTCATCCAGAGATAGAGATACGGATCGATGGAACGGACAAGCGCGTCGACATAACGCGGGGAGAAGCAGATATCGCGATACGCTACGGGCCGGGCGGCTATCAAAATGTTCGTGTCGATACGCTTTTTCCCCAGTTCAACGCTCCGGTCTGCTGCCCGGCACTGATCGAAGGTACTGCACCGCTGAAGACACCGCAGGACCTGTCACATCACACGCTCTTGCACATCGACTGGAAGGATGCCGAGGCAAGCTGGCGTATGTGGCTGCTCGCGGCCAACGCCAACAGCGTCGATAGCACAAAGGGCCCGCGCTTTTCCGAGGAGAGCATGGCGGTGCAGGCGGCGATTGACGGTCATGGCGTCGCCTTGGTCGGCGACAAACTGGTCAGTGACCACATCGCATCTGGCCGGCTGATCTATCCTTTCGGGTCTGAGCACCGCACACCGCTAACTTTTGCCTATCATGTCTTGACGAGGCATTCGGAAGATATGTCATCGAACGTCGCTTGTTTCAGAGAATGGCTACTCGCCGAAGCAGATCCGAAATTGCAAAAAGCTGATCTATGACGATTTCAGGCACGCAGCAGGACCGCTTGATGGCCGCTTCAAATGTGAAACCTACCTCGCACATACTGGGGCTTCGGATCAGAAGGAAAACGCGATGCAAAATAACCTAGGCAAGGCCGAACTCGATCACATCTTTCTGATCGTTCGAGATGAAGCTCAGGCGCGTTCCATGATGGACCAAGCCGGATTGCGGGTGAATTACAGCCGCGCGCACCCAGGGCAGGGAACACGGAACATCTGTGCCTGTCTCGACGATGTTTTTATTGAACTGCTCTGGTCCGACGGCAGTGAGGTCTCTCAAGCGACAAGGCAAGTCACACTGAATGATCGATGCAACGGCCTCGGGTCTCCGGTGGGGATTTCTTGGCGGGGGAAATCGCCGTTCGACGCCTCTGACGGCGGCACGGTTCCTTATTTCGCCCCCTTTCTTCCGGCAGGTGTCAGTATCCCCGTGGCATCACAGAGCCTGGACCTGGCTTTACCATTCGTCTTTCAAACACCAGGCGGCACGCCACCGATCGAGCGGATCGATGGCTTGGTTGGGGACCGTCAATCACCTGAGTTGGCGACGCTCGGAAAGTGTAAACTGTTGGTCCGAGACCCGAAGCCCATTCGGGACTTCTTAGCACCATTTGAAAAGATTGAGGTCCAAGACGGAGCGCCCTGCATGCAGTTTGAATTGTTGCGACCTGACGGGTCAATCGGAAAAGCCTTTAGCTGGCCTGTGTTTGACCGTGGACAACCAAGTGTCGCGTGAGTGATTGGTCCGATCCAAGGCCCGACAGTCACCGTCAATGAAACGGCGCACGTTGTTATCAATCTGAATCGCCGCTTTCGATCCGCGTGAGCGCGTCGAAGTCGATTTCCTGCTTTTGTTTCTCAGTCAGATCCGGCCGGGTTTCCGATACCGGCTGGGGCCCATGGACGTCCCACATCACCGCATGCCCGCCTGTGCTCCATCGATACACCCAACCGACAATGCTGCACCCATCGGTCCCGATCAGATTGGCGATCGCGACGCCCTCACCTTTATCATCGTTCACTGTTTACTGACTTCCTGCACTGTGGCGCTAAGTTTGCGGCATGGTGTCATAAGGCGCTTACTCGCGCCGCAGGCCGCACGTAGTGGATGTTGGCTAACTGCTCTTTGTTGAGGAGCTCACTTCACATGGGCGCGCACGCAGCGGCACGTCCCAAAATTTCTTTTCTGTCAAATTCTATGGTCGGGCTCCGTGGCGGCTTCAACGATCGCCAGAACCTCGAACGGGTCAAAACCGATGGCACGCGCCAGAACGACCAGCTCGACAACGTCGACCCGGCGCTGGCCGCTCTCAAGGCGGGCAATGAGGGATTGGTGGCATCTGAGCCTATCTGCCAACTCTTTCTGACCAAGGCCCGCTTTAACACGGGCGTCGACCAACGCCCGACAAAGTGCCACCTGACCTTTGCTTCTGATTGTTTTCGCCACGCGTCACATACCTTTTGTGACGTCGCTAGCGGATGAAATCTGTTATCTAAAAAGTAGATACTTGAGGGTGTTATCGGCGTCTGTTTTCCATTGGGTGCAAGTCTGGTGCATGCCCAGAGGCCCATCAATCCCCCACCAGTTCGAGAAACCGACCGTAGTCCTGACTGATTTCGCGGGCTTCCTCAAAAGCCCGCGCACGCTCCTGCTCGAGGCAGCGAAAGTAGTCCTGAATGTCCGTGATGTAGACCTCAAAGTCTTGTCGGATGATGTCAGCATAGTCCCGGGCGGCCTGCGAATCGCTTGGAACGAATGGCCGGACCGGGGCGAGACAGGATCCGGCTTGGCTTGCGACCGGAACGAGCATCAGCAAGGCCACAGCCTGCATTGTCACCCATCGGCTCAACCGCAGGTTTCTGAAACCCCTATTTTCCTTGATAGACGCCAATGGCCGTGCCTAGAGTTTGAGTAACCGAGATACAGCCGTATCTGCCGCATTATATCTTGCGGTTAATAATATACTATCGTAACTCTGGGCTTCAAGTGAGAATGCCCGGGTGTTGCGCGTTTGAAGAAAGCGTGAGCCGGGCCATGAACTGGGACATCGAAGCACCAAATGTGGTTACGGAAGCACGTTTCCGCGAACTCGTGGAAAGCGGCTATAGCGCTGAAATCCTGTGCCAGGAGTCGGCACACAAGAAGGGCCCCAGCTACTACGGGGTCTGGATCATGCGCGTCGTCTCTGACGAGGGCGTGGAAAAGCTGCTGGTCACGGCCCGCACCCGGACAACCTATAACGACATCAAGATCCGCGAGTTCAAGACAATCACGGGCGTTGTCTCCTTCCTCATCGGTATCGGCTTCTCCCATGCCGATGTCCCGCTCGAAGAAGGCCAGCGGACGACGCACAAACTGGCTGCAACCGACAAGGGCGGCAGCAAGTAGCCTTCTCCTTTTCTGGTTCCTGACGGGTTCGGCTAATGCCCAGATGGTACTGGTCATGGAGAGCGATGGCTCTCTAACCCCGTCCCGCTCCCAGGACAGCTTTGCCCGCAATTACAATGACGGCATCGGTCAGGGGTCTGCGGCTGATGAGCTGGCAATCCTCGGTGAAGATGAACCAGCTATTGAACCTGACGCGTTACGTTTTGCCGCCCTGTCGCGGCCCTCTCCCCTGCCCCCTGCAGGTGTGCTCGCTGCCATCGAGACCACTGCCCTTCGCTATGCCGGGAATCCTGCGCTGCGCCGAGCAGACCTCTCAGTCAGGGACTGGCTGACCCTCTACCGCGCCAATATCGAAGTCGAGAGCGCCTATCGGCAGGATGCAATCTCGAGCGCGGGCGCCATCGGCCTTGGTCAATTGATGCCCGCGACCGCGCGCGACCTCGGTGTTGACCCGCGCGATCCGCTGCAGAACCTCGAAGGGTCCGCCCGCTATCTTGCGATGATGCTAGAGACGTTCGGCGATCCGCGTCTTGCGCTCGCAGCCTACAACGCCGGACCGGATGCGGTCCGCCATTATGGCGGCATTCCCCCCTACCGAGAAACCCAGAACCACGTGGCCCGTGTCATGGCCGTCGTGGCCCGATTGGAAGGATCAAATTCATGAGACAGATTTCACACCAATTCGTCGCCTCTTTGGCGCTGTTCCTGCTCATTGCCGAACCGGCCCTCGCACAAAGCATCGATCTCTCGCCGATTCAGAGCCTTCTACAGGGTATCGTCGATGCGTTGACCGGCCCGCTTGGTGTTGTGATCGCGACGCTCGCCGTGCTGGGCGTTTTCTTGAGCTGGTTCTTCAACATCATCGATCTCCGCCAGGCGCTTTGGGTGCTTGTCGGCATCGCAGGTGTTGCTGCCGCCCCCACCATCGTTGCCGCGGTCTTCGCCGGTGGCTGAACGCTCGCCCCTCTTTCTCGGCCTTGTGCGACCGCCCAAGCTGCTGGGCCTGCCCATCATGTATGCGATGGTCTGGCTCTTTGGCTCGGTGCTCCTGTTTGTCTGGGTCCAGCATATCGCCGTGCTGGGCGTGGCCGCCCTGCTCTACCCGGTGCTTTGGAAGGCCGCGGATTGGGATCCGCGCTTCATCGACGTGATGATGACGGCGCTGCAGGAAACACCGCCCACGCGGAACCGCTCCATTCACGGCGGGGACAGCTATGCACCCTAAAAGAGCCGGGGATGAGTCCCTCGATATCCGCACGATGACGCCAGACTGGTATGCCCGCGAAACCCGCCTCGCGCATATGCTGCCTTATGTGAGCCTGGTCGATGACCGGACCGTGCGGACGCGGGTGAACGAGCTCTTCCAATGCATCCGGCTCGACGGAGTCAACAGCTATACGACCGACGATGCCTCTCTCGACAAGGTGACCGCGCTCTTTGCCCGGATCATCGCGCAGCTGGGACCTGAGTTCAGCTACTACGTTCACAAGGTCTCCAAGGCGATCGCTCCGGAGCTGGAACCCGTGCGCGAGGACAGTTTTGCGGGCGAGGTGGACCGGCTCTGGCGTGCGAAACTCGAGACCAGCGGCCTGCGTGACAAAACCTTGACGCTCACCATCATTCACCGCCCGCCCCCGAAAAGCGTCCTGCCCTTTCTGAACCGAAGCGCGCCGGACCGGCTGAAGGAAGCGACAGAGAAGCGTCTGCGTCGTCTAGGCGAGGCCGTGAGCGTGTTCGTGTCAGGCTTGAGCGAGCTGAACCCACGGGTGCTCTCGGCCAAAAGCGGCGAGTTGATCGGCTTTCTGGGCGCGCTCAACACTGGCCAGGAATTGCCGCTCTACCCCGCCAATACCTACGGCTTTCTGTCTTTCAACGTCGCCAACACGCGCGTGACGTTTCAAGGCGATCACTTTGAGCTCGCCGAAGGCGTGGTGGGACATCGCTTTGGGAAGAGCTTTACCATCGGCGAATACTCAGAGGCGACCTCCTGCACCATGTTCGACATGCTGAACCTGCCGGTCGACATGATCGTCACGCACTCCTTCACGCCGATCAATTCGAACCTCATGGCGGGCCGCATCAAGCGGCAAAAGCGCCAGATGCAGGCCAGCCAGGACGCCGCCCTGTCGCTGATGGAAGCGCTCGACATCGCCGCCGATGATCTCGAGGCCAAGCGCCAGAGTTTCGGCGAGCACCACATGGTCGTGACAATCTTCTGTGATACGCTGGACGAGTTACAGACGCTCAGCGCCGAGATCGTCAACGCCGCCGCCGCCGAAGGCGTGAAGATGATCGGCGAGCGGGTCGCCGCCAAAGCCCATTACCTCAGCCAGCATCCCGGCAACCAGCCCAAGCGCGTGCGCGCCAGCGCGATCACCAATCGCAACTTCGCAGATTTCGCGGCGTTTCATCGGACCCAGCTCGGCAAACCCGCCGCGAAGACACCCTGGGGCAAGGTCATCACCTATCTGCCCACGCCCGAGCAAAGCGCGTACCGGTTTTCCTATCACGAGCAGGGATCGCCCGACAAAGAACCGACCAGCGGGCATACCCTCATTATGGGCCGACCCGGATCGGGTAAATCAGTCCTCTCAGCCTTCCTGATGACGCAGGCCCGTCGCGCAGGGGCGCGGATCTTCGTCTTCGATTACCGTCTCGGTATGGAGATGGCGGTCCGCGCCAATGGCGGGCGATACGCGTCTTTGAAAGCCGGGCAGCCCACAGGCCTCAACCCGCTTTGGACCGAGACCGATGCGCGCGGCACCGCCTGGTTGTCGGACTGGCTCTCCACCCTGCTCTACCGTGCCGACAAGCCGCTCACGCCAGCACAGACAAACCGCATTCAGGAAGTGGTGCGCCAGAACGCGCAAGCCACAAACCCAGCCCTGCGCAACTGGCGGGATTTTGCATCGCTTTTTGTGTCCACCGACGATGGCGGTGATCTGCACCAGCGCCTTCTCGAATGGACCGAAGAGGGTCGCTACGGCTGGATATTCGGGCAGACGCTGGAAGACACCTTCTCGCTCGAAGGCGATGTCGTCGGATTTGATCTGACCGGCATTCTCGACAGTGAGGCCGAGAAGGAACGCATGGCCGTCCTCTCCTATCTCTTCCGCCGAGTCGAGCGCGAAATCGAGGACCGCCGCCCCACCATCATCGTCATCGACGAGGCCTGGAAGGCGCTCGACAACACATATTTCGCTGAGCGGCTGTCGAACTGGCTGGTCACCGCACGCAAACAAAACACCGTCGCTGTGATGATGACGCAATACGCGAGCCAACTGGAACGCACCCGGACCGGCAAGACCATCGTCGAGGCGGTGCCCACGCAGATCCTGCTCCCGAACATCCGCGCCCATGCCGCCGACTACGCGATGCTGAACCTCTATGAGAAGGAACTCGATGTGCTGCTCAACACCGGCAGCGACAGCCGCCTCGCGCTCATCCGCGATGACCAAGGTTCTATCGTGGTCGATGCCGATCTGAGCGCCCTCGGGCCCAATCTCACAATCCTCGGCGGCATGGAAAAAGGCGAGGCGCTCGTCGGCGCTGACTACCGCGACCGCCCGGACTTCTGGAGACTTTCATGACCCGTATCTTGTTTTTGCTTGCCGCACTCGGCGCTTTGGCCTCCTGCGCGCAGTACCAGGAACCGCAAGCCAATTGCTTCACCTTCCTCGCCTCGACAGCCCCTGTGGCGCCAGATTGCAGCTTCACGCCCCTCGGCGCGCCGGAGGGTGACGTTGAGGTCTAGGCTGCCCCATATTCTGGCATTTTGCCTGCTGCCTGGCATCGCCCTGTCACAAGGTGTGCCGACCAATGACAGCGGGCTGACCGCGCGCGATATCGTCGAGACCGGCGACCGCGAGGCCGACCTCGCCATTCAAGCCGACAAGCTTTCCGTGCGCGAGCTCATTGCCGAGATCGAACGGGAGCAACTCGAAACCTTGCAACGCATCCTCGATGCCCAGACAAGCTTCGGCGGTCAGGGCTTGCCGGCCATGGTCTCTGGGCTCGAAAGCGGCAGCGGCGATCCCGCTCGTTCCGTCGAGGCGGTCTATGGCAATGCCGAGATCGATCCCAATCCCGGCGGCGCGCAAATGTTCGGGGATGCGGCAGAAAACATCGAACAACTCATCATCCGCGTCGCCCAGGAGACCAGCGGCTTTGCGGGCGTGGGGCGCGCGGGCCTTTCTCCGGTCCAATGGCGCGCGCTTCTTCAGGCGCTCATCTGGCAGGAAAGCCGCTTCACCATCGGCGCCCGCTCGCCTGTCGGCGCCTTTGGCCTCACCCAGATTATGCCTGGGACCGCCAGCGATCTCGGGATCAACCCGGAATATTATGACAGCCCTTACCTGCAGGTGCATGGCGGCGCGCGCTATCTCGCGACCCAACTCAACACCTTCGATGGCAATATCATCAACGCGCTCGCGGCCTATAACGCCGGACCCGGCCGCGTGTTCGAATATGGCGGCGTCCCGCCTTTCGCCGAGACCCAGCACTACGTCCAGGTCATCCCCGAACGCTACAATCTCTACCTGAGCCGCATCGGCGGGATAGACGCGCTTGGCACGATCGACCCCGCTCTGCTGGCCAATGCCAACCTCTCGATCACCGGGCATGGTGCGGCCTTCTATGGCAACAACTCACACGCCGCGATCAGGCAAGCCGCCCTGCGCATTACGGACATCGTCGAGCGGATTTCCACGACCGAAGATGTGCAGGAGAGCATCGCGCTCAACACCTATGCCCGCGCCGAACTCGTGCGCCTCGTCGCGGCCCGTATTCGACTTCAAGCGGCGCGGACCCGCGTTCTCTCCGCCGAGGAGTTGGCTCAGGCCAGTGCCCGTATGGCCGAGGGCGCATTCATGGACTTCACAATCAGGGAGATAGACTGATGGGACATTTACTCATGAGAACGGCCTTGGCCACGACGCTTGGGATCGGCCTGCATCTCGGCACCCTGTCCCCTGCCATGGCGCAAGGTGTACCCGTCGTCGACACCCAGAACATCGCGCAAAACATCCAGCAGCTCCGGCAGATGATCGAGGACGAGATCCTGCAAAACGAGCAGCTGACGCAGCTCCGCGAACAGCTTGCGACACTTACGGAACAACTCGCGGAGCTGCAAAGAACATATGAAGCGCTCACCCGCCTTGCCGAACTGCCAGAAATCATCCGCACCGAGATGGAAGACGAACTCAATGGCCTGCTCGACCAGGAGTTCGGCGACATTCTCGCCACCATCGAAGCCATCAAGACGGGGGATTTCTCTGGCCTGTCGGGCTCCGGCGCGGGCGAAATCGAAACCCAGATGGATCGGGTCCTGGCCGATCTCGGGTTTGACGATGACACGCTTTCGGAAATGGCCACGAGCGGCAATCCCGGGGCCAACCGCGTGGCAACACAAGCCACGACCGGTGCGCTCGTCTCGGCCGCCGCCCAGAACAGCTATGAGGACGCCGGGCAATCGCTGGAACGTGTCGACCGGCTTGTTGGGCTCATCGATGACATGGACGAACTCAAGGAAAGCATCGACCTCAACACGCGGGTGACGGCGGAACTGGCAATTGCGCTCGTCGCCATGTGGCAGCTCGAAGCGGTGCAGACCGTGGGCGACGGCACAGGCGGCGTGATCGATGCCGCAACCATCGCCGAGGAGCAGCGGTTTATGGACTTCACGCTGCCCGAGTTGCGGGCAGACTGATCAAGGGTTGTGACAGGTGGCGAGTGAACAGGACATCATCGAAGAAGAGCTGGTCTATGGTGCGCTGCGCCGCGAACGGCTCTGGCAGCGCCTTGGGCTCATCGGGCTCATCTTCGGCATTCTCGGATGCCTGAGCGCGGCAGCCGTTGCCATCCTTGATGTCGATCCGCCGCCTGTGGTCGTGCCCTATGATCCCGCCACCGGCTTTGCACTCCCCGAAGCCTCGGTGGGCGCCTCCTCGGTGACCGCCAACCAGGCGATCATCGAGGCGGAGGTGTTCCGCTATGTGACCGACCGGGAGGTCTATAACCAGCTCGACAACGATCTGCGCATCCGCAGCGTTCTGCGCCGCTCGGACGGAGCTGCCGAGAGCGGGCTGCGCCAGATCTGGAACAGTGCCAACGAGAATTACCCGCCCACGGTCTATGGCCCCAATGCCCGGCTTGATGTCGAAATCCTCAGCATCAACCGGATTGGTACAAACCGCGCCACAGTCCGCCTGCGCAAGCGCCTGACGTCTATCAATGGCGTTCAGACAGGCCTCTTCACTGCCACGCTTCTCTTCGAGTTCCGCCCCG
>JAUIIR010000037.1 GCA_030431485.1 Alphaproteobacteria bacterium
ACCGACCCATGCAGGGCGCGCGGACGACGCGGACCTGTGCGGGGTCAAGCCCCTCTTCCAGCGCCTGCTGCAAGGCCTGCGCACCCGCAAGTTCACAGGAAAGAGAGTCGCAAACGCGGATCGTCAGCGCGGGCGGTGGGGTCTCACCTTCTTTCACCACATCGAAATGGGCATAGAAGGTGGCGACCTCGTAGATTTCAGCCATGCTCAGGCGCATCTCTTCCGCCAGAGCGCGCAAGTGCGCTGCGCTCAGGTGGCCGTGGGCATCCTGAATAAGGTGCAGGAATTCGATCAGCAGATCGCGGCGACGGGGTCGTTCGCCCAGCAGCGACTGCACCTCGGCCAGTGCCTCATCGGTGTATTGGCGGCCCTTCGGTGTCTTGCGACCCTTGCCGCGTGCGGATTTCCAGACACCTTTGCGTTCGTCCAATGCCATGTGGGTCGCCCTCTGTTCGCGTGTGGCGGCAAAGTTGCACAGGCGCAGGGCGCCGACGAGCCTGAAAACGACCTGAATTGCAGCCTGAACGCCCCGACAGAGACGCGCATGCGCAACCGGTGTCGAATTTAGGAAAACTTTTGCCAATGGCGTTTGTGCGCAGCCTCAGGTTTGGCTAGGTTCGACGGTATGAAACAGCTACTCGCTTCAACCTGTTGCGCCGTCCTTTTCGCGGTTTCGGCCTTTGCAGCCGAACCGATGAACGGGGCTCAGTTCGAGGCGTATGTGACCGGCAAGACACTGTATTTCGGGCAAAATGGGCAAGCCTACGGAGTCGAGGAATATCTTGAAGACCGACGGGTCCGTTGGTCGTTCCTGGATGGGGAGTGCAAGGACGGGATCTGGTACGAAGAACAGGGCATGATCTGCTTTGTCTACGAGGACAATCCGACACCGCAATGCTGGTCCTTTTTCAGGGAGGCCAATGGGTTGCGCGCAATCTTCGAGAATGATCCCAACGCAACGACGCTCTATGAAGCACAACAGAATGACGAGCCCATGATGTGCCTAGGACCTGAGGTTGGCGTCTGACCCCTCCCTAGACCCGAGTGGCCGTGGGGTCAGAACCGAAGGGCCCTAGCCTGCACCAATCTCAAGAAATCCTTAAGTCTTTTACAGAAACTTCGTACGAAGTTTCTAGGCGCGCCCCATAAAATTCTGGTGGTCAGGCGCCGTCGCATGGGGGCGAAAAAGAAAAAGGCCGGTCGAATAGACCGGCCTCGTCGTTCAAAAATATCGCTGCTTATTCGCGATTGCCAAGCAACTGCAGCAGGAACATGAACATATTGATAAAGTCGAGATAGAGCCGAAGTGCCCCCATGATCCCCGACTTCGCCAACCATTCGCTATCGGCATGCGATGCGTGCTGGAGGTATTCGTTCTTGATCGACTGCGTGTCATAGGCTGTCAGACCCGCGAAGATCAGCACACCAAGGATCGAAATCGCGAACATGATCGCGGGCGAGCCAAGAAATATGTTGATAATCGACGCAACGATCAGGCCTATCACACCCATGATGAGGAACGACCCCCAGCCGGAGATGTCTTTCTTGGTCGTGTACCCCCAGAGAGACAGCCCCGCAAACGCGATCGAAGTCACGAGGAACACCTGCGCGATCGAAAAGCCCGTAAAGGCCACGAAGATCCAGCTCAGGCTCAGGCCCATGACGGCTGCGAAAACGTAGAAGAATGTCTGCGCACCGGCGGCGGACAGTTTGTTGATCATCGCGCTAAACGCGAACACCATGATCAGGGGCGCGAACATGACGATCCAGCCAAGGATGTTCGGCTGAAGCGTTGCAGGATCGCGGAAGACCGCCAGCAGGTCGGGGCTTGTGCCCACGGCCCAAGCGACAGCAAAGGTAAGCAGCATGCCAACCGACATGGTGCCGTACACCTTATTCATGTGCGCGCGCAGACCCTCATCAATCTGGGCGGCTCGGGCGCCAGCAACGCCGGTCGTCCGGATTGTGTTATATTCAGCCATTTATCCCTCCGAAATAAACCTGGTTGCCTTCGTGACTGCGAAGGCAGATGGGTTAAATATCGGATCTCAGCCGGGTCATTTCAAGCATTTGCCGCAACTATATGTGCTAAAAATGTATAGCATATGTATTTTTAGGCGGCTTGAGGCGGCCCCCGCAGGTCGGAGGCCGCGTTTCACTTAATCCAAGAGGATGGGGCGTCCCAAATGGGGCGCTGCGCTTCTGCTTCGGCGGACTTTCGATCCACCCCGATATCGTTCAGGAGATGCGCATCCAGCGTCGCCAGCCTTGCACGGCTGCGGTGCAGGGCCAGCGCGGCATTGAGACGGGTCAAGAGACCGCGGCGCGGTGCGATGGAGGCGGCGCGACCGGTGGCGGTGTTCATCAGGCTCGACATGGTGTTTCCTTTCCATTCCGTGATGTGTTTGACTGAAATCATCGTGTTGCCTGATGTATATGGCGCTGCTATCATCATTTTTGAAACGAATGTTTTTGAAGTAAACCATCATGGATTGTGATATATGAGGAATCTCGACATCACCACGCTCCGCTCCTTCATCGCTGTGGCAGATGCCGGAGGCGTCACGCGGGCCGCGTCCTTTCTGAACCTGACGCAATCGGCGGTGTCGATGCAGATCAAACGCCTTGAGGAAAACCTCAATCTCACACTGCTTGACAGGCAGGGCCGTGGCGTGGTGCTCACTTCAGCCGGAGAGCAGCTTTTGGCCTATGCGCGTCGTATCGTGGATCTGAATGACGAGGTGTATGGCAAGCTGACGAACACTGTCTGGGAGGGTGAGATCATCCTCGGCGTTCCTCACGACATCATCTACCCGGCGATTCCAAACGTGATGAAAGCCATGCAGCGCGATTTTCCCCGTGTGAAGGTGCAGTTGCACAGTTCCTATTCCAGCGATCTGAAAGAGCGGTTTGCCCGCGGCGAAGTGGATGTGATTCTGACCACCGAGACGAAACCGGATGGGGCTGCAGAAATTTTGATGAAGGTCCCGCTGCGTTGGTACGGCGCGCCGGGCGGTCAGGCGTGGAAGGCCAACCCTTTGCCTGTCGCCTTCTGCAACCATTGTTCGTTCCGGCCCGTGGCTTTGGGCACTCTTGAAAAATCCGGCACAGACTGGGATCTGGTGCTCGCCTCCGACAGCGATCGTGCGATTGAAGTGGCCGTCAGCGCAGACCTTGCGGTGACCTCGGTGCTCGAAGGGCACGAGCCGCCGCAATTCGAAGCCATTCCGCAAAGCGCCGACCTGCCCGATCTGGGTCACCAATCCGTGGCGCTTTACCGCGGGACAGCCCGCGCACAGATCATCGAACCGCTCTGCGATCTGCTGCGGCGCGAATTTGCGGCCATTTCCGGGGTCGATCTGCGCGCGGCAGCCGAGTGACGCGCCACATCGGCCTATTGCCACAAGCCCGGTATCGCGCCGCTGTCACTCTGCGATTTCGATGACCACTTTGCCGGTCGATTTCCGGCTGCGCAAAAGCTCAAGGCCCTCAGCCACCGCATCAAAGCGCAGTTTATGACTGACATGCGGTGTCAAACGGCCTTCGCAATACCATTGCATTAACGTCGCAAGACTGTCTGTAACCACATCGGGCCGGAACTGTAGATATCCTCCCCAATAGACCCCAAGGACAGATAGATTCTTGACCAGAAGGTGGTTTGACTTGATTTGCGGGACCTCTCCGCTGGCAAAGCCAATCGGCAACAGCCGTGCCTCCGGTTTGCAGGAGCGGAACGCAGCCATGAACTGGCCGCCACCGACGGGATCATAGACCACATCCGCGCCACCAAGTGATTTCATTTCAGCCCGGATATCCTGCGTCTCCGCATCAATCAGATGGTCCGCACCGGCCGCTTGCGCCGCCTCAAGTTTGGCCGCACCACGTGCGCAGGCCACGACTGTTGCTCCCATCAGCTTGCCAATCTCCACCGCAGTCAGGCCAACGCCACCCGCAGCGCCGAGAACAAGCAGCGTTTCCCCCGGCTGCAACCGTGCCCGATGGTCCAGAGCGACATGGCTTGTCCCATAGGCAATCTGGAAGGCTGCGGCGTCGACCATCGACATTTTGTCGGGCAACCGAACCGCCCGACGCGCCTCGAAACAGCCATATTCGGCCAATCCCCCCCGGCCGCCAAACACAGCCACACGGTCGCCCTGAGCGAATCCCGTAACCCCGTCGCCAAGCGCGTCAACGATTCCCGCGACCTCCATGCCAAGGGTGAATGGCAACTCTGGCGTGTCCTGATAAGTGCCTTTTACCATCAGAAGATCAGCAAAATTCAACCCACAGGCGTGGATTCGAACCCGAATCTCCCCTTCTGCGGGCTCTGGACGCGCGACATCAAAAATTTTTGGTGCGGCATCGTGACTGTGGACCTGAAACGCCTTCAAAGGTGACTCCCATATTAAATTTTTGTGATATGACTTTGGCTTACGTGGACGTCACTGTCACGTGGCCGTTTTACTGTTTGCGCCAACATTCTTTCAATCACGGCGTAATCATCGCAGTTTATTAACGATTTTGTGTCGCTCGAGACCAATTATCTTGCCCTCACTCCTGTCATGCTATAGCGTCCGACCACTGATAATCGGATAGGTTGTTCTGCTTAGGACTTGCAAAAGCAAATCCGCCTATCATTCTATCCGTCAGAAAAAGACGAGTGTTGCGTTTGGCGAAAGGGAGCAAGATGGCACATCCTGTTGACGTCCATGTGGGGAAGCGGGTCAGACACCGGCGCTGGCTGGTGGGCATGACTCAGCAACAGCTGGCTGAAAAAGTCGGAATCAAGTTTCAGCAGATCCAAAAATACGAAACAGGTGCAAACCGTGTCAGCGCATCCCGCCTTTGGGATATCGCGGACGCGCTGGATGTTCCCGTGGCTTTCTTCTTTGAAGGCATCGAAGACGCTCAGGCCAAAGACACTGCGGCGCTGTCGAGCGAAGCAATCCCGGCCGATCTCCTCGGCGACAAGGAAGCGCTGGACCTGATCCGGTCTTATTATGCGATTCCCGAAAATCAACGCCGCCGCCTGTTTGAACTGGCCCGCGTTCTTTCGGACGTCGCTTGAGCCCTCTCACCACCTGCGGTAGCCCTTGACGGGCTGCTTGCAGGAGGCGTTTCATGACAAAATTCACATCGGACCAAGCCGCTGACCTCTGGTCAGTGGCAGAACGTATGGCGGATGCGGCCCGCGAGGCGATTCTGCCGCATTTCCGCTCCACCGGCGGTCTTGCTGCAGACAACAAGCTTGCGGAAGGGTTCGATCCTGTCACGGTCGCGGACCGCGCTGCAGAAACGGCAATGCGTGATGTGTTGGCCGATCTGCGGCCAGATGATGGTATTCTCGGCGAAGAACACGGCACGGTTCATGGCTCAAGCGGCCTGACCTGGGTGCTCGACCCGATCGACGGAACCCGGTCGTTCATCAGTGGCACACCAACTTGGGGTGTACTGATCGCGCTCTCCGATGACACAGGCCCCGTGATGGGCATGATCGACCAGCCGTATGTTGGCGAACGCTTCATGGGTGGGCTGGCCCGATGCAGCTGGATGGGACCGGGCCGCAACGATCCGCTCGGCACCAAAGCCACCACAGACCTTTCCAAGGCGATCCTGTTCTCGACCTTTCCGGAAATTGGCACTGACGCCCAACGCGCGGCCTTCCAGCGGGTAACGCCGCATGTGCAACTGACCCGCTACGGCTGTGACTGCTACGCCTATGCCCTGCTGGCAGCGGGCCAGATCGACCTCGTGATCGAAGCTGGCCTCAACGCTTATGACATTCAGGCCCCGATTGCAGTGATTGAAGCCGCCGGGGGTGTGGTCACACAATGGGACGGATCACCAGCGCATCACGGTGGCACGGCATTGGCAGCTGCCACACCCGAGCTGCATACAGCGGCAATGGCCCTATTGAATGGCTGACAATCCTCGCCACAGACGCTACATCTAAACCATCCGGGTGAGTCCTTCCGCTCCTTTTCTGTCGCCCGGACGGGACTGCTCCCGCATGCACCGAAAAGGGCACGGCATCGCGTGGAGGGACCGGCATGGCCATCTTGATCAGGAATGCAACAACCGTCGTCACAATGGATGCGACGCTTTCGGAATTATCGAACGCCGATATCCGAATTGACGACGGCATTATCACCGAAATCGGAAAGGGGCTGGAGCACACAGGCGACGTCATTGACGCCAGCGGATGTGTGGTCACGCCCGGCTTGGTGAACACACATCACCACCTCTACCAGACGCTGACCCGCGCCGTGCCCGGCGGACAGGACGCGCTTCTCTTTGGATGGCTCAAAACACTCTACCCGATCTGGTCACGCTTCGGACCGGAAGAAATGTTCGTCTCGGCCCAAATCGGTTTGGCAGAGCTGGCCCTTTCGGGCTGCACCTTGACGTCCGACCATCTGTATCTCTTTCCAAACGGCGCGCGGCTGGATGATACAATTGCCGCAGCGCATGAAATCGGCCTTCGGTTTCACCCCACCCGCGGTGCCATGAGTATCGGCGAAAGCGACGGCGGCTTGCCCCCCGATACCCTGGTCGAACGCGAAGCGGATATCCTTGAGGACTGCATCCGCGTGATCGACACACATCACGATCCGCGAGACGGCGCAATGGTGCGCGTTGGAGTCGCCCCCTGCTCCCCTTTTTCCGTCAGCCGCGAACTGATGCGTGACGCTGCTGTGCTGGCCCGCGACAAGGGCGTGATGCTGCACACCCATCTGGCCGAGAATGACGAAGACATCGCCTATTCCGAAGCCCAGTTCGGCTGTCGCCCCGGTCAATACGCCGAAGAACTTGGCTGGACAGGCCCAGACGTGTGGCACGCGCATTGCGTCAAGCTCGACGGGCAGGAAATCGCGCTTTTTGCCAAATCGCGCACCGGAGTCGCGCATTGCCCGTGCTCGAATTGCCGACTCGGCTCAGGCATTGCGCCAATCCGCGGGATGCGGGATGCCGGGGTTCCGGTTGGTCTGGGGGTTGACGGGTCTGCGAGCAATGATGCGTGCAATCTCATCGGCGAGGCTAGACAGGCGATGCTTTTGCAACGCGTCGCCTATGGCGCCGATGCCACGAGCGCCCGCGAGGCGCTCTACATCGCGACCCGTGGCGGTGCCGAAGTGCTTGGCCGCACCGACTGCGGTCAGATCGCCGTGGGCAAACGCGCCGATATCGCTCTGTGGGACATCACCGGTGTCGAAAGCGCCGGAAGCTGGGATCCGGCAGCTTTGTTGTTGGCGGGCCCGACCCGCGTCAAACACCTTCTCGTCGAGGGGCGGCTGGTCGTGAAAGACAGCCAAATCGCGACACTCGACCTGCCCCGTGTCATCGAGCGGCAAACCGCTCTGGCCAAAGCCTTGATGACATGAACGCCGCCCGCTTTTCGAAAAGCAGCGCCAGATGCTCTGAAGCATCTGGCACGTCGCGCCCGATTTGATAGGGTCATGTCACTAGGATGCTTCCGTAATAAGTTCGAGCAGATGGCACGCTTCACACCAATACAGCGACGCCCCCGGGCGGTCTTGATTCGTCGCGACAGGCCGCGTGTCGGTCCTGTGGCGCAAGCACGTCCATAACCCATGATTGAACCGATCGTTTTCCTTCCCGGCATGATGTGCGACGCCCGCCTGTTCGAGCCGCAGATCCGTGCGTTTTCTGCAACTCATCCGGTGATGGTCGCCCCAATCACTCATGGTCAGCGGATCGAAGAGATCGCCTCGGGTTTGCTGCCGCTTCTGCCGCAGAAATTCGCTTTGGCAGGCCTGAGCATGGGCGGGATTGTGGCGATGGAAATCCTGCGCCGGGCCCCTGACCGGGTAACACGCATTGCCCTCATGGACACCAATTGCCTCGCCGAAACCCCGCAGGTGGCCGCCAACCGCGAACCGCAGATCGTCAAGGTCAAATCCGGCAAGCTGACCGAGGTCATGCGCGACGAACTCAAACCCAATTACCTCGCCCCAGGCCCCCATCGTCCGGCGGTTCTGCAAACTGTCATGGATATGGCGCACACTCTGGGACCCGAGGTCTTTATTGCCCAATCCCGTGCATTGCAGAGACGGCGCGACCAGCAATCGACCCTGCGCAAGGTCCGCCAGCCCGCGTTGGTTCTCTGCGGTGCGCATGATGCGCTGTGTCCGGTCAAACGTCACAGTTTCATGGCCGAACTTATTCCCCACGCCAAGCTTACGGTACTCGAAGATGCGGGGCACCTGCCGACGCTCGAAACCCCGGACGAGACCAACGACGCGCTCTGGTCTTGGCTGCAGCAGCCTTACGTGCTGAGGTAAGCTCAGACCCAGTCGAACAAGGACATTTGCCGTCCCTAAACAGATGTCTCGGACTGCGATCGCAAAGCGCTGACCATGCGTGCATTCTCCACGGCAATGGCGCTTTGATCGGCAAAGTTTCGGGCAAGCTGTACCGTCTGGTCATCGAAGGGACGTAGGGTCTGGCGATAAATCGTGAACGCTCCGATCAATCGCGCACCAGCCAGCATTGGGATCGCAATAAACGACCGCGCGCCGCCCAATACAGCAGTTGCTTGGCGCAGGGGATCATTCTGTCGGTAAATCGATTCGGCGCGCACATCAGGGATGTTCACAACCTCATGCGAGCGTTCCATGCGACCAATACCTGTCTTGGGGCTGGGTTTATAGCTGCCGCGCTCCTCCCACCAATCGAGAAAGGCCTGGGGTATTCCTCGTGAGTAACTGACCTCAAAACCTTTTTCCGGGTCATAGGACTGAAGCATACCGAATTCCGCATCGCACAGTTCCAGCGCATACCCCAGCAATTCTTCAATCACCTCGTCGATGCGGCCTTCAGACCGGCTGATAATCCGCAGCACCTCGCCAAGGACACGCTCGCGGTTAAGCGCTTCTTCCAGACTGAGCGCCAGTTCGGAAATGATCGCAGCCTGATCCGTCTCGTCCCGCGTCGGCGTGTCATCCCCCGCCAGAGCCTTGAAAAGCTCAACCTTTGAAGACACTTCGAGCTTTCGGTAGATCGTCGCCAAATGTGTCCGGACGGTCGACGGCGCAATCCCAATCGCTTCGGCTATTCCGTGATATGTGCCGCCATCGGCATAGGCCCGGGCGATTTCGGCCTCACGCGCACTCAATATATCTAGGTTCACGTCGGCCCTCTGAACTGGTCCTGCACCTGAGTCTGCACATAGCGTCGTGCAGCACTCATACTGCATATGCAGTACACACTATCCGGCATCTGCTGCAAACAAAATGCAGCATGCGACCGATACTGACTCACATGCGGCCTCGCTAACCTAAAGAGAATCGGAGCCAACTATTTTCCGCGGGGTACACCAAATGGCATTCTCGATGATCGCGAACAGATGGCGGATTCTGGCGCTTCTTTTCCTCGTCCGGACCGTGATGGCGATCCAGTTCCAGATGGTCGCTGCCCTTTCTCCGGCAATCGAGGCCGAGTTTACGGTAAATCTCATTGATGTTGGCGTTCTGATCGGACTGTATTTCGCACCTGGCATCTTCATAGCCGCACCGGGAGGCGCTCTGGGGCGATTCTTCGGAGAACCCCGTGTCGTTCTTGCGGGGCTTGTTCTTATGCTGGCGGGGGGCGCACTTATGGCGTTCTCGCCTGATTGGAGCGCCCAGTTGACAGGACGTGTGATAGCCGGGATAGGCGGCGTCTTCATCAACGTTCTGCTGACCAAGATGGTCGCCGATTGGTTCGTCGGTAAGGAAATCAGCTTTGCAATGGCCATTTTCATGACTTCATGGCCCGTTGGAATCGCGTTGGCTCTGGTTGTTCTTCCGATTGTTCTGGCCTCAAGCAGCCTGACATTTGCAATGACCGCAGTGGTTATGTTGATCGCCGCCGGGTTTGTCGCATTCCTGATGATCTACCGCGCGCCAACCACCGCTTCATCGGTTCCGGTCGAAGAACTATCTGATTTTACGCTCCGTGGACCAATGCTGTCTTCGGTGCTGGTCGCGGGGGCAATTTGGGGACTTTACAATGCCGCTCTCGCAATCGTCTTCAGTTTCGGCCCCCAGCTGCTCGTCAGCCGCGGTCTGGCACCGACTGAAGCAGGCTCCGTAACGTCGGTTGTTTTGTGGTGCCTTGCGATTTTTGCGCCCTTGGCTGGAATCGTCGCAGACAAGACGAAAATGCGGTTGGAGTTCATCGCAGTTGGGAATCTGGGTTTTGCCTGGTTCGTCATGCACGCGTCCTATGCGTCTCACTCGATAGCAACAGTTGTCGCCATCGGCTTGTTTGCCGGTTTGGGTATGGGGTCCATGGCCAGCTTGCCCTCTCTCGTCCTTGCACCTGCGGTGCGCGCCTTTGGGATGGGTCTGTTCTTCACGATCTACTATATGTGCATTGCCGCGGGACCCGTTCTGGCTGGCTGGGTCTCGCAACACTTCAGCTTGGCGTCCACATTCCAGGTGGCCGCAGGGCTGTTGGTCTTCACCGTTTGCCTCGTCCCCGTTTTCAATCGGTTTGCGAACCAGACGCGGAGAGAGGCAAACGTCAGGCCCGGATCAATCGCCGGCAGGGCCTGAGGCGCCCTGCCCTTCGACGCCGTCCCAGAATACTGCACGACTCTCGAACGCCCATTGACCGGCTTTGCCCCATCCCCTAGGGCAGCACTGCGCGGAGGGCCGGATGGCTGCCCCTTTCAGGGGAGGAAAGTCCGGACTCCCTGAAGCAGCGGTGCCGGGTAACGCCCGGGCGGGGCAACCCGACGGAAAGCGCCACAGAGAACAGACCGCCCCGGTTTCGGCCGGGGTAAGGGTGAAACGGTGGGGTAAGAGCCCACCGGGGGGTTGGCAACAGTCCCCGCATGGCAAGCCCCACCGGGAGCAATGCCGAATAGGGGGATCGCGCCGCGCGTCGGCAGGGTCGCTTCAGCCCAGATCCCCGGGTTGGCAGCACGAGGCCGGTGGCGACATCGGTCCCAGAGGAATGGTCATCTATGGGTGAGGCAACTCACCCGGGACAGAATCCGGCTTACAGGCTCTCCGCGCGTTTTTTCGGCTGAATTGACAAAGAAGCCACGCAAGAAGGGTTGACTCACCCGTGCGCGCGGGTAGAAGGCAGCCTTCATACTGGAATTCACGGGCAGTCCTTGCCCGATGCAGGAGACGACCCATGGCGAAGCCGACCACAATCAAAATCCGCCTGAACTCGACTGCGGGAACGGGTCATTTCTATGTGACCAAGAAAAACGCGCGGACGATGACAGAAAAGATGTCCGTGCGGAAGTACGACCCCGTCGCGCGCAAGCACGTCGAGTACAAAGAAGGCAAAATCAAGTAAGCCTTCCCTTCATACGGACAGTGAAGACAAACCGCGTCGGATAGCCCCGGCGCGGTTTTTTTCGAGCCATGCTTGCCCCAGACAGCTTGAGTAGAGCCGGCGTGACGGGCGGCGCACTTTTTACAATCAGCACAATCAGCAGCTTTCTCTCGCGATGCGTTCAACAAATGCCCTGATTTCCTGCATCGCTTCTTCCGGTTTGTCCGCAACAACGCCATGGCCGCAATCCGCAAAACGTTGATACGTCAATTGGGTCTCAGGTATGCGGGCTGCGATAGCGTCTGAGAACGCCGGAGGCGTGATCGGATCTTGGTCCCCGACCATGAGCAGAACCGGGCAAGTAATCCGGTGCAGATCATCGCGGAAATCCATTTGCCCTTGTTCGGCGTTCGGTCCGTTAAAGTGTAGCGCCGTTTCATTGCGCCAAAGGATACGGGACAACCAATCCGATGATGCGGATTGACAGCGCTGATAGAGCGGGACGCAGCGATCTCGGTAGAGGGACCTGCCCTCTTCTGTCGGGTTTTCCCAATAATCCCGCGCGATCTTGCCGATCTCACTGCCTCCAAGACGTTCAAATGCCTGGAATACTTCCTGAAAATCAACCTTTGCTGCGGTTGAAATAAGCACAAGTCCGGCAGCATGACCGGGATGTCGGGTGGCGTAGGCCAATGACACGAAGCCACCGAAGGATGTTCCGATGATGATTGGGCGCTCAATTCCCAGAGTATCGCAAAGACCACGCAAATCGTCGGCCCATCGCGCCAGGTTCCACTCTTTTGGATCATCACCTGAACTCCGCCCATTGCCTCGGTGATCGTAGAAAACCACCTGAGCGATATCTGTCAGCTGACTGAAAAAAGGCTTTGCGACCGTATGATCCGCACCGGGACCTCCGTGCACCATAACCACGGTCGGTTTTTCGCGCATGGTTGGTCCGTCGGGAGCCAGCCCTTCGCCATCGACGTCAAAATAGACCCGGGCTCCGTTGACGAACGTGTACATGGTTGTCTCCGCTTCCCTGTAGCAAAGCACATTGCCGCTGTTTGAACCACCACGGAATGCAGACTTCAGCGCGACCACTGACTTCGCAGATCGCTACGTCCGCATATTTAGACGCCGCTGGATCCGGGATTTTCGACCTACGGTACATCAGACCAGATCAGGTTACCGAAAAAGATTGCGCCGGAGTCGAGGTTCTGAAACGCTGATCAGGCAAGACGCGGAGCATGCAATGGATCGAATAGAGATCGAGCTGTGTCAAAGCCTTCCTCCCAGGGAGGCTCTGAACGGCATCCTCAAACAATACTACGACCTCATTGTCCGACGTATGCGCGAAATGGGGTTTGAGATTGATCAGGCGGCGCCCGAAAGCGCGCTCGCCGAATTCTGGGCACATTCCGATGATTATTTGCCACCCAATGGCTGCCTTGTTATTGCGCGAAACAGCTCTGGCGACATTGTCGGCTGTGGCATGATGAAACGTCTCACCCCGGAAACCGGCGAATTGAAACGTGTTTTTGTCAAGGACACAGCACGCGGAACAGGCACTGGCCGTGCTTTGATCGAAGCCCGCGAAAAGGTTGCGCGGGACATGGGTTTGAAACGGCTCGTTGCAGACACGCTGACCCCGAATGTCGAAATGCGCAGCCTATATCCCAAACTTGGCTTTGTAGAGCTGGACGCACCGATTGAGACGACGACCTACCTCGAGCAACCGATGCTCCGCCCGCATTTGCATTTCTTTACAAAAGACCTCTGAACTGCCCTTACGCTCCCGACTGTGCGATCAGATCTCCAAAACCGTCGATCCGGTTGTCTGGCGCGCTTCAAGCGCTTCGTGGGCTTTTGCCACATCCTTCAGGGCAAAGCGCTGACCAATTGTGATCACCACATCACCCGACAGCACCTTCTGTCCAAGATGCTCTGCCATCGCCTGACAGGTCTCATGGTCCGCAATATGGGTGAACAACGTCGGACGCGTGATCTTGAGCGATCCCATTTTTCCCAGACGGCCAATATCAAAAGGCGGGACTGTGCCGGACGCGTTCCCGAAAGAGATCATCATGCCCAGCGGCTTCAGCGATGCCAATGAGCCTTCAAACGTGTCCTTGCCGACCGCGTCCATCACCACGTCCACGCCTTTGCCCCCCGTCAGGTCTTTCACCTGAGCGACCCAATCGCCATTGCGATAGTTGATGCAGTGAGTGGCCCCGTGATCAAGCGCCAGCTTGCACTTGTCGTCAGTGCCGGCAGTGCCGATCAGCGTGATCCCTTCCGACCGCGCCCACTGACATGCAAGAAGCCCGACACCACCTGCAGCGGCGTGGAAAAGAACGGTATCTCCGGCCTTCAAAGGTGTTGTCCGGTGGAAAAGGTATTCCACCGTCAGCCCTTTGAGCATCATTGCAGCACCTTCCTCGAACGAGATGCCATCTGGCAGCGGACACACCTGCGCGGCGGGCATCACACGCGCCTCCGAATAGGCACCGGGCGGGTTTGCGGCATAGGCCGCGCGGTCGCCAACCTTGAGATGCGTCACCCCTTCGCCCACCGCCTCGATCACGCCGGCCGCCTCCATACCCATCGCATGCGGCAATTCCATAGGATACAGACCGGTGCGCTGGTAAACATCGATAAAATTCAGACCAACGGCCTTATGCGCAATCCGCACTTCGCCTTCGCCCGGTTCGCCAACGTCAAGATCGACCAGTTTGAACTGCTCCGGTCCACCATGTGCCTCTATGATCGCTGTAAGATTCATTGTCCTACGTCCCCTTTTTGCGCCAGCATGAAACCAAACTTCCGGGCATGTCCATGATCCGCACACCCTGTGCGGCAGATATAGGCGGAGGGATCGCAGCGGCGAGAGTAGCCTGTGCTTTGCTTGCAGGTTCAGGCAGCCGAGCCGCGGCGCTCGCCCATCACCCAAACACCTGACACCGCCCGGTCATCCCCCATCATGATCGTTGGGAAGACCTCCTCCCAGATATCACCTGCGACAGCGCTGCGTTGGGCAATGGCAGGTGTTGATCCAAGGTCGAGCGTTATGAAATCTGCTTCCCTCCCCGGTGCCAGCGTCCCCACCCGATCCGCGATGCGCAGTGCATGCGCCGACCCTTCGGTTGCCAGCCAGAGCAAAGCCGACGGATGCAACGCCACGCCGCGCAATTGCGCCACCTCGTAGGCCGCCGCCATTGTGCGCAGCATAGAAAACGACGATCCCCCGCCGGTATCCGTGGCAAGCCCCACACGCTGGCCCTCGGTCACCAGTCCCGCCATGTCAAACAGCCCCGATCCGATAAAAGTGTTCGACGTGGGGCAATGCACCAGAGCCGCGCCCACCTCGCGCAGCCGGTCGCGTTCGCGCGGTTCCAGATGGATTGCGTGGCCATAAAGGCCATTGCCCCCAAGCAACCCGTGCGCCTCGTAGGTGTCCAGATAATCCCGCGCCTCTGGATAGAGGCCGCGCACCCAGGCGATCTCGTCGGTCTGCTCGCTCAGATGGGTCTGCATCAGACAATCGGGGTTCTCGGCCCAAAGCGCGCCAAGGGCCGAGAGTTGTTCCGGCGTCGAGGTCGGCGAAAATCGCGGTGTGATCACATAAGAGGCCCTGCCTTGCCCATGCCAGCGCTCCAGCAAGACTTTGCTGTGGTCATAGGCGGACTGAGCGCTGTCCTGCAGCCCTTCGGGCGCGTTGCGATCCATGCAGGTCTTGCCACCCAGAACCCGCATCCCGCGTGCGGCGGCCGCGGAGAAATAGGCGTCAACGCTTTCAGGGTGGATTGTGCAATAGCTGCACATGGTCGTGGTGCCGTGCGACAACGCCA
Organism: Alphaproteobacteria bacterium; assembly: GCA_030431485.1. GTDB lineage: Bacteria > Pseudomonadota > Alphaproteobacteria > Rhodobacterales > Rhodobacteraceae > Marivita. The sequence continues at coordinate 15,147 of JAUIIR010000037.1, forward strand.
GATCAAGATAGCGCCCGGCAATATCTGCCGCGTAGTCAGGATCGCCGAACTTTGTTTCTTCCGGAAAGGTATACGTGTTCAACCAGTCGATCAGCCGCTTTCCCCAGCTCGCGATCATGGCGGTCTGCGGATAGTGCACGTGGGCATCTATAAATCCCGGCAGGATCAATGACGCCCCATGATCCTCAATGGCGGCGTGCGGGTAAGACCTGCGCAGGTCATCCGCCGTGCCGCGCGCTATGACATGCCCCCCCTGCACAGCGATGCCGCCGCGCGCATCATGCTGCGCGGCCTCGGGTCCCTCGATCATGGGGTTGGCGGTGAACCAGAGGGTCTGACCGAGATGAAGCGTAATGTCTGTCATAGAGGTGCTCTTTTTGACCTTTGCGGCGTGAACCTATCTGCTCTGTCTGAGTTGGTAAATTGCGCAACGGCTCTGTTCCATCCTGAGCCGATTGCGTAAAGGTGGATGAGATCAGTCAGCGGGGGGCAGGATGAGCGACGACCAAACCATCGAGGCACCCGAAGCCGAAGAGGCCGAAGACGCCTACAGCCTCGACCGCAAAGCGGTGGCGCAAATTCTTTTCGCCGTAGATCGCGAGGACCGCGACGAGCTGGTTGCGCTGATGGATCCGCTGCACCCGGCAGACATCGCCGACCTCTTGGAGCAGATCAACGCCTTCGACCGGATGCGACTGATCAAGCTCTACGACAAGGAATTTGACGGCGACATCCTGTCGGAACTCGACGAATCGATCCGCGAGGAAGTGATCGGCATTCTGTCGCCTCAGGTTCTTGCCGACGCGGTGCGTGATCTCGACAGCGATGATGTGGTCGACCTCCTCGAAGATCTTGACCAGCCACAGCAGGATGCGATCCTCGACGCGCTTGAAGACAGTGACCGTGTCGCAGTCCAGCAATCTCTGACCTATCCGGAATACTCCGCTGGCCGTTTGATGCAGCGCGAGGTGGTGATGGCACCCGAGCATTGGAATGTCGGCGAAGCCATTGATTACCTGCGCAATTCCGATGATCTGCCCGAGCAATTCTATCACATCGTCCTGGTGGATCCACGTCTGCGTCCTGTGGGCAACGTCACTCTGGGCAAACTCATGGGGTCACGCCGCGAAGTGATGCTCAAATCGCTTGTGGAAGAGACCTTTCACGTGATCCCGGTCACGCAATACGAAGGTGATGTCGCCTATGCGTTCAACCAGTATCACCTGATCTCGGCACCAGTCGTCGATGAAAACGAACGGTTGGTGGGTGTCATCACCATCGACGACGCGATGGCCGTGCTGGATGAAGAACACGAGGAAGACGTGCTGCGTCTGGCTGGCGTGGACAGTGAAAGCTCGTTGTCCGACCGTGTGATCGAAACCACCAAGCGACGCTTCCCCTGGCTGTTCGTCAACCTCATCACTGCCATTCTCGCAAGCCTCGTGATCTCGCAATTTGAAGACGCCATCGCCACCATCGTGGCCCTTGCGGTGCTTATGCCCATCGTGGCGTCGATGGGCGGCAATGCAGGCACGCAGTCTCTGACGGTCGCCGTGCGCGCCTTGGCAACGAAAGACCTGACCGGCTCGAACGTCTGGCGCGTGATCCGGCGCGAGGTGCTGGTTGGCCTGATCAATGGCTTGGCCTTTGCCGTCATCATGGGCGTTGTTGGACTGGTCTGGTTCGGCTCGCCTCAACTGGGCTATGTGATTGCCGCCGCAATGGTGATCAACCTCGTGGTAGCGGGGCTTGCAGGCACCGGCATTCCCATCGTGCTTGAAAAGCTTGGCATCGACCCTGCGCTTGCATCAGGTGCGTTCGTGACAACAGTGACCGATGTCGTCGGCTTCTTCGCCTTCCTTGGCCTTGCCGTGATGGTGCTGCTGTGACGCTGGAAGAGCGCAAAGCCGCCGCGCGCAAAGCCGCCTTTGCCCGCCGCAAAGCAGCACACGAAGCCAGCTATCGCGGCGCGGCGGGCCATCTGAGCGAAGTTCTCGCCGGGTATCGTGGCGTTCCCGTGTCGGGCTATCTGCCGATCCGCACCGAAATTGATCCGTTGCCCGCAATGTCAGAGGCCGCAGCACACGGGCTGGTGGGGGTGCCGGTGATCCGCGGCGCAGGACAGCCCTTGGTGTTTTCGCAATGGGAACCCGACTGCGATTTGGTTGACGGCCCTTTCGGGGCCTCGGTGCCTGCGATGGAGCGGCTCATTACCCCCGAAGTGCTGATCGTCCCGCTGGTCGCCTTTTCCCGCGCGGGCGGGCGCTTGGGCTATGGCGGCGGCTTCTACGACCGCACGCTCGAAGGCCTGCGCGCCCAGCGTCCGACCCTCGCAATCGGTTTCGCATACGCCGCCCAAGAAGCGGATGACCTTCCGCTGGAACCGACAGATCAACCGCTCGACATGGTTGTTACAGAACGCGAAGTGATCGAAATCGCATGGTAGGCCAGAGACCTGGCCTTATGCGACGATCACGCGATCTGGATGGGCTCGACGCGGTCAGTCCGTATCCAACCGGAACTTCAGAAACGTGGCACCTTCATAGCCGATTTCGCCAAGAGACTGTGCACCGAAACGCCGCAGTGCGCCCAAATTCTTTCTGGAAGGCGGGAGAAGAAACGTCACGTAGGGAATACGCGGGTCCGCTTTCGCGACGCCAAGCGCTTTTCTGAAAATCTTCGCGCCCAGACCAAAGTCGGCAGGTCTCAGAACAAGGCCAAAGTCCCATTCGTCGCCTTCCTTCTGAAAACCTCCCCACCCCACATAGCGACCCTCCGCGAGGACGCCCCAGTGCCCAAGCCCGTCGCGGACCCAACAGGCTTCCTTTTGGGCAACAAACCCTCTCGCAGTCTCGACGTCCCACTCGCCCGTCAAAAGTGGCATATGCTCTGCGACGCGGATGTCGGACATGTGCTCAGCAATCAGCGCAGGGTCAATTTCAGTCAGCCGAACAAACGCAATATCACGTGTCACATTATGGTCCTCCTAAGGGCACCACCCCACCGTCGACAGGCCGCTTTAACTTTGCCCTACCCCGCACGCGGACCGTTGTAGTCGTCATCCGAGACATGCTCTTGCCAATCCGCCGTCTTTCCTTCGATCGCGGTCTGAACCGCCAGATGCGTCATCGCGCAGTCAGGCGACGCACCGTGCCAGTGCCGTTCGCCCGGCGCAAACCAAACCGTATCACCGGGGCGCAGCACCTGCACCGGTTGGCCTTCGGTCGCGGCCAGGCCCAGACCGGAAACGATGTGCAGCGATTGACCGGCCGGGTGCGTGTGCCACGCGGTCCGTGCGCCAGGTTCAAAGGTCACCATGAGGATCTTGACGGCGGACTCATCATCGCCCGACACAACCGGGTCCATCCGAACGGTCCCGGTGAAATAATCGGGGCTGGGAGATTGCGAAGGGCGGTCTCCGGCGCGGTGAATTTTCATGGCACTCTCCTTTGTGAACAAGTGCACAAGAGGTAGAGCGCCGTTTCGGAAAAGCCCAGCGCTCAGGCCACGCCGCTCTTCAACCAGGCCTCGGCCGTTTCCCGTTCATCCAGATCAAACGCCTTGATGTCAAAACCGGGGATCAGCGTGCCCTCGACCTCGGCTGCGGTGCGCAACCACGCCGCATCGCTCAGGACCGCACAGCGGTCAAAGCGCCCCAAGAGGCCAAACAACTTGGGCAACCGTGCCATCTCCACCGCGATGGCCCCCAGATCCGGGAACGGAAAAGAGGTGATCGTGTAGAGCATGACACCCTTGTTCACATCCTGCGACATCTCCAGAAGATCATCGAGCCCGGTGGCCATTTCCTCTGAAGAAATCCGGCCCGACAAGTCGATATCGACACGGTTTGTCTCTGGTTTCGTGATTGTCAGCATGCGCCCCTCCATTGGCTGAAACCACTGCACACCAATTGCGTGAGCACCGCCATGACCCACGTCAAGCCAAGCGGGAATCCGCTGCAAGCAAAAAGGCACCACGGGGTCGCGAAAGTTCCGGCCGAGCCTCTTTCGGTCAGGTCGCGACCCACTTTGGAGAAAAAAATATACTTTAGAGCTAATATCGCGAGTCTCTGGGCCGTTTACCCATTTGTTAGAAACGGTCTGTTTCCGGATCGTCTGGGGAAAAGCCCTTCACTTTGTGGCCAAGAGATGCACACATTGTGGCGGCTTTGTGACGTGGGGACGCATTGGCCGATTCTAGCCGGACCTCTGGCTGGTCGCGCAAATCTAGTCCAACGAAGGGATACTTCATGCCAAAGACATTCACCTATCAAGAAGAAGGCCTCACCTACATTGTGGAGCTGACTCAGGTCGGGGATAACGTTGAAGCCGAAATCACAGTGACCGAGGGCGCAATGGACGTGAATGCCGTCTATTTCGGCGATGACGATTACTCTGGCGAGAGCGAAAGCCTAGGCGGTCCATTGAATATGAACGGAGCGGGCTCACAATTGGGCGACGAAACGGTGCAATGGGACGCCGCCCAAACTTTGAGCGACCCTGGTCTCGGGCCAGAGGGTGAGGACAAAGAAACCTACATTGCGGACGGCGAGACACTCACATTCACAATAGACGGTCAAAGCCTCGACGAAATCGACATCTTCGGCGTTCGCGCCACTTCGACGACCACTGAAAGCGGTTCGATCAAAGGTGTGTCCGAAGAAGATCCGGAAGACCCGCCAGAGGAAGAACCGGAGTTCAACAAGGTCGCGTTTTTTGGGGAGGCTGACCCGATTACCCTCGAAGGGGGCTTCGCGGAGTATGTTGAACAAGAAAGTCTTCCTGATGGTTCTGACGGAAGTTTCGCCGACTATGCAAGCTACTTCGAAGACGTTGTAGCACCCGAACAGGGTGTGTCAGTTTCCGAAGTGGATAGCATCGGGATTTTCGAAGTCACTCCAGTATTGGACGAAGACAGCAACCCAGTGCTTGACGAGGAAGGTGTCCCACAAGAGGAAATCGTCGAGCTCTTCAGTATCGTCGCCCCCGAGGGTGGCTTCGCTGATGCCGACGAGATGATTGCAGCCTACGACGAAGCGGTCGAGGGCGGCGCGTTGGACGACTATGATGCAGCCAGCGGAGCGGAACTGATAGCAAGCTTTGCACTGCCGCCAGAGCCCGAGGATGATGGCATCGCCGACACCTCAGTAGAGGAAGATGAAGACGAGATGGAGCTCGTCTGAGAGCACCAGTCCGCAATAACGACGTGTTTTGCGCATTCGGGCCGCGACCCTACCAAGGGTCGCGGCTCTTTTGTACGCGGATCACAAATTGGCTGGACCAAAGTCCATGCACCGTCCGTGCTACGCCAGATGTCGCTGCATGAAGACAGCGGGCAAATGGATCCCCGGGCGCAATTCAATGTCAATCCCGCCCAGCGCCACAAAGCCCATGCTTTCATAGAACGGCACCGCTGTCAGAGTGCTCTGGCAGTGCAACTGCATCATCCCGCAGGCATGTGCGTGCAGGATGATGTGCCTCATCAACCGTCGCCCGATACCTTCTCGGGTGCGGCGGTGGTCGGTCACGACATGTCGGATATGCCCCACTCCGCGCGTACCCGGCCTTGCGCCCGGGGCCTGCATCGTCCAGCCGCCGGCCCCGACGATCTCGGCCCCGTCGCACACCACAAAGAACGTCCCCGAGGCGATCAGCGCGGGCTGCGCTTTCGACATCAACGGCACGGCAGTGACCAGAACCGACGGTGCATAGTCAGGTTTGAGCAAAACCGGGTAGCTCTGTCCGAAAAGCCTGTCCAAAGCCTCCGTGTCGCTGGGCTCGGCAGGGCGCAGTGTCAATGTCTCAGGTGCCATAGCCACCTCTCATATCTGGGATGCCTACCGGAAAAATAGCCCCGGATGCGCCATCGACCAGATCAGCCCTGATGCGCGAGGATCTGCATCCAGATGGCGGTTTCATCGTAAAGTGTCCATTCCCGGCGCAAACCGCGCGGGCCGAACTCTGCGTGCGACAGGCCCATGACATGCACCTCTGCCCCGGTGGGAGCCCCGAACGGCCCCCATCCGTCATGTCGTCCGGTCAACGACCAGCGCAAAGCAACCCGTGGCGGCATGTTTGGTTCCTCCATCCCGATCTGATGGTGAACCGCGAAAACAGCCGAGGGAAAAGCTGCCCGCAACCCTAGCCAAAACGCCTCAACACCCTCGGTGCCATGTACCGTTTGGCCACCCGGATAGTCCGCCTGCACCGCGTGGTCATACTGATCCGATACAACAGAAAACGCGCCCGACATCACGTGGCTCAGCAGTTCGGCGAATGCCTCCCCCCACTGGTTGTCAGTGCCACGCCCCGTATACGGCCCCTGTGCATCAATCGCCGGGCGGAATGGCTGCGTTTCGGGGTCAAGATGTGCGAGACACGCCTGCGTCCATGCCTTGGGATCAACCCCCAACTGACGCAAAATCGCGCCTGTGTCAGTCACACTCCAGACATCACTGATCCGGTTCGCCTTGGCATAGCACTCCGAGATTTCGCGGTAAATGATGCGCCGACCGCTTGCCGCACCAAACGGTCCATCGCCAAGGTGTGTGGCCTGCGACAGCGCGCGGTGGGACGCCAGAAACCCAACGTCCGGTGACCCGCACCATAACACGTCTTCGCCCAGCCGCCTGCAGTCAGGAAACTGCGCCAGACTCTCGATCACGCGTGCCGCCTCAGCCTGAGCGCCATAGAGGATTCCGCCGGGCATACGTCGGATGACGTCGGGATGATAATAATCCTGCATGGCAACACGCAGATCGCGCCCTTCCCAAACCGCCCGCGTCAGTCCGAGAATATAGTCCGGGCAGTCATCGAAGCTGGGATCAAATCCTTTCACGAGAGCCTCTTGGACATTAGGCGACATGACGAACAGTCCGTCGCGTGCGGCAGTGCGGCGTCAGGGTTCCGGGGATTCGGCTTCAATTTGGTTAACGGCTGGCCTGAAATTTGCGATCAACAGGCTCTTGGCCATCAGACTGAAGGATACACGACACCGCGAAAGGGCGGAAAATCCGAGTATCGCGCTGCGCGCTCCCAAGTTGTCTCAATCGGGGGAATTCCGGCGCGCACCAATGTCCCCTTCGGCGCGATATGGCTGTCGATGCGCCGAGTGGGTTCGGGCCGCCAGGACAGGTTGAACGCGCAGAGCTTGGGAAAGAACCACACTTCGGCAAAAGCCAGATGGTCATGAAGCCACCACGCCAGATCACGCCAGTCGCGCCCCTGATCGTATTGATCCGCGAACCAAGGGATCACGATGCTTGCCCCCGCTACCTCGACATCCGGCAAATCCCAGATATGGCACTCCAGCGGGTAGTCGTTGCGCGCACAATTCAACCCATTCTCATTGCCAAACCGATTGAGCTCCGCCGACCGGAACCCCGATCTTACGGCGATCCGGCCAAATGTCTCCTGCAACGGATCAAGCAGCGTCTCACAGAACATCCGTCCCCGCGCGATGGCCAGATCCGGATTGTCGGGAATGTTCTGGATCCGGTGAAAATTCCCGATCTCTGAATATAGAAACTCGCGCATGTAAAAGTGCTTCGACAGCCGGACCCGGCCCAGCGTCTCAAGGCTCCACATGCTTTGCGGGCGTCTCAATAACCCGCCCAGCGAAACGCACCATCCTCAGTCCGCAAGGGCGAAAAGGGGTTGTGCGCCACTTCCCAGATATGCCCCTCGGGGTCGGTGAAATACCCGTGATAGCCACCCCAGAAGACCTCTTGCGGCGGCTTCAGAACGGTGCCGCCAGCCTTGGGAACACGCGCAAGGATCGCGTCCACGTCGTCTCTGTCCCGGGTATTGTAACCCAGTGTCATGGCTCCGCGCCCCAGCTGCGCCACGTCAACTCCGATATCTTCGGCCAGCTTGTCGAGCGGATAAAGCCCCAGTGTCTGCCCAAGTAGATCAAAGGCGACAACACCATCCTGCGTGTCGACACGTTGCCACCCCAAAGCTTCATAGAACGCCGCCAGGTCATCCATATCGCGGACACCGAGCGTAATCAGCGAGATTCTCTGGTCCATGTCAGCCCCTTTCAATAAAAACGTTGCCGCGCACGTCATGTCTCACCCCAAAACCTCGCGTATGGCGTCCTCGATATGACGCAGGTTCTGCGGTTCAGAAAACCGGTGATCGGTGCCTTTGACCAGTGTCAGCCGCAGGTCCGGACTGTCGATATGGTCAAGCAACCGCAACGCCGTTTCGCGGCTCACCGCCGTGTCCTCGGTCCCCTGAACCAACCGCACCGGAAACGGCATATGCAGAGGCGACCGCAGCACGAGGTTCTTGCGCCCTTCTTCGATCAGGCGGCGGGTGACGATATAGGGGTCGCCATAATCGGATGGCAGGGAAACCTGCCCGTCCCGCATGATCTGCTGGCGCTGCTCTTCGGTGAACCCGGCCCAGAATCCGTCCTCGGTGAAATCCGGCGCGGCGGCGATGCCGACAAAGCCCACAACGTGCTTGAGCCGCTGCGTCATCAGCGACGCGATCCAGCCACCCATGCTTGATCCAACAAGCACCACCGGCCCCTCGCAGGTGGCTTCGATCACCGCCTGCGCATCGCGCGCCCAGTCGCCAATGCAACCGTCTTCGAAAACACCGCCCGAAATGCCATGCCCGGAATAGTCAAATCGCAGGAATGCGCGTCCAGTCAGCTTGGCCCAGGCCTCCAGATGCACCGCTTTGGTGCCCTCCATGTCGGACTTGTACCCCGACAGAAAGACAATCACCGGCCCCTCACCCTCGGTCTTGGCATAGGCCAGTCGATGCCCGTTCGGTCCGTCGATATTGTTAATTTCTGTCATGCCTGCCTCCGGTTCGCTCTGCCGCGACTTTACGCAATGCGCGACAGAACCCAAGAGGTGACCGGTATGATCAGCCTATTTCCACCTCATCGAGCCGCAGTGCCAGCAGTCCGCCCGCCAAGGACAAGACGGCAAACCCGACAAGCGACGCCACAGGCCCCGCAAGTGCCAGCAGCCCGCCAAACGCACCCGTGATCAATAAAAGCACGCCAATCGCCGTATTCGCCAAGGCCGCATAGGACGACCGCGCGTCCGCAGGAGACATATCCACGAGATAGACCGAACGGGCTGACCGGACGCCCTGATAGGACAGCATGAAGAAGAACAGGATCACAGGGACAACCCACACCGTTCCGGCCCAGCCGCCCAGTTCCGCCAGCACCGCGAGGGTCGCGAAACCGGCGGCCAGCAGTCCTGACAGGAACAACACTTTGCGCGAGGACTTGTCTGACAGACGCCCCCAGACATAGGACCCGGCAAAGGCTGCTGCAGCCGAGGCCAGAAGCAACGCCCCCAACCCCTGCAAGGCAGATTGCCCACCCCCGAGCAGAACAAAATACGGCGGTGCCAACGCGGTGACCGTCAACAAGCCACGCACAGCAATAAACAGACGGAATTGGCGGTCTTCCTTCAGCGGCGTAAAATCGACCGATGTGTCCTCGGTTTTGTCAGAAGCATCTTCCTCCAGCAAAGAGAACAAAATCGCCGCCGCACCCCACAGCGATGCAGCCAATGTGATTGCCACAACCACCGGCATCACGTCGCGCAATAGACCGGACATCAGCAGGCCGGCAAAAACAATCACCGCAATAGAAGCAACAGAACCCGCCACGCCGGTCACTGCGCCACGACGGGTTTTCTGGACCGTTTTTCCCAAAATGTCTTTGTAACTCACCGAGCACGCCGCCCGCGCCACGGCGAGCAAAGCCAACGCAACACACAGCGCCACGCCCGCCGCGTAGCCCTCCATCTCAAGGGCGATGAAGACAATGGCAAGAGCGGCAATCCCCTGCCCGGCCGAGCCCATCACCCACGCCCATTTGCGATGCCGCAGGGACTGCACCCAACCCGCAAAGACGATCTGAGGCAAAAGCGCCCCGGCTTCTCGGATTGGCACCAAAAGCCCGGTCAGCGCTGCCGGAGCGCCCAAGGCTCCGGCAAGCCAGCTTAGCACCAGTTTGGGATCAATCAGGCCATCCGCCACTTTGGTCATCGAGAGGCTGACCATATGGCGCAACCCGTTGCGCGCTTCCCGCGCCTTGACCGCCTCATCAGCCCCCGTGATCTCTTCATAGGCGTCTTTGACGGGGTCAGTCATGGGCAGGTCTTTCGGTGGTTAAACATCGCTTTCAAACGCGCGCGGCGTAGAAAAGTTCCCTAACGTAAAAAATTCAGGCACCATTTTCAGGCAGTTACCGGAAAAAATGCCGCCTTTACGTTACCCTATTGTCACGTGACTAAAGAATCACCTATAGTCTCAAACATGGATATGATCTTCAAAGCCCTCAACGACCCCGCCCGCCGCGCGCTGCTGGACAGTCTGCGGCGCAAGGACGGGCAGTCACTTAGCGAACTGGAAGAGCAGCTCGACATGAGCCGGTTCGGCGTGATGAAGCACCTCAAGGTTCTCGAAGACGCCCATCTTGTCATCCCGCGCAAACAGGGACGGTTCAAATACCACTACCTGAACGCCCTTCCCCTGCAGGAAATGCTCGACCGCTGGGTCGCGCCCTTCCTGCGACCCCAGGCGCAGATGATGAGCGATCTGAAATCCAAACTGGAAAGAGAGACCCGCATGGGAAAACCCGATTTCATGATGCAGACCTTCATTCGCTGCACGCAGGATGCGCTTTGGGATGCGCTGACCAAGGCCGACCAAATGGCCGCCTATCACTTCATGTGCAACGAGGTGCGCGGCGACGCGCGCCCCGACAACGTGACCGAGTTCATCAAACCCGATGGCGATCCGATGCTGCGGCAGGTCACGACCGAGATAGACCCGAAAACCCGCATCGCCATGACCTTCGAGCCCCTGTTCTTGGGACCAAACGCCCCCGCGTCTCACATGGTTTATCTGATCGAGCCGCAGGGCGGGACCTGCAAACTGACCATCGAACATTACGACATGGCCCCGGGTCAGGACGGCTTTGCAGAAGGCTGGGCGCGACTGGCGGCGTCTCTCAAATCGTATCTGGAAACGGGTACCGCGCTCAAAATGGCCAGCTGAAGGATCGACAACATGACCAAACCAGATTTCATGATGGAAACGTATATCCGCTGCACGCAGGATGCTCTTTGGGACGCCCTCACGTCAGCAGAGGCGGTTGCGAACTACGACTTCCTCGGCCAAAGCGCGCGGCGCGAAGGCGACACGCTGATCTACAGCACGCCCGACGGGTTCGAGACCTTGCACAGCCGCGAGATCACGCTCGACCCAAAGACCCGGATTGTCACGACATTCGAACCCAAATGGGAACCCGACGCCAAGACCAGCGAAGTGACCTACCTGATCGCCGTCGAAGGCGAGTACTGCAAACTGACGGTCGAACATCGGGGCTTGGCGTATGACCCAAGCGGCGGCACGGCCGATGGATGGGTGCGCACCCTGTCAGGCCTAAAGACGTGGCTGGAAACCGGTCAGCCCATGCATTTCGGCGGCGACCATCTTTGGGATGAACACGAAGGAGAAACGGTATGACCTTCCCCACCGAGCTGGGCATTCTCACTTGCCTGATGATCCTCGCTGCAAGCCTGTGGATTCCGTACATTGTCGGCGTCAACAAACACGCCGTTGCAGGAACCGACCCATTTGTCCGCCCCACCCCGCTCGACCAGTTTCCGGCTTGGGTTCACCGCGCGCACAGGGCGCATCTGAACCTGCTGGAGCAGGCGTTGCCGTTTTCAGTTCTCGTGCTGATCCTGAACGCAATGGACGGGTTCTCAGGACTGACCTACTGGACCGCCATTGTGTTCTTCTGGGCGCGTGTACTCCACGCGGTTGGTATGATCTCGGGCATTGCCAAGATGCCGTTCCGGCCCATGCTGTTCCTGATCGGCTGGGCGTGCTGCCTGATTATGGCCTACGCGGTGTTCGCCGCGCGGTTCTGAAACGGCGCAGGGTGCGTGCTCGCACGCACCTTTCCCTTACCCGCCGATATACGCACCGCCCTTGGGACGGTAAAAGTTCTTCTGGTTGTGCAACCGTCCCAGCAGATCGTTGATCCGCTTCATCGACGCATCAACCGCACGGGTGCTCTCGCAAGGGCGCAGCGGATCCGCATCCTGGCTTAGCACTTCCGAATTGAGCGAGCGCTTCGTGGTCCGCAGCGCGTCCTCAATCAGCTCCATGTCTTCGACGGACAGTTCGAATGTCTTGTTGTAGCCGGGCATTGTCTGCTCTCTCGTGTCGCGTGACGTCAAAAGTTTCCGATAGTGGAATGTCGTTATACATAGCAATTGCGTCGCTTTCGTCCACAGGGAAAGAAATTCGTAACCCATTGTAAAGAAATACTTTCCAATAATACATTGGTATACCGCGCAAGAATCTTTCGCAGCCAACAGCAAAACACCCGACTCACCGGGTCGTTTCCGGCCCGCCCTGCCTTGACGCGCCGCGCCCCCCCTGCCAAAAGCCGCGCACGACATATAACCCGCAACCGGGCGTTCCGTGGGCGCCAAACTGACGAGGAGCTGGGCCAATGAGCCAGATTTCCCTGACCTTCCCTGATGGCAATGCGCGCGATTTCGATGCAGGTGTGACCCCTGCCGAAGTGGCCGAGAGTATTTCCAAATCGCTGTCGAAAAAAGCCATCTCTGCCACTGTGAACGGGGCGCATTGGGATCTGCAATGGCCGATCACCACAGACAGTTCCATAGCCATCAACACATTGCAGGATGATGAACCCGCGCTCGAACTGATCCGGCACGACCTTGCGCATATCATGGCGCGCGCCGTGCAAGAGATCTGGCCGGACGTCAAAGTCACAATCGGCCCGGTCCGCGACAATGGCTGGTTCTACGACTTCGACCGTCAGGAGCCATTTACACCCGAAGATCTCTGCGCGATCGAAAAGCGGATGAAAGAGATTATCAACGCCCGCGACGCAGTCCGCACCGAACTGTGGACCCGCGATCAGGTGCGCCAATACTACACCGACAACAACGAGCCCTATAAGGTCGAGATCCTGGAGCGCATTCCCGAGGGCGAAGACATTCGCATGTATTGGCATGGTGAATGGATGGACCTGTGCCGTGGCCCGCACCTCCAGCATACCGGACAGGTGCCTGCGGATGCGTTCAAACTGATGAACGTCTCGGCAGCCTATTTCCTTGGCGACAACACCCGCCCGATGCTGCAACGCATTTACGGCGTGGCCTTCAAGAACCGCGACGATCTGAAAAAGTACCTGACCTTCCTCGAAGAGGCCGAAAAACGCGACCACCGCAAGCTGGGCCGCGAAATGGACCTGTTCCACATGCAGGAAGAGGCCCCCGGTCAAATCTTCTGGCACCCGAACGGTTGGCGCATCTACACCACGCTGCAAGACTACATGCGCCGCCAGCAACAGCGTGGCGGCTATGTTGAAGTCAACACCCCACAGGTTGTGGACCGCAAGCTTTGGGAAGCGTCGGGGCACTGGGACAAATATCAGGAACATATGTTCATCGTCGAAGTTGACGAAGACCACGCCCGTGAAAAGGCCGTCAACGCACTTAAGCCGATGAATTGTCCCTGCCACGTCCAGATTTTTAACCAAGGGTTAAAATCTTACCGTGATCTTCCTTTGCGTATGGCCGAATTCGGGTCGTGCAATAGATACGAACCTTCAGGGGCCCTGCACGGCATCATGCGTGTGCGCGGATTTACCCAGGATGACGGGCATATTTTCTGTAGAGAGGACCAGATCGAAGATGAAACAAAACGCTTTATCGACTTTCTCAGCAAAATCTATCGCGACCTCGGCTTCGAAAGCTTCAAGGTCAAGTTCTCAGACCGTCCGGACACCCGCGCCGGATCGGACGAGGTTTGGGACAAAGCCGAAGCCGCCCTCAAGAACGCCACGATTGCCGCGGGTTGCGAGTTCGAGCTGAATCCCGGAGAGGGGGCGTTCTACGGGCCGAAACTTGAGTTCGTTCTGACCGATGCAATTGGCCGGGACTGGCAATGCGGCACCCATCAGGTAGACTTCGTGCTGCCGGAACGGTTGGACGCCACCTATATCGGTCAGGACGGCGCCAAGCACCGCCCGGTTATGCTTCATCGGGCGACACTTGGTTCGTTCGAACGCTTCATCGGCATTCTGATCGAGGAACACTCCGGCAAACTGCCCTTCTGGCTGGCTCCGCGTCAGGTGGTTGTCGCCTCAATCGTGTCCGAGGCGGACGACTATGTGCATGAGGTTGTGGCGGAACTGTCCAAGGCGGGCGTCCGGGCCGAGGCGGACATTCGCAACGAAAAGATCAACTACAAGGTTCGCGAACACTCGGTCGGCAAGGTGCCTGTGATCCTCGCCATCGGGCACCGTGAGGTCGAGGAACGCACCGTGACCGTGCGCCGCCTTGGAGAGAAGCAGACCTCTGTAACATCTCTGGCGGAGATCGTGAGCAGCCTCGGAAAAGAGGCAACGCCGCCTGATCTTTTGTAACATTCCAGAGCTGGAGACTTTCAAAAAGGCCCCGTTTTGTTACGGGGCCTTTTTTATTACACTGAAAACGAACGAAATTTCCGCGAAACGCGCCTCACCCAGCGTCACGCCCGCGTGAAACACACCGCCGTGAATGGCGCGTCAGCCTGCCGCACGTCAAAGTTGGGTCATCGACGTTGCTGACGCCACGCCGACCCAGTTCAACACGTTAGGTAACCAAAAGGACCATCTCATGTCGAAAACTCTCAAGACAGTCGCAATCGTAGGTGCAGTTGCAGCAAGCCTTGCCGCGCATACCACTACCGCCGCGGCGCAAGCCAAGGAAAAGTGCTTCGGTGTCTCGCTCGCCGGAAAGAACGACTGTGCGGCAGGCCCGGGCACAACCTGCGCCGGCAGCTCGACCGTGGACTATCAGGGCAACGCGTGGACGCTGGTTGACGCCGGCACCTGCGGCGAGATCGAACTGCCCGCAATGGCAGACGGCACCGCACGCATGGGCTCGCTCGAAGCGCTGGAGCGCGACCTGCCGAAGGGCTGATCCGACGAAACGATCCCTCATAGCGTAGGCCGGGCTTGTGCCCGGCTTACCATCCACGAGACGCAATATGCCTGACGCCACGCACGCGTTCCCCCACCTGCCCAACCTCCCCGGTGTCGGCTACAAGCCGCAGCACTTTTCGGACATTCTCGACAATCCCGCGCCCGTCGGCTGGCTTGAGGTGCACGCCGAAAACTACATGGGAGACGGCGGACGCCCCCTCGCGCAGCTTCGTGTCCTGGCCGAACGTTTCCCGATTTCCGTACATGGTGTGGGTCTTTCCATCGGCGGTGAAGGCCGGTTGGACTCCGATCACCTTGCGCGGTTGAAACACCTTTGCGACTGGCTCAACCCGGCCAGCTTTTCTGAACATCTGGCATGGTCGACACATGACAGTCACTTTCTGAATGACCTTCTGCCGCTACCCTATACATCTGACACGCTGACCCGCGTGGCCGATCATATTGACGAGGTGCAGACCGTTCTGGGCCGTCGCATGCTGCTGGAAAACCCGTCATCCTATCTGGCGTTCGCGGAAAGCACATACTCTGAAACCGATTTTCTGGCCGAGATCGTGCGTCGCACCGGCTGCGGCCTGCTGCTGGACGTCAACAATGTTTTCGTTTCTGCCACCAATCTCGACTACTCTCCGCAAGGCTATATCGACGCCTACCCGCTTGACGCGGTGGGCGAGGTTCACCTTGGCGGCCATGACGAAGACGAAGATGACCACGGCGCGCCGCTGCTGATTGACAGCCACGGATGCGAGGTTGTGGACCCGGTCTGGGCGCTTCTCGATCACACCTTGGCACAGTCCGGTCCAAAACCGCTACTGGTGGAGTGGGACACCGATGTCCCCGACTGGCCGGTTCTGGCCGACGAGGCCCGTCGCGCCGCGTCTGCCCTGACCCGCGTATTGTCATGACCGATCAGACGTCATTCCACAGCGG
Source organism: Alphaproteobacteria bacterium (assembly GCA_030431485.1). GTDB lineage: Bacteria > Pseudomonadota > Alphaproteobacteria > Rhodobacterales > Rhodobacteraceae > Marivita. The sequence continues at coordinate 31,092 of JAUIIR010000037.1, forward strand.
GCTCCTGAACCCGACCGTCCCCGTGCCCGATGGTTTGATAGACGCACGACACCGACCTGCCGGACGGCGCTATGGTGTTTACCGCAACAACGTCACAGTCTCGTTGCGGGACGCTTTGGCCGAGGGGTTTCCCGCACTCGTCAGTCTGATCGGCCGCGAAAACTTTGATCATGTGGCGCGCGCCTATCTGCGGCACGCGCCGCCAACGTCGCCCCTGATGATGCATTACGGCGCCACCCTGCCCGATTTCATATCGACCCTCGATCAGCTCAAGCATCTGCCCTATCTCGCAGATGTTGTCCGCATCGACGTCGCCATGCGTCAAAGCTACCACGCGGCCGACAGCACCGGCATCGACCCGTCAACACTGCAAGCGCTTGAAGAAGAACACCTTCTTGCCACCACTTTCCACTTTGCGCCGTCAATGATCCTGCTGCGCTCGACATGGCCCGCCGGATCAATCTGGCACTACGCGCTGCGCGATGGCGCCAAGCCGACGGGTCAGGCCGAAGACATCCTGATCCTGCGCGCTGACTATGATCCAGAGCCTTATGTGCTTGGCGCGGGTTCTGGTGATGTGGTGCAGGCCCTGCAGTCGGGCGTCCCCTTCGGCACAGCGCTGGAGTCGGGCGGCGACGCGTTCGACCTTGCCGCGCTGCTTAATCTCTTGCTCTCACAACAGGCGATAACAGACCTGAACCATTGATGTTTCCCAACCGAAAGACCGCCGCCATGGACCGCCTCGCCTTTCTTCACGACTCGCTGTTTTCCCCCATCGAACGCCATCTCGACGGGCTTGTTCCGTTGCTTGCACGCTTTGTCTTTGCCGCTACCTTGCTGATGTATTTCTGGTCCTCGGCCCTGACCAAACTGGGCGACGGGATCATGGGCATCTTCGTCCCATCCACCGGGGCATATGCGCAGATTTTCCCAAAGCAGATGGAAGCCGTGGTCTATGACGTGTCGCAACTGAGCATCTTTCACTGGGCGGTTGTTGTTGCCGGTACATGGGCGGAATTCATCCTGCCGCTCCTAATTGTGATAGGCCTGTTCACACGGCTCGCGGCGCTGGGAATGATAGGGTTTGTCGTCGTACAATCCCTGACGTATCTTTATGGCCACGGCGGCATCGCACATGCCGAAACGCTTGGCGCCTGGTTTGACAAGGTGCCGGACAGCGTGATCCTTGACCAGCGCGCCTTCTGGATGCTTATCCTCGTGACGCTTGTGATCAAGGGCGCCGGTGCCCTGTCGTTCGACCGAATCCTGTCGCGGCAAATCTTGGGCGCACCCGCCACCGCCTGACCCCTTGCAGACCACCCGTTGACCGTTATCTCTGTGGGTGCAAGAGCACGAGGCAGACATGACAGACCGGACAGTTCTCAAGATAAGCGGCGCAGATGCACGGCACTTCCTGCAGGGGCTGGTCAGCAACGATGTGGACAAGCTGGATCATGGACTTGTCTACGCCGCGATGCTGACTCCGCAGGGCAAATACAGGGCAGACTTTTTCCTTGTGCCCATGGGTGATGACATCCTTCTGGACGTCGACAGCACCCTTGCGCCAGGGCTGAAACAGGCCTTGACGATGTACAAGCTGCGCTCTGCCGTTGAGATCGAAGAGACGGCTCGCGTCGTCACTCGCGGCTTGGGGGATGTCCCTGACGGTGCGTTTGCCGATCCCCGCGACGCATCCCTTGGCTGGCGCGGCTATGACGGCCAGCCCGGCGATCCGGATGTCGATTGGGACGCGCTGCGCGTGGCGGTGGGCGTGCCGCAAAGCGGCGTCGAACTCACCTCTGACAGTTTCATATTGGAAATGGGATTCGAGCGGTTGAACGGCGTCGATTTCCGCAAAGGCTGCTATGTCGGTCAGGAAGTCACTGCACGGATGAAGCACAAGACGGAGTTGCGCAAAGGTCTGGCGCAGGTCGCAGTGACCGGGTCTGCACCGGTAGGTAGTGAAATCACAGCGGATGGAAAGCCCGCAGGTACACTTTTCACTCAAGCGGGCGGCAAGGGCCTTGCCTATCTGCGCTTTGACCGTGCCAAGGGCGCGATGACAGCAGGAGATGCCGAGGTGTCGTTGGTGGGTGAACCGACCTGACGCCGGGGCGCAGGCTGGACATACGGCCATGGCCTCCTCGCGGGAAGCCCCGAGGATTTCTGTAGCACGTGTGCGCGTGCTCCTTGGGCTCGACCCGAGGAGGACGGTATATCTTTTAGGAGAAGAAGCGGCGCCGCCCCGATGGGCCTGACGGTTCTTGCTGTTCTGCCGGGGTCTCCCCCGGGACCTGTGCCCGTGCCAAGGGCCTATTGAAACCGGTTTCTCATGGTCGCCCCCGTCACAGCGCACAAGAGAGATGTCAGTTCAAGTGTCGCGGCATGGGAGTGACCCTTCCCGCTCGATGCGCATCGTGGGCGGGGGTATGTGGTACCAGTCGTTAAGGATTTGGAAAGCCTGCGAGCGGTGCAAAGGCGTTGCGAAAGGCCTTGTCTCAGCGCCTTAAGGCCCTGACCCGTGTTTTCGAAAAAGCGAACAAGCCCGCTCGACCGGGCTTGTCGCGGTTCCCGAGATCAGGCGCGCTCGGAATATTCCATGGTTTCGGTGTTAACGACAATCATCTCGTCCTGCGCGATGAACGGCGGCACCATGACCTTGACCCCATTGTCGAGGATGGCCGGTTTGAAGCTGTTTGCTGCCGTCTGGCCTTTGACGACTGGTTCGGTCTCTGTCACCTGGCACGTCACCTTCTGCGGCAGTGTCGCGTTCAACGCTTCGGCTTCGTAGAACTCGACCACGATCGTCATTCCGTCCTGGAGGAAAGGGCGACGTTCGCCAAGGATATCGGCCGGCAGCTCAACTTGATCGTAGGTTTCGGTATCCATGAAGACGAGCATGCCATCGGTTTCATAAAGAAACTGCATGTCCTTCTGTTCGAGCCGCACACGTTCTACCTTGTCTGCCGAACGGAAGCGCTCATTGAGCTTGGAGCCGTTGCGCAGATTCTTCATTTCAACCTGAGCAAAAGCGCCGCCCTTGCCGGGCTTCACATGATCTACTTTCACTGCGGCCCAAAGGCCGTCATTATGCTCCAGCACGTTGCCGGGGCGAATTTCGTTACCGTTGATTTTGGGCATGGCAAAACTTTGTCAAAAGGTTGATCCAACTTTGTCGCTCCCTATATCTGGGTGATGGTACGCTGTCCAGACAACCAGATTTCGTTCGGGAACCAATCGGACCCATGCGAGTTTTGCATAAAAGGTATGCAAAACTAGGGTATCCGAATCGTATGGAATAGGTCATAAGCAGCGTCACGCCGGAAAACACAAGAGCAATAATCACAGGACGGATCATGAAGGATTTCGTTGACGGTACCGCCTTCAACGCAGAGCAAGGCAATCGCGCGCGCAAGCTGTTTGCTGCCGTGGTTCTTGCTGCATTGGATGATGCTATCGCAGATGACAAGAAGTATGGAAACGGCCCCGAACAGATTGCGCGTTGGGCGCGGTCGCGTGACGGTCGTGAAGTGCTGAGCTGCGCCGGGATTGACCCGAACGAGCGCGTCGTCGCAGGACTGATGGAATTTGTCGGCAAGGGTGTCCGCACCTCTGTTGCGCTGTCTCGTGAAGAGAGCGAGCGCCGCAATGCCGCTGCCCAACAGGCCGAAGCCGCCTGATATTACTGAATAATTTGAGGAAGCGCGTCCATTCAGGGCGCGTTTTCCCTTTTTCAGAGGACACAGCCGTGTGCTGTGTTCAAGGCGTGACGGTCAGTCGAAGTCCTGCGAGATCAGCATCCGGTGTATTTCCCGCCGGACCAGTTTGCGCACGTTGCGAGTGATCCGCTCACCCAGCGCGCCCTGCAATTCCTGACGCACGATATCGACCACCATTTGGCGCAGCATCTCTTCGTCAAGTTCGAGCGTCGGGATTTGGTCGTCCTCTGATAGCATCAACGCATCAGCGGGCGCTGCTTCAGATGGCGCGGTGTCCTGCGGCGCAACTTGGCTGTGCTCTGCGGTTTGTTGCGGCCACACATTCTGGGCATGCAACACGTTCGATCCCGAAGCGACAGGCTCTGCCTCAACCTCTTCGAAAGGCGCGGCGTCGGGCCAGGTCATCGGTTCCGCGGCGGCAGCAAGATCGTCGGCATCTGCGCGATCCCGTTCCTCTTCAAACTCCTGATTGCCGCCGGCAACCAGACGGCTCAATGCAGCAATCTTGTCTTCCAGTGTCTGCGGGGGTTGTGGAGCGACCGTCTCTGGCTCGGCCTCGGCGGGCTCTGCGTAGGTAGCGTCGTCCTGCTGATGCCATTCGGGTTCATCAGATGGGTCGTCGTCCGCAGTAGGCTCGTTCTCGCTGTCGTCAGAGCGCTCAGCGTGCTCCTGCACATGCGCGGCATGCTCGTCCTCACGCGCGTCTTCCTGCGAAGATTCTTCTTCATGCGCCGTGTCCATTCCCTCGGACGCGGCGTTTTGGTCTTCGTTCCAATCGCCGTCAGCAGACTCGTCGCCCCAAGATGTTTCGTCTTCATCCGCGCTGCGGTTCTCGTCTTCTTGCGCAGGCTCGCCGTCGGGATCAGACAGACCCAGAGCCGCTGCGACCTCGTCTTCTATCATGCGATTGAGCGCGCTCTGCTCTGAGCTTTCCTCCTCGACATGATCCCAGCTTTCATCTTGTGGCGGCCAAGTCTCTTCGGCCTCCGCCTCAATCTCTTCATGCGCAGCCATACCCGCGTCATCATGCTGTGACGCCTGCTCGTCAAATGCCTCACCATCAGACGCCGCCTCTTCGCTGGCTTGCTCGTCCGAGTTATCCTCCTCAGACCGGAGCGCCTCAAAGGTGTCGATGTCTGGGAACGCCCCTTCAACCTCGCCGAATTCGGCAAGACGTGCATCACCTGGTATCTCGTCAAGCGACCGCTCTACCGCAACAGGATGGGTCAAGAGCACTGGATCAGAGGCAGACGGCGCGTCCACGTCGTCATCTTTCACACGCAGCGCCGGAGTGAGGATCAAACGACCCGGCTTTTCCTGCTTTTTGGCAACCGGACTCGTGCGCACTTCCTCCGCAACAAGCTTGCGAATGGACGACAGGACATCCTCAATTTCCGCGTTTGTCACGGGATCAGACATGGTTCACCACTGCTACCTCGCGGACAGAGTAGCTTGGCACCGCCATTCGCACAACAGATGAGGCGAAACTTAGTTTTGTCCTAGGGACTTAAGAACACGGTCAAGCTGCTGGCCCTGCTTGCTTTTCTGGATCGGGCTTTCCTTAACCAGATTGTAGTAGCTCACAGGGTCGTATTGCTGAACGTTCAGCTTAAGGTCCGTCGCCGTGAGACGTCCCAGTGTCGACAGCACGCGATAGGCCGCGATACCTTCATCCACCTGTGCGGAAATTCGGGCAGATCGGGCGTTCAGCAATTCCTGCTCGGCGTTCAGCACGTCCAGCGTCGTACGCGCGCCCAGCGCCGCCTCTTCCCGCACACCCCGGAATGCCACCGTGGCGGCACGTACCTGACGGTCCGTGGATTCGAGGCTGGCCTGCGCGATGCGGAGCTGAGCGTAGGCGTTGCCAACATTCTGCGTCACCTGATCAATCACCTGATGCAGCTGACCACGTGCCGAGTCGCGATTCGCCATTGCCTGCCGCACCAGAGATGTCAGCCGCCCGCCCTGATAGATCGGGCCGCCGGCCTCAAGACCGATGGATCCGCCACGGGTGAATCGATCCGTATCCGTGCCCTCGGTGACCGTCAGGCGCCCCGACAGACGCACGGTCGGTTTCATCGCAGCTTCCGCACGCAGAATATTCAGTTCGGCAGCCGCCACCTGATGCTGCACCGAACGCACCTGAGGATGGTTGCGCACCGCAATGGCCTTAGCTGATTCCACCGATCCCGGCAGCGCTGGCAGGCCGCGCAAAGGCTGCAGCCCTCCGGGCAGACGGCCAACGATGGCCAGATATTGCTCGCGTGCGACGGTGAGCGCACCTTCGGCGGCGGCCAACTGGCTGCGGGCTGCGGCAAGACGTGCTTCGGCCAAAGACGTGTCGGTGCGGGTCACTTCGCCGACTTCGAACCGCTCCTGAGCGGCGCGCAGTTCTTGGGTGATCAGACGCACGTTGTTCTGCCGCAAGGCAACATTTTCGATCGCACGGCGCACTTCGAGATAGGCCTCAACCGCGGACAACAACACCTGCTGCTCAACCGAGACAAGCTGCTGGCGCGTTGCCAGCACCGCCTCTTTCGCGGTTTCAATCGAGAGCTTGCTTTGCCCATTGTCAAAAAGCGTCAGCTCCGCAATCAGGCTGGCGGAAATGGTATTGGACACGGTGGGCACAATCACATTTCCGGTCGACGCGCTGCGCGTGGTGCCGAATTGACGCGTCGCATCTGCCGACCAGGAAATCACAGGGCGCAGCGCCGCCACAGCCTGCGCCACATCTTCGTCGGCCGCCCGCAGAACCGCGCGGTTCTGTTCCAGCAGACCGCTGCTGTTATAGGCCCCGATCATTGCGTCAGCCAAGGTTTCCGCTTTGGCCATCGGCGCTGACATCATCAACCCGAACACAACGGCCAAACCCGTCAGTTTCATCCGCTTCGCCATGCCTGCTGCCCCTAAACCCTGTCGATTTTATCTGTTGTCGCGTCCGGCTTCCCTGCGCCTTTGTGTTAGAACATGAATGCCGGCTCTTTGGCAAACCCCGGCAATACGGGTGCAGACGCATTGAAGGCAAAGCGCCACGTCACGTCACCATCAATCTTGTGACCGATTCTGACAACGCCAAGCGCGCCTTCCATAAAGAGGCATCCGATGCGGCCGCCTTCCTTGAGCTGATCGAGCAATGCCGTCGGCACCTGCTCGACACCGCCCTCAATGAGGATCGCGTCATACGGGCCATGCTGCGGCGCACCGTCGGTCAGTGCCCCGGTGTGCAATACAACATTATCAGCCCCCTGCTCGGACAGAATGGTTTGCGCCTCATTGGCGAGGCTTTCGTCTTCCTCAACCGCAATCACCGCTTCGGCCATCCGCGCGACCAGCGCCGAGGAATACCCGTAGCCTGCGCCGATATCGAGAACGAGGTCGTCCTGGTCGATATTGATCGCATCCAGAAGCTTGCCCAGCGTGCGCGGTTCCAGAACCACGCGGCCCGGTGCGATGGACACGTTTTCGCTGATATAGGCAGCCTCGACCTGCTCACGCGGAACAAAGAGTTCTCGCGGAACCGACAGCATCGCGTCGATGATCGGAAACTTGGTCACATCCGAGGGGCGTACCTGCGTGTCGACCATCATGGTCCGGCGGGCGGCAAAGTCTGTCATGGGCTAAACTCATCCGTTCAGTTCGCTGTTTGACTTCTGACACAGCTGACCAAATTCAGCAATGCGCAGAACGCGCGAAATACTGCCACATCTGATGCGCAATGCCCATCCGATATCCGCTTGACGCGCCCCGCCCAACCGCCTAATCAGGCCTCCACTCTGGCGAGTTGGCGGAGTGGTGACGCAGCGGATTGCAAATCCGTGTACACCGGTTCGATTCCGGTACTCGCCTCCATTGACCTCTTCATCCCCTTATATACTGTGTTTCAAGGGCTTACCCATGAGGGTAGGCACTACGGATGACATTATTCGTGACATTACGGAGGTGTGCGTGAAGGCTTTCGAGTGGCATCCCGCAACGCTGGTCCAACGGAAGAAGGGCGGGAATTGGCAGGTACAGATGACCGTGCCGCAGTGGGCCAGAGATGCGTTCGGACGAAATCAACATCGCAAGTCGGCAGGAACGAGCGACAAACGCATCGCGGAGGCACGGCAGCATGACGTTGAAGCGCAGATGCGTCAGGAGATCATGCGCAAGTATGAGTCCTCTACCTTATGGGAACCCGATAACCCCTACCGCAAAGCCGTCGAAACCCTAGGGCTGGAGGAAACGTTCTACCGTGGGGAATGGGTCGATGACGCAACAGACGTCGTAGAAATACCCCTCAGCCAGCCACCGAAAGACGATGGAGAGAAACGGCAGGCTTTTGAAGCCATCTACAATGCCGCAAGGCGGATGCAGGCCAATGCCCACAGCGTACAGGCGGTAAGCCTCGCGGATTTGGAACTCATCCGTCGTAACCATGGCATTAGGCCATCAGAAGAGGACGTAGAGCAACTCCTGCGGGGCCTTAGGCAGGTACTGTTGAATGAGCAGCCGAAAGGCCAGCGGACTATTGAGGACGTGCTGCCCGCATTTGAGAAGCATCTGGGGGATCGTGTTCAGAACGGCAGCCTAAAGCCAAAGACAATGAATGAGTGGCTTAGGGTCAGGATGCATTGATTTCAGCCGCGCTGCGTGATTCACGGCTCGGAAAACGGAGCGGTGACATGAGCGATCTTTACTGGCTGACCGATGAGCAGATGGCCAAGCTTTCCCCTTTCTTCCCGA
>JAUIIR010000127.1 GCA_030431485.1 Alphaproteobacteria bacterium
TGTTCGGGCGCCTCAAGGACTGGAGGCGCGTGGCAACCCGCTATGACCGCTGTCCAAAGGTCTTTCTCTCAGCCATCGCTCTCGCGGCAACCGTCATCTACTGGTTATGAATCCTGACCCTAAGCAAAGCCATGCTTAGTTGATCCCGTTTTCGCGCTGGAGTTCCCGGATGTAAACCGCCACCAGCTTGACCTCGCCATCCGTTATCCCAGCGATCTGAGGCATATTCCCAAAGTCCCAATGATGAGCGCGCACACCGTTCTTGGCCGCGGCGATGAATGCCATGTCGGAGTGATGCGACGGCTCATAGATTTTGTGGACAAGCGGCGGTGCAATGCCCTTTTGGCCCGCAGCGTTTTCTCCGTGGCATTCCGCGCATTTGGCTTCATAGATGCGATTTCCGATGACGGCATTCTGCGAAAAATCGGCAGGCACGGAAACCTTGGCAATAAGGCCGCCATCCTCGATTTCGCTCAGGTCAGGCGGGGTCATCGAGTGACCCTGAGGTTCGGGCGGGTTCAAAAGCTGAAGGCCAAACAAGCCAAGCCCCCCCGCAAATACGAGGCCGACAATTAATCCTAATTTGTTCATCAGATCAGTTTCACCTGTGTTCCAATCGGGGTCCGCTCATAGACCTCTTCGATTTGTTCATTATAGAGACCAATGCAGCCGTTCGAAGAGCGTCGCCCGATTTTGCGGGTGTCCTGGGTTCCGTGAATCCGATAGTAGGTCCAGGATAAATACAGCGCGCGCGTTCCCAGTGGATTCAAAGGATCACCACCTTCGACAACCAGCGGCCATTCGGGATTGCGTTCGCGCATCGATGGGGTCGGACGCCAGGTCGGGTTTTTCCGTTTTTCAACCACTTCCGTATATCCGCGCTTGGTCAGTTCATCCGACAATGGAACGGAAGTCGGATAGATTCGCATTTCTCCGTCCGCAGTCCAGTGTTGCAGAACCTTGGTATTTGTGTCCGACAAGATAATGCCTTTTCCGAGACTATCGAAATGATCCCTCCAATTGTGCAATGCAAAAGAGGAGATATTGCGCCGCACGGGACTGGCTTCACGCGCTTGCGCCAGCGCGAGTGATGGTACTGCGAGTGCAGAAGCGGTAATGGCAAGCGCATGCCGTCTCGAGTAAAGCTTGCGTCTGATATTCATAGCGGACCTCAACTGGTTTTTAGCGAGGATTTATCATCTGGGGTTCAGGATGTGGTGTATCATTTTGTAATGATGATAATGTCCGTCTTGGTGCGTTGCCGTGAAAGGCGCCCGGTAACGTGATCTTTGCGCGCAATCCACCAGTTGGACGGTTTTGCAGTTCCAAAGTGCCGCCATGAGCCAGAATTATGCTTCTGGCAATGGACAGGCCTAGCCCCGTCCCTCCAGTTTCCCGCGATCGGCTTTGCTCAAGGCGCACATAGGGTTCAAAGACGTGTTCGATTTGATCTTCGGCGATGCCGGGGCCCTTGTCGTCCACGCAGATCTCAAGATCTTCTTTTTTCACTGCCCAGATCACCTCGGATCCGCCTCCATAACGCTGTGCGTTCTCGATCAGGTTGCGCAATGCGCGTGTCATGGCGGACGGGCGCACCGTCACGATCAAACCGTGCGGTTGCTCCTTCGGAATTGCGCCCGCACGCTCAAAAAGGTCGACCAGCGAGCTGTGCTGAACATCCTCCTGCGCGCCGACCCCTCGCGCATAGGCAAGCGTGGCATCGACCATGTCGGACATCTCATCAAGCGACCGGCCAAGGCTGGCCCGCGTTTCCGGGTCATCCACCATCTCGGACTGGACACGCATGGCTGTGAGGGGCGAGCGTAGATCATGTGCCAATGCGGCCAACATCATCGTTCGATCAGTAACAAACCGTCTCAGGCGATCCTGCATAGTGTTGAACGAATTTGTAAGTGCTTTCACCTCGGGCGGCCCGGCTGGAACAAGTGGCACCCCCTGTTCCCCCCGCCCCAAAGCTTCGGTGGCTCGTGTCAGCGCCGTCAGGGGCCGGGTGAGCCGTGCGATCACAAACCAGAACACCGCAATCGCGCCCAGGCCAGCCGACAGCAACAATGAAATCAGAGGCGCGGAAGAGATTTGCCAAGGCGGCCGCTCAAACCTAGTGCCTATGTTCAGCCAGTCGCCACCCGACAATGCGATCGAGATCTCCAACTCGACAGCGGCAAGTGTGCCTTGCATCATATCAGCATGCAGCTCCGCCATTTCCGGGGTCAGGTTCGGAACCGGTAAAACGGTCCCTTCGATTTCATGTACCTCGACCCGAATGGCCCGGCTGAAGCTATCGCCCATCAATGCACGGATGCGAGCCGCCACCGCAGCGTCCGCGTGGTGTTCTCCATCAGCAACATCGGCATCAGGGCTGATCTCGAAACGAACGAGCGGGGAACTGGCCGCCTGTACGATTTGGTCATGCAGTTCGGAGGGTGCGTTTTCGATTAATCTTGCGACATTTGCAGCGCGTCCGGCGGCCTCGGCCCCGAGGGCGGCCTGTACGGCCAGAGAGCGTTCGTCAGCAAAGAAGATAAGGCTCAGACCTTGCCCGGCCAGAAACGCCGCGCCGACCAGCAAAACCAATTGCGTTCTAAGGGGGACATTCAACCGCTTCACGAGACGATTTCCACATCACAGGACAACGCATATCCGCCGTTGCGGATTGTCGCAATCAGACGCGGTCGCAGCACGTCCGGCTCGATTTTCTTGCGCAGGCGGCTAACCTGATTGTCAATGGTCCGGTCGAAAGGGCCAGGAATCCGGCCAGCCGATTCCATCAACAATTCGTCCCTGCTCAGCGTATGTCTTGCGTTACTGATCAGAACGCAAAGCAGGCTGGCTTCACCAGAGGTCAAGACTTCCATGCGCCCATCCTCGCGCTGGATCACACGCGCATCGACATCGTACGAAACGCCACCGAAGCGGATTTTCTTGCCTGAAAGATCGAGGCCCTCCGAACCGCTGGGCGCGCTGGCTGGCCCTTGCGTGCGGCGCAATATGGCCTGAATACGCGCCAGAAGCTCGGGCGGATTGAAGGGTTTGGACATGTAATCATCCGCGCCCGTCTCAAACCCTTTCAGCAGGTCTTTGTCACCGTCCAATGCGGTAAGGAGAAGGACCGGCACATTGCTGGAGTCGCGCAAGCGTGCGCACGCAGACAGCCCATCTTCCCCCGGCATCATAACGTCGAGGACGATCAGATCCGGGTTCAGGGATTCAATCTCTCGGTCCATATCCGCGGCGTTCTCGGCCGTTCCGACATCCATGCCATTGCGCACAAGATAGCGGGCAACCGAGTTACGAATCTCGGGATGATCGTCGACGATCAGGATTTTTGGCTTTGCCTCCATGAGTTGCAGATACACGAGCCTTTCACCGAGCGCTTCCTTCGTTTTGTCACGGATTGTAACGAACGCTGGTCAATGCGCCAAAGGCAAACGCTGTTGTTTTTGGATTTCCGGTAATACAGGAATGTGGATCAGCATGGTCTTCCAACGTTTTGCGCGTCGAAACTTGCAACCATTGCCCTTTCGCCCATTGACCTTCCAGCGGCTGGAAACCCTAGGTCTCAAACTGGGTCACAGGTAAGCTTTGAACGCCTACCGATCGAACCCAATGAAAGTGCGACCTTTTGCGAATTGTTCTGATCATACTAGCCCTTGTGACGATCGCCCTTGTCCTCAACGCGGTATGGTCGGGCATTGATGTTCCGGTGCCAAACAGGACCGATTTGGAGCGATGGATTGACGCGGCCGGGCTCTGGGGGCCAATGCTTGTCGTCATTCTGATGATGACGGCCATCGTGGCCAGCCCTATTCCCTCAGCCCCGATCGCGCTGGCGGCTGGTGCGGCTTATGGGCATATTCTTGGGACAACGCTCGTCGTCATCGGTGCCGAACTGGGGGCACTGGTGGCTTTCCTGCTCGCGCGCAAATTGGGGCGCGGATTTGTTGAACGACACCTCGGGCAAAAACTGAACGTTGGCTTTCTCGGGTCGCAGAACGCGCTTACGCTCATGGTATTTGGCAGTCGGCTGCTACCGTTTCTGTCTTTCGACATGATCAGCTATGCGGCGGGCCTCAGCAAACTGCATCTTTGGCGCTTTGCAGCGGCGACTCTGGCCGGAATTGTCCCGGCAAGTTTCCTTCTTGCGCATCTTGGTAGCGAAGCCATGAATGGGGATGTACGCACAGCGACCTGGACGGCAATTGCGCTTGGCGCTTTTACAGCGCTATCCCTGTTGATCGCCGTCTGGCGTGATCTGCGCAGGACCCGAAAAGAGGATTGATGCAGTCTCTCATTCCTATGTTTGGCTTTGGTCCAAGTCGGAAAGGGCATTTCTCACCTACACTCGACACCAGTACGCACGACGCTACACTTCAATACAGGACGAAAAGGAGACACCATTGAAACGACGGACTTTTATGCTGTCCGCAGCAGTTATCATGCTGGCGCAACCAATGCGCGCGATGACGCAGCCGATCATTAAGGTTTTGAAGTCTCCAACCTGTGGCTGCTGTACGGGTTGGGTCGAGCATGTACGGCAAGCCGGATTTGCGGTCGAAGCACAGGACGTCGATCAGAACGTGCTTTATGCCTTCAAAGACCAGCTGGGAATCTCAGACGAACTTGTCAGCTGCCACACCGCTGTAATCGGCGACTATTTCATTGAAGGTCATGTCCCTGCGAGCGACATCAAGCGCCTCCTGGAGGAAAAGCCATTGGCCCGAGGGTTGGCTGTTCCCGGCATGCCGATGAGTTCACCCGGCATGGGAGGACCTGGAGCCGGCGACAGCTTCGACACGTTGCTTGTCGCGGCCGACGGAGCGATCTCTGTCTATGCAAGCCACAGTTAGCCGCCGCTAGGTATGCGATATACGCCACGAGAAGGATTGATCACGCGACCCGCGTCGACGAGCGTACGAAGCGCGCGATAGGTTGCCTCATGGCTCAGATGCAACCGCGCTGCGAGCTCTTGCCTGAGCTTTCCGAGAATGGTCATGCGCCGATCCACAGCGGCAAGTTGCTTGCGGGCAATCTCATGGGCGGGCGCACAGTCCTCTGTTGGCGTCTCGGCTATCGTCATCAAACCGGCGATATCCTCGAGACCGAAACCAAGCTCCCTCGCATGTCTGAGAAAGGTGAGCCTTTCCATTGCGGCTTCGTCATAACGCCGCTGTCCGCCGGTTGTTCGGGCTGGAGGCGCGATCAGACCGCGCTGTTCGTAGAAGCGCACCGTCGTCACCTTGACGCCGGTGCGGCGAGAAATCTCCCCGATTGAATGTTCGTTCATGTCACCCCTTGAAGCTACAGTCGCTGTAGATCGTATCTACTGGATAACGATACGAATCGAAAGGAGCTGGCGACATGAGCCACGGCCATCATCACCACGTCGACCCGAAGGCAGGCGATCGCAGGGTCATTGCGGCCATTGCCGTAAACATGGGTCTCACCGCGGCACAGGTCGTTGGCGGTATCCTCTCCGGCTCTCTCGCCCTAATCGCGGACGCGCTGCATAATTTCTCCGACGCGATCTCGCTCATCATTGCCTTTGGCGCACGCAAAATCGCGAGACGGCCGCGCGATGCCAACATGACCTTTGGCTATGGCCGGATCGAGGTCGTGGCGGCACTCATCAACTACACCACACTGATCGTGATCGGCCTTTACCTGCTCTATGAGGCGGCGGTACGGTCCATCGATCAGCAGGCGGTCGAAGGTTGGCTGGTCGTTGTGATAGCAGGCGTCGCGCTGGTCGTTGACGCGGTGACGGCCCTGCTCACCTACTCCATGTCGAAAACCAGTGTGAACATCCGCGCGGCATTCCTGCACAACGTAGCCGACGCGCTTGGGTCGATCGCCGTAATCCTCGCCGGTACGCTGATCCTGCTCTATGACTGGCGGCTGATCGACCCAATCGTGACAGTCATGATCGCAGGCTACATTCTCTGGCAGTCCTTTCGCGAGATCGGACCTGTTATCCGTATCCTGATGCTTGGCTCGCCACCGGAGATCGAGACGTACGCGGTCCTCGAGTCCGTGCGCGGCGTCGAGGGCGTGACCGGCATTCACCACGCGCATTTCTGGCAGATGGACGAACATCGCGCCGCGCTAGATGCGCATGTGGTGATTGAGGCTGGCCGTTGGGGCGAGGCGGACGCAATCAAAGCGCGGATCAAGACCAAGCTTGCGGACGTATTCGGGATTGGCCACACGACGCTGGAGCTGGAATGCGCGCACCATGTATGTGACGACCCCTCCGAGTTCGGCGGGCATGGGCGACCCCGTAGCCGGGGCCGGGGATGACCTTGATTCACTATTTGTCGGTTTGGACTGATCAACTTCCGTCTTCGCTAGTCGCAGAATGTGGAACTGGCAATGCGCGACGAATTCAAATGTCGGGAGACCACATTCGATACCGCCCTTGCCCTGTCACTTCTCGGATCAAACTGCTTGCCTCCATCCACGCCAGATTACGCTGAACGGCAGCACGGCTGGTGTCGCGTTGCCCTTAATTTTGAGATGCGGCGCGTTTGGCGTCGGGGGACCGTTCAAAACCACGGGGTAAAATCCAGAAAAAGAGATAATCTTGGTCTTCATAGAACATTGCTGTGGAGGCGCAAATGCATTGGCGCATTACTTTGGAAGCCGTTGACCCAATTGGGGATGA
>JAUIIR010000128.1 GCA_030431485.1 Alphaproteobacteria bacterium
CGGCGCGACGGACCGCAGAGCGCGTCGGTTCTTCACCACGCTCGAGTTTCTCGTTGAGGGTGCGCCGCACGATGCCCGGGTCAGCAGCCTCAGCATCGCGTAGCAGGCGCGCATCATGGATCTGGTCCCGGCGCAATCCTAGGGTGTTGGAGACGACAACACCCTCTTTCCTGTGCTGGTTCGTACCCAGTCCTGCGACCTCACCGCGCGCCTGCGCCGCATCATATTCATCCGCCAGTCGCCGCTTGGCAGCGGCTTCGATTTCCAGCGCATCGGCCTGTGCGCGGTGGGCTGCCGCAATCAGATCGTCATGGGCTGATTTGGCACGGCTCAGCCGAGAGGCGCGCTTTGCGGCGTCATAGGCCAGCCCGGCATATTCGCGCGCCTCGAGTACCTCGGCTGCCGACTTGGCGCCCGCCAGCATGCTGGCCGCGCGGTCAATCAGGCCCGGCAGATCAGAGACACCTGCCGAAATGGGAGCAAGCACCGTCATTTCCGCGCCTCCGCCGGCTCGATCGAGACCTTGAGCGCGCCAATTTTCACGGTGCGCGCGGGTTCAAAACCGTCTCGCCACGCTTTGGGCAACGCGTTGAATTTACGCTCCGAGACCGACAGCTTGGTGTCGATAAACTCAGACGGGTCCTCGCCGCTGGCCGCTATATTCGCGGCGATCTGGGTGAGCTTCTCCTGATCCCAATCGACGCGTTTGGGCAGATCGGCCACGACGGCGTAATCGCCGTCCATAAGGCGAACCGTGCCAGTGTCCTTGGCGCAAGCTCGGCGGGCCTCGGCGGCGCGGGTCGCGTAGCGCACTTCAAGGGCTGCGCTGAACCGCGAGGTCGC
Organism: Alphaproteobacteria bacterium; assembly: GCA_030431485.1. GTDB lineage: Bacteria > Pseudomonadota > Alphaproteobacteria > Rhodobacterales > Rhodobacteraceae > Marivita. Next base: position 844 of record JAUIIR010000128.1, read on the forward strand.
AGCCTTCAACTGCTTGCTGGCGTGATCCAACTCGCCCTGAAGGGCAGCCAGTAATTCCACAGGCATCTGGGCCAGATCGCCGGTGGACATATTGAGCATGTCATCCACGCTCGGGGTATTCTTGGGGAAAGACATCCCGGGTCTCCTGTTCGGGAAAATGACGTCAGGCAGCTGCAAGCAGCCGAGCGAAGGCGTTCGATTTCGGTTCGGATGGTTTCGGCCGGGCAATCGCGAGATAGGCGAAACGGTCGGTGGCGAGACGCACCTGCGCGAGATGCACAAGCCCTTGTTGCGCGGCCCGAAAGGCCGCATCGGCAAGTGCGCGAAGTTCTCGGCGCTGCATGGCGGACAAGCCGCCGAGCTCCATCTCGGCATCGACCGCTAGAAATCCGCGATAGTAGATCTGGACGTCGCCGGGTTGGGCCTGTGCAAGCCATGCGATGAAGGTGATGTCGGTCATCGCTATGGAACGGACGGGGGCTAGCGCCGTGCCGACATCAATACGGGATGCAAACCGCGCCATGATCATCGCGCCGCCCGCCGCTGCGTGTGCTGCGAGGTGCTCTCGAAGCGTTGGGCGTTCTCAAAAGCCTCGACATCCTCGAGCCGATAGATGACGCGGCCGCCGATCTTCAGAAAAGCTGGCCCTTCTCCGGTCCAACGCCAGCGCTCAAGCGTGCGGGGGCTGATCTTGAGCCGAGCCGCTAGCTCGACCTGGTTGAGATTTGTGGGTGACATCGGTCTCTCCTGTGTTGCTCATGGAGAGGTGATGCCAAATCCTTTGTATGCATTCGTCCCACAAGTAGGATGCGCATAACAATTTTTTAACCCAATGATCTGCATGGAAATTCCACAAAGACGCCCCGCAATGCAGACAAGCGCATACGAACGCAGACCAAATGCATCCCAAATGCAGACAAAGGCCCGAGTCGCGGCAACTGGCTGCCGACCCGAAGAATCAAAAAAGCCCGCCAGAGTGGCGGGCGGGCGGTTGGCATGGGGTAATCGTCATGACGAGGTCAGGCGCCAGACAACGAAGTCCGGGTCGAGGTGATACCATCCGCGCTGGCCAACAGTCTTTTTGAGAAGGCGAGTCCAGTAGGGCTTGCGACTGAACAAGCTGCTCAGACGTTGGCAGGAACTGCCCACGGCATTGAGGATCTCTGTGTAGTGTTGATCCGGTGCACCGGCCTGGGTTTGCCGCAACATGAACTCCAGCGCTCGGGCCTGCGGCGTGGTGAAGGCGAACTCGGCATCCCCATAAACAAAAAGCCTGTAATCAAAGGCTTCCGCGTCATTGAATGGTACTCCAATCACTTCACGCTGAAGCTGGTCAGCATGATCGCTGCGCACCAGAAGATCGCCATATCCCAGACGGATTCCGTCTTCATTCCGCAAGGTCACGAGGCATGGATCCGGCAGCAACACATGCGTGATCCGCGCCTCTCCGCCCCGGACAATCTGGAACGCATCGCGGAGCGCAAGATCGCCCAGGCCAGAGAACACCTTATTTTGCGCAGGCACCCAGAATGGCTCGTTCTCTTCAGTCCGCTCCTCAAAGGATAGGCATGCAGGTTGGGCAACAATCCGCACGGAGAGCTTCAGGACGCCCCGACCAACCAAGGACCGGATGTCAGCTGCGCTCAGATGCCAGCGCTCCGCCAACTCCGACAATTCATATGCATCCCGCCCTATCCGCATACCGATTCCCCCGAAATGTTCACTTTTCGTTTTTATGGAATTGACAGCGATCTCGCAATCCTGTTTTTTCCACAAAATATCAACAGTGGGAGTGGATATGTCTGTCCCTATGCATGAACGTCTGCGCGCGCGGATACGACAGCTGGGCATGAGCGTTGCGGAAGTCGCCCGTGAAGCCGGTGTGAACCGCTCCTTCGTCTACGACATCCTGCGCGGCAAGTCGCAACTCCCCAACCTTGACAAGCTCACGCGCATCTCAGCCGTGGTGAAGGTCGATCTGGAGTGGCTCCTGACCGGCAAAGGTCGGCTTGATGGCGACGACCCCATTACGGAGGATTACCATAACGACTTTGTCGCCATCCAATATGTCTCAGCGCGTCCCTCCATGGGCGGGGGTGCCATCGTCGAGGATGAAGAGCGTACCGGGCGCGATTTTCACTTCAGGCGAGCTTGGATCCGTGATCGTTTGAAAGCAGCGCCATCAATGCTCCGCGTCATGGCCGTTCAGGGCGACAGCATGCTGCCGACGCTCAATGATGGCGACGTTATCCTGATTGACATGAACCAACGCAACCCTGTGCCCCCGGGGGTCTTTGTGCTTCACGACGGCATGGGCCTTGTGGCCAAACGGCTCGAGCATGTGCCGATGAGCGATCCGCCGCGCGTGCGGATCATTTCTGACAACCACCAATATTCCCCCTATGAAGGGACGGCCGATGAGATCAACATCATCGGGCGGGTCCGATGGTACGGGCGGGAGATGTAAAATGCCCCATGTGATCATTCGCGGGAACAATGGCAGGCGTCACGAAGTCGATTTCGAGGATGCTGAAATTACCATCGAAGTTTTCGCTAACGAGCAGAACGTAGAGATCGCGATCGAAGCGCGCGACGAGGACCGCCCTTGGCAGAAGAACCGGTTCGCGTTGGTCAATCTCCAACGTTCGGCATTCGATAAAGCCATGGCTGATGCCGCACGAAAGTGCCCATCATCGATCAAGGCGGTTGAGTGAGCGACACAGGGGCGACAGCCGAGGTCCTTGCGGGACTGGTGGAACGCGTCACCTTCCACAGCGAGGAAAGCGGGTTCTGCGTCCTGCGCGTCAAAGCGCGCGGGCATCGCGACTTGGTCACGACCATCGGCCACGCGGCAATGATTTCCGCCGGTGAATGGATCACGGCCTCGGGCGTTTGGGTTAACGACCGCAATCACGGTTTGCAGTTCAAGGCGCACTTCCTCAGGCCCCATGCCCCCTCTACACTCGACGGCCTCGAAAAGTACCTTGGCTCTGGCATGATCCGGGGCATTGGCCCAGTCTATGCCAAGCGGCTCGTGAAAATGTTCGGCAAGCACGTTTTCGACATCATCGAGGCCGAGCCGGAGCGCCTGCGCGAGGTTGAAGGGATCGGTCCCAAACGCGCCGACAAGATTACGTCCGGCTGGGCAGACCAGAAGGTCATCCGTGAAATCATGGTGTTCTTGCATCAGCACGGCGTTGGCACGGCGCGCGCGGTGCGGATCTTCAAGACCTACGGCACCGACGCCGTTCAGATTATGAGCGAAAACCCCTATCGTTTGGCCAAGGATATCCGCGGCATCGGCTTCCGAACGGCTGACTTGATCGCCGAGAAACTTGGGATCGAGAAAACCGCGATGATCCGGGTCCGGGCCGGAATTTCCTTCGCGTTGACGGAGGCGATGAGCGATGGGCATTGTGGCCTGCCGCGTACGGAACTGATTGGCCTCGCAGGCAAATTGCTCGAAGTCCCAACGCACCTGATCGAAGGCGCACTCGCCGAAGAGTTACTCGAAGAAACCGTGACCGCCGATCATGTTGGAGAGACGGACTGCATATTCCTGACCGGGCTCTACCATGCCGAACGTGGCATTGCCGAGCAATTGAATCGGATCCGCGCCGGTGCTCTCCCATGGCAAGAGATCGACGCCGAAAAGGCTCTGCCCTGGATCGAACAAAAGACTGGCCTGACACTGGCAGCCAGCCAAGCTGAAGCGATCCGCCTCGCGCTGCGTTCCAAGACGATGGTCATCACCGGAGGCCCAGGTGTTGGCAAGACGACAATCGTCAATTCGATTCTCCGGATACTCGCAGCCAAAGCCGTGAAGCTTCTGCTCTGTGCACCGACGGGCCGCGCAGCCAAACGAATGACCGAAGCGACCGGCATGGAAGCGAAGACCATCCATCGCCTGCTCGAGTTCGATCCCAAAGCCTTCGGCTTCAAGCGCAATGACGAAAACCCCCTCGAGTGCGACCTGCTGGTCGTGGACGAAAGCTCGATGGTCGATGTGCTGCTTATGCAGTCGCTCCTGAAGGCTGTACCCAGTACCGCGGCGCTGCTGATTGTCGGCGATATCGACCAGCTCCCCTCTGTCGGGCCCGGCCAAGTGCTGGCTGACATCATCGGCTCTGGCGCGATGCCCGTGGTCCGACTGACCGAGGTGTTCCGGCAGGCGGCCCAAAGCAAGATCATCACCACGGCGCATGCCATCAATTCGGGGCAACTGCCCGATCTCGGCAAACCCGATGGGGAAGCGGACTTCTATTTCGTGCCGGCCGCAGATCCGGAGCAGGCCGTGCCGCGGATCGTCGAGCTCGTTTCCAAGCGCATCCCGCAGCGTTTCGGCTTCGATCCAATCAAAGATGTGCAGGTGCTTTGCCCGATGAACCGCGGCGGTGTTGGCGCTCGCTCTCTCAACATCGAACTGCAGGCCGCGCTGAACCCCGCAGGAGAGAAAAAGTTCGAGCGCTTCGGCTGGACCTTTGCGCCCGGCGACAAGGTCATGCAGATCGAGAACGATTACGACAAGGACGTCTACAACGGCGATATCGGCATGATTGACGATATCGACATGGACGAAGGCGAGGTCGCCGTCGACTTCGATGGGCGAATCGTCACCTTTGTGTTCGGTGAACTCGACACGCTGGTACCTGCCTACGCCGCGACGATCCACAAAAGCCAGGGCTCGGAATACCCGGCCGTGGTCATCCCGGTCATGACCCAGCACTACGCCATGTTGCAGCGCAACCTGATCTATACCGGCGTCACGCGCGGGAAGAAGCTTGTGGTGCTGGTTGGTCAGAAGAAGGCCGTCGCAATCGCTGTAAAAAACATCTCAGGTCGACGCCGCTGGTCAAAGCTGGACGAGTGGCTGCGGGGCCAGTGAGCATATCCCCCAAACTGACGGCCCACCCAAAACGAAGCCGATCTGAAACCTGCGCAGGGTGATTCGTGAGCGTTTGAGCCGTAGGATGCGCGCAATGCTTACGCATCTGTTCGCAGGAGTTATAGGAGCCTCGAAGATCCGCGCAAAATATTGAAAAGCTTGTGTTTTCCTGATTTCGCGATACCTTTTGACCATCATCCCAATCGCGAAAAGTCGCCATGTCATACGTACCAGAAACCCCGATTTCGGGGCCCAATCCCCTATGCCCTGACCGCATGTCGGCCGATGCACGCCTCGTCGAGATCGGGTGTATCCTCGCTGCAGGTGTCGTTCGGCTGAACGCCAAGAAGTCCAGCAATTTATCTGTCCAGAACGGAGACAGTTTCGTGGACTTCTCGCCCCGAAAGAGCGGTGGTCGTCGTGCAAAACGTATCCGCATCGGAGGAATTCATGAAGCATCACAATAAGATAACCCCTGCGCAACCGGGGCTTGATCCACGCCTCGACCAGACGGTGCTGTCGCGCCTGGCCGCCCTGAAAGCGATGTCAGTCAAGGAGTTGAAAGCCGAATGGGAAAAGCTCCTCGGCACCTCGGCGCCGAACAACAGCCGGTCGTTTCTCGAACTGCGGATCGCGTATCGTCTGCAGGAACTGACCTACGGCGGGCCTGACCGCGAGACCCGCCGCATGCTGGATCTTCTGGCCGATGAGGTCGAAGGGCATGCCCGGCGCAAGCACCAGATTGCCGATCCCCGCAATCCCGTGACGGGCACGAAGTTGCTGCGCGAATGGGACGGCGTCGAGCACACCG
>JAUIIR010000129.1 GCA_030431485.1 Alphaproteobacteria bacterium
CCCGCCACCCTATAGAAGTCCTGGCTGAAGCTACCTGAATTGGATTCGAGGGTGATGTCATTTTGTTCGACTATCGACTCCGCCTGATTGAAACGGTCTTGGTTGGGTTTGGGATCTTCTGCCTGCGTGGCGTGCCCCCATCGGGTGGTCCGGTTTGATTGTTAGTGCATCGTCGGTCTCTGGTCCATTGGAACGATGCTTTCGGGCGCGGGCGGACGATAGCCCAATGAGCTGTGCGGCCTGATCGTGTTGTAATGGATGCGCCATTGCTCGATCAGGATTTGCGCTTCCCTCAGGCTGTAGAATATTTCGCCATTCAACAGCTCGTCGCGGAGCCTGGCATTGAAGCTTTCGCAATATCCGTTTTCCCATGGTGAGCCCGGTTCGATGTACACGGTCTTTGCACCCACGGCAGCGATCCAGTCCCGCACTTTCTCGGCGATAAATTCCGGGCCATTGTCAGACCTTATGTATTCCGGCGGCCCTCGCAGGATGAACAGGTCTGTCAGTGCGTCCAACACGTCGGTTGAGTTAAGCTTGCGATCCACGCGGATCATCAACGCCTCCCTGGTGTATTCATCGATGATGTTCAGTGTCCGATAGACCCGCCCATCAGCGGTGCGATCCTGGACGAAGTCGTAAGACCAGACATGGTTTGGACGTTCGGGCCGCAAACGGACGCAGGAGCCATCGTTCAGCCAGAGCCGTCCTTTTTTCTTCTGCTTTTGAGGAACCTTCAGCCCTTCGCGCCGCCAGATGCGTTCGACCCGCTTGTGGTTCACATGCCAGCCTGCGTTGTTCAGCAAACCTGTCACCATGCGATACCCATAGCGCCCGTACTGATCGGCCAGCTCGATGATATCGTCAGTCAGACGCTGCTCATCGGCACGGCCTTGCGGCACCTTACGTTGCGTGGATCGATGCTGACCGAGTGTACGGCAGGCGCGGCGCTCGGACACGCCAAGCTCCTGCCGCACGTGGTCGATGCATTTGCGGCGACGTGAAGGGCTCAGAAGTTTCCCTTCGCCGCTTCCGTCAGGATCAACTTGTCCAAGGTTAGGTCAGACACCGCCCGTCTCAGCCGCTGGTTCTCTTTTTCCAGCTCCTTCAGACGCGCGAGTTGGGACCGCTGCATCCCGCCGTAGAGCTTGCGCCAACGGTAGAACGTTTGCTGCGCCACGCCGATCTGGCGCACCGCTTCAGCAATCGTCGCGCCTTGTCCTTGCAAAACCTCAACCGGCAGTAGCGAACCCATAGGTCCAACTGCCGCTCGACAATGATTTTCTGAACCTCTTTCATGATCGCCTTGCCGTCATCGATCGAACAGCCCAGCTTCCCGTCAGTCAGGCCATCAAGGTCCTTCTCGATCATGAATTCCTTGCGATAGTCATCCCCAATCGGGTCAATGGCTTCCAAAGTAATACGCCAATGCATCTCCGCCTCCAAAGTAATGATCTCTGGAGACCGAGATTACTTCACAATTCTGATTGCACCCCGTGGTTTTGAACGGTCCCTCGTCGGTGTGATCCGTTGAACTGGCGAAACGGAAACATGTTGTGACGTAGCAGTTAATTGTAAGATTGCGGAAGTTTCTGAAAAACGTGGCACTTAATGTTGAGACTATGGACGCCGCCCTTGGCGGCAAGTAGGTTGCCTGAGTCATCACAACACAATGACATTATTGGTGTTTTCAAAGCCGTGATCGTCGATCCTTCGAGTGAAAGCACCGGCGGCAGAGTCTCGATTTAACTGCTAAAATCCAAGTTTTGTCGCAACATCAAATGCCAAGTCTCATGATTAAGTGCACGGCCAATACGCTGAAATCATTGAGATCGGAGTCGTGGCGCTAACTGCTACGTCACAGCGTGCTCTGCGCCATCGCCTATCACCAGCCGATCGACCGGGCAGGCCTGGCTGACATCTTCGGCAAGGAGGTGAGCCGCGATCTGCTGGCCAGGCTGCGCTACAAGGATCTGATCGCGAGCGGTCCCAGGTCGCCGCGGCCGGGGGCACCGCATACCTTCGTGACCACGGAGACCTTCCTGGTGACATTTGATTTGCAGAGCTTGCGGGATCTGCCGGAGCTCGAGATACCAACTAAATGAACTATGATTTTGCAACTCTTTCTTTTTCCGACTTCGAAGCACTGTCGCGCGATTTGATTGGCCGCGAACTCGGCATTCGGTTTGAAGCTTTTCCGGAAGGTGCCGACGACGGGATGGATGGTCGCCATGCTTCTGTTCTTCCTTAAAACTGGGCCATTACAGTGGTCACCGGAGGGGGGCATTGAATGGCAAGGAAACGACATTCAGACGAAGACGTTTTGAAGCTCCTGCGTAAGCACGGCTTCCAGGTATCGATGAGTGGCAAGGGCAACTGCTATGACAACTCCGCCGTCGAGACGTTCTTCAAAACGATCAAGGCCGAGCTGATCTGGCGAAGACCGTGGCTGACGCGCAGAGACGCCGAGTTGGCGATCTTCCAGTAAATGAACGGCTTCTACAATCCGCGCCGACGGCACTCAGCATTGGGCTGGAAAAGCCCCGTCGCATTCGAACGGAAAGTGGCCTAAACGAGCACTTGGGGCGGCACTAAAACGTGACAGGTCCAGTAATTGCTCGTCCCCATGTCGGCCTCCTCGCCTAACAGTAGGCGGCAAAGCGTCTACATATCTAGGGGCACCTCAGCTAGAAAGACTCCTATGACCGCATCCGCCGAAAGCCTGTGCCGGACTGTTCGTCGAAGGTCCTTTAAATTTTCGCAGACAGGAAGGTAATTAGAAAGGGTGCGCGTGCAAGTCAGGTGCTAGTTCGTGATGTGAACGGCCAGCACAGTTGCGTCATCTTTCTTCTTGCCCGCCAATTCTGGTTCTGCAGTTTCCTCGAAATTTCGGAGCGCCTCTAGATTGTTGGTCAGGTCACAAAGCGATGAACTTGCTTGGAGCCAAGTGTCTTTCGACACAAACTTGTAGTTTTGATATGCTCTTGCGTAGCCGTCGGCGCATAAAAGGAGGCGGATCGGTAGCGACAGTTCGACTCTCCTCTTCGCTGCAAACGCAGCAGTTTGAGGGTGCAGCCCGACGACGGAGCTTTCGGGTGCAGTGTTTTGCCATCGTCTTCTACGTCGCGAGAATTCGAAGTATGTTTCTTTTCCATCATGCGAGTATGCAGGGCCAAGCAGCCTAGGGTCAGGACCCATTGATTTCCGCTTGGATGCGTGATTCACGGCTCGAAAACCGAGCGGTGACCATGTCTGATCTTTTCTGGCTGACGGATGCGCAGATGGCGCGTCTTGAGCCCTTCTTTCCCAAGTCCCACGGCAAGCCACGCGTTGATGATCGACGTGTGTTGAGTGGCATTATCTTCATTAATCGCAATGGGTTGAGATGGCGCGACGCCCCTTCGGCCTATGGCCCACACAAGACGCTCTATAACCGTTGGAAGCGGTGGAGCGACAAAGGCATCTTCGCCCGGATGATGGCCGGCCTAGCTGCCGAACACGGCGAAGAGAAGACTGTGATGTTCGACGCCACCTACCTGAAGGCTCATCGTACCGCGACCAGTTTGGGCGTCAAAAAAGGGGGCCTGGACGCCTGATCGGTCGCACCAAGGGCGGCATGAACACCAAGCTGCACGCTATCTGCGACAGCCGGGGACGTCCGCTCAACCTGTTCGTCACCGCCGGTCAGGTCAGCGACTACATTGGTGCGCGGGCATTGTTGAGCAGCCTGCCGGATGTCGACTGGCTGCTCGGGGATCGTGGCTATGACGCAGATTGGTTCCGGGATGCGTTGAAGGACAAAGGGATATGCGCCTGCATCCCCGGCCGGAAGCAGCGGAAGAAACCGGCAAAGTACGACAAGCGTCGCTACAAACCGCGTAACCGGATCGAGATCATGTTCGGCAGGTTGAAGGATTGGCGGCGGGTGGCAACCCGCTACGATAGGTGCCCGAAGGTGTTCCTGTCAGCCATCGCCCTCGCAGCACTCGTCATTTACTGGCTATGAGTCCTGACCCTAAGCTTCACGGGTCCGCGCGAAAGAGATCGCGATCTTCCTTGACGATTCTGTCGAGCAGGTCTGCGAAAGCCTGAACCCGTCGGGCGACACGCAAGTTTTCGTGCCAGACGGTCCAATAGCTGCGAGTCACGGAAAGCTCCGGAAATAGCCGGATCAAGTCTGTGCGCGCCGTCATGAAGTCATGGCAAATGCCAATGCCCGCGCCGGCACGGACCGCCTCGAACTGGCCGATGGCCGTCGAGACTTCGATGCTCGATCGCCAATCGCGCAGGAACTCGCGGGCGTAATTGAGCTCTGGCGTGTAGATGAGGTCGTCGACGTATCCCACAAGGCTGTGCGCAGCGAGATCGGCGAGGTCTTCGGGGTGACCAGCCTGATCCAGATAGTCTTTTGAAGCATACAGTCCGAGCGCGTAATCGACGAGCTTGCGCACGCGCAATCGGCCTTTCTCCGGTCGTCCGACCATGATGGCAAGGTCTGCCTCGCGTTCAGAAAGCGAGAAGCTGCGCGGCACAGGCACCAGTTGAATGCGCAGGTCCGGGTAGGCCTCTCTGAAGCGTCCCAGTCGTGGCGAAAGAAAGGCGCTGCCGAATCCGTCAGGCGCGCCAACCCGGATGGTTCCCGCAACCTCATCGCGACCTTGCATGTTCGCCAGACCGGACAACGCCTCGGCTTCCATCCGTTCGGCTGTCCCAAAGAGGGCCTCTCCATCGGGCGTCAGCATCGAACCGCGTGTGGTCCGGTCAAAAAGGCGCGCCCCGACAGCGTGTTCGAGCGCGGCGATGTGTCGGCTGAGGCGCGCCTGGCTTACGCCAAGCCGCGCTGCCGCGCCAAGCATCTGGCCTTCGCGCGCCTTGCAGGGACATCGGGCCGGAACCAGCCGGTTTTCAACCCCGCGACAGGAGAGGCGGAAAAGACCGTGGCGCTTGCCTCCGAGGGCGAAGTAAACGCTGCTGTCGCCTCAGCAAAGCTGCTTGGAAGACATGGTCGAAGACCCCGGCGCTGCGCCGCGCGCGCGTCCTCGACCGCTTCAAGATGATCTTGTGGGATCGCGCGGATCAACTGGCCGAGGCGATCAGTGCCGAACACGGCAAGACTCACGATGACGCGGTCGGCGAAGTCACTCGCGGCCTTGAGGTTGTCGAATTCGCCGTAGGTGCGCCGCACTTGCTCAAGGGTGATTTTACCGAGGACGTGGGCACGGGCGTTGACAGCAATTCTGTGCGTCAGTCGCTAGGTGTTGTCGCCGGTATCACGCCGTTCAACTTCCCGGCCATGGTGCCGATGTGGATGTTCCCTGTTGCCATCGCCTGCGGCAACACTTTCGTATTGAAGCCGTCCGAGCGTGATCCCTCCGCCTCGCTTCTCATCGGCGAGTGGTTGGCCGAGGCAGGCTTACCCGCCGGTGTCTTCAACGTCGTGCAAGGCGACAAGGAAGCGGTGGATGCGCTTTTGAACCATCCGGATGTTAAGGCGATCAGTTTTGTCGGATCGACGCCGATTGCGAAATACATCTATGAAACCGGCACAAAGAACGGCAAACGCGTCCAGGCGCTCGGCGGGGCCAAAAACCATATGGTGATCCTGCCCGACGCCGATCTCGACATGGCAGCGAATGCGCTGATGGGGGCGGCATATGGCTCCGCTGGCGAGCGGTGCATGGCGATCTCTGTCGCGGTGCCGGTAACCGAAGCCGTGGCGGACGCGCTGGTCGAGCGGCTCGTGCCCAAGATTGAGACCCTGAAGGTGGGCCCTGCGGCGGACAAGGCGTCGGAGATGGGTCCGGTCGTGACCAAGGCGGCGCAGGAAAAGATCATTGGTCGGATCAACAAGGGCGAGGCCGAAGGCGCGAAGGTCGTCGTCGACGGACGCAGCTTCACGCCACCGCAAGGTTACGAGAACGGCTATTTCGTTGGACCGACTCTGATCGACAACGTCACGCCTGAAATGACCGTCTGGCGCGAGGAAATCTTTGGGCCAGTCTTGTCCGTCGTGCGCCGGAAGGACTACGCCGAAGCCGTGGACTTGATCCATTCCCATGACTACGCCAACGGCGTGGCTGTCTTCACCCGTGACGGCGACGCCGCCCGAAACTTCGCTCAAGACATCGAAGTGGGCATGGTCGGAGTGAACGTCCCGATTCCGGTACCAATGGCTTTCCACAGCTTCGGTGGCTGGAAGCAGTCCCTGTTCGGCGATCACCATATGCACGGGATGGAAGGTGTGCGGTTCTACACACGGCTCAAGACCATCACGACACGGTGGCCCATGGGGGTTCGGACCGATCCCGAGTTCGTTATGCCAACGATGGGCTAAGTATTCGCACAAAACGTCGGCGGGTCTTCTTGATCGCGCCGGCATTACTTAACATAAACTTCATTAT
>JAUIIR010000038.1 GCA_030431485.1 Alphaproteobacteria bacterium
AGCAATTGGTCTTGTCACCCTTATCACTGTCGGCGCTACAATGCCCTATATCCGCAAAGACCGGAAACGCCGCGAAGAGATGGAGAAAAAGAATGACTGACGCGAAGCAGATTATCGACGAGACCGTGAAGTCGAATGATGTCGTGCTCTACATGAAAGGCACCAAAACGATGCCGCAATGCGGCTTTTCCAGCAAGGTTGCGGGTGTGTTGAACTACATGGGCGTCGACTATGCGGACGTGAACGTCTTGGCCGATGAAAACATTCGTCAGGGCATCAAGGATTATTCCGACTGGCCGACGATCCCGCAGCTCTACGTCAAAGGCGAGTTTGTTGGCGGTTGTGACATCATCACCGAAATGACGTTGTCGGGTGAATTGGACCAGCTTTTCGACGAACAGGGCGTATCCTATGACAAGGACGCTGCCGAAAAAATCCGTGAAGCGAATTCGTAAACGGCAGTCATCACACGAACGCAAAACGGCGCCTCTGCGGGCGCCGTTTTTGTTTGACCCAAAAAGACCTGCGCCCTACCCGGCCTTTTCTTCGACATCGCGCGCCAGCGCTTCGGCACGCGCAGCTATCTCCTGCAGGGACTCGGTCACGTCCGTCGGCACCACAGGCACCTCGATGCGCTCGGGTTCGGGCGGCGGGGCATCTTTAAGGGCCCGCAACTCTGACAGATAGGCAGCCGCACGATCTTCGGTTTCGCGTAGCTTGTCCTCCAGACCTGCCGTTTTGTCGGCCAGCATCAGGCCGGCCATCAACAGCATCCGGGCTTCGGGAATCCGGCCGACCTGCTGCGCCAGCACCTGCGCTTCGGTGTCAAGCATCCGTGCCGCAGAATGCAGGTATTGCTCTTCGCCTTCCTGACAGGCCACATCAAAGGTGCGACCGCCGATGGTGATTTCAACTTCGGGCATCAGTTTGCCTCCTCAGTGTCTGCAGCGGCTTCAAGCAACGGCGTCAGAGTTTCAACGATGGCCCGGGTTTCCGCCACATCGACAGAACGTGCCGCGCGCAGGCCTTCGAGCTCGGCCAACATCGCCTTATTTATCAGATGCGGCTCGCCAACATTTTCAGCCAATGCCTTGCGCAGCTCTTCATTCGTAGCTCGGAGCATCTCGTTGGACTGGCGCAGCCGTTGCAGATCAAGATCCAGCTTTGCCACGTCGATCGAGGCGGCCTCGGCCGGAGCTGTTGCCGCAGCTTCGGCTTTGGCCGCTTCAAGCTCTTGACGATGGGTCTCATGTAGCTTGCGCACCCGTTCTTCCAACTGAGCGTTGGCAAGCTTTTCTTCTTCAAGCGCCTCGCGGAGCTTCGCGACCTCTTCTGGGTCGATCTCTGGCGCTGTGGGCACCGCGCTTGCGGCTTCAGCCGCGCGCTCTTCCAGCCGCACGACACCCTGCGCCACCCTGTCCAACGCCGCCGTGATGCGATGCTGCAACTCGTCAATTTGGGTCATATGCCTGATCCCCGTTTTGTTGTTTGTCCGACCGCATTGCGAGGGGGTCAGACGCTTTTTTCCGTGCTCTCGAAACGAATCGCTCCGTCCTCTTAATGTGAAAGTTTAACAATCCGCCGTGGAAAATGCGCCCCCTTATGCGCATGTGGCGGGCCCGTGCCGCTTGAACTCTGCCGTCACACTGGTATGAGCGCCCTCAAAGACCCCTTTTGCCTCTATCATGAAGGACGAGACGGCCTGTGGATATCGAGACCCTCAAAGCCCAGAACCCCGACCATTGGAACAAGGCTGCCGCCATTCGCGCCTTGACACTGGACGCAGTCGCTGCCGCCAATTCCGGTCACTCGGGCATGCCCATCGGCATGGCGGATGTGGCCACCGTGCTCTACGAAAAGCACCTGAAATTCGATGCGGCACACCCCGATTGGCACGATCGCGACCGGTTCATCCTGTCGGCAGGTCACGGCTCGATGCTGCTCTATTCACTGCTCTACCTTGTGGGCGATCCCGAAATCACGCTGGATCAGGTCAAGAACTTCCGTCAGTGGGGCGCCAAAACGGCGGGCCATCCCGAGAACTTCCTGGCGCAAGCCATTGAAACCACAACAGGTCCTTTGGGTCAGGGCATCGCCAATTCGGTTGGATTTGCAATGGCCGAAGAAGCGCTACGTGCCCGGTTCGGCAAAAAGCTTGTCGATCACTACACCTATGTCATCGCCGGAGACGGCTGCCTGATGGAAGGTGTGAGCCACGAGGCCATCGGCATTGCCGGGCGTCAGGAACTGTCAAAGTTGATCGTCTTCTGGGACAACAACAACATCACCATCGACGGCACCGTCGAACTGTCTGATCGCACCGATCAGATCGGACGCTTTACGGCGGCGGGCTGGCATGTTCAGGAGATCGACGGCCACAGCCCCGATGAGATCGACGCAGCCATCACGGCAGCCAAAAAGGACAAACGTCCGTCGATGATTGCGTGCAAGACACATATCGCTTTGGGTCACGCGGCACAGGACACCTCCAAAGGTCACGGTGCTCTGACCAATGCCGACCAGAACGCAGAGGCCAAGGCAGGTTGGGGCTGGACCACAGGTCCGTTTGAAGTACCCGCAGACATCAAGTCGGCATGGGAAGCAATTGGCAGCCGCGGTGCCGCCGAGCGCGCCGAATGGGAGGCCCGTCTTGCGGCCATGTCGGCATCACGTCAGGCCGAGTTTGCCCGCACAATGGCAGGTGAGGCGCCGAAAAAGCTGTCCTCGACCATCAAGGCGCTGAAGAAGCAAATTAGCGAAACCGCACCCAAGGTGGCGACCCGCAAAAGCTCTGAAATGGTGCTTGAGGTGGTCAACCCGATTCTGCCGGAAACCTTTGGCGGCTCGGCAGACCTCACAGGGTCAAACAACACCAAGACCGGTGATCTGGGTGTGTTCGATATCGACAACCGCAAGGGCCGCTACATGTATTGGGGCATCCGTGAGCACGGCATGGCCGCCGCGATGAACGGAATGGCGCTGCACGGTGGCATTCGCCCCTATGGCGGCACCTTCATGTGCTTCACCGATTATGCCCGTCCTTCGATGCGTCTCTCCGCCCTGATGCAGGTGCCGACCGTCTATGTCATGACGCATGACAGCATCGGTCTCGGCGAAGACGGTCCGACCCACCAGCCAGTCGAACATCTGGCGATCAGCCGCGCGACGCCCAATACGCTGGTGTTCCGCCCTGCCGACACTGTGGAAACCGCAGAGGCGTGGGAAATCGCGCTGACTCAGACCAAGACGCCGTCGGTCCTGTCGCTGACCCGTCAAAACCTTGCCACCGTGCGGACCGAACACAAGACCAAGAACATGGTCTCACAAGGCGCCTACGTTCTGGCCGATGCCGAAGGCAAGCGTCAGGCGATCCTGATGGCGACCGGCTCGGAAGTCGAGATTGCAATGGCCGCGCGCGACATCCTGCATGACGAAGGCATCGGCACGCGAGTTGTCTCCATGCCCTGCTGGGAATTGTTCGAGGCGCAGGACGAGGCGTATCGCAAGCGCGTGCTGCCGGGTGGTCCGGTGCGTGTGGCCGTTGAGGCCGGTATCCGCTTTGGCTGGGACCGTTGGCTGTTTGGCGAGCGTGGCAAGCGCGAAAAGTCAGGCTTCGTCGGAATGCATGGCTTTGGTGCCTCTGCACCGGCGGAAACCCTGTACGAACAATTCGGCATCACCGCAGAAGCGGTCGCACAGAAGGTGCGCGATCTGGTGGAAGGCCGCTGGCAATCTGATCCACGCGCGTAACGCATATTTTGGGCGGCTTTGCACAGTAGAGCCGCCCAACCGCGATGCATCGCAAGAACGCGTTGACGCGATTCAGGTCTTTTGACCTTCAGCGGAGATCGGCATCGCAGCCCGCTTGCAAGGCGCGCTGCGACAGGCTCGGTGGATCGCGCTGTACGATCAACCGCACCGGATCGCGGTTGCAAAACACAACTAACTGATCGCCATTCTCAACCACTGTGAATCCGCGCCGCTGCACTTCACGCAGAAAGGCGCTTCGGCCCACAAGCCGCTCCACATCGCGGGCAGAACGTTGGATGACGCCGCCGCGTCCCACGGCTTCGGCAGAAAACACGGTGCGCAACCATTTGTCGGGTTCAAGATAGCTGGGTATGGTCATACCCCTGCATAGCGCCCGCAAGGTTAAGAGCGGATTAACGCTGGTCAGGCGCCCTTTGGCATGACTGCGGTCCAGATCGGGCCAATGATCTTGACCCCAATCGGGATCAGGATCAGCCCCCAGATGAAGCCCAGCACAAAATCAATCCCTGCTGTGATGGCCCATTCCAGGAAGGGCTGCCCACCGCCATACTCAACTGCGATATGATGGATTGTGTCTTCCGGAACGTGCCAGCCCATCTGCGCGATAGAATGCACGATGATCGACCCGCCGACCCAGAGCATGGCCGCTGTGCCCACAACGGTCAGTGTTTTCAAAAGCCACGGCATGAACTTCACGATGCCACGCCCCAATGCGCGTGTCACACCAAGACGTCCTACCTGGGTGAGCCACAGGCCGACATCATCCATTTTCACAATGATCGCCACAGCGCCATAGACCGCGAGCGTCACCATGATCCCGACCAATGCCAGCGTCGCGCCCTGCATCCAGATATTGCCCTCTTCGATCACCGACAACGCAATCGTCATGATTTCCGCCGACAGAATGAAGTCAGTCTTGATCGCGCCTTTGACCTTTTCTTCCTCGATATGCATGGGGTCGGCGATGTCGTGGCTGCCATCCGGCCCGCCGGTGTGATCGTCATGTGGCATCAGCACATGCACGATTTTTTCCGCCCCCTCAAAACACAGGTAGCTGCCACCGAGGATCAGCAAGGGCGGAATCATCCAGGGCGCAAAACTCGACATCAGCAGCGCTGCCGGAAGTAGGAACACCAGCTTGTTGATCAAAGAGCCGCGCGCAATCCGCCAAATGATCGGTAACTCGCGCGCCGGTTCAAATCCCTGGAGGTATTTTGGCGTCACAGCCGCGTCGTCGATCAGAACGCCGGCTGTTTTCGACCCAGCTTTTGCAGCCGCTGCGCCAATATCGTCAACCGAGGCCGCCGCCACCTTTGCGATGCCTGCGACGTCGTCCAACAGCGCCAACAATCCACTCATACCTGTTCTCCTTACCGGGCCTTGCCCAAGACATAGCGCCCCGGCCCGTGGGCTGCCAGCACAAGGCACCCGCCTGCAATGGCCCAGTTCTTCACGAAGATGCTCAACTGCCACGGATCAGAAGGGATCAAGTGGAAAACACTGGTTGCGGCGCAGTAAAGCGCCAGCAAGGCCGCGACCGGTCGAACTGCCCAGCCTGCCAGAAGCAAAACACCACAGACCCCGTTGAGCACCAGCGCAGGCCATATCAGACTGGCCGACAGCCCCCGGTCAGTTAAAAGCTCCATCGCTGCATTTGGATCAACGGTCTTCTGAATCGCGCCCGCAAGAAACAAAAGCGCGATCAGCCCCCGCCCCATCAATACCGCGACATCCGCCAGCACAGGCATTATTTCCGATTCCGCATCATCCATGGCGTGTTACCGCAAACTGTCCGAGGACGTTAGCGCCATCATGCACCCGATCCACACCTTTTGCGCTAACATACTGTCAAATAATGTCTTTTTTACTTTGCGGCTGCAGCATACATCCGTATACGAGCGGCAACGCACAGCGCAGGAGACATCCCATGACCGTCACACTTGGAATCAACGGTTTCGGTCGGATCGGCCGCTGCACCCTCGCCCATATCGCCGAAAGCTCGCGCAACGATGTGCAGGTGGTCAAGATCAACGCCACGGGCCCGATTGAGACAAACGCGCATCTGCTGCGCTATGACAGCGTGCACGGTCGTTTTGGTGGCGACGTGTCCATCAAGGGCAACACGATGGACCTTGGACGTGGTCCGATGGAAGTCTTTTCAACCTACGATCCGCAGGAACTCGACTGGTCTGGCTGTGACGTGGTTCTCGAATGCACCGGCAAATTCAATGACGGCGACAAAGCCAGCGTTCACATGGAGCGGGGCGCGAAATCGGTTCTGATCTCGGCGCCAGCGAAGAACGTTCAGAAAACCATTGTCTACGGCGTGAACCACCGGTCCCTGGTCGACGGCGACACTATGATCTCGAACGGGTCCTGCACAACCAACTGCCTCGCGCCTCTGGCCAAGGTTCTGGACGAAGCGCTGGGGATCGAGTCGGGCATCATGACCACGATCCACTCCTACACCGGAGATCAACCAACGCTGGACCGGCGCCACGCCGACCTCTACCGCGCGCGTGCGGCGGCAATGGCGATGATCCCAACCTCCACCGGAGCCGCCAAAGCCCTGGGCGAGGTTCTGCCCAAACTCAAGGGCAAGCTTGATGGGTCTGCTGTGCGGGTTCCGACACCGAATGTCTCGGCTGTCGATCTCACTTTCTATGTCGGCAAAGATGTCACTGTCGACGACGTCAACGAAGTTGTGCGCGAAGCTGCCGCGACCCATATGGGCACGGTTCTGGCCTACGATCCCGAGCCCAAGGTGTCTATCGACTTCAACCACACCACACAGTCGTCCATCTTCGCCCCCGACCAGACCAAAGTGGTCGGCAAGCGGATGGTGCGCGTGCTGGCGTGGTACGACAATGAATGGGGCTTCTCGGCGCGGATGGCGGATGTCGCAGGCGCAATGGGTCGGCTGCTGCACTGATCTTTAAGTTGGTTCGCCATTCCAATAGTTCCGCCGATAGACGAGAAACGGTCAATTTTTCATCCGCCCCTGTCGAGACTGCTTCGACAGGGGCGGTTTCGCATTTAGCAGCCGCGTTTACTCCCTGTGCATTGTTCTGCACCGCGGCTGCGTTTTTCTCTCGGCGTCTGCTCTGCTAGGCTCCTCGGAATCCATCCGTTGATACCGCGAGGAGAGCAGAGCGTGACGCATATCTTTTCAGGCATCTGGGCGCTGTTGCTGGGCATCGTCTTCATCATGCTGGGAAACGGCATGCACTTCACATTGATTGGTCTGCGCGGCGCCATCGAAGGATTCTCCGCCAGCGAGTTGGCCATCGTCGCCTCGGGCTATTTTCTGGGTTTTTTGTCTGGCGCACGGCTGACACCAGGGATGATCAAACGCGTGGGGCATGTGCGCGTCTTCGCGGCGCTTGGCAGCTTCATGTCGGCAGGTCTGATCGCGTTCCCGCTTCTGACCGATCCGATCCTCTGGACCCTTTTGCGCGTGCTTGTCGGCTTCTGCATGTCCGGCATCTACGTCACCGCCGAAAGCAGGCTCAACGCCTCGGCCACCAATGAGACGCGGGGCAAAGTTCTGTCCGCGTACATGATCGCTCAGACGCTTGGCATTATTGGCGCTCAAGGTCTTCTGACCCTTGGTGAAGCCGCAACGGCAGGCCTGTTCATCGGAGCGTCGATCCTTGTGTCGATTTCCTTTGGACCCATCCTGCTGTCTGTTACACCGACACCTGCGGCGGACGTCACCCGCCCGATGCCGCTAAAAACGTTGTTCAAGGGGTCCCCCCTGGGCACGGTCGGCATTTTTCTGCTGGGCACGATCTACGCCACCCAATCCGGCATGGGCGCCGTTTACGGCACACAGGTCGGCATGAGTGCGAATGAAATTTCCCTGTTCATTGCGATGCTATTTGGCGGAGCGTTGCTGCTCCAGGTTCCCATTGGCTGGCTGTCTGATCGCATGGATCGCCGAGCGCTGATCCTTGGGTGTTCGGCCTTGGGAGCCGCGTTCTGTATCCTCGGATGGATCAATGGTGGCAGTGTTGTGCTCTTGATGGGAGCGGCCTTTCTGACCGGCGGCGTCACCACGCCGCTTTATGCCCTGATCCTCGCCTACACCAATGATGCCCTAGATGCCGAGGACATGCCCGCCGCGTCCGGCGGTCTGGTTCTCACCTTCGGGATCGGCGCGATTCTGGGTCCGCTCGGCGCGGGCAGCGCAATGGAGGCCCTTGGCCCACAAGCGTTCTGGCTGGTGTTGGGCGTTCTGTTTATCGCCATCACAGCTTACTCCGCCTACCGTATGACACAACGCCCGGCAGCACCCGTCAGCGAGACCGACAGCTACCTCGGTGTTGTCCCAACCGCATCCCCGGTTGCGGTCGAGGCTGCGGGCGCGTGGGCTGTTGAACAGGCCGAGATCGAGCGCGAAGCAGAAGCCTGAGTTCGTAAAAATCGGCGGAAAACAGCTCTAAACCAAAGTTAAAGGGACGCGGTTTGGGACCGCCGACCAATATCGGCAGCGCAAATCTTGGACAATCTTCAGGGCACCGGCGCCGCACATCGCGGCACTGCATGACCCTAAAAGGAGACATCCCATGACCCGCATTCTCGCCCTTGCCCTCGCTCTCGCCCTGCCCGCTTCGGCCTTCGCATCCAGCGACGACTCGATGCTCAGCACGGAACGGATGACCGAAATCCGCTCCAACCTGACCGAAGAAGGTTACGAAGTGCGCAAGATCGACATGGAGGACGGCATGATCGAAGCCTATGTGCTGAAAGATGGCCAGCGTCTTGAGCTCTATCTCGATGCCGCTCTGAACGTGGTTGGCACCAAGGTCGACGACTGATCCCATAAGCCCTGTGCGCACCGCACGGGCCACCACTCTCGGAGCCTGACATGACATCCTATAAAATCTGGGACCCGTTTGTCCGGGTCTTTCACTGGGCATTGGTGGCCGGGTTTGCGGCCAATGCCTTGTTCACCGACGACGAAAGCAAGCTGCACGAGTGGCTCGGCTATGCTGTCGTTGCCTTGATTGCCGCACGGCTGGTCTGGGGTCTGATTGGCCCGCGCTATGCCCGATTTGCATCATTTTGGCCCACGCTGTCCAAAGTCACAGCGCAAGTGTCCGACATTGCCACTGGCCGCAAACGCTTGCACCTGGGGCATACCCCACTCGGCGCGCTGATGATCTTCAACCTGCTCGGATCGGTCCTGCTTATTGGTGTCACCGGCTACATGATGACCACAGACGCCTTCTGGGGCATTGATTGGGTTGAAGAAACCCACGAGGCCTTGGTAACGTGGGCTGAAATCTCGATAGTGCTGCACGTTCTTGCAGTGATCTGGGAAAGCCGTCGGACGGGCGTGAACCTGCCAAGGTCTATGGTCACAGGCGTCAAGACGGTGCCGGATGGAGTCAGGACAGACCCGTGACATTTCAGTCATCCACCAAACCGGTATCCCTGCTGGTCCTGATCGTCGCGCAAACCCTATGCGCGGCGTTCTTCCTCTGGGATGTTGTTATCGATGGGTTCGAACTTGGCTTCACAGCCTTCTTCACCAGTCATTTCGTGATCGAGCTACTTGCGGTTCTGGCGCTGATTGCCGGTGTGGCCTTCGAAACCCGCTACCTGTTTGCCCTGCTTCGCCGAAAAGCGCATCTTGAAGAGCAACTGGGTCTGGCTGCAGGCGCGTTTCATGACATTGTCGAAGCGCGATTTGACGCATGGTCTTTGACGCCCTCGGAACGCGATGTCGCCCTGTTTACCCTCAAAGGCTTCAGTATTGCCGAAATCGCAGAGCTGCGCGGCTCAGCCGAAGGCACGGTCAAAGCCCATTTGAACGGTATTTACAGAAAAGCGGATGTGGCCGGGCGTGGCCCGTTTGTCAGCCTCTTTATCGAAGACCTGATGTCGATCCCGCCCGCGCCATCCGAGGTGGCCGCGTGACAAGGCCGATCGGCTCTGGCATTCTGTCGTCCGGAGCAGAGAGGCAGAATTTGCATGACCAATTCACTGGCAATCGGATTGGGGTTGTTGATCCTGGGCGGATTGGCTGTTGATGCGTTCCTGACTGGCGGTGACGGGTTTATGTTCCTCGCGAGCAAGGGTCTGGATCTGCTCGAATGGATCGCATTCTGGCGCTGAAGCGGTCCGACGCACCTAACGCAAATCGCGCAGCGATTTGGGCCTGAGACTGGCCTGAGTGGCCGAGAACGGCAAATTCATGTTGGTCTGAGACTTGGCTACCACAATGTCGTGGTAATAGTTCCAGTTGTGCATATTCGCTTCGGTCAGAGGTTTGAAATACGCGCAGCCCGCACCGTGTGTCAGTTCATACAGGTTCATCCAGTTGTTCATGTAGAACCGTGCCCCTTCATAATCGAGCACCTTCGCCCCATCGCCATCACGGATAAGAGAGTTGATGTGGCGGGCAAAGGGTTCGAACCGCGCGGCCTCCGAGGTGATGAAGATCAGCGATACAAACGCTTTCTTGTCCTCTTGATTGCGCTGCGGCCCCGCGACTTCGAGCGCTCCGTGAATATGCGTGAGGTTGAACGGATGCGGCAGGGGTTTCTTCGCATAGCTCTCTTCTACTGCACTCAAGCGGTGCCCGTTGATCACCTTCACGTAGTATGGAGCCTGGGTCTGGATGCCGATTGTCACGGATTTGGACTTGTTCTTAAGCGCGCCCGTCAGTGTCACTTCAAGCAGTTCTTGCGGTTTTTCATTGAACGACCGGCGGAGCGCCTCGATCATGTCGAGATACTGCCCGCCCAGAATATCAAAACTTTGTGCCATGACCGATCCATCAAATCGCGTCCGGCGGCGGAATTCACCGTTCAAAAAGAAATATCGGAGGAACGGATCCGCCGCTGGAACGTCTGTAAAACAATAGACACATGATAGGCACGCCAGATGCCGTCTGTCAAAATCGAAGCCGTTTGAACCGCAAGGAAATTCGGCATCACGACACCACGTTCAGCGTCGCAGGCATCTTGCGCAATGGCGGCGCATCGCTTGACAGCTTTGTCGGGTTCTGTTTGTTAGCGATAACAGAACTGGGCAGCATCTCCTGTCGAAACCAGTGAGGACACGCATATGAGCACCAAAGTCGCCATCAACGGATTCGGACGCATCGGCCGCAACATCCTGCGCGCGATCATCGAGTCCGGCCGGACCGATATCGAAGTTATCGCGATCAACGACCTCGGGCCGGTCGAAACCAACGCGCATCTTCTGCAATATGATAGCGTGCATGGCCGCTTCCCCGTCGAGGTCAAAACATCGGAAGACACAATCGACGTGGGCCGTGGCCCGATCAAAGTCACCGCGATGCGCAATCCTGCAGATCTGCCGTGGTCTGATGTTGATGTGGTGCTCGAATGCACCGGGATCTTCACCAGCAAGGAGGCATGCCAGGCCCATCTCGAAAACGGGGCAAGCCGGGTTCTTATCTCGGCTCCGGGCAAGGATGCGGACAAGACCATCGTCTACGGCGTCAACCATGACAGCCTGACAGCAGACGATCTGGTTGTCTCGAACGCGTCCTGCACCACCAATTGCCTGTCTCCTGTTGCCTATGTGCTGAACAATGCCATCGGCATCGAACGCGGTTTCATGACCACGATCCACAGCTACACAGGCGACCAGCCGACGCTCGACACTATGCACAAAGACCTCTACCGCGCGCGCGCTGCGGCCCTGAGCATGATCCCGACCTCCACCGGGGCGGCGAAAGCCGTTGGTCTGGTTCTGCCGGAACTGAATGGCAAGCTTGACGGCGTGGCGATCCGCGTGCCGACACCGAACGTGTCGGTCGTCGACCTGACCTTCACCGCCTCTCGCGACACCACGGTTGAGGAAATCAATAACGCGATCCGTGCCGCCGCAGATGGCCCGCTCAAGGGCATTCTGGGCTATACCGACAAGCCGCTGGTGTCCTCGGATTTTAACCACGACCCGCATTCGTCGATCTTCCACACGGATCAGACCAAGGTCATGGACGGCAACATGGTGCGGATCCTGAGCTGGTACGACAATGAATGGGGCTTCTCGAACCGCATGGCGGACACCGCTGTGGCAATGGGCAAGCTGATCTGAGATATTTACCAGTTGGTAAAATCGACAAGGCCGGGCACGATACCCGGCCTTGTTCGTTTCTGACCCTTGCATCTGATGCAACGCGGGCTTTCGGTTGCGTCAGTTGTTCTGCGCCGCAGCATCCTTATTTTCAGTCCCGTGACCGGTAGCGCAAACAGTGTTCCGGCACAGGACCATAAAGCAAGGAAAGGACTGACAATGGCCCATCTAATGTCTTCCCTGCGGAACCGTCTTGAAAAGCGGGCCGCCTACCATCGCACCGTTCGTGAAATCCGCGCCATGCCGCTGGATGTTGCACTGGACCTGAACATTTATCAGGGCGATGCCGAACGGATCGCAGAAGAAGCGGTTTACGGAAAGTAAACCGCTTCTCTCAAAGCGAAGATCGGGAAACCTGTATCGGTGGACCCTCCTGGGGTGATGCAGGTTAAGCCGATGCTGCTATTAGACAATCTGCGCGCCACGCATGTTTCCCAATGCGCTTGCTGCAACGGATGGGACGACCGTTGACATAAAGTGACAAGTCAGCGGGTCCCCGGCGCCATTGGATGGCGGGATGTTGTGGATCCGTCCGGCTGAATTGCCAATCTGACTGACAAGATCACCGACGATATTCACATTTGCAATCTTGGCTGAACTTCGTGAATTCGGCGTGTCCGACCGTGACAAAGCCCAATGCAGAAACATCGCGCCCGGTCCCAGCACGGTAACAAGCCCGCGCTCGAAAGCCCCCGAAGTCAGCCCAGGTCCGTTAAAGGATATCCCGCCCAAAGGTGAGAAGCCACTTTGAGTGAGATTGTGCGTTACATATTTGGTCAGGCCACCGCCCAGCGAGTGCCCGCAGATATATGTGCTACCGGCCGCGAGGTGATGCGTTGCAATCGCCGACTGGGCAAACAGCATGGCTTCCGAAAACTGAGTGGCCAAGAGCGAATGGCACCCTGCATTGTGCATCCAGTCCATCGCTGAAGTTTTATCAGTACCTCGGAAGGTGATCACGGCGCATCCACCCACCTGATAAACGCCGCCAGAAAACCCTGTTGAACTTGGCGGTGTTGCTCTGTCGAGGCGCGTGACGCCTGTAGGGATGCCCTGCTGCGCCAGTGGCATATGGCTGCTGTAAACAATGTCGGCCAACGTGGCCAATTGAGAAACTGTGGTCATGAATATCTCCGGTCTAATACGGCGATAATGACCAGAGCTCTGTCCCGAGGCAATCTTTAACTGGCGCCGAACTTTTCCAGAAGCGCACGCTGAACCGGCGCGGTCACAAACTTTGACACGTCGCCGCCAAGCCGGGCAATTTCTTTGACCAGCTTGGAGGCGATTGCCTGATGGCGCGCTTCTGCCATGAGGAACACGGTCTCAACACTGTCGTCGAGCGCCCGGTTCATGCCCACCATCTGAAACTCGTATTCAAAATCGGCGACGGCGCGCAGTCCGCGGACAATGATCGTCGCATCAACATCACGCGCGCAGTCGATCAGAAGGTTTTCGAACGGGTGGACAACAATCTCGATCCCGGTCTGCTCTGAAAGAGACACACATTCCGCCTCGATCATTGCAACCCGCTCTTCCAGATCAAAGAGTGGACCTTTGTCCCGATTGATGGCGACACCAATGACAAGCCTGTCCACCAAAGCCGCAGCACGGCGGATGATGTCGATATGGCCCATAGTGATCGGGTCGAATGTCCCGGGGTAAAGACCGATGCGCATGGGCAAGTCTCCGGCAAGTCGTAAGTTGCGCCTGTCTGGCATCAAAGCGCATCGGAGTGCAAGTCTAAGTCCAGACGGGGCTTAGTGCCCCATGATCATGCCTTCCAGAGCGTTCCGTTCCATCGCCAGTTCCGTCAGCCGCGCTTTGACAACGTCACCAATGGTGATCAGGCCCACCAGTTTTCCGTCTTCGACCACGGGCATGTGCCGGAACCGTCCATCAGTCATCAGCGTCAGGATATGATCCGCGTCATCATTTCGACCGCAGGTCACCAGCTTTGACGTCATATAGCTTTCGGCGGTGTCCGACAGGCAGGTCGCGCCCCGGTTGGCCAACTCGCGCACGATGTCGCGCTCAGACAGGATGCCAAGGGCGGTTTCACCGTCATTCGAGACAACCACCGTGCCGATCCGCTTTTCAGAAAGGATTTTTGCCACCTCAGAAATGGTGGTTCCGGATGTCACCGTCACCACAGCGTCTGTGGCTTTGCTCTTGAGAATGTGATGAACTTGCATGGTCTGTCCTCCGGTCCCTGTGCCCTTTCAGCGTCTTCACAGACCCGTGTCCTGTCAAGTGCCTGAAAGTAGCGTCTCCAATCGTGTCACTTCTGCGCGCACACCCTGGGCCAAAGCGGCGGCAAATCGCGTGATCCGGTCAAGCCGCCGATCTTCGGCATGCCGGACGAGGTAGAAGCTGCGCGTGAAGGATAGCTCCTCAATCAGAACCCGCCGCACGCCGGGCGCAAATGGCAGGGCGAAGTCATGAGCGATACCGATCCCGCCATGCTGTCGCAAAATCTGAATCTGGACCGATGCCGAGTTGGACGCCAGCGCGACACGTTCAAGGTCGAGGTCGCTGAGGTAATCCAGTTCCTTGTCGAAAATCATGTCCGGGATGTACCCGACAATCCGGTGGTCCCTCAGATCCGCCACCGAAGTCAGCGGCGGCCGCGTCGACAAGTACGTGTCGCTGGCCGCAAGATGCAGTTTGTAATCCGTGATCCGCAGAAACGAGAGGCGCGATGCAGTTGGTGGGCTGACGGTGATGGCCATGTCTGCTTCGCGACGCGACAGGTTGACGACGCGAGGCAGGGCGACGATCTGCAGATCAAGATCAGGGTTGGCTTTCGACAGGTCGGCGCAGACCCGAGGCAGGACAAAGTTTGCACAGCCATCGGGTGCGCCGATACGGATCTGCCCGGTCAAGGTGCCGGCCTCACCGGTCAGAACGGACGTGGCCCCTTGCATCGCTTGCTCGGCACGCTCTGCATGGTCGATGAGCCTGGTCCCGGCCTCGGTCAAGGTGTAGCCCTGCGGGCTTTTGACAAAAAGCGCTTGCCCAATGCTTTCTTCAAGGCGCGCCACGCGCCGCCCCACGGTTGCGGGGTCCATCCGCAGCGCCCTGCCCGCGCCCGAGAGAGTCTCATTTCGCGCGACGGACAGGAAAATACGCAGATCGTCCCAGCTTTGCATGTCGAAACCTTTGCATTTTTGCAAAACGTATTTGGGATATTGCCTCTTTGCCCCGCATTTTTGCAAGGCTATGGTGCGCGCGAAAAGGGAGAGTGATCATGAAAGAGCTTACGCATTTCATCAACGGCGCGCAGGTCAAGGGCACCTCGGGCAATTTTGGCGATGTCTACAACCCGGCCACGGGTGAGGTTCAGGCGAAACTGCCGCTGGCGACACCGGCTGAGGTGTCGAAAGCTGTGGAAGACGCCGCCGAAGCACAGGTCGCCTGGGGCGCAACAAACCCTCAGCGGCGCGCACGGGTGATGATGAAGATGGTCGCGCTGATGAACCGCGATATGGATGTACTGGCCGAGGCGCTGAGCCGTGAGCACGGCAAAACGATCCCCGACGCGAAGGGTGATCTTCAGCGCGGTCTCGAAGTGATCGAATACTGCATCGGCGCACCGCAGATGCTGAAGGGTGAATACACTGACGACGCCGGTCCGGGCATCGACATGTACTCCATGCGTCAGCCATTGGGTGTGGTCGCGTCGATCATGCCGTTCAATTTCCCCGCCATGATGCCGCTCTGGCACGTTGGTCCGGCCCTCGCCTGTGGCAACGCAGTTGTACTGAAGCCGTCCGAGCGTGACCCGTCGGTGCCGTTGATGCTGGCGGAACTGTTCGTTGAAGCGGGCCTGCCGAAGGGTGTGTTCCAGGTTGTGAACGGCACCAAGGAGGCGGTGGATACGCTGCTGGATCACGAGATCATCCAGGGCGTGTCTTTCGTCGGCTCTACCCCGATCGCGCAGTATATCTACAGCCGCGCAACCGCGAACGGCAAACGCGCCCAGTGCTTTGGCGGTGCCAAGAACCACCTGATCGTCATGCCTGACGCCGATATGGATCAGGCTGCTGATGCGCTTGTTGGTGCAGGCTTTGGTGCTGCAGGCGAACGCTGCATGGCGGTCTCGGTTGCTGTGCCGGTGGGTGAGGAAACCGCGGATCGTCTGATCGGCGCGCTGGTGCCGCGGATCGAAAAGCTGCGCGTGGCGCCCTATACCGATGGCGACGATGTCGATTTCGGACCGGTTGTGACACGCGAAGCGAAAGAGCGTATTCTTGGTCTCATCCAGTCCGGCGTCGATCAGGGCGCAGAACTGGTTGTCGACAACCGCGATTTCAAACTGCAGGGCTATGAGAACGGCTTCTTCGTCGGGCCGCACCTTTTTGACCGCGTCACACCCGACATGGACATCTACAAGCAAGAGATCTTCGGCCCGGTTCTGTCTACCGTGCGTGCGGGTTCGTATGAGGAAGCGCTCAAGCTGGCGATGGACCACGAATATGGCAACGGCACCGCGATCTTTACCCGCGATGGCGACACCGCCCGCGATTTCGCGCATCGCGTGAACATTGGCATGGTTGGTATCAACGTGCCGATCCCGGTTCCGCTGGCCTACCACACCTTTGGCGGCTGGAAGAAATCCATGTTCGGCGACCTGAATCAGCACGGCCCCGATAGCTTCAAGTTCTACACCCGCACCAAGACGATCACCTCGCGCTGGCCGTCGGGGATCAAAGAGGGCGGCGAGTTCAACTTCAAGGCAATGGATTGATTATCCAGAACAATACCAACATAAAGGGCGGAGCATTCCGCCCTTTTTTCGTTTGAGACTGCATGCCCATATCTGTTCAGATCATCGCGGAACACAATCTCGTCTATGTGCGCTACACAGGCGCGATGGTGGTCGCTGAGACGGCGGCAGCTTTGGCCGAATTCGCCAAACACCCATTGGCGGGACCGGGAATGCGCCATCTTGTCGATCTGACGGACCTCACGGACATGGATCGCGATTATCCCGCCTTTCTGGAAATTCAGGCTCGCAAAGTCGAGACAATGGCCGGCCACGGTGTCGAGACGTTTATGGTTTACTACGCAACCACCCCTATCGGCCTTCAGGCAGCCACCTTGGGAAAAAATGGATGGACGCCCGAAAGCGGTGTGGTCGCCATCGTCCTTGAGGACGAAGAACATGCCCTGCACGCGCTGGGTCTGCCCTATGTCAGCATTGCCGAGATGTTCGCGCGGGTTGATGCGCAAAGCGTGTGACGCACACAGCATGTACCGGCTCTTCACCACTATCGGCGTCACCTGGCGACCAGCACCACCCATGGAGACCTGATGCCAGCCCAGTTTCAAATTCTGCCGCAACAGAACATTGTCTACGTCTGCTACAGCGGATTGATGCGTGTTGAAGACAGTCTCAGAGCTTTTGGGGCCTATGCACAGCACCCTGACGCGCGCCCCGGACAAAGGCATTTGATCGACCTGAGCCGGATCACGGACATGGAACGGGACTTCGCCCAGATCATGCAACTGCAGGCGACCAAGGCAGCCGATCTGGCCATGCGGGAAACCGAAACGCTGATGGTCTATTTCGCCAATACACCCGTGTCGCTCAAGGCGGCGGCTTTGGCGAAGAACGGCTGGTCCGCCAGTCAGGGGGTGATCGCCATCGTTCAGGAAACTGAAGCTGCCGCACTGCAGGCGCTTGGTATGCCATTCGACAGGTTTGACGACCTCTTGCAGACAAGCCTGCGCAATATCGACTAGTTCCTTCGCCCGGAAGGTTGTTTTTGCCTTTTGTGGTCTGACAGGTCATTTTGGACATCACCACATGGGAGGGCGCGCCATGCAGGAACCTGCATTCAGCATCGGGATCGAAGAAGAATACCTGCTGGTCGATCTGGACAGTATGGCGCTCGCCGAAGCTCCGGATGGGTTGATGGAGGCCTGCGCCGCCGAGCTTGAGAAACAGGTCAGCCCGGAATTCCTGCAATGCCAGATCGAGATCGGGACCAAGGTGTGCGCGGACATCAACGAAGCGCGCGAGGATCTCAAGCGCCTGCGCAGCACAGTGGCGCGTTGCGCGAAAGAGCATAATCTAGCGCCTATTGCTGCCTCGTGCCACCCGTTCGGCGACTGGAAGAACCAACACCACACCAATAAAGACCGCTACAACGACTTGCAGAATGCACTGGGCGGCGTGGTGCGCCGGATGCTGATCTGCGGCATGCATGTGCATGTGGGTCTTGATGACGATGCGCTACGGGCCGACCTGATGGGCCAGATGGCATATTTCCTGCCGCATCTGCTTGCCATGTCCACGTCCTCTCCGTTCTGGCAAGGGCAAGACACCGGGTTGGCGTCGTACCGGATATCGGTCTTCGACAACCTGCCCCGCACAGGCTTGCCGCCAACCTTTGACAATTGGTCGGAATATGAACGCTCTGTTCAGGTACTGGTCGATCTCGGCGTGATCGAGGACAGCTCAAAAATCTGGTGGGATCTGCGCCCCTCGCACAGCTTTCCGACGCTGGAAACCCGCATCATGGATGTACAGCCGCGCCTCGAAGACACGCTCACCCTGGCGGCAATCAATCAGTGCCTGATGCGCATGCTTTGGCGGTTGCGTGTGCGCAATCAGCGGTGGCGGCGTTATGATCCCTTTCTAATCGGAGAGAACCGCTGGCGGGCACAGCGCTATGGTGTCAGCAATGGTCTGATCGACTTTGGCCGCGGCGAGATCGTGTCAATGCCGGATCTGACCGAGGAACTGATCGAGCTGGTTGAACAGGATGCCGGGATTCTGCGGTGCCTGCGTGAGCTGGAGCACAGCCGGGATATCGTCACCAAGGGCAATGGATCGACACGGCAGCGCGCGGTTGCAAAGGCCGCCAAGGCAGAGGGCAAAGATGCCGACGGGCAGATGCACGCCGTGGTGCGGCATCTCGTCGACGCATTCCACGATGGGCTTTGACCTCTTGCAAAAGTCCTGAAACACTTGGCAATTAAACACTTGTTCAATTCATGCATCCAATGGGAGGAGCAGTGCGATGGATTTTGCCCTGACCGAGGAACAAACCGCCATTTTCGATATGGCTTATGCCTTTGGGCAAGAGCACATCGCGCCACATGCGCGGGATTGGGAAGTGCAAGGGACAATCCCGAAAGAGCTTTGGCCCCAGCTTGGCGAGCTTGGTTTCGCCGGGCTTTACGTTTCTGAGGACAGTGGTGGTTCGGGTCTGAGCCGTTTGGACGCAACCTTGGTGTTCGAAGCTTTGTCGATGGCCTGTCCGTCGGTCGCAGCGTTTCTGTCGATCCACAATATGTGCGCCAAGATGATCGACAGCTTTGCCAGCGACGACATGAAAGCGCATGTGCTGCCTCAGGCGATGACAATGGAAAAAGTGTTAAGCTACTGCCTGACCGAACCCGGCAGCGGGTCTGACGCGGCAGCGCTCAAGACACGTGCTGAACGGACGAATGCGGGCTATACGCTGAACGGGACCAAGGCGTTTATCTCGGGTGGCGGCTATTCTGATCTCTACGTCGCAATGGTGCGCACGGGCGATGACGGGGCCAAGGGCGTGTCAGCAGTGCTGATCGAAGACGGTACGCCGGGGCTGAGTTTCGGTGGTCTCGAAGACAAGATGGGCTGGCGGTCGCAGCCCACCCGGCAGGTGCAGTTTGACGACTGCAAAATCCCTTCAGACAACCTGCTGGGTGAAGAAGGCCAAGGTTTCAAATACGCAATGGCAGGGCTGGATGGTGGACGCCTCAACATTGCCGCCTGTTCGCTTGGGGCCGCGCAGACGGGTCTGGACAGCACGTTGGCCTACATGGCCGAGCGTAAGGCGTTCGGCAAATCCATCGACCAGTTTCAGGCGCTGCAATTCCGGCTGGCGGATATGGAGATCGAGTTGCAAGCCGCGCGCACATTCCTGCGACAGGCTGCGTGGAAACTCGACACAGGCGCGCCGGATGCCACCAAGTTCTGCGCGATGGCCAAGAAATTCGTCACCGAAGCGGGCAGCAAAGTCGTGGATCAATGCCTGCAATTGCACGGCGGCTACGGCTATCTGGCGGATTACGGGATTGAAAAACTAGTCCGCGATCTGCGTGTGCACCAGATCCTTGAAGGGACAAACGAAATCATGCGTCTGATCGTGGCACGGCAGATGTTGGCACGCTGACTTCGTCCTCTCTTTCCGAATACCGCTGGCGGGCGAGGCCCCCTTCCCCCGAACGAAAGCGACGCACTATGACTGACATCCACATCCGCAAAGACGGCCATGCCGGCCGGATCACCCTCAACCGGCCCAAAGCTCTGAACGCTTTGACCTATGATATGTGCCTTGCGATTGAAGAGGCGTTGTGGGACTGGCGCGCCGATCCAACGGTCACGCTTGTGCTGATCGACGCAGACGGGGAAAAGGCGTTCTGTGCAGGGGGCGACATCGCGGAAATGTACGCGACCGGAACCGCCGGGAACTATTCTTACGGTCAGCAATTCTGGCGCGACGAATACCGGATGAATGCCCTGATTGCCGACTATCCGAAACCTGTCGTCAGCTTTCTGCAGGGGTTCACGATGGGTGGCGGTGTTGGCGTCGGGTGTCATGGCTCGCACCGCGTCGTCGGTGACAGCTCAAAGATCGCTATGCCTGAATGCGGCATTGGCCTTATTCCGGATGTTGGCGGGTCTTATCTGCTGGCAAGAGCGCCCGGTCGTCTGGGGGAGTATCTCGGGCTGACCACAGACCGGATGGATCCGGGCGACGCGATCCACGTGGGTTTTGCCGACCTCTATATGCCGGAGGCAGACTGGGACGCAGTCAAGGCCAAGCTCTGTGCGGAGGGCGCGCTGACCGCGTTGCACGCGGCGACCCTCCCTGCTCCGCCTTCGCGCTTGAAACAGAACCAAGGCCGGATCGACGCACTATTCAGTGGCGCGACCCTGAAAGAAATCGTCGAGGCGCTGAGCGCGGCCACAGATGAGTTTGCACAGGACGCCTATAAAAAGATGGCTCGCAACGCGCCATTGTCTTTGGCTTGCACAGTCGAGATCCTGCACTGGCTGCGCGCCAATAATGGCACTATGCGCGATGCGTTGCAGTTGGAGTATCGCTTCACCTCGCGCTCAATGGAGCATGGCGACTTCATTGAAGGCATTCGCGCAGCGATCATCGACAAGGACAAATCGCCCAAATGGTCTCATGATCTGACCGGGGTGCCAGATGCCGACGTAGCTGCGATGCTGCAACCGGTGACCGGCGAAAATGTGACATTCGAACGGAGGAGTGAGGCATGAAAATCGGGTTTATTGGACTGGGCAATATGGGTGCGCCGATGGCGCGCAACCTTGCTCAGGCCGGACATGATGTAACGGGCTACGACATGGCAACGGTGACCGTCGATGGCGTGTCAAACGCCCGTACGGCGGCAGAGGCCGCCACCGGTGCCGATGTGGTGATCACCATGCTACCCAATGGAGACATCCTGCGCGCCGTCGCAGCACAGGTGATCCCAGCGATGCAGAAAGGCGCTGTTCTGCTCGATTGCTCGACCGTGGATGTAGAAAGCGCCCGCGCTGTTGCGGCGGATGCAGAAGCGGCTGGCCTTCTTCCGCTCGATGCGCCAGTTTCCGGCGGTGTCGGCGGAGCTGCGGCCGGCACACTGACCTTTATGGTGGGCGGATCCGAAATCGGATATTCAAAGGCGCTACCGTTGTTTGAGACAATGGGGCAAAAATCGGTCCATTGTGGCGCGTCCGGCAACGGACAAGCCGCCAAGATCTGCAACAACATGATCCTTGGCGTGACCATGATTGCCACCTGCGAAGCCTTTGCCTTGGCGGATAAACTGGGTCTCGACCGGCAAGCGATGTTTGACGTCGTCAGCACGTCTTCGGGCTATAGCTGGACGATGAACGCCTATTGCCCTGCACCCGGGATTGGCCCGAAAAGCCCTGCAGATAACGGATATACGCCCGGGTTTGCGGCCGAATTGATGCTCAAAGACCTGCGGCTGAGCCAGCAAGCCGCCGAAGCGTCGGATGCGGACACCCCACTTGGGCAGGCCGCAATGGCGCTCTACCAGCAGTTTGTAGAAGAGGAAGATGGCAAGGGCCGCGACTTCTCAGCCATGCTGCCCAGATTCGAAAAACGCGGCCGGGGGTAGTTGCCGCAATTATCTTAAGATAGTGGATAATGACAAAAGAAATGCCCAAAAGTTAACGAACTTGCTACAAAAGATCGCCGCCGTTCCCTGGCAAAACCAGTCCCAGACTTGGACCACGGGAAGGCGGCGCTTAGATGCCCATTGCTCAGGAATTGCCGATTGATCTCCGCGCGTCAGCGCTTGAGATGGCGAATACGATTTTTGGCGCTGGCATCACTGTCAACAGCGCGTCTTACTCTGGCGGGTGGCGCTCTTCTGGTATCTACACCAATGGCGACACGGTCTCTCCGGGCGTCACACCCGGCGATACCGGCGTCATCCTGTCGACCGGCAATGCAAGCGATTTCACCAACAATTCCGGCACCACCAACACCAACGAGGTTGCCGACCGCAGCACAAACACGCCGGGTGCCAACGGCGACCCGGATTTCGAAGCGATTGCAGCCGGTCCCACCTATGATGCCTCATTTCTCGAAGTTGACTTCACGCCCACCGGCGACACTCTGACCCTCAGCTTTGTCATCGGCTCCGAGGAATACCCAGAGTTTATCAATTCCGCGTTTCTTGACGTGGTCGGCATCTGGGTGAATGGCACACAGGCCTCGGTCAGCGTGGGGGACGGTCAGGTTTCTGTCGGCAATATCAATGGCAGCCAGACACCCAACCTATATCAGGACAACACAGCAGATCAGTTCAACACCGAAATGGACGGGTTCACCATCACCTTGAAGGTTACGGCCCCGGTTAATGTCGGTGTGTCCAACACCATCAAGATCGGCGTGGCCGATGTGTCGGACACAGACTATGACACCAATCTTCTGATCGCTGGCGGCTCTGCTCAGACCGCGCTGATCGCCGGCGACGACTCGGTGAATGTTGGGTTGAACAGCTCCAAGACATTTGACGTTCTGGGAAACGACACATCGAGCGGCGGGACGTTGACGATCACACATGTAAACGGCATCGCGGTGACCGCAGGCAGCTCGATCACGCTGACATCTGGTGCAACCGTCATCCTGAACGCGGACGGCACATTTACTGTGTTGTCCGATGCAGATGCGGAAACTGTGTATTTCACCTACACGGTCGAGGATGGGCTTGGTTCAAGCGATATCGGCATCGTGCAGGTCAACCAAATGCCTTGCTTCGTGGCCGGAACACTGATGGACACGCCGAATGGCCCGGTTCGGGTCGAAGACTTGCGACCGGGGGATCTGGTTCTGACACTGGACAACGGCCCACAGCCTGTTCGCTGGGCGGGTTCGCGCGAAACCGAAGCGAAGGGCAACTTCGCTCCGATCCGGATCTGCGCAGGCAGCTACGGTGCCGAGTCCGACGTTCTTTTGTCTCCACAACACCGTGTTCTGATCCGCGATATCTGGGCCGAGCTGCTGTTTGGCGAATCCGAAGTCCTTGTGAAAGCCAAGGATCTGGTCAATCACAAGACAGTGCGCCGCGAGGAGAGCGATACCAAGGTCACTTATGTGCACCTGCTCCTCGACCAACATAATATCTTGTTCTCACAAGGCCTGCTGTCGGAAAGCTATTTGCCGGGTCCCATGATGAAGCACACGTTCCCGGACGATGCCTGCGCCGAGATCATCACCCTCTTTCCCGAGCTGGCAGACATTGATGCCGCAGGCTGGGCGGCCGCGCGTCCGATCCTGAAGACGTTTGAGGCAAAGGCCCTGCAGGCCCGCGCCGCTTGACAGATTATTCGGCAGCCATCGGCTTTTTCGCCTCGAGCATCGGCTTGAGATACCGCCCTGTATGAGAGGCCACCACCTCTGACACCTCTTCAGGCGTCCCAGTCGCAACGATCTGACCACCGCCATCGCCGCCTTCTGGGCCGATGTCGATCAACCAGTCGGCAGTCTTGATCACATCAAGATTGTGTTCGATCACGATCACTGAATTGCCCTGGTCCACAAGTTCATGCAAAACTTCAAGAAGTTTGCGTACATCCTCGAAATGTAAGCCAGTTGTTGGCTCATCAAGGATATATAACGTGCGTCCCGTGGACCGTTTCGCAAGCTCTTTCGAAAGCTTCACGCGCTGCGCTTCACCACCCGACAACGTGGTCGCCTGTTGGCCCACCTTGATGTAGCCCAGACCCACGCGCACCAGAGCATCCATCTTTTCGCGGATCGACGGCACCGCCTTGAAGAACTCCTGAGCATCCTCGACCGTCATATCAAGAACGTCGGCTATGCTTTTGCCTTTAAACTTGATTTCCAATGTCTCGCGATTGTAGCGCGCGCCCTTGCAGGTCTCGCAGGTCACGTAGACATCCGGCAGGAAGTGCATCTCGATCTTGATCACACCGTCACCCTGACACGCCTCGCAGCGGCCACCCTTGACGTTGAAGCTGAAGCGCCCCGGCTTGTAGCCGCGCGCTTTGGCTTCGGGCAGACCG
This sequence comes from Alphaproteobacteria bacterium, assembly GCA_030431485.1. Taxonomy (GTDB): domain Bacteria; phylum Pseudomonadota; class Alphaproteobacteria; order Rhodobacterales; family Rhodobacteraceae; genus Marivita. The sequence goes on from JAUIIR010000038.1 coordinate 24,464, forward strand.
GCGAACCAGTCGCGGATCGGGGTGAAGGCGCCGGTATAAGTTGCTGGGTTGGAACGCGGCGTGCGCCCGATGGGCCGCTGGTCGATGTCGATCACCTTGTCCAGATGTTCGAGTCCCTTGATCGTCTCGCAGGGCGCGGGTGTCTGGCGCGCGCCGTTGAGACGCATGGAAGCGGTTTTGAACAAGGTTTCAATCGTCAGAGTGGATTTACCGCCACCCGAAACACCGGTGACGCAGACAAACTTGCCCAGGGGAAATTCTGCGGTGACGTTTTGCAGGTTGTTGCCCGTGGCCTTGACTACTTTGATGGACTTGCCCTTTTTACCTTTGCGCCGTTCGGTCGGCACGGCAATTTCACGGGCGCCGCTCAGGTATTGCCCGGTGAGCGAGGCCGGATCCTCGGCCACCGCTTTCGGCGTGCCATGTGACACGACACGACCGCCATGCACGCCAGCACCCGGACCAATGTCAAAGACGTAATCCGCCTCGCGGATCGCCTCTTCGTCATGTTCGACCACGATCACCGTATTGCCCTGATCCCGCAGGGATTTCAAAGTCCCCAACAGGCGATCATTGTCGCGCTGATGTAGCCCGATGGAGGGCTCGTCCAGAACATACAGAACCCCGGTCAGGCCCGATCCGATCTGGCTCGCCAGGCGAATACGCTGGCTTTCTCCACCCGAAAGCGTGCCCGCATTGCGCGACAGCGTCAGGTATTCGAGGCCGACATTGTTCAGGAAACCAAGCCGTTCGCGGATTTCCTTTAGGATGGCCTTGGCGATTTCGTTCTTCTGGTTGGTCAGGTGCTCAGGAACGGTCTTGCACCATTCGAACGCCTCTTTGATCGACATTTCGACCACCTGCCCGACATGCAGCCCCGCAATCTTGACGGCCAACGCCTCTTCACGCAGGCGGTAGCCACCGCATGTGCCGCAGGAGCGGTTGTTTTGGTAGCGTTCGAATTCCTCGCGGATCCAGTTGCTGTCGGTTTCTCGGTAACGGCGCTCCATATTGGGGATGACACCCTCAAAGGTGCGGGTCACCTGATAGACGCGGCCCCCTTCGTCATATCGGAACGGTATTTCTTCCTCGCCAGAACCATAGAGGAAGACTTGATGCACATGCGCAGGAAGATCTTTCCAGCGGGCGTTTTTGTTGAATTCGTAATGCTTGGCCAGTGCCTCAATTGTCTGAAGAAAATAGGGCGACTTCCCTTTGCGCCACGGCGCCAGCGCGCCGTCGGAAATCTTGAGCGTTGCATCAGGCACCACTAACCGTTCATCAAAGAACAGCTCTACTCCAAGCCCATCACAATCCGGGCAGGCCCCAAAAGGCGCGTTGAAGGAGAAGAGACGCGGTTCGATCTCAGGGATGGTAAACCCGCTCACCGGGCAGGCAAAGCGTTCGGAAAAGGTGAACCGTTCCGGCTCCCCTTCGCTGGGCGCAGTTTCAAGAATGGCGATACCATCCGCCAGATCCAGAGCCGTACGGAAGCTGTCAGCCAAACGCGTCTCCAGACCCTCTTTCACCACAAGCCGGTCAACCACCACGTCAATGTCGTGGCGGAACTTCTTGTCGAGTGTCGGCGGCTCGTCCAACTCATAGAACTGGCCGTCCACCTTGACGCGTTGGAAACCCTGCTTGCGGAGTTCCAGAAATTCTTTGCGGTACTCGCCTTTCCGGTCGCGCACGATGGGTGCCAGAAGATAGGCGCGCGTGCCCTCCTCCATCGCCATGACGCGGTCCACCATGTCCTGCACCTGTTGTGCTTCGATGGGCAGGCCCGTGGCGGGGCTGTAGGGTGTGCCGACGCGTGCAAAGAGCAGACGCATGTAGTCGTAGATTTCGGTTACCGTGCCGACGGTCGAGCGCGGGTTTTTTGAGGTGGTCTTCTGTTCGATCGAGATCGCCGGGCTGAGGCCCGAGATATGATCGACATCCGGCTTTTCCATCATGTCAAGGAACTGTCGCGCATAAGCAGACAGAGATTCCACGTAGCGGCGCTGGCCCTCGGCGTAGATCGTGTCGAAGGCCAGAGAGGACTTACCCGATCCCGACAGGCCGGTGATCACCACAAGCTGATCGCGCGGAATGTCCACGTCGATGTTCTTGAGATTATGCTCGCGCGCGCCGCGCACTTCGATGTTCTTCAGCTCGGCCATGCCATCCCCCGATACGGTTGGTTAACACATAGGGGATGGCTGCGGTTTCGCCAATCCAAAAATGAGAACAAACAAGGAACAGTATCGTTGGCGTGAAAAGACTAATCGAATAGTCTTGGTGAAGCGCCTTCGAAGGCGCTTCACCGATAGAGCAGCGATACCCCGTTGTGGAACACATGCACCTTGTCGGGTGACGCGCCCAGCCGGACAGAAGAGCCGCGCAGCCCCGCGTGAATGCCGGGAAGTTTGCCAATTACCGGATCGGCGTTCCCTTGCGGCTCGAAGTACAGAAGCGTCACCTCACCCAGTGCCTCGGTGATGTTCACCTTGCCCTCGAATATGTACTCCCCGTCGGTCGAGAGAAAATCTTCGGGCCGCACCCCGACATTCACCTTGAGGCCCATTTCGGCATCGGTGGTTGGGTAGTCCGAAACGGCAGTGCCGCCGCCGTTCATCTTGATTGTCGTTTGCGCCCCAGTGCCAATGATTTCACCCGGAAGCAGGTTCATCGACGGCGAGCCAATGAACTGCGCCACGAATTCGCTGTTGGGTCGTTCATACAGCTCCAGCGGCGCCCCGACCTGCGCGATCCCCTTGTTGGCCAAAACGACGATGCGGGAGGCAAGTGTCATCGCTTCGACCTGGTCGTGGGTCACGTAGATCATCGTGCTTTCGGGCATCTGTTCTTTAAGCTGCGCAATCTCGATCCGGGTGGCAACGCGCAGCGCCGCATCAAGATTCGAAAGCGGTTCATCGAACAGATAGACTTTGGGATCGCGGACAATCGACCGGCCAATCGCAACCCGCTGACGCTGACCACCGGACAGAGCTTTGGGCAGACGGTCGAGATACGGGTCAAGCTGAAGCATTTTGGCGGCGCGTTCGACCGCAGCGTCGATCTCGGACTGCGGTTTCTTGGCGATCTTGAGCGCAAAGCTCATGTTTTCGCGCACGGTCATGTGCGGATAGAGCGCGTAGGACTGAAAAACCATCGCGATGCCCCGCATCGCGGGGGGCATATCGTTGACCACCTGCCCGTCGATTTCGAGTGTACCTCCAGTGATCTTTTCCAGACCGGCGATCATCCGCAACAATGTGGATTTGCCGCAGCCTGACGGACCGACAAAGACGATCAGCTCCCCCTGCTGAATATCGAGGTTGATGTTGTTGAGCACGTTGACCGCGCCCGCATAGGTCTTTTCGACATCCGTCAGCTTCAAATTGGCCATGACTGTCCCTCCCTAATCCTGTCTCTCTCAGGACTTCATTCTCAGCGCGAGGCATGGCTGCCAAGGCCCAAGATGCAATTTGCCATCTGCCTGCGGCCCGGCACTCCCCAATTCCAGACCGATCTGCGCCCAGTTACCCGCTGGCATATCCATTGTCGCGGGCTGGTCGCTCAGGTTGAAGGCGCAGAATATAGTTGTTCCCTCATAACTGCGGGTGAAATGCACAATCGTCTCCGTGCTCTTCACACCGTCATGATCACCGCGCGCCAACGCCGGCTGAGCGTGACGGAAGGCAATGGCACGGCGGTAATGGTGCAGGATCGCAGCCGGATCGTCCTCCTGATGCGACACGGTGCGATGCAAGTGCTCGTGGCTCACCGGCAGCCAGGGCTGTCCCGAGGTGAAACCACCATTCTGGTTCGACGGCTCCCACACCATCGGTGTCCGGCAACCATCGCGGCCTTTGTATTCAGGCCAGAATTGAATGCCGTAAGGGTCTTGCAGATCCTCAAAGCCGACCTCGGCTTCGGGCAGGCCAAGCTCTTCGCCCTGGTACAGGCAAACAGAGCCGCGCAGACACATCATCAGTGTTGCAAATAACCGTTGTGCCGCCGGTGACAGGTTCCAGCGCGTCGCATGACGGGTCACATCATGGTTCGAAAACGCCCAGCACGCCCAGCCGTCCGAGGCAACTTCATCCACCTGCCCAAGCACTTCGACAAAGCGGTCCGCTGTGGGTTCGACACCAGACAGGAATTCAAACGCGTAGCACATGTGCACGCGGTTCTCGCCTTTGGTGTACTCGCCCATGATCTCAAGTCCGCGCTGCGCGTCGCCGACCTCACCCACCGAGGTTGTGGCCTCGTATTCGTCCAACAACGCGCGGAACCGTTCCAGGAAAGCAAGGTTCTCGGCTTGGTTCTTGGAGTAAAGATGTTCCTGATGATTGTACGGGTTCACGGACGGCGCGATATTGGCGTTGCGCTTTTCCTTGGGCAGGCCCGGATTGCTGCGCAATTCCTTGTCGTGGAAATAGAAGTTGATCGTGTCGAGGCGGAAGCCGTCAACGCCGCGATCCAGCCAGAACCGCGTCACGTCCAGAAGCGCCTGCTGAACATCCTCATTGTGAAAGTTCAGATCCGGCTGCGAGGTCAGGAAGTTGTGCAAGTAATACTGTTCGCGCCGCGCGTCCCATTGCCAGGCCGAGCCACCAAAAATCGACAGCCAGTTGTTCGGCGGCGTGCCATCGTCTTTTGGATCGGACCACACATACCAATCCGCTTTTTCGTTGTTGCGGCTGGACCGGCTCAGTTGGAACCACGGGTGCTGATCCGACGTGTGCGACAGCACGAGGTCGATCATCACGCGGATGCCCAACCGGTGCGCGGTCTGCACCAGAACGTCGAAATCCGCCAGGGAGCCGAACATCGGATCGACATCGCAATAGTCGCTGACATCGTAGCCGAAATCCTTCATCGGCGACGTGAAGAAAGGGCTGATCCAGATGGCATCCACACCCAGCGACGCCACATAAGGCAACCGGTTTGCAATCCCCAAAAGATCGCCGACCCCGTCGCCGTTGCTGTCCTGAAAGCTGCGCGGGTAGATTTGGTAGATCACCGCCCCCCGCCACCAATCCTTGTCTACGGCTGTGTTATTTGCGGCCAGAGTGTTCGCCACGTTCATTGTCCTGTTTTCCTTGCATCCGCACCCGCAGATGCGCTGTGAGAGTTGGCCCCGCCAGACCGGCGGGACGCGTTATTTTACCGACCCGGCCAACAGGCCGCGCACGAGGTATTTCTGCATCGCGAAGAACACCAGTAGCGGCACCGCGATAGAGACAAAGGCAGCAGTGGCAAGGATTTCCCAATTGCCGCCACGTGTGCCCAGAAGCTCTACGATCTGGTTGGTCATCACCGTGGTTTGGCCTGTCGCGTCGATCAGGAAAACCTTTGCCACCAGCAAGTCATTCCATGTCCAGAGGAACTGGAAGATCGCAAAGCTGGCAAGCGCCGGGAAGGACAGCGGCAGGATGATCTTGGTGAAAATCTGGAACTCGGTCGCGCCATCGACGCGGGCGTTTTCGATGATGTCCCGTGGCAGACCCACCATGTAGTTGCGCAAGAGATAGATCGCCAATGGTAGTCCAAACCCGGTATGGGCCAGCCATGTGCCAAGGTAGCCTTTTCCAATACCAATGCCGAGATGCAGCTTCAAAAGCGGGATCAATGCCAGTTGCAGCGGCACCACAAGAAGGCCCACAACAATAGCAATCAAAAGCGCCCTGCCTGCAAAATCCATCCACGCAAGCGCGTAGGCCGCGAAGGCCGCGACAACGATGGGAATGATCGTTGCCGGGATCGTGACGGTCAGCGTGTTGAAGAATGCCTTAGCCATGCTGTCTGTCGCGTTGCCGGACAGGAGAACCTGCTCGTAGTTTTCAAGGGTGAAATCCGGCGGCAGCTCGGCAGTCACAAAGACGCGCTGACCGCGTCGCCCTTCCATCTCAACCGGGCTTTCCAACCGGTAATCACCATCGGCGTCGACGGTCAGCATTTCACCGTCTCGCAGCTCGGCTGTGTCGCCCGGGGCATAAGCGCCGATATCACGCGACGAGGTGCCCCAAGCGGACATGTCGATGTCATCGGACAGGTCCTCACCTGTGAAGAGGTTACCTTCGATGACGTAGACGCCATCCACAAGCTGTTGCTCATCCGGGGCCGCCGTGCGCAGCGTCAGGCTTTGTTCTGTCGGAAACAGCGCTTTCCACCAGCCGGAAGTGGCGATCTGATCTGCCGTGCGGAAAGACGACACAAACAAACCGACCGTGGGGAACAGCCAAAGCGCCACAAGCGCTGCGACCGAGATGTGAACCGCCCATGTGAGAGAGGATTTGGTACCCGCGATATTGTCCATTCTCAGTTCCTCCTCAGCGCATTTCTTTGCGCGCGTTGCGCACGTTCCAGTACAGGATCGGCGTCACCAGCAGCATGATGATCATCGCGCTGGCCGAGCCCACGCCCCAATCGCGAGCGACGAACAACTGGTTGAACATGTAATTGGCCAGAACCTGCGTCCCCCATTGGCCGTTGGTCATGGCAAACACGATGTCAAAGACCTTGAGGACCACCAGCGTGATCGTCGTCCAGACCACGACGATGGTGCCCGCGATCTGTGGCATCTTGATCTTGAAGAAAATCTGGAACGGGTTTGCCCCATCCACGATGGCCGCTTCGATGGTTTCCTCTGGGATGCCGCGCAGGGCGGCGGACAGGATCACCATGGCAAAGCCGGTCTGAATCCAGATCAGCACGATCATCAGCAGGAAACTGTTCCAGAACGGTGTGGTCAACCACTGCTGCGGATCATCGCCCGTCAGCCAAACATAAACCGCATTCAGCACGCCGATCTGTTCCGTGCCCGGCGGGCGCGCATCATAGACCAGCTTCCAGATCACCGCTGCACCGACAAAGGAAATCGCCATTGGCATGAAAATCAGAGACTTTGCGATATTGCCCCAACCGATCCGGTCGGTGAGCTGTGCTGCCAAAAGCCCAAAGGCGGTCGACATGGCAGGCACGACAATCAGCCAGAACATGTTGTTGACCAGCGCTTCCCAGAATTTGGGATCCCCTGACATCTGCACATAATTGGCAAAGCCGACGAAGTTATACACCGTGGTACCGTCGGGCAATGTCTCGCGTTCGGTTAACGACAGACGGATCGTCTCGAATACCGGATAGGCAAGGTAAAGCCCAAGTGCCAGGATCGCCGGCAGAAGGAACAGCCACGGACGGATCAGATTTGCGCGGTTGATATTGCGGCCCGCGTTGGGACCTTTGGCAGGAAACAGAACCTTGTCGAGAAACTGGTTGGAAAAATAAAAGTAACTCAGACAGCCGCCAACACCGATGGCAATGGTCAACAGACCTTGAATTGCGGGATTCATCTGTCCCTCCCAAACATGAGTGATGATCCAGTGTGTGCCACTGGCAGTCCCTTGAACGGGTCTTCTTGGCTTTGCAGCTTTGTGGGCATGGACTGCGCGATCACCCGCGCAGTCCTGCATTTTTGCAAAACGCGCTTACTTCAGCGCATCCCAGCTGTCTTGGATTTCGCTGGCCACAGCGGCTGCGTCCTTGCCGCCGGCGTAGTCAACCATACCGGTCCAGAATGTACCCGCGCCAACACCGCCCGGCATCAGGTCGGAGGCGTCAAAACGGAAGGTCGTGGCGTCCAGAAGGATCTGGTTCATGTTGGCTGCCGCCTTGGTCGAGAATTTCGACAGATCGACACCTTTGTGCGGTGTGAGGAAGCCACCGTTCTCCATCCAGATCTCGTGCGCTTCGGGTGACTGGAGATACGCAATCAGATCATGTGCGGCCTGATTTTCGTTGGTGATCGCCCAGAGCGTCCCTGCACCCAGAACCGGTGCACCCAGGTCCTTGCCCTCATAGGCCGGGAAGTAAAAGAAGTCGGCATCAAGACCCACTTCTGTGCCCTCCGGGAAGAAGGCCGGGATGAACGAGGCCTGACGGTGCATGTAGCACTGCGGCGGCGCTTCAAAAAGTCCCTTCGGGCTGTCGCGGAAATCGGTCGAAGCGACGGCACCGGCGCCGCCGGCAACGTAGTCGTCATTGCGGGCAAAGGCGCCGAATTCTTCGATCGCGGCAACAACACGCGGATCATCAAACGGCATCTCGTTTGCGACCCACTCGTCATAGACTGCGGGCGGCTGCGTGCGCAGCATCATGTCCTCGACCCAGTCGGTCGCCGGCCAGCCGGTTGCACCACCAGAACCCAGACCGATGCACCACGGCGTCTCGCCATCGGCAACGATCTGATCGCTCAGCGCCTTCAGCTCTTCCATCGTTGTCGGCACTTCGTAGCCTGCATCTTCAAAGTTCTCGGGCGAGTACCAGACCAGGGATTTCACATCGACTTTGTAGAAAAAGCCATAGAGGTCCTCTGCCCCGTCAGGACCAGCATAAGTGCCCAGATCCACCCAGGACTGACCTGCCGCGTAGTTGTCGCGAACCCAATCCGCCGTGCCATCTTTCAGTGGCGTCAGGAATCCGCGCGCCGCCATGTCCGACGCGAGACCCGGCTGCGGGAAAACGGCGATGTTCGGCGCAGAGCCCGCCTCGGCGTCAACGACGATCTGCTGTTCAAAACTGTCAGACCCGACATAACTAACATTGTGACCGGACTTGGCCGCGAAATCAGACAGCACCGCCTCGACATTAGCTTGGTCCGGGCCAAGCCACGGGCCGAATACTGTGAGATCTTCAGCGAAGGCCGCGCTGGAGCACAGCGCTGCGATAGCCACACTCGATGTGAGTGTCTTTTTCATGAGGTACCTCCCAAGTTGCGCATGTGAGCGCTTAACTCATCCTCGCCCGGAATCACTCCAAAGCGCTTTGGATGAGCAAAACTCTCCGATTTGTTAGCGCCTGTCAATCCAGTGCAGATGCAGAAAAATTCAATAATCATGCTGCTTTGCAGAATCTTTACGCACGCCAAGGGGCTTTGCATGTCGCGCCTTTTAGGTCTAACCTGCCCTTAGAATTCAAAGCGCTTTGGAAATACCTCGTGAATCTCAAACAACTTTCGGAATATCTGAACCTGTCCCAGACCACGGTCAGCCGTGCGCTGAATGGATATCCCGAAGTCAACGAAAACACACGCACACGCGTCTTGAAAGCGGCGCAGGACCTCAACTACCGCCCCAATACGCGAGCCAAGGGCCTGGCCACGGGACGCGCTCTGGCGATCGGGCACGTGATTCCGGTTTCCAACCAGCATGAAATGGTGAATCCGGTCTTTGGGGATTTTATCGCGGGCGCAGGAGCCGCGTACGCGCGCGCGGGTTACGACATGATGCTGACGCTCGTGCCCGACCAGGAAGAAGTCCGCGCCTATCAAGACATCAAGGCACGCGGAACGGTAGACGGGATTATCGTGCACGGTCCGATCATCAATGACGAACGCATCGCGCTGCTGTCGCGGATTGGCCTGCCCTTCGTTGTGCACGGGCGGTCCACGGATGTAAACCTGCCCTATTCCTGGATTGACGTGAACAATCGCGGTGCGTTTGAACGCGGCACCCAATTCCTGATTGAACTGGGTCACCGCAAAATTGCTCTTTTGAACGGGCTTGAACACATGGATTTCGCGTTCCGCCGCCGCAAAGGCTATGAGAACGCCTTGCGCAATCATGGGGTGTTCATTGATCCGAGCCTGATGCGCAGCGAAGAAATGACCGAAGTCTACGGCTATCGTGCTGCAAAAGAGATGTTGGCTCGTACTGATGCGCCCACAGCCTTTGTCTGCTCGTCCATCATCACGGCGATTGGTGTACGCCGGGCGGTGCATGACGCGGGATTGGTATTGGCGCGGGATGTGTCGATCATCACGCATGACGATGCGCTGAGCTATCTCGAAAACGGCGATGATGTGCCAATCTTCACTGCGCTGCGTTCGTCTGTGCGGTATGCGGGCAGCGAAGCCGCAGAAATGCTGTTGTCGCTCATCGCGCTCCCATCTCATGCCCCCAAGACTCGCTTGCTTGAAGCAGACTTGATCATCGGCCGGTCCACCGGACCCGCCGCAACCTGAAGGACTTCTCCATGCTGACGTTCAAACGACAGGATTTTCCGACCGATTTCCTGTTTGGCACCGCAACCTCAAGCTATCAGATCGAAGGCCACGCGTTTGGCGGGGCAGGCAAGACCCATTGGGACACCTTCGCAGCCACGCCCGGCAATGTGGTGCGGGCGGAAAACGGAGACCGCGCCTGTGACCATTACCACCGGTTCGCAGAGGACCTTGATCTGGTCAAAGCCGCGGGACTGGATGCCTACCGCTTTTCGACAAGCTGGGCGCGGGTCATGCCCGAGGGGCGCGGGGCGCCCAACCCCGAAGGATTGGATTTCTACGACCGGCTGACGGACGCCATGTTGGAACGCGGGCTGAAGCCCTGTGCCACGCTTTATCACTGGGAGCTGCCGGTGGCGCTGGCGGATCTGGGCGGATGGCGCAATCCGGACCTGCCCAAGTGGTTCGGCGATTTCGCCGAGGTGATCATGAGCCGGATCGGCGACCGCATGTTTTCGGTCGCCCCGATCAATGAGCCGTGGTGCGTGGGTTGGCTGTCCCATTTCCTGGGCCATCATGCGCCGGGTTTGCGCGACATCCGCGCGACGGCCCATGCGATGCACCATGTGCTCAAGGCGCATGGCGCAGCCATTCAGGCCATGCGCGCTTTGGGCATGGGCAATCTTGGCGGCGTATTCAATATGGAATGGGCGACACCAGCCGATGACAGCGACGCGGCGCAGAACGCGGCCGCGCTGTATGACGGGTATTACAATCACTTCTTCATGTCCGGCGTATTCAAAGGTCAGTACCCCGACAACGTCATGGAGGGACTGGAACCGCATATGCCGAACGGCTGGCAGGATGATTTTGATGTGATCCAAAGCCCGCTCGATTGGGTCGGCATCAACTACTACACCCGCAAGATCATTGCGCCGAACGAGGGTGCATGGCCCAGCCACCATGAGGTCGACGGCCCCCTGCCCAAGACCTTCATGGACTGGGAGATCTATCCCGATGGCCTCTATTACTTTCTCACCCGAACAGCGCGCGAATACACGGGCGATCTGCCGCTCTACGTCACCGAAAACGGCATGGCGGCACCGGATGTGATCGAAAACGGCGTCGTCGACGATCCGCACCGCGTCGACTATCTCAATAGCCATGTCGCCGCCGTGCAGCAGGCAATGGCGGAGGGCGCGCCGGTGAAGGGCTATTTCATCTGGTCGCTGATGGACAATTACGAATGGGCATTGGGCTACGAAAAGCGGTTTGGTCTGGTCCATGTTGATTTCGACACACTGGACCGGACGCCCAAATCCTCCTATCACGCGCTGAAATCCGCGTTGACCGGGACCTGACATGACCAAGACCACGCCCCTGACCGCCCTTGTCGCCGACCTTGGCGGCACCAATACCCGTGTTGCCCTGACTGATGGCGGCGCTGTACGGACCGAGACCATAAAACGGTTCCGCAATGCCGAACATCCAGACCTGCTGTCGGTGCTGCGCGCCTATATGGCGGATCAAACGGTGGTGCCGGATGCGGCCTGCGTCGCGATGGCGGGGCCCGTGCGTGATGGCGTTGGCGAGTTGACCAATCTGAGCTGGACCGTCGACCGTGCTTCGGTGGCCGAGGCGACGGGTGCGAAGACGGTTGCCGTGCTCAATGACCTGCAAGCCCAGGGCCACGCGCTAGACCACCTGACGCCAGATGTCTTGCAGACCATCCTGCCGGGTCACAAAGCCGGGGATCATGCCGCGCGGCTGGTGATCGGTGTTGGCACAGGCATGAACGCGGCGGCGGTCTACCGTCTGGACGAGCGCACCTTGGTGCCGCCGTCGGAGGCCGGTCACGTCTCCTTGCCCGCACAGAACAGTGATGAGCTGCGCCTGCTGGACTGGATCGCCAAGAAACACGGCACGCCGGGCTTTGAGGACGTTCTGTCCGGACGGGGATTCGAACGGGTCTACGAATGGCTGTGCGACGAGGCGGGGGTGGATGCGCCGCTGGATGCGGGCGGCATCATGCAGGCGGTGAACGATGGCTCCAGCAAGATCGCGGAAGAGGCTGCTCGGATGTTCATCCGCATGATGGGCCGCGCGGCGGGCAATCTGGCGCTGGTCCATTTGCCCTTTGGCGGCATCTACCTGATCGGCGGAGTGGCCCGACATTTTGCCCCGCATCTGGAACGGCTCGGGTTCCGCGAAGCGTTCTACGACAAGGGACGGTTTTCCGAGTTCATGGAACAGTTCCCGGTGCATTTGGTCGATGACGATTACGCCGCCCTGACCGGATCGGCTGCGCATCTGATGGAACTGATGGGTTAAGCCTTCATATCTCGGATCACGCCAGCCGGGCCTAAGATTTTTCCTGCGATCTCAACGTCGTGTGGGTTGTGGTTGAACCAGAACCGCTCTGCCCCGGTGTCACGCAGGCGCACGCCCATTGGCATTGCTATGGTGTCCACGTCGGCTAGATCGCAAAGATTTTTTACCAAACGGTCAAAAAATGCATCATCGCCCCAGCCGCCACAATAGGTGGTCCTGCCGGAGCGCATGGTCACGGGCATACCCTGTTCTGTTGCAAAGACTGTTTCGGCGCCACCCTCCAAATGCTCGAACCAGTTCTTCACCATCCCGCCCTCGGCCACAGGGATGGGCATATCGGGGCGTAGGGTTTCCAACCTCGATACGGTCACGTCCAGCCTCGGCCATGCGGGCGGCAGCGGTACGGGGATGGTAAAGTCACCATCGCGGGCGGCCGAGCGCGGGCCGATCAGAACCTCGGCATCGCTTTCCGAAAGTGCGGTCTTCAGGTCATCCGGCATGGTCATCATGCCGGGCGCAGCCACGACGCGATACTCTGTGAAATCGCGTTGGGTTGGCGGCAGGATGTCGACGGTCACGCCCGCCCGCCGGAACGCGCGGTAGAGGTCGAAGACCAGACCGAAATAGTCCATCCCCTGCCCCTGTGGCTGTACCTCCCACGCCCATGCAGCGTCGTAATCGAAGACCAGTGCAACAGGGGCTTGGC
>JAUIIR010000001.1 GCA_030431485.1 Alphaproteobacteria bacterium
CAGGCTGGGCCATGCGCGACGCGATGCTGGAAAGCTGGCAAGCCGATGCGGCGGGTGTCTATCCCGGGCAGGACGGGGCCGATCCGAAGGTCTCGGGCTTCTGCCGGTTCGCCGCCGACAAGGACAGCGGCGAGTTCACCCTGCGCACCGTCAAACCGGGCGCGGTGAAAGGGCGGAACGGACAGATGTTCGCGCCGCATATCTCGCTCTGGATCGTGGCGCGTGGGATCAATATCGGGCTGAACACGCGCATCTATTTTGAGGATGAGGATAATAGCGCCGACCCGCTTCTGGCTCGCATCGAACAACGCCCGCGTGTGGATACGTTGATCGCCCAGAAAACTGGCGACGGCACCTATCGGTTCGACATTCGGCTTCAGGGCGAGGGCGAAACGGTGTTTCTTGACCTGTGATGACAGGTGTCTTTGACCATCCCTGGTTGTCGGGCCTTTTTGCCGATGACGTAATTGCTGCGCTTTGGTCCGCCGAGGCGCAGCTTTCATCCATGTTGGCGTTTGAGGCCGCGTGGTCGCGGCATGGGCATCTTGCCGGCCTGTGGTCTGAAGGCGAGGGTGCAGCCGCTGCAACTGCCATACGAGACCTGACACTGATGCCGAGCGCATTGCACGAAGGAACAGCCCAAGACGGGGTGTGTGTCCCGGCTTTGGTTCGCCTGCTCAAGGCGCGGACAGGAGCAACGGCGATCCACAAAGGCGCCACGTCGCAGGATGTCATAGACACGGCGACCGTTCTTTCCCTGGTCCAAAGTCTCGACGTTTTGGAGCGGCGGGTGCATGTCCTTGAAAGCGGTTTGTCTGATCTGAAGGACCGTCTCAGCGGCTCAACAATGATGGGGCGCACCCGGATGCAGGCGGCGATGCCCATCTCTGTGACGGATCGGATCGAGACTTGGCGTTTGCCGCTCTTGGCGCATCATGACCGTCTTTCACATTTACGACCACGGGTAGCTTTGGTTCAGATCGGTGGCGCCGCCGGAGATCGTGCGGCGCTGGGCGTTGGGGCAGATGCGCTATGTGCTGCCGTGGCGAAGGATCTGGGATTGGCATCAACACCCCGCAGTTGGCACGCGATGCGCGACGGGATGGCCGAAGCAGCTTCGGTTCTGTCGCTGGTCACTGGGATGCTGGGCAAGATGGGACAGGACATCTGCCTGATGGCGCAACAGGGTATTGACGAGATCACCTTGGCAGGCGGCGGCGGGTCGTCGGCCATGCCGCATAAGCAGAACCCTGTTTTGGCAGAACTGCTTGTCACTCTGGCGCGGTTCAATGCGACGCAGGTCTCTGGCATGCATCATGCGATGATCCACGAACAAGAACGGTCTGGCGCGGCGTGGACGCTGGAGTGGATGTTGTTGCCGCAGATGACGCTGGCCGCCGGGCGCGCACTGGACGTGGCCACGACGCTTGTTGCGCAGATTGAGCGTATGGGAACCTCTGATCGGTTGTCCTGAACCAGTGCTCAGCCTAAACCCGTTCAAAAAGGAAGACAGATATGTCGGAAGACCGTGTTTTGATCGCTGGCGGCGGGATCGCCGGATTGGCAGTGGGGCTGACCCTACACCAGATCGGCGTGCCGTTTACAGTGTTCGAGGCGGCGAAAGAGATGCGGCCTTTGGGTGTTGGGATCAACATTCAACCCAATGCGGTTCGAGAGCTTTTCGATCTGGGATTTTCTGCCGAGGATTTGGACGGTGTCGGTGTTCCTGCCAAGGAATGGGCACTGGTCGGTCTCAATGGTCGTGAGGTTTATGCCGAGCCGCGAGGGCTTGGCGCAGGGTACAACTGGCCGCAATACGCAGTGCATCGCGGGCAGATGCACATGCTGCTATACGAGACGTTGATCAACCGGGCCGGGGTCGACGCTGTGCATCTTGGCGCAAAGGTCGCGTCTTATGCGCGGGACGGGTCAGGCGTTGCCGCGCGAGTTGTTACGTCTGACGGCGAGAGGGTTGAGCGCGGTCGTTTGTTGATTGCCGCCGACGGCATCCATTCCGCGATCCGCGCGCAGATGTACCCGGATCAGCCGCCGATCCATTGGGGCGGGGCGGTGATGTGGCGCGGTACGGTGCGGGCCAAGCCGTTGCGCACAGACTCGTCTTTTGTGGGATTGGGGACACATCGACATCGGATGGTCATCTACCCGATCTCAGCGCCCGATGCTGATGGAATGTCGCTCATCAACTGGATCGCCGAAGTGACGATGGACGATTCAGCTGGCTGGCAACAGGATGGCTGGTTCAAACCGGTTGAGATCGAGGAGTTCATCCACCATTTCGAGGACTTTCGGTACGACTGGTTGGACGTGCCCGAGATGCTGCGCGGTGCGGATTGCGCTTATGTGAACCCGATGATCGACCGCGATCCGGTGCCAAGCTGGGTCGATGGCGCAGTGGCGCTGATGGGGGATGCAGCGCACGCGATGTATCCGACCGGATCGAATGGAGCGAGCCAGGCGATTGTCGACGCGCGGGTGATCGGTGCGAAGATGCTGGAGCATGGTGTGACAGAGGCGGCGCTTGCAGCCTATGATGCTCAGCTCTGCGGTCCGGTGTCGGAACTGGTGCTGCGCAATCGCGGTGCAGGTCCGTTTGGACTGCTCAATCTGCTGGACGAACGCTGTGGCGGTGTTTTCGAAGATGTCGAAGCGGTAATCCCTGCTGCTGAACGCGCGGATTTCATGGCGAAATACAAGGCTGCCGCCGGGTTCGCCATCGAGACGCTGAACGCGGCCCCCGCGACGATCACGCCCGGAGCACGTGTCGACGGTTGACTTGCATCTTGGACCGGTTTCGACGCCATATGCATCGATACTGACCCAACCGGAGTCGCCCCATGCACGACGCCTTCATCTGTGATTACATCCGCACGCCCATCGGCCGCTACGGCGGTGCCTTGGCCTCGGTGCGGGCCGACGATCTGGCGGCTGTTCCTTTGGCAGCACTCGCAGCGCGGAATCCATCCCTTGATCTGGCGGCCATCGACGAAGTGATCCTCGGCTGTGCCAATCAGGCGGGTGAGGACAATCGCAACGTGGCGCGCATGGCGGTTCTTTTGGGGGGCTATCCGGAAACGGTGCCGGGCACGACGATGAACCGCCTTTGCGGTTCGGGAATGGATGCGGTTCTGGCCGCCGCTCGCGCAATCAAGGCAGGTGAGGCGGACCTGGTGATCGCGGGTGGTGTCGAAAGCATGACGCGCGCGCCGTTTGTGATGCCCAAGGCACAGCAGGCCTTTGCGCGGCAGAACGAGGTTCACGACACCACCATCGGCTGGCGCTTCGTCAATCCAATCCTGAAAGCGCAGTACGGCATCGACTCCATGCCCGAGACAGCCGAGAACGTGGCTGAGGAGTTTGCTATAAGTCGCGAAGATCAGGATGCTTTTGCCCTGCGCAGTCAACACCGCGCGGGGGCGGCTCAAAGCAGTGGACGTTTGGCGCAAGAGATCACTCCGGTCACCATCCCGCGATGCAAAGGCGATCCGGTGATCGTCGAGACCGACGAACACCCGCGGCCGGCGACGAACGTGGAAGATCTGGCGCGGCTCAAGCCCTTTGTGCGTGAAGGCGGAACGATCACTGCGGGCAACGCCTCTGGCGTGAACGACGGCGCGGCGGCGTTGATCGTGGCGTCGGAGGCCGCGATCAAGACGCATGGCTTGCGTCCTGTCGCGCGGGTTCTAGGCGGGGCGTCCATAGGCGTTGCGCCGCGCATTATGGGCATTGGGCCTGCGCCCGCATCGGAAAAACTCATGGCTCGGTTGGGGCTGACGCAAAGCGACTTCGACGTCATCGAATTGAACGAGGCTTTTGCGTCGCAAGGTCTCGCGACGCTTCGGCAATTGGGCATTGCGGATGATGATCCACGGGTGAACCGCAACGGAGGAGCCATCGCGTTGGGTCACCCTCTGGGCATGTCCGGTGCACGGATTACCGGTTCTGCCGCGCTTGATCTGCGCCCGGGTCAGAAAGCTTTGGCCACCATGTGTATCGGCGTGGGTCAAGGCATTGCGATTGCACTTGAGGCGGCGGTTTGATGTTGATGCTTAACTTTAGAAAAAAATTGCAAGACATTGAAAATAATAAATACCCGGCGGTTTATCGCCGGGTACCGTTAATGTTTCTAAAGTGCCGCTGACAAGTCTTTGCTCTTACCAAGAGTTGTAGGCAAGGTATTTGCCTGACATCTCCACTTTCACGCGGTCGCCTTTCTCGTGCGGCACGCGTGTCACGGACATATCGAAATCAATTGCGGACATGATGCCGGTGCCGAATTTTTCCTCGATCAGCGCTTTGAGCGTCGGTCCGTACACGCCGACGATTTCGTAGAAGCGGTAGATGCATGGATCGGTTGGAACGGACTGCTCCCAGACCTTGGTGGGCGGCTCTTCCAGAACGCTGGCAGCCTCTTGAGGCAGGCCCATCACAGAGACTAATGCCTCGGCTTTGTCCTTGGGAAAGGCGTTCATGCCCATGCAGGCCGAATGCGTCCAGACCGGAGACATGTCGATCTTCTCGGCGATGCCCTCCCATGTCATACCTGCCTGCTTTTTCGCGGACAGGATCATCATCGTCACGTCTTCCTTGGTCATCATGACTGGCACCTCGTAATTGTCTTTCATTTTTGGTTTCCTCCTGTGTCGTCTTCCAATGTTGTCTGTCAAAGCCCAAGCTCGGTCAGGCCGGGATGGTCGTCAGGGCGCCGGCCTTGCGGCCAGTGGAACATCCGGTCTGCTTCAGAGATCGGCACATCGTTGATCGACGCATGACGGACCGCCATGTAGCCAAGCGCGTCGAACTCCCAGTTTTCGTTGCCGTAGGCACGGTACCACTGGCCGGCGTCGTCTTGCCACTCGTAGCAAAAGCGCACTGCGATCCGGTTGCCGTCATGGGCCCAGATCTCCTTGATCAGGCGATAGCAGTTTTCCTTGGCCCATTTGGCGGTCAGAAACGCTTCGACCTCAGCGCGCCCGTTCAGGAACGTGTCCCGATTGCGCCAGCGTGTATCCCGCGTGTAGGCCAAAGCCACCTTGGATGGATCGCGGCTGTTCCACGCATCTTCTGCCATGCGCACCTTTTGGACAGCGTCCTCGTATGTGAACGGGGGCAGGGGCGCGCGTGGGCTCTCTTGATGTGTCATCTGCGTGCCGCCCGAAGTCAGTCGTTTACCGCCCGCAAGGGCGGCGGTGCGCTGGGTTCTTCCTCGGCCGTTGTCTTGTCGATCCGGACAGTTTCAGGCGTTTGCTCTGCATCGCTGCTCTGCTTACCGGCGAGTTCTTTTGATCGTTGACCAAGGAACTGCACCAGATGGTTGCGGATGGCGTAGTAATTCGGATGTTCGACAATCTCGGTCCGGCTGCGCGGACGCGGGATGGTGATCTCAACCGACTCGGCCACGCGCGCGAACGGCCCATTGGTCATCAGCAGGATTCGGTCTGCAAGCAGGATCGCCTCGTCGATGTCATGGGTGATCATGAACACGGTCTGTTCCGTGCCGCCCCAGATCTTCAGCAGCTCTTCCTGAATGGTCCCCCGCGTCAGCGCATCCAGCGCACCGAAAGGTTCATCCAGAAGCAACAGCTTCGGCTGGTTGGCAAAGGCCCGCGCAATGGACACACGCTGACGCATGCCGCCGGACAATTGGCTCGGCTTTCGGTGGACCACATCCCCCTCAAGGCCAACCTTAGCCAGAAAGTCACGGGCATGCGCCTCGACTTTTTCGGCGGACCAGTCGGGATAGCGGGCTTTGACGCCAAAGGTGACGTTCTTCAGCGCCGACAGCCAAGGCAGAAGCGAGTAGTTCTGGAATACCACTCCCCGGTCCAGAGACGGGCCAGACACCTCGAACCCGTCCATTTTGACCACGCCCGACGTGGGGTCGGCCAGACCGGCAAGGATGTTCATGATTGTCGACTTGCCGCAGCCAGAATGGCCGAGGATGCAGACAAATTCGCCTTTCTCGATCCCGAAGCTGGCGTTTTCGAAGACGGTCATCGTGCCGCCCTGGCCATCCGGGTATTGCTGGGTCAATCGCTCGATACTGAGAAAAGGTTTCGCCATGGGGTGTCTCCTTATTCGGCGTAAGCGACCGCGCGCTGCAGGACGCCAAAGGCTGAGTCCAGCAACATGCCGACGACGCCGATCATGAGGATTGAAAAGATGACTGAGGTCAGGTCGAGATTGTTCCACTCGTTCCAGACGTAGTACCCGATGCCGGTTCCACCGACGAGCATCTCAGCCGCAACAATGACCAGCCACGCAATGCCGATGGAAATGCGCATGCCTGTCACAATCGTAGGGGCGGCAGCGGGCAGGATCACGGTGAACGCGGTCTTGAATGCGCCGAGTTCGTGTGTGCGGGCGACATTCACCCAGTCCTTGCGCACCCCGGCCACGCCGAACGCCGTGTTGAGCAGCATAGGCCAGATCGAACAGACGAAGATCACAAAGATGGCAGACGCCTCAGAGTCCTGAATGATAAACAGTGCAAGCGGCATCCAAGCCAGCGGAGAGATCGGGCGCAACACTTGGATGAACGGGTTGAACGCCTTGTAGGCGACCTGACTCATGCCGATGAGAAAGCCCAACGGAATGGCGACCAGCGCAGCAAGGAAATACCCGGTCAACACACGGTAGATTGAATACCCGATCTGGATACCAATCCCTTTATCGTTAGGACCAGCGTCGTAAAACGGATTGCTCAGCTGTTCCCAAGCTTTTGCCAAGACCTGGCTGGGCGGGGGCACACCGGCTTTCTGCGCGCCCCCACCTGTGAGGCGCTCGTATTCGGTAAGTTCGCTCGCGGCCTTCTGCGCCGGAATGGCGGCCTCCCAGATCAGGAGGCCAACCACCAGCATGACAATCGACAAGATCGCGGCGCGCTTGTTGATCGAAAGACTGTCCAACATGGATCAGCCCTTTCCGATCGGGAAGCTGGCGACATACGCTTCGGGTTCTGCCGGGTCGAATGTCTTGCCCATAATCGTGTGCGACTTGTAGGTGACGTCCGGCGCCTCGTAGCCCAAGTCTTCCATGACCTTCTTCGCGTCGGCGGCAAGGTAGACCTGTTCGGCCACGGCTTTGTAATCGACATCGCCTTCGATGTAGCCCCACCGCTTCATCTGCGTCAGAATCCAGACCCCCATCGAGTGCCAGGGGAACGGGTCAAAGTCGATCCGGTCCGGGACTTGCTGCACTTCGCCAAGCCCGTCGGCAAAGGTGCCGGTCAGAACCTGCTCGATCACCGGCACGGGCTGGTTGAGGTAATTTGTCGGTGCAATGGCCTCGGAGATTTCTTTCCGGTTGTCTGGGTTTGAGGCGTATTGCGTCGCGTCGATGATCGACTTGAGCAGCGCGCCATAGGTGTTGGGCAACTCGGTCGCGAAGGACAGCGGCGCAGCAAAGGCACAGCAGGGGTGGCCCTCCCAAATGTCCTTGGTCAGCATGTGGATAAAGCCGATGCCTTCCCAGACGGCACGCTGGTTGAACGGGTCGGGCGACAGGTAGCCGTCGAGGTTGCCGGCGCGGAGGTTGGCGACCATCTCGGGCGGCGGCACAACGCGGATCTGGATGTCGACATCCGGGTCGAGGCCGAATTCTGCAACGTAGTAGCGCAGCAGGAAGTTGTGCATCGAATACTCGAACGGCACGCCGAAGGTGAAGCCTTTCCACTGTTTCGGGTCGCGTTTGTCGAGGTGTTCGTTGGACAAAACTATGGCCTGACCGTTGATGTTCTCAACGGCCGGCATGATGTAAGGTGTGGCCACAGACCCCGCTCCGAGCGTCATCGCCAGCGGCATCGGTGTCAGCATATGGGACGCATCGTATTCACCAGACAGTGACTTGTCGCGGGCCACGGCCCAACCTGCTGTCTTGATGACCTGAGCATTCAGGCCATAACGTTCATAAAATCCCATCGGTTGCGCCATGATGATCGGCGTGGCGCATGTGATTGGTACGAAGCCAATGTTCAGATCGGTCTTTTCCGGTGTTCCCAAGTTGTCGAGGATTGCCGCCTTTGCTTCGTTCATCGGGAAGACTGAGGCCAACGCCGCCGCAACAGTGCTTCCGCCCAACATACCCATGAAGGAACGGCGCCCGATGTCACTTTGACCAAACACAGAGCGAACGATCGCGCTTTCAACGGCGCGCTCCATCATCTCTTCGGATGACATCTTGGTCGGATCGACGTCCTTTGCACTGTGTGTGTGGCTGTGACCGGCTGCGCAGCTGTCGCAGCTGCAATCTGCGCCGTGGCGAAGGTCCGTGTCTACTGAGAACGGATTTCCTAGGCTTTTGATCGTCATGTGCAGTCCCCTGTCTGATGTGTGTTCCGTGTCGTTGCGGCTATCCTGACAGGATGGTTCGGTGTGAAAAACCGGGTGCAAAAAATTTGGGCATGGTAATAATTTATATTATTTACAGTACGTTATATTGCGTTAGGGGTAACAAAAAATTACGATATATCATAAATTACGATATTTCGTTAGACCGCGCTGCGCCGCAGCGGTAGCTTGGGTCACATGCTGGACACCGATCAAGACACCGATTCCCTTCTGGCTGCGTTTCCGGACGCGGCGCTTTTGCTGGACACCACACAAGACAGGATTGCCGGCCTCAATGACGCTGCAGCGGCGTTGTTCGGCATCACCAATTACCGCGACCCAAACTTGCGGTTTTCGACGTTTCTTGGGGCGGCATTGGCAAAATTTGTGGTTTTTGTCGGTGAGGTGGATCATCGCGGAGAGTCGTGGACGCGAGACGTCCCGTTACGCACCTCAGACGACGTCGCTGTGCGCTGCGAGATCCGGGCGCGCGGTGTTCCTGCAAAACCGGGCTACCTGCTGTTGAGCTTTACGGATCTCGATGCATTCGAAAAACGCACGGAACTGGCCGAGGCAGCGGAACTGCATCGCGCCGGGCTCCTTGAATGGAAGCGCGCCGAAGGGTTTTTTGCGGAACTGGAGCGGCAGAACCAATTGATCCTGAATGCGGCGGGTGAGGGGATCTACGGAGTGAACGCGGATGGTAAGACCACATTCGTCAATCGCGCTGCTCAGGAGATGCTGGGTTGGACCACACAGGACCTGCTGGGCAAAGACATCCATTCGATGATCCACCACCATCACCTCAACGGTGAGGCCTATCCGTCGCACGAATGCCCAATCTATCGGTCATTCCGCTTTGAGCAGGTGCACCGGATCGAAGATGAAGTGTTCTGGCGCAAGGACGGCAAACCGATCCGCGTCGAATATGTCTCGACGCCGATCTACGATCAGAAGGTTCTGGCGGGGGCCGTGGTCATCTTTCGAGACATCACGGAACGCAAAGAAGGTGAACGCAAGTTGCGCGAGGCTCTGGATGAGGTCGCCGCGCTGCGGGATCGGCTGGAGCAAGAGAACGAATACCTGCAAGAAGCAATCAGCTCAGAACGCGCGCACCATGACATCATCGGCAGTTCGCCCGCTGTGCGTCAGATCGTGACGCGGATCGACCTTGTGGCGGGTACCGACGCCACTGTTCTCATCACCGGCGAAGCGGGCACGGGCAAAGCGCTGGTTGCAACGGAAATCCACAAGGCCAGCCCCCGGTCCCGACGACCGCTCATCCATTTCAAATGTGGCTCAGTTGCACCCGAAGACGTTGAGGCAGAGCTTTTTGGCCAACTGCGTGGAGCGGGACCGAACGCCACACGCGACAAACCCGGAAAGCTCGAACTGGCGCATGGTGGATCGCTTTTTCTGGATGATGTTGAGGAACTGCCGTTTGAGATTCAGGGCAAGCTGTTACATGCGCTGCAAAAAAGCGCCGTCACGCGGGTGGGAGACACGCGGGAAAAACCGCTCGACATACGCGTGATCGCCGCGACAACGCAGGCACCGACCGATACCCGCTCGGGCAACCGTATCCGCGAAGACCTGTATCTCTTCCTAAACGTTTTTCCGATTTCCTGCATGCCGCTTAGGGATCGGCTGGAAGATATTCCCTTGCTGGCGGCCCATCTTCTGAAGCTCGCCTGTCGTCGGCATGGCCGCCCGGTGCCAGTGCTGACAGAACGAGTGGTCAAGCAGATGCAGGCTTATCACTGGCCGGGCAATGTGCGCGAATTGCATAATGTCATTGAACGCGCCGCCATCGTGTCGCGCGACCGGAAGCTGGTTCTGGAGCTTGGCGGCGGGGGGCAGGTTGCCTCGCCAAGCACTTCGGTTGTGCGCACTGAGGCCGAGATGCAAGAGATGATGCGACGCAATATAATTGCCGCACTCAGGGAAACAGGCGGGCGCGTCTCTGGCCCCTCAGGTGCCGCCTCGCTCCTCGATGTGCAACCAACGACGCTGTATTCCCGGATCAAGGCGTTGAAAATCGACCGGACTGCGATCCAGACGTCATGACGACATGCGATACACCGTGGGATGCCGATTTGTGTTCTGGGGCGGCAGCGAACTGTGAAAGAACCATTTGTGCTCTGGTCGGGCGAGATCTTTTAAATGCCTGGGGAGCTCTGCAAATCGCGTGACCTGACGTGCCTGCTTTCCGTAGCTGGATTCCGCATCGGAACGCTGCAGCTTTGGAAACAGGGCAAACACTTCCCGTCTGGACGCATCGGACAGGGATGAGAGCGCATAACTGCCCGGAAAAAAGCTTTCCGTAGGCGCGCCATTGGCAAAGACGATCTGATGCGCGTCGAACATGAGATGGTAGTAGGTCACCTGCTGACAGCCTTGCATCACACGCGCAGCGCCACCTTGCATGCGGGCAAGGTGGGTTGCCCGAACCAGTTTTTCTTCGCCATCCACTTGGAACAGAACACAATGCTGCGGAGAGACGATAAGAGGCGCGTGCCCACCGGTAAGATGTGGGGCCAGCAGGATCGGACGATGCTTGGGTGACCGTTCGAGGCTTGCCGAATCAAGATGCCTCGAACCGACCCAGCGAAGGGGTTGTACTCCATTGTCTCGTGTGACGATCCGCTCGCCAGCCTGCAGAGTTTCAATGGGCCGCGCGCCGTACTCGGTCAGAATTTGCGTGCCAGCCGCGAAACAGACAACTCCGGTATTTTCGACAGTGAACGAAGCGACACTGTCGGTAATACCCGAGAAGACAAGCCCGCCGCTGCTAAAACTCGTGTTGTTCGAATAATCGACACCCAGAACACCGTCATTTGACTGGTTCAGGATACCGTCGTCGTCGAAGTCAGCCTGCAACTCAAGAAGCGTGTCGTAGAAGGCCGACAGGTCAATACTGTCGTTGTTTCTGAAATCACCATCGATCAGCGTGCCAGTGTTTCCGGCATTGAAATCGGTGATCGTATCAAAACCATCTCCGGCGACATAGACGAACGTATCGTTGCCCGAACCGCCCGTCAGTTGGTCATTGCCGAGCCCACCGGTGATCGTGTCATCGCCGAACTGGCCCATCAGCGTGTCGGCACCTTCGCCGCCATCAAGGCTGTCGTTCAGGCTTTCCGCGCCATAGGTGACCGATGTGGTTCCATTGACCTCGATCAGTTCAAGGAAGTAGTTGTTTTCGTCTCGCAGCAGCCAGTTGTGCCCGACAAAGGTAGACTGATTGACCGTGTCGCCGGGTTGAATGGTCTGGTAGAACTGCAGATTGCCCAGTTGGTCGATCCACCAAAGAGAAATCGGACCATCCGCGCTGTTGGTCACCGAAAGCGTCGTTGGTAGAATGCTGAAGGCAGAGGCATATGACGAAACGGCGTAGCTCTGGCCATCCCCGAGGATCATGTCGTTGTCGAGGCCACCGGAGATGGTGTCAGAGCCTTGGCCGCCGGTCAGAATGTCGGCGCCTGAGTCACCGGATAGTAGATCGTCACCCTTGTTACCGCTCAGGGTGTCGTTTCCAGCTTCGCCGTATATGAAGTCGTTTCCGTCTTCGCCTCGGACAATGTCGGCACCGGTGCCGGAAAAGATTGTATCGTCTCCGCTGGCCGTATTGGGGGCCAAGAGATCGCCGGTGCCTCCATAGATCGTGTCATTCCCATCGCCGGAATTGATCAGGTCGTTGCCCGCTTCCGCTCTGATGAAATCACTCGCCGGTCCGGTGATGACGATATTTTCTCCGTCATTGAGCAGTAGCGATGTGAAATAATCCCAACTGGTGCTGCCGCCCAGAGACGCGTCAGCGGTTCCACCGTAGGTGCTGTCAGCGATGAAAAAGGTTGTGGTTCCATCACTGATCGACGCCAAACCTAAATTGGCGTCAAAATTGACGGTAAACGTGGACGGCAATCCTGTGAAGTCCAGCGTATGACCAGGACCAAATTGAAGAATGCTGGACCAGAAAGAGCTGGAGTTCCAATTGGACGCGGTAACAAAATAGGTGGCCATTGGCGCGCTTTCTCAAGGAGTCCCATGAGAACTGCACAACGGCACTTTTGGTATAAATTTTAGAAGGCAGGCCCTTCAAAAAGCACTCTGAACGTCAAGAGAGCTCTATGTCCTGTATTCCGGGGAACGAGAGGCGTGAAGGGTCTCTAAGGTCTCAAACTTCGGATCACGTGTCGAGCGCGTTCTGTCAGAGGGGCTTCGACCTCTTTCAGAATGCTGATGCGGTCGAAGGTCTCGGGGTGGTCCTGTAACGTTTGGCGCAAGGCCGCACCGAATGACATGCGCAATTCAGTACCGATGTTGAACTTGCAGATTTTGCTTTTTCGAGCGAGGTCGCTTCGCAAGGTATGCGGTAGACC
Source organism: Alphaproteobacteria bacterium (assembly GCA_030431485.1). GTDB lineage: Bacteria > Pseudomonadota > Alphaproteobacteria > Rhodobacterales > Rhodobacteraceae > Marivita. Next base: position 12,728 of record JAUIIR010000001.1, read on the forward strand.
TGACCCGCCGTGGATCACCAGCGGCACATGCGTTTTCGCTTCAATCCTCGCAAGCCGGTCGCGGTCAATCTCTGCCGATTGGTCGGTTTGCAGGTGCACATTGCCGATCGACACTGCCATCGCATCGACGCCTGTCTCGGCTGCAAAGCGTGCGGCCTCATCCGGGTCCGTGCCTTCCGAAGATGCGCCCTCGGCGTAGCCCACAAATCCGATCTCTCCTTCGCAGGACACGCTTGCTTTGTGTGCCATCTCAACGATGGCTCGGGTCTGCGCGATATTCTCCTCCAAAGGCAGGCGCGAGCCGTCAAACATGACCGATGTAAATCCCAGCGCAATCGCCTCTGCGCAGTCCTGAACGCTGGTGCCGTGGTCCAGATGCGAAACGACCGGAACGGAGGCCCCGTCCGCCAGCGCATGAAACATCGCCGCCCAGACGGGTAGGGGCATATGAGCCCGTGCGCCCGGACCGGCCTGAAGGATCACCGGCGCGTCCTCGGCCTCAGCGGCGGCGACATAGGCGCGGGCGTCCTCCCAGCCAAGGCAGACCAACCCCGCCACCGCGTATCCATCCCGCAGGGCGGGCTGCAACACCTCGGCCAGCGTTGCGCGGGTCATTTGAACTTGGCCACCATGTCCATGATGCCGGGGATCGTGTGTAGTTGCTCGGCGTGGGTCGGCTGGAAATACTGCTTGAGCGATCTTTGCGACAAACCGCCAAGGATGGTGAAGTAATACATCTCGTATCCCGGCAGCGCGCAGCAGGGGTGATAGCCCTTGTCGATCAGCACCGTCGACCCGTCCATGATGTGATATGCATCCCCCGGCTCGTTGTCGACACGCTGGAGCATCTGCAGGCCCGAGCCGTAATTCGGCTTGAAGCGGAAATTGTAGGTCTCGTCATGCCGGGTCTCTGTCATGTCCTCCCCGGGGCCATCCCGGCGATCCGTGTCATGCTTGTGCGAGGGAAATCCCGACCAGCCGCCCGCGCCGACGGTGAAGAGTTCCGACACCAACAACCGCCCGACACGGTCATGGTGATTGGCCCCGAGGATGTGCTTGATCTTGCGATGAGTCTTGGTGTCGTCGCTGCCGTATTGAACCAGATCGAGATCGTCTTTTCGGACTGCAAAGGGTTGCAAAGTTGTTGCAAATTTTGCACCGGCGATGAACACCTCGGTCTCTGTCCGTGCGGTGACCCGGGCACCGCTGTTGGTGGGCACATAGACGCCTTCGGGGTCGCCATCCCAGACGTCCTCGCCGCGATGGCCGATATCGGCAAAGGTCTCGCCCGCGGTTTCCACTGTGACCGTCCCGGTCGCGGGCACGATGCAGGTTTCGTACGCTTCGAGCGTGTAATCGTACGTTTCACCCGGTTTCAGCTTTACTATGTTGAAGTAGTTGAGCGGCACCAGCGGGTGATCAACATCGACGATGGGCTTGTTGCCGTTGTCATGGGGAGGGATGTGCATTGGGCTTCCTTTCAGGCAGAACGCATGTCGGCACGCGCCATGAAGTCTTTAAGTTCGTCAGGTGTTGGCATGGCAGGCGCACAGCCCATGCGAGACACGACAATTGCGGCGGCGGCAGAGCCTTGGCGCACCGCGTCCGCAATTGGTTCACCATCGGACAAAGCGGCCAGAAAGCCAGCCATAAAACTGTCGCCAGCGCCGGTCGGTTTGAGTGCTTGGGTTTCGAATATGCCGGTGCGCGTCTCGCCCTCGGGTGTGATGGTGATCGCGCCCAGCTCACCCATCTTGTAGACCACAATCTGCGCGCCATCGCCGATTAAAGAACGTGCTTTATCAAGCCCTTGGCCTTCGGCTCCGGCCATGAAGTCGAACTCAACGTCATTGCCGATAACAATGTCACAAAGCGCCGCGGCGCGGGAATAGACGTCAGACGCCTCTTGCGCCGAGGCCCAGGAGTATGGCCGGTAATCCACGTCGAAGATCACTGGCATCCCGGCGGCGTTGGCACGCTCGAACGCATAGAACGTGGCGCTGCGCGACGGTTCTGCCGCCAGCACCGTGCCCGTGGTGATCAGTGCCGAAAACCCGGCATAGGGCAGGGCCTCGACGTCCTGAATCGTCATCGCAAAGTCTGCTGCGTTGTTGCGGTAGATCACCGATTGCGTGTCCTCCAGCCGCGTCTCCACCACCGCCAGCGAATTGCGCGCCTCGCCGCCGACTGACCGGACATAGCGGCGGTCAATCCCGTAATTGTCCAGTTGTTTCAGACAGTAACGCCCGATTGCATCGTCCGACACGCAAGTGACCAGCGCAGCATCGCAGCCCAAGCGACACAGCCCCGCTGCGATATTGGCGGATGATCCCCCCAAAGCGGCGGTGAATTGAACCGCGTCTTCCAGCCGTGTTCCGGGCGGGTCGGCGTAGAAATCCATCCCCGCGCGTCCGATGACGAGGAAGCCTTTGCCGTGCAGTCGGGCCAGATCTTTCATGGTCTCACGCAATTTGAGTTGCACCGGTTTCGCGCTGACGATACAGATTTTGCAACCGGTTGCAAGATGCAGGGAGGAAGCCATGTCCGAGATCGGAATCGGGATCATCGGCGGGGGCTATATGGGCAAGGCGCATGCTGTCGCCATGGCCTCGGTGGCTGCCGTATTCGACACGCCTCTGCGCCCCAGACTGGAAATGATTGCGGCCTCGGCGCCTGAAAGCGCGGAACGCTACCGCGCCGCCTTTGGCTTCAACCGTGCCGCCGCCGACTGGCAGGCGCTGGTTGATGATCCCAAGGTCGAGGCCATCGTCATTGCCTCCCCGCAGGACACGCACCGCGCCATTGCCGAAGCGGCCATCGCGCTGGGCAAGCCGGTGCTCTGCGAAAAGCCCTTGGCAGACACTCTGGAAGACTCCCGCGCTATGGTCAAAGCGGCCGAAGCGGCGGGTGTGCCGAACATGATCGGCTTCAACTACATCCGCACCCCGGCCAGTCAGTTCGTGCGCCAGCTTCTGGCCGAAGGCACCATCGGCGATGTGACATGGTTCCGCTGCGAACATACCGAAGATTTCCTGTCCGACCCGACGGCCCCGTTCAACTGGCGTTGCACTGGGCTGGCGAATGGCAATATGGGCGATCTTGCCCCACATCCGATCAACGCCGCGCTGGCGCTGATGGGGCCGGTGGCCAAGGTCTGTGCAGATCTCGAAACCGTGCACAGCAAACGCCCCGGTGGCACTGTCGACAATGACGATCACGCTCAGATCATGGTACGCTTTGCCTCGGGCGTGATGGGGCACATCTATTCCAGCCGCATCGCGACGGGTCGCAAGATGGGCTACGCCTATGAGATCACCGGCACGAAGGGCGCGATCCGGTTCGATCAGGAAGACCAGAACGCGGTTTGGCTCTATCTGGCCGAAGGGCCGGAAGCGACGCGCGGGTTCCGCAAAATCCTGACCGGGCCTGCGCATCCCGACTATCTGCCGTTCTGCCAGGGGCCGGGGCATGGCACGGGCTATCAGGACCAGATCATCATCGAAGCCAAGGACTTCCTCACCGCCATCCAAACCGGAGAGGCCGTGTGGCCCACCTTCCGCGACGGGCTTGCGGTAGCCGAGGTGATCGAAGCCATTCACGCCTCTGCAAATGGGGGCGGATGGATAAACATCAGCGACGTTCAGGAGACCACAGAATGACCATCCGCATCGGCAATGCCCCCTGTTCCTGGGGTGTCGAATTCGCAGGCGATCCGCGCAACCCGCTGTGGCGGCAGGTTCTGAGCGACTGCGCAGAGGCGGGCTATACCGGCATCGAACTGGGGCCGGTGGGCTTCATGCCCGAAGACCCGGTGGAGCTGGGCGAGGCGCTTTCCGAATTTGGCATAGAACTGATCGGCGGCGTCGTGTTCCGCCCGTTCCATGATGTCGACAAGTGGGACGACGTGCTGGACGGCGTGAATCGCACGGCTAAGGCACTGGCGGCGCACGGCGCGCAGCACTTTGTTCTGATCGACTCCATCTCGCCGCGCCGTGCGCCCACAGCCGGTCGCGCTGATGAGGCCGAGCAGATGGGCGCAGACGAATGGCGCTCCTTTGTGCAGCGCATTGAGACGGCGGCGAAGATTGGTGCTGAAGAGCACGGTCTGATCCCGTCGATCCATGCCCATGCCGGCGGCTTCATCGACTTCGAGCCGGAACTTGAACGGCTCTTGAACGAGGTCGATGACAGCCTGCTGAAGATTTGTTTCGACACCGGCCATCATTCTTATGCCGGGTTTGATCCGGTGGCCTTCATGCAGCGGCACATGGGACGGATTTCCTACATGCACTTCAAGGACATCGACCCTGCGGTGAAAGCGGATGTCGTCGCCAATCGCACCGATTTCTACAAGGCTTGTGGGCAGGACATTTTCTGCAATCTGGGTCAGGGCGATGTCGATTTCCCAGCGGTGCGCAAGGTGCTTGTTGATGCCGGGTTTGATGGGTGGTGCACGGTCGAACAGGACTGCGATCCAACGCTTGACGTGCGGCCCATCGATGATGCGCGGGCGAACCGCGAATACCTTACTTCTATCGGTTTCTGATCCGGGCACAGGGTCAGGGGCTTTCACGAAAGGACGAACAGAATGACTAAGCTTCGGTGGGGTATGATTGGCGGCGGTGAAGGCAGCCAGATCGGCCCGGCGCATCGCTTGGGCGCGGGGCTTGACGGGCATTTCGAGTTTTCGGCGGGTGCGCTCGATCACCGGCCAAATGAAGGTCGTGCCTATGGTAAGCGGTTGGGTCTGGAAGAAGACCGTGCCTATGGCAGTTGGCGCGAAATGCTGGAGGGCGAGAAGGGGCGCGACGACCGGGTTGATCTGGTCACGGTTGCCACGCCCAATGCGACCCATTTCGAGATCACTAAAGCCTTTCTTGAAGCCGGGTTTCACGTGCTTTGCGAAAAGCCGATGACCATGACGGTCGAAGAAGGCGAAGAGATTTTGCGCCTGTCCAAATCCGTCGGGCGCATCTGTGCGGTGAACTACGGCTACACGGGATACAGCCTTGTCCGCCACATGCGCGCGATGGTGGCGCGGGGCGATCTGGGGCGCATCCGGCTGGTGAAGGCCGAGTTTGCCCATGGCCATCACGCCGATGCCGCCGATGCCGACAATCCGCGTGTGCGCTGGCGGTACGATCCGGCACAGGCGGGGGTCAGCGCGCAGTTCGCCGATTGCGGCATCCACGCGCTGCATATGGCGTCCTTCGTGATCGGGCAGGAGGTCGACCGGCTGAGCGCAGACACGGTGAGTTGTATCGAAAGCCGCGTGCTGGAAGATGACGCCATGCTGAACCTGCGCTTTGATGGCGGCGCCGTGGGGCGGCTCTGGACGTCGTCCATCGCGCTGGGCAACCAGCACGGTTTGTCGATCCAGATCTTCGGCGAAAAGGGCGGGTTGCGCTGGGCGCAGGAACAGCCGAACCAGCTCTACTGGATGCCGCTTGGTCAGCGGTTGCAGGTGATCGAACGCGGCGAGGCGAACCTCTCGCCCGAGGCTGACCGCACCAGCCGTGTCACCATCGGTCACGCAGAAGGGATGCCGCTCGCCTTTGCCAACATCTACGCCGATCTGGCCGAAGCGATCCGAGCGGAAAAAGAGGGGCGGCCGATGGACGCGGCGGCGAACCTTTATCCGCGCGCGGAAGACGGATTGCGGTCGATGGCGGCTGTGTTCGCAGTGGCCGAAAGCGGCAAGGCGCAGGGTGCGTGGGTCGATGCCCGCCCGCCGATGTTCCGGGGCTAAGGCTTCGTGCGCAATGTGCTGCGCTCTACCAGAGTGCAGGGCAGGATGACATTTTGTGGAGGCGTCGCCGGATCGGCGATGCCTTTGCGGATCAGGTCCACCGAAGCGGAAACAATGTGCTGAGCGGGTTGTCGGATTGTCGTCAGCCCGATGCGGTCCCAGCCGGTCATTTGCATATCGTTCAACCCGATCAATCCAAGATCGTCTGGAATGCGTCGCCCCATTGCCGCGGCGGCATCCATCGCACCGATTGCGATCACATCGTCGCCACAGAACCACGCTTCGACCGACGGGGCTGAATCGAGGGCGCGGGCCATCGCAACACGTCCGGCATCGTAGGAATACGCCGTGGCGAACTGGATTTCCGGGGACAGCCCGTGGACCGAAAGCTCTGCCCGAAACCCGTGCAAACGGTCCGAGGTTGTCGCCGCATTTTGCGGACCACCAAGAAAACCGACGCTCCGGTAGCCGCGTTCGATCAGTGTCACGGCAGCCATCTGGCCTGCCTCGGTGTTGTCAATGCTCACGCGGCCCGTTTGCGGCGTGTCCGAGGACCAACCAAAGGCGTGCACGACTGGGATGCCAGCGTCGTGGAACACTTTGGCAAAATCCGGTGGCAGGGTCGAGGATGCGACGATCACCCCGTCCACGTTGTATTGTTGAAGCATCGACAGCGATCGGCTGGCGTCTTCCTCGGCGCTGAGGTTGATCAGCAAGGGGCGCAGGTCCGCCTCTTGCAGTGCGCGGGTGAAAAGATCGAAGATCTCGAGGAAGTAGGGATTGGTGAAGTTGTTCGAGATCAGCCCGACCAGTGCCGTGCGCCCGGTGGTCAGGCTTGAGGCCAATACGTTCGGCATATAGCCCAGCTCTTTCGCCGCCGCCTCGACCTTGGCGCGGGTCTTGGCCGAAACCGATGCGCCCGGCGTAAAGGTTCGCGACACGGCGGATTTCGACACACCCGCGCGGGTTGCAACGTCCTGAAGAGTGATGGGCATGGATAGGTTGTCCTTTTGGGTTGCAGCATTTTGACCGCGCGTTGCAAGATTTTGCAACAGGTTGCAAAAATCACTGCTTCAAAAAAGTCTTCTTGCCGAAAAGACATCATCTGTGATGGACTGATAATTCAGTTCAAGGGGAAAGCGTCATGGCGCGCAGAGCAACCATCAAAGACGTGGCCCGTGTCTCGGGGTTGAGTACGGCAACCATAGATCGGGCTTTGAATGGACGCGCGAAAGTGCGTGAGGAAACGCTTCGCCGGATTGCCGATGCGGCGCGTGAGGTTGGCTACCATGCACGTGGCGTACTGGAGCACAGGCTGGACGCAACGGTTCCGGAACTCCGTATCGGGGTGTTGCTGCTAAAGGAAAAACAGCCCTTCTATCAGGCCTTCCGCACCGAGATTGAGCGGGCCATTGCCGCGCGTAGTGACATCCGCGGCAGGGCCATCATTCGTTTTGCCAACTCACAAAGCCCAACGGAATTTGCGGAGTTACTCCAAAAGCTGGGGCAGGAAGCCGATGCAGTTGCGGCTGTCGCGGTGAACCATCAAAGCCTTGATAAAGTGGTGTCCGACCTCAAGGCCAAAGATGTTCCGGTGTTTTCGCTTCTCAACGATTTTGCGCAGGGAATTCGCAGGAGTTACATAGGCTTAAACAACATGAAGGTCGGTCGTCAGGCTGCCTGGATGCTCACCCAGATCGCGACGCCGGGGCGTGTTGCGATCTTTGTCGGCGGCAATCGCTGGCATGGGCATGACCTGCGCGAAGTGGGGTTTCGCGCGTTCATGCGGGAAAATGCTCCGAGTTTTGAGACCCTTGAAACTCTGGTCAATCTCGAGACCCGGCAAGTGACATATGAAGCGACCCTGAGCCTTTTGGAGCGATATCCAGACCTGCGCGGAATTTATATCGCGGGCGGAGGCATGGAAGGGGCCATAGCCGCACTGCGTGAGGTGCGACCACCGGGGAAGGTGCGCCTTGTGGTGAATGAAGTGACCTCGGACAGTCGGGCCGGTTTGATGAATGGATATGTGCAAATGGCGATCTCTACACCGCTGGCTGATGTCTGTCAGAGCATGATTGATCTGGCGATAAAGGCTTGCTCAGACCCCAACTCGACATCGGTCGAGCAGCATTTTCTGGACCCGAGGATTATCCTTCCAGAGATTCTGTGATGATGAAAAAACATCATTTTGCGGCCGCAGAAAGACATCACATATGATGTAAACTGCCGTTCGAATGATTGACGGAATCACTGATCCTGTCCCAGCTAACGCGGCGTCACGGCAGCGGAAGCATTTGGGAGGATGTGATCGGGATGAAGCGCGCGCTCAATCACATGACAGTTCCGCAGTTGGATTATGCCGCGTTTCTGACCCTCGCCTCTCAGCTGGATTGTGTTGGTGTCGAAGTACGCAATGACCTGGATCGCGCTTTGTTTGACGGGATTGCGCCGGATACGGCGGGCAAAATGGCGCGTGATGCGGGGCTGCGGCTTGTGGGGCTGAGCCAGGTTTACCCCTTCAACAGTTGGTCTGACGCAATTCACAATGAAGTGCGTGCATTGATAGCCACGGCACAGGCCTGTGGTGCGGAAACGATCAGCCTGATCCCGCGGAATGACGGCACAGAAACAGGCAATGGCGAGCGCCATGCCAACCTGAGGATCGCGCTCAAGAACATACGTCCGATGCTCGAAGACGCGGGCCTTGTTGCGCTTGTGGAACCGCTCGGTTTTCCGCGCTCGTCCTTGAGGTCGAAACAGGATGCTGTCGAAACCATCGATGCACTGAATGCATCGCATGTCTTCAAGATTGTGCATGACACGTTCCATCACACCCTTGCAGGCGGTGGACCGATCTATGCGACGCAAACCGGGATCGTCCACATTTCGGGTGTCGTGGACCCGGCGCTGGGTCTCGATGAGATGGAAGACGAGCATCGCGTGCTGGTGGATGAAAAGGACCGTCTGGGCAATGTCGCCCAGATCCGGGCGCTGCTGGATGCAGGCTATGATGGGCCGATTTCCTACGAGTGTTTCTCGCCGCTCACCCATGCTCTGAGCGATCCGGAACGGGCCATCCGCAACTCATTCGAGTTTATTTCTTCGCAGCTTGCGGCTGAAGCCGCCTGAGTGAAGGCAAACCGCCCCGAATGGGGCTCCGGTGTAAACACGGTGTGCCGGCACCAATTTGGGAGGAACCAAACAGATGAAGAAGACCCTTTTTGCAGCAACAGCGCTGGTGTCCGTGCTTGGCACGTCGGCCTTTTCGCAGGAAATCGGCGCGACGTTTTCCCGGTTCGACGACAACTGGCTGACCGTTCTGCGCAACGGCATGATGGAATATGCCGAGACGATCGACGGCCTGACTTATCAGCAGGAAGATGCGTCTGACGATTTGGCCAAGCAAATCGACCAGGTGAAGAACTTTGTGGCGCAGGGCGTAGACGCGATCATCGTCAACATCGTGGACACCTCCGCCGGTGCGGCCGTTTCCGCCGCTGCAGGGGACACGCCGCTGGTCTACGTCAACCGCGAGCCGGACAACGTGAATGAACTGCCGCCGACCCAGGCGTTCGTTGCCTCGAACGAGATTGAATCCGGCACACTGTCGGCATTTGAGGTTTGTAAGAACCTCCGCGCCGAAGGCAAAGGCAGCGGCGCACGCGGATACCTGATGAATGGGCAGTTGTCCAACCAGGCTGCGGTTCAGCGCTCCAAAGACGTGCATGACGTGATCGGCATGGACATGTGCAACTTCATGACCATCATCGACGAGCAGACTGCAAACTGGTCGCGAGATGAGGCACAAGACCTCATGACCAACTGGTTGTCTTCGGGCGAGCCGTTCGACTTTGTTCTGGCCAACAACGACGAAATGGCGATTGGTGCGATCCAGGCGATGAAAGCGGCTGGCATCGACATGGCCGACGTGCAGGTGGGCGGTGTCGACGCGTCGCAGGATGCTTTGCTGGCGATGGCTGCGGGCGACTATGACGTCACCGTCTTCCAGGACTCGGTCGGTCAGGGCACCGGTTCGATCGACGCAGCGCTCAAGTTGATTGCGGGCGAGAAAGTCGACCAGAAGGTCTACATCCCGTTCGTTCTGGTGACGCCGGACAACATGGCTGACTTCCTGGACAAGAACTAAGGGTCTTCTTCCGAATCTGACACAGCAAGGCGGCGTACTGCGCCGCCTTGCGCACCCAAACGCGCTGACAGGGAGAACAGTATGGCAGATACAAGCCACGGCATTGGCGGGCTGACCTACGACAAATCCAAACGATCTTTGCCAAGCGAGCTGAACATCTTCTTGGCGCTCATCATCATCGTGGTGATCTTTGAGATCCTGGGCCAGGTCCTGCCCTACATGAACAACCAGAGCTTCCTATTCGACACGCGGGACCGGTTTGATTCAATCTTCAACGAAGCCCGTCTGCAGATCATCATTTTGCAGGTCGCGATTATCGGCATCATCGCCCTTGGCGTGACACAGGTGATTATCACAGCAGGCATCGACCTCAGTTCCGGCCCCCTTGTCGCGGCCACGGCCATGATCGCGATGAGCTTTGCTCAGACAGAGTTGGTCAATGGATTCCCGAACCCAAAGGCGCTCTTTGGCAGCTGGGCTATGGACCTGCCGGTTATTGTTCCGGTCGTCATCGGGCTGTCGTTCGGTGCGTTTATCGGGTTCATCAACGGCACGTTTATTGCCTATTTCCGAATTCCTCCGTTCATCGCCACGCTCGGTATGTTCCTTGTCTGCCGTGGCATCGCTTTGTGGTGGTCAGGCGGCAATCCGATCTCGTTTCCGACCGAAGGCTACGCCTGGATTGGCTCGGGCATGATGCCGGTCGTGTGGTTTGTGCTCCTTGCCATCGTCTTTCAGCTGATCATGAAATACACTGTCTATGGCAAACACACCTATGCCATCGGGTCCAACGAAGACGCGGCGCGGATGTCCGGCATCAATGTCAGACGCCACAAAGTGATGGTTTACATGATTGCGTCGACACTGGCGGCGTTCGCCGGGATTGTGCTGAGCTCAAAAGCGGTGACAGCGCAGGCTGGTATGGGCGAATTCTACGAGCTGTTCGCGATTGCGATGGCTGTGATTGGCGGGATCAGCCTGCAGGGGGGGCGCGGCTCGATCATCGGCACGGTTTTGGGCGCGATGGTTCTTGGGGTCATCCGCTCGGGGTTCACATATATCAAGCTCGATGGCTCGTATCAGCTCATGGCGATGGGTGCGATCATCATCTCGGCGGTCATTCTTGACCAGTACCGGCAACGCAGCAAGGCTTGAGGAGGGACCTGCCGTGAACGACGATATTATTCTCAAGACCGTAGACCTGACCAAGCACTACGGCGGGGTTCATGCGCTGGAAGGCGCGAATTTCGAGCTGCGCCGGGGCGAGCATGTGGCCATCATGGGTGACAACGGGGCGGGAAAATCCACCTTCGTCCGTCAGATCACCGGGGTCGAACAACGCACGCGGGGCGAGGTCATCTTCGACGGTAAACCGGTGCATTTCGACGGACCGCTGGACGCGCGCCGTGCCGGGATCGAAACCGTGTTCCAGACGCTGGCTCTGGCGGATCACCTGGATGTACCGGACAACCTTTTTCTTGGCCGGGAGAAAACCAAGTGGGACTGGCTGGGTCCGTTCCGCTTGCTGAACTACAAGGCCATGCGACAGGACACTCTGGACGCGTTGGAAAAAACCGGGGTGAAGATTCCCAATATCCGCAACACGATCCAGAACATGTCGGGTGGTCAGCGACAGTGTGTGGCCATCGCGCGGACGGCGACGTTTCATTCGAAGCTGACCATCATGGACGAACCGACGGCGGCTTTGGGCGTGCAGGAAACCGCGCAGGTGGAGAACATCATCCGCACCTTGAAAGAGCAGGGTGAGCCCCTGATCCTCATTAGCCACAACATGCGGCAGGTGATGGATCTGGTTGACCGCATCGTCGTATTCCGCAGGGGCCGCATCTGCGCCAACTTGCGTAAGGAAGAGACCGACGGACAGGATGTCGTGGCCTATATCACCGGAGCCAAGACCCAGCCGGAATACGCGGACGCCGCCTGAGCGGAGCCCGGACCCGGAAACGTAGTCGGCGGGCGGCACCTGTTGCCGCCGTGCCTCCCATTCGCGGTGCGACCCCGCCAACCGGGGCATCGGCCTGCGGATGGATTTCAAACAGAACGCTCCCGGTCAAAGGATGAGCGGCAAAAAAGGAAGACCCATGACTGTGAGATTTGCGATTCTTGGCGCAGGCCGTATCGGCCAGGTGCATGCCAAGGCGGTCACCGCCACTCCGGGTGCCAAGCTGGTGGCTATTGCCGATCCTATGGCAGACGCCGCACAGGCCGTGGCCGGGCGCTATGGTTGCGACATCCGTACTATCGACCAGATTGCTGCCTCGGATGACGTGGACGCGGTTGCGATCTGTACGCCGACCAACACACATGCGGACCTGATCGAGCAGTTCGCAAAAGCGGGCAAGGCGATGTTCTGTGAAAAACCCGTGGACCTGAGCCTCAAGCGGGTGAAGGACTGCCTTGCCACCGCTACTGCAGAAGGTGCGACGCTGATGGTTGGTTTCAACCGTCGCTTTGATCCCGATTTCATGGCAGTCAAAGCTGCAATCGACGCGGGCCGTGTGGGGGATGTCGAGATGGTCACGATCACCTCGCGCGATCCCGGCGCACCGCCTGTCGAATACATAAAAGTGTCTGGCGGCATCTTCCGCGACATGACCATCCACGACTTCGACATGGCGCGCTGGCTCTTGGGGGAAGAGGTCGAAACCGTGATGGCTCAGGCCTCGGTCCTGACCGACCCCAAGATTGGTGAGGCGGGTGATTTTGACAGCGTGAATGTCATGCTGCGCACGGCATCCGGCAAACAGGCGATCATCACCAATTCCCGCCGCGCGACCTATGGCTATGACCAACGGATCGAGGTGCTGGGTTCCGAAGGCATGGTCAGCGCAAAGAACATGGCCGAGGCGAATATCGAACTGGCCAATGGCACTGGCTTCGGCACGCCGCCGCTGCTCAACTTCTTCATGACGCGCTACGTCGCAGCCTACGAAAACGAAATCGCGGCCTTTGTCGCTTCGGTCGCCGGGGGTGCACCAACGCCCACCACCGGACACGACGGGCTGATGGCGCTGGCACTGGCCGATGCAGCTGTGCTGTCGGTCAAGGAAGGCCGCGCGGTCAAAGTTTCCGAGATCACGGGCTGAGCCATGACCAAGACACTGGACCTCATCACAATCGGTCGGTCGTCGGTGGACCTCTATGGTGCACAGGTGGGCGGCCGGCTCGAGGATATGGGGTCATTCGACAAATATATCGGCGGGTCTCCGACCAACATCGCCTGCGGGACCGCACGATTGGGTATGAAGTCGGCAGTGATCACCGGGGTCGGCGATGAACATATGGGCCGCTTCATCCGCGAGCAGCTGCAGAATGAGGGAGTGGACACGACCGGGGTCAAGACCGACCCCGACCGCCTGACCGCGCTGGTGCTGCTGGGCATCCGCGATCAAGAGCAATTCCCGCTGATCTTCTACCGCGAGAACTGCGCCGATATGGGGCTCACGGTTGATGACATCGATCCGGAGTTCATCCGCCGGGCACGGGCCGTTGTCGCCACCGGCACCCATCTCAGCAATCCCAGGGTGGAGGCCGCGACTCTCAAGGCGCTCCAGATCGCGCGGGATGCGGGCATGACGACCGCGCTCGACATTGACTACCGCCCGAACCTGTGGGGTGTGGCGGGCCATGGCGATGGCGAAAGCCGGTTTGTCGAAAGCGCTGCTGTGACGGCCAAGCTGCAATCGACACTGCATTTCTTCGACCTGATCGTCGGCACCGAAGAAGAGTTCCACATCGCGGGCGGTTCGACCGATACGATTGCCGCCCTGCGCGCGGTGCGGGTAGTGTCGGGTGCGACGCTGGTGTGCAAACGCGGGGCTGCAGGGGCAGTGGCGTTTGAGGGCGACATCCCGGATTCTCTGGACGACGGCCAGACCGGACCGGGCTTTCCCATCGAAGTGTTCAACGTCTTGGGTGCAGGCGACGGGTTCATGTCCGGTCTGCTGAAAGGCTGGCTGGATGGCGAAGACTGGCCCACCGCGCTTAAATACGCCAACGCCTGCGGGGCCTTTGCCGTCAGCCGCCATGGCTGCACTCCGGCATATCCAAGCTGGGAAGAGCTGCAATTCTTCGTCAAGCGAGGCATCAAACGGCCTGACCTGCGCAACGACGCAGAACTTGAACAGGTCCATTGGGCCACGAACCGCAAGGGCGATTGGTCCACCCTGCGCACCTTCGCCTTCGACCACCGCTCGCAACTGGAAGAGATGCCCGGCTACACGCCCGAGAAGGGCGCGGCCTTCAAGGAATTGTGCCTCGACGCTGCCCTCAAGGTGGCGAACGGGCAGGTGGGCTATGGCATCCTGTGCGACAACCGGATCGGGCGCAGTGCGCTGCACCGGGCCAGCGGCAGTGGCCTCTGGATCGGACGGCCCACGGAACTGCCTGGTTCGCGGCCCATCGAATTTGAAACTGACCTGGGCGATGACCTTGGCGGTTTGCGCCAATGGGCGCGCGAAAACGTGGTCAAGCTGTTGGTCTTCTGCCACCCGGACGACGATGACAAGACCGCCAAGATGCAGGTTGCGCGGGTCAAACGGTTGTTCACTGCGGCCCGCCGCAACGGGCTGGAATTCCTGCTCGAAGTGATCCCGTCCAAGGTTGGCCCAGTGGATGACATCACAACGGCGACTTTGATCCAAACGTTCTACGACGCAGGTGTTTATCCCGACTGGTGGAAACTGGAGCCCTTCAAGACCGACGCCGCGTGGGCCAACGCAGTCGATGCGATCACCTGCAACGATCCCCGGACGCGGGGCATCGTCGTGCTTGGTCTCGATGCGCCTGAAGACGAATTGGCGGCCGGCTTTGCGCTCGCGGCGAAACAGTCGCTTGTCAAAGGCTTTGCCGTGGGGCGCACGATCTTCGGCGATGCTGCACGCAGCTGGTTGCAAGGCGAAATGAACGATGCAGATGCGGTGGCGCAGATGGCTGACCGCTACTCCCGGCTTTGCCGGATATGGGACTACGCCCGCAAAGGCGCAAAGGAGAACGCACCATGAGCAAGACTATCAGACTGACTGCCGCACAGGCGCTTGTGCGTTATCTGACCGCACAGCTGAACGAGGACGGCGAGACCTTTATTGCCGGGTGCTGGGCGATCTTCGGGCACGGCAATGTCGCCGGTCTGGGCGAGGCGCTATATACCGTCCGCGATACGATCCCAACCTATCGCGGGCACAACGAACAGACAATGGCGCATGCTGCGATTGCCTATTCCAAGCAATTGCGCCGGACACGCGCGATGGCGGTCACATCCTCCATCGGGCCGGGGGCGACGAACATGGTCACGGCTGCCGCACTCGCGCATGTGAACCGTCTCCCGGTGTTGTTGCTGCCCGGCGATGTGTTTGCCAATCGCGGCCCCGATCCGGTGTTGCAACAGCCCGAAGTCTTCAGCGATGGCACAGTCAGCGCAAACGACTGTTTCCGCCCGGTCAGCCGCTATTTCGACCGCATCACCCGGCCCGAACACATCCTCACCGCTCTGCCGCGTGCCTTCCGCACCATGACCGACCCGGCAGAGTGCGGCCCCGTCACGCTGGCCTTCTGTCAGGACGTTCAGGCCGAGGCTTATGATTACCCCGAAAGCTTCTTTGAACCGCGCATCTGGCACCGCCGCCGCATCCATCCCGACCCGCACGAATTGCACCGCGCAGTCGAGGTGATCCGCGCTGCCAAGCGTCCGGTGATCGTCGCTGGCGGCGGGGTGCATTATTCGGACGCGACAGCCGAGCTAAAAACCTTTGTCGAGGCGCACAACATCCCCGTGGTTGAAACGCAGGCGGGCAAGTCCGCGCTGCCGTGGGACCATCCGCTGAACCTCGGCCCCATCGGCGTGACGGGGGGCGAGCCCGCCAACACCACCTGCGCCGAGGCGGATGTGGTGATCGGCGTCGGCACGCGGTTTCAGGACTTTACCACCGGGTCGTGGGGGCTGTTTGCGAACCCGAACCGCAAGCTGATCAGCCTGAATGTGCAGGCCTATGACGCGTTGAAGCACAGCGCGATGCCGATTCAGGCGGATGCCAAAGCTGGCGTGACCGAGCTTGCCATTGAACTGGCAGGTTACGCGCCTGCAGCACCTGCCGCTTCGCTGAAGGAGGGCTGGTTCGCAAAGGTCGACCCGCTCACCGACGCACCCGAAGGCAACCAGCTTCCGACGGACATGCAAGTCGTCGGTGCCGTCCAACGCGCCGCTGCAGACAACACCGTCGTGATGTGCGCCGCAGGCACCATGCCGGGAGAGTTGCACAAGCTCTGGAAGGCCGGCAAGCCGGGCAGTTACCACATGGAATATGGCTTTTCCTGCATGGGCTACGAGATTGCCGGGGCCATGGGCATCAAGATGGCCCAGCCTGATGCGGACGTGATCTGCTTTACTGGCGATGGCACCTATATGATGGCCAACTCGGAAATGGCGACGGCCGCGATGATGGGCTTTCCGTTCACCGTCGTGGTCACCGACAACCGGGGCTTCGGCTGCATCAACCGCCTGCAGATGGGCACCGGCGGGGCCGAGTTCAACAACCTACTCGACCACGCCGTTCACGCCAACCCCAGCGCCATCGACTTTGCCAAACATGCCGAGGCCATGGGCGCGGTCAGCGTCAAGGTCAGCTCGATTGCCGAACTGGAAGAGGCGCTGTCCAAGCGGCACGACCAGACTGTACCCTATGTCGTGGTCATCGACACCGACCCCTACCCATCGACCGAACATGGCGGCACATGGTGGGAAGTTGGCGTTCCCGAAGTCTCGGACCGCGCAGAAGTGCGCGCGGCACACGAAAGGTTTGCCGCCAACAAGAAACTGCAAAGGGCCGATTGATGGCTGTGAAACTGGGGATTTCCCTTATCGCGTGGCAGAATGACGACCTGCCGGAACTCACCGCTGCCTTCACCACGGAGGGCGCGATGGAGGATGCAGGCCGCATTGGCTATCAGGGCGTCGAACGCGGGCGACGTATGCCCGCCGACACCGAAGGCCTGCGCGCCTATCTTGACCGCTATGGCGTTGTGCTCTGCGGCGGCTGGTGTTCCGGCAACCTGATGGTCAACGATCTGGCTACCGAACAGGATGCGATCCGTCAGCAGGTCGAGCAATTTGCCGCTCTGAACGCACCCTGCATCGTTTACGCGGAGTGTTCGAACACCATTCAAGGCGACATTCACCGCCCGGTCAACCAGCGCCCCAAACTTTCCCGTGACGAGGTCATGGGCTATGGCGCGAAGCTTTCGGAGCTGGCCAAGTGGTCCGCCGATCAGGGCTGTGTGCTGTCCTACCATCACCACATGGGGGCAATGGTGCAGGATGCCGAAGACATCGACTGGCTGATGGAAGGGTCGACCGAGGACCTCACGCTGCTCTACGACACCGGCCATCTTCACTTCGCCGGTGCCGATCCCTTGGCGGTGCTGGATAAATGGGGACACCGTGTCCACCACGTCCATTTCAAGGACGTGCGCCAGCCGGTTCTGGATTGGGTCCGCGCCGAGGATCGCAGCTTTCTCGATGGTGTCGCCGCAGGTGTCTATTCCGTGCCGGGCGACCCCGAAGGCTGCATTGACTTTCAGGCCATAACCGACCGGCTCAAGGCGATGGACTACGACGGCTGGATCGTGGTCGAGGCCGAACAGGACCCCGCCAAAGCACCGCCCTTCGAGTATTCGAAAATGGGCTACGACCACATTCGCACGATTGCCGCTGCCTCGGGGCTCGAAATCGCGCCGTAAGGTTTCACCGGTCCCGCTTCGGGGCCAGCACCACACGCCATGCAACAGGAGGACGACATGGTACATCAGACATTCGGATATATCGGCTATTTTGACCGGGAATCCTGCGATCTGGATGAATTCAAGGTGCTGACTTCCCAACAACTTGAGGCGGCGGATGTGCCCCATGCCGCCGCAATTGAAAAAAACGTGCCGCTTTATGACATGGCGGCGCTGCGGCCTGCGTTGGAGGACGTGGACAAGCGTCGCGCACTGATGGCGGAATGGGCGCAGGTGTTGCGCCGCTCGGCCGGGGTGATCGCGCTCAAACACGCCTATGCCGACACGTCGGTGATCGACCGGGCGTCGGACGTGTTCAATGCCATCATCGCCGATGAAAAGGCTGGGGCAGCCGGAAAGGGCGATCACTTTGCCGCCTCCGGAGCCAATGACCGGATCTGGAATTCGTTGCAAAAGCAATGCCTGCGTGACCCGGAAGGTTTTGCACTTTACTACGGCAACACGGCCATCGCGGCGGCCTGTGAAGCGTGGCTGGGGCCGAACTACCAGGTGACCGCGCAGGTCAATCAGGTTCGTCCCGGCGGCAAGGCGCAATCGGCACATCGGGATTACCATCTGGGGTTCCAAACGGCGGACCAGTCGGCGCGCTATCCGGCGCATGCGCATGAGGTGACGGCAACCCTGACGCTTCAGGGCGCTGTGGCCCATTGCGACATGCCCCTGGAAAGCGGGCCGACCAAGCTCCTGCCGTTCTCGCAGCTTTATCCGGCGGGGTATCTCGGCTTCCACGAGGCGGACCACCGCGCCTATTTTGAAGAGGCGTATGTGCAGGTCGCGCTGGAAAAAGGCGATGCGGTGTTCTTCAACCCTGCGCTGTTCCACGCAGCGGGTGAAAACCGAAGTGCCGACATCAACCGCATGGTGAACCTGTTGCAGGTCTCCTCGGCCTTCGGGCGCGCGATGGAGGCGGTGGACCGGAGCGCGATGACAGCAGCCTTGTTCCCTGCGCTTGTGGCGCTGAAACAGGGCGGACGTCTGAGCGCTGCGGAACTCGATGCGGCCATCGCCGCCTGTGCCGAAGGCTATAGCTTTCCGACCAATCTGGACACCGACCCACCGGTTGGTGGTCTCGCGCCGGAAAGCCAGGCCGATCTCATGCGCCGCGCGGTGTCGGAGGGGTGGACCACGGATTACCTCATAGAAGCCCTGAGCCATATGTCCGCCCGTCAGGCCGCGTGACATCTCATGCAAAAATGGATTTGCGGCGTCGTTAGGGCGCCGCGGATCTCAGCCGACAGAACAGCGAGCGCAAAGGGCTCGCGTTGATCATTTCATTTGATGGTCTCGCAGACGGCAGTCAGAGCAACTAGGACCGTCTAAATGATCAGTTCAAACGCTGGCTAACGATGTGTGTTGGTTTCGGAAGCGTATGCGTGTCCAGAAAATCGTGCAAATTGACAAGCAATGCGTCAATAACGGTCTGGACCTCAGGAGCGGGCAGAGTGCTCCGAACGCGTTCCATTTCAGCAATGACCGACTTGCACACTTTACGGCATTCGTCTGAGTGCCCGTCTTTGCTGAGTGAACCGAGCATGGCCATCATGGTCGCCGCACGTGTTTCGAGGTAGTTCGCGACACGTTGAGTATTCTGGTCCATTTCTGCGCCACCTTCTCGACTGGTGCCGCAAGCGCGTGCGGCGATACGCTACCACGAAGGCTAGCAGCGCCAAATCGAAACGGCATCTGTGGGAAAGGGACTCTGGTCTATCTTTAGTTGTCCGGTGTCTGGGTGACGATGCGGTGGACAGACGGCGCTGTCCGCCACACGGTCCCAGAATTGCCAGTGTTGTCAGGCAATCACTCGGGCTTCAATTTCGCTCCATGCCAGCGACACCAAGGTGGCCGTCACTGGATGCAAGGCACCCCGAAATGCGTGGCATTCGGTACCCGCAGCTTGTCTGGATTCCGCGACAAATCCTCAAGGCACGCAATAGCGTTGTCCATGAGTTCAATCGCTTCGGCCAAACCGGCTTCCGGGCGATGCGCTTTGATCTTGGCAATCGTCTCTTGGCAGTAGCGGCGTACGTCGCTGTCATCGCCCTCTAGCGCGACGATCTGGGCCTCTAGAATTACATCAAAGGCTTGCCTGCGCGAGGCGTCGAGGATGTCTTCGTCTTCCATGGCGATTTTTTATCCCTGTAGTGGCCATTGCTTCAAAAACGCCCCCGCGTTGATGAGGGTCACGCGCAAAGGAGTCCCTCATACATACGAAAGATATAGCGCCTTTCTTACGATAGGCGATACTGATTTTTGAAAAGACAGCGCAGATTTTTGAGATCCAGCACGGGAGTTTTGCGGCTGCGCCAATTTTTGGTGCGGCGATGGTGCTCAGGATGGACGCGAGCCCGGCTTTCAGAGCGCGACTGCATGCTTGATATCGGAGGAACGTCAAGCACGTGTGCTCTGGTGCCGAGGCTTTACTCACAAGCCAATGCTCTATAGGGTAAGCAACTGAATTTATATGGAAAATAAGCTTGCGTGGCGCAGCTTTAACCCCGTTGATGAAGGACTGAAAATATGCCCGACCTCCTGCGTAAGCCGTTTGGCACCCACGGAAAGGTACACGAAATTACGCCTGCCTCAGCCGGGTGGCGCTATGTGGGTTTTTCGCTGTACCGGCTGCGCGAGGGCGAAACCGTGGGGGAAGCGACGGGCGACCGAGAGGTGATCCTTGTCATGGTGGAAGGCAAGGCTGAAATAACCGGGGCAGGGCAAGACTGGGGTGTGCTGGGGGACCGGATGGAGGTTTTCGAAAAGACACCACCACATTGCCTGTATTTGCCGAACGGAACCGAGTGGACAGCCAAAGCCGTAACAGCGTGTACGGTTGCGGTTTGCTCGGCGCCCGGCAAAGGAGAACACGCGGCCCGGCGGATCGGCCCGGATGGCATCACGCTTACTGAACGGGGCAAAGGCGTAAACACCCGCTACATCAACAATATCGCGATGGAGAACGAGGATTACGCGGACAGTTTGCTTGTGACCGAAGTGTTCACGCCAAACGGTCATTGGTCGAGCTACCCCAGTCACCGACACGACGAAGACGATTTCCCACGCATCACGTATCTGGAGGAGACCTATTACCACCGCCTGAATCCCGGAAACGGCTTTGGAATCCAGCGGGTCTATACGGATGACGGGCAGTTGGATGAAACAATGGCCGTCTCGGACGGCGACGTTGTTCTGGTGCCGCGTGGGCACCATCCCTGTGGGGCGCCCTACGGGTTTGAGATGTATTACCTCAATGTCATGGCCGGTCCTCTTCGCAAATGGCGATTTGTGCCCGCGCCGGAGGTGGAGTGGATCATGGAGCGGGATGCCTGACTGTCCCTCCAAAAACGGTGCGGCACGTCAAATCGCTTCGGCAACCAGCGCTCCGCGATGTCCAACCACGCGGGCTGCGAGACGCGCGCCCGTGTGAATGGCGTCGTCCAAGGCGTTCCCGGCGATCCATTCCGCGAGAAACCCCGCGTTGAAAGAGTCTCCGGCGGCGGTGCTGTCGATGACACTGTCCACACGTGCTGGCATGTGAAGAGAGGCCACTCCGTTGCTAAGCGCATGGATATCGCCAGAACCGTTCTTCACGACGACCACCCGCGCGCCCAGCTTTGCGTATCGTGTTGCTGTGTCATGGGGGGTGGGGTCTCCGAACCAGAAAGCTTCGTCATCAAACGACGGAAGGATTATATCGCTGACCTGTGCGGCGGCTGTGATGGCGGCTTTCATGGTTTCTGGATCAGACCACAGCTTTGGGCGCAGGTTCGTATCAAACGCAACCGTGCCACCGGCCTTTCGGAAATGTCGTAGCACCTCAAGAAAACCGGCGCGATCCTTGTCTGGCAGAATGGCGAGAGTGATGCCCGAGAAATAGACCATCTCCGCACCATCCAAAGCCGGAGAATACTCATTGGCATTCTGCGCCAGCGTACGGGCGGCGCTCTGACCGCGCCAATAGCTGAAGCTGCGCTCTCCGTCCTGCAACTGTATCATGTAGAGGCCAACGCTGCGGTCCGGACGACGCATGATAAACCGGGTGCCAATGCCTTCTTGATTCAGAAACTGAACCATCTGATCAGACAACCTGTCGGTGCCAACGGCCGTCAGATACTCGACTTGAGGGCTGTTTTTCAGCAACTTTGCGAGGTACCAGGCAGTGTTCAGCGTGTCGCCTGCGAATCCCATTCGGAAGTCGCTTTGCGCGTCCAGAGGCGCAAGTTCGACCATGCATTCGCCAATCGAAACAATCCGCGTCATTGATCCTCCAGCTCTATCTGCAGCAAGCCTCGTATGCATGGCGGAAAAGATGGCTCCGGACAACTCGGGCCCGCGACACGCGAGGCAGGTCTTCACAGGCTTTGGCTATGGTGGCTTGTCTCGGCTGGCAATTGGCCGCATCTTCGCGCCATGACAGACGTACATGGCGATACCCACCGCGATCAAAAACGGCATTGGGCTTTTGCTCTTGCCGGAATGGGCGTAGCGCTGTTCCTTGCGATATTGCTTGCCCTGTTTCCGGCGCTTGAGCGTGTGTATCTTGGGCAATCAGGGACGCGTGAGGCGTCGACCCTCACGCTGGCGGTTGAGGGTCTGACCGGATCGCTGCGCCGGTTTGAGGCGTTGCCATCGCTGATTGCTGAACGTCCCGAATTGGTTCAGGCGCTCCGAGCTCCGGATGATACCGCGCTCATTGGCAGGGTGAATGACGAACTGCACCGTACTGCCGAAGAGGTCGGCCTGTCTGACATATTTCTGATTGACCAGACCGGGCTCACAATCGCGGCCAGCAACCATTGGAAAAAGCTGTCCTTCGTTGGTCAGAATTTCGCATTCCGCCCCTATTTCACAAGCGCCTTGGCTGGCAATCAGGGAAGGTTCTTTGCGTTGGGGACGACATCCGGCGAACGCGGGTATTTCTTTGCCGAAGCGGTGCGGGATGGCTCAGAGATCGTTGGTGTGCTCGCGGTGAAATTCACCGTCGACGCGTTTGAGGAAGCGTGGCGCGATGGAACCAATGAGATCATTGTCCAGGATGATGCCGGGGTCATTTTCATGGCCAGCCGTCCGGATTGGCATTTTCGGTCTCTCGGCCCTCTCAGTCCGGATGTGCGGGCAGCGATAGAGGCCACCAAGAAATACCCTATGGACCAACTGCTGCCTCTTCAGTCCGAGCAGGAACCTTTCGACGATCGCTTCCGCAAGTTGGCGATCATCGGTGAAGACGGGCTGACGGAGCGATTTATCGTTCAGAGCCAGATGATCCCCGAGGCTGGATGGGAGGTGTCGCTGCTTACCCCGACGGAACAGGCCTGGTCTCGCGCTTTGGGCACGGTGGCGCTGACCGCGCTGTTGTTCGCGCTGGTTGGGTTGATCGCCACTGTCGTCATCCAGCGCCGCCTTCAACTTCAAGAGCGCATCAAAGCTGCTTTATCCATGCAAGAAGAGCTTGAGCATCGGGTGACCCAACGCACTGCCGAACTGAAAGAGGCCAATCGGCTGATCACGCAAGAGGTCGAAGAACGACGCGCTGCCGAGACCTTGCTGCGCCAGACACAGACGGAGTTGATCCAGGCGGGTAAACTGGCCGCTCTGGGGCAAATGTCCGCCGCACTCAGCCATGAATTCAATCAACCACTGGCGGCAGTGAAGTCATTTGCCCGCAACGCGGTTGCGTATCTCGATCGGGATGAGCCGGAAAAGGTTCGGCAGAATGTCGGAATGATCGACGATATGGCCGACAGGCTGGCGGCGATCTCGACCCATCTGCGCAATTTCGCCCGCCGCCCCGGTGAAAAGACGGAACCGATCTTGCTCAACCGCGCCTTGGACAGCGCTTTGGTCATCCTTGAGCCAAAGATGCGCGCGGCCGGGTGCCAGGTCCATTGCGACCCGATGGAGGCCGACGTTTGGGTGTTGGGTGGTCAGGTGCGGTTACAGCAGGTTTTTGTCAATCTGTTAAGCAACGCGGTCGATGCGATGGGCGATGTCCCCGAGCCGGTGATTGATCTGACTGTGACACAAGATGCGGAACAGGTGATTGTCTCTGTGCGGGACCGTGGCATGGGCATGAGCGATGCCGATATTGCCAAGCTCTTTGATCCCTTCTTCACCACAAAGGAACCGGGCAAGGGCATGGGACTTGGCCTGTCAATTTCTTATAATATCGTGCGCGATTTTGGCGGCTCCCTTGAAGGCGCCAATCACCCCGAGGGTGGCGCGGTGTTTCGCGTGATCCTGAAATTGGCCGAGGGCAATGCAATGGCGGCAGCGGAATGACAGAAGTTGGTCCGGTTGTTTTTGTCGACGACGAGGAACCGTTGCGGATTGCCGCCCAGCAAACGCTTGAGCTTGCCGATCTCGACTGCTGTTGTTTTGACCGCGCCGCGGATGCGCTGTCTGCATTGGGGCCGGATTTTCCGGGTATTCTTGTCAGCGACATTCGCATGCCGGGCATGGATGGCACCGAGTTGTTGCGGGCGGTTCTGCAGAAGGACCCGGAATTTCCCGTAATCCTTGTGACCGGGCATGGTGACCTGGAACTTGCCGTCGCAATGATGCGGGAAGGGGCGTACGATTTTATCGAAAAGCCATACGCTCCGGAACGGCTGGTCGATACGGTGCGCCGCGCTCTGGAAAAGCGGCGGCTTACTATCGAGAACCGGCGTCTGCGGACCGAGGTGGCGCCTCTGATCGGGACCAAGGATGACCTGCGCGGGTTCAGCCCCGAGATGGAAACTGTCCGGTCGCAAATCCGGACCGTCGCCACCAGCGATGCAGATGTTCTGATCGTTGGGGACACAGGTACGGGCAAAGGACTGGCGGCGCAGGCGCTGCACGCAGCCAGCAAACGGGCTGAACGGCCATTTGTAGCAATCAACTGCGCAGCGCTTCCAGCGGATATGATCGAAAGCGAGTTGTTCGGCCACGAACCGGGGGCTTTTGCCGGGGCCACACGCGCGCGGGCGGGCAAGTTTGAACACGCACGGCGCGGAACGGTGTTTCTGGACGAGATCGACAGTCTGCCGCTTGCCTTGCAGGCCAAGCTCCTGCACGCGGTGGAAACCCGGTCGATCAGTCGGCTTGGCTCGCATGACCGGATTGATCTTGACGTACGCTTCATCGCGGCCTCGAAATCTGATCTTGAAGCTGCTGCGGCCAATGGGGCCTTCCGCAGTGATCTGCTTTACAGACTGAATGTGGTGACAATCCGGATGCCGACGCTCGCCGCGCGCCGGCAGGACATCCCGATGCTCTTTCTCACCTTTGTGGCGCAGATGGCCGAGCGCTATGAGCAACCGGTGCCGCAGGTGCCCGGAGCTGTCCTTGACGCAGTGGCAGCGCGCGACTGGCCCGGCAACGCCCGTGAATTGCGCAACGCCGCCGAACGGTATGTGCTTGGATTGCCGGATGGGTCGGATCGTGCAAAACCGGTTGCGGGCACTCTAACGGAACGGGTTGCCGAACACGAACGCGCCTTGATTGCGGCAAGCCTCGCAGCCAATGCAGGCCGCCTGAAGGACACGTATGAAGCCTTGGGGATTTCGCGTAAGGCGCTTTACGAAAAGATGCAGCGCTACGGATTGGACCGCGAGTCCTTCACCGATTCCGAGGTTTGAGACACCAGACACTTTTGCCGCAGGGCAGCAATGTGTCGAAGCTGACCCACAAAAACAGCCCCGTGTTACCGCCTTTACCCATCGTCGAAAAAAAATTGGGCATTTTATGAATGTTGGCGATAACGGCGCTGGCAGGTATGGCACGCGGCATGGTTCCTGAGCGGCAACCCGGAGGGGAGACTTGGTCCGGGGGTTACACATTAAGTATGCGTTTGGGAGGAACCAATGCAGAAGACACTAGCAATCACCTTTGCTGCGGCATGTGCCGTGTCCGGTCAGGCCTTTGCTGAAAGCCACGTCGATCGCACCGGCTGGCCGGAAAGCTTTACCGTTGGCACTGCGTCGCAGGGCGGCACTTACTTTGCCTATGGCTCCGGCTGGGCAAACCTTGTCGCGGAAGAGTTGGGTGTGTCCGGCGGCGGCGAAGTCACCGGTGGCCCGATGCAGAACATGGCGCTTGTGCACACAGGCGATGCGCAGTTTGGCATGACCACAATGGGTCCGGCAGCGGAATCGCTGGGCGGCACCAACCCGATCGCACCGGGCCTGCAAAT
This sequence comes from Alphaproteobacteria bacterium, assembly GCA_030431485.1. Taxonomy (GTDB): domain Bacteria; phylum Pseudomonadota; class Alphaproteobacteria; order Rhodobacterales; family Rhodobacteraceae; genus Marivita. The sequence continues at coordinate 38,609 of JAUIIR010000001.1, forward strand.
GACCAACGCCTGTGCGATGTTCCCGATGTACCAGACTCCGTTCTCGGTTACAGCGCTGTCATCCTCGGGTATCACGTCGATTTCGGAAATTCCGGATGGTGCGCGGATCGGTTTTGGCCCAGCGGGCTCGACCTCGGACACGTATTTCCCGCGCATGATGGAAGAACTCGGCGTCAATTTCGAGCGCCGCAACGGTGGCTGGTCTGACCTTGGTGGTCAGCTTCAGGACGGCCTGCTGGACGTCATCGCCTTTGCAGCTGGCGTTCCGGTTCCGGCTGTGTCGCAGCTTGAAGTGCAGACAGATGTCAACATCATCGAGTTCACCGAAGAAGAGCAGGCGAAGATCATGGAGGCCTTCCCTGTGTCGGCTTTCGAGATCTCAGCGGATGCCTATACCACGCTCGAAGCACCGGCGCGCTCTGTGTCGATGTGGAACTTCGCAATCGCAAATTGCGATTTGCCAGAAAGCTTTGTGGAAGCTGCGGTTGATGTCGTTATGTCTGACAATGAGCGGATGGTGAACATCCACCGCGCAGCACGCTCCACGCTGCCGGAAAACTGGGACAAGAACGGCGTGCTCATGTGGCACCCGGGTGCAGCCAAGTGGTTCAAGGAAAACGCTGGCGCGGATATCCCTGACGATATGATCCACGGCATGTAAGCCGTCTCAGAGCGGCGCGACACAGGTTGCGCCGCTCACTTTCTGCATCCCGCGACGATTGCGTCGCACTTCTCAAGATGCATTACTTTTCCACGTTATGATGCGCCGACGCGACGGCCAAGGCGACTCTTTGCCAAGGAGGGGGCAATGGTTCAGGAATCTACACAGTCCGACGAGGCCGTGATCGCCGATGGCGTCGACGAAGAGCCCGTCGAGGGCAACCGGCGTATATTCACCGGATGGCGGCTTCAGGCCGTGGCAGGATTTGCAGCGGTCTACGCGCTGTTTCACATGGCGGCGCTGAACGGCGTCTCAATTTCGGCCTATACGGGGATCAATATTCCCTTCTTGCCGCAGTTCCCGATGGAGACATGGAACTTCCGTATCGTGCACATTGCAGGTGCGCTGGCGTTGGGCTTTGTCGTTTATCACGCATTTTTGTTCCCGGACGAGGACAGCGTCGAGGCAGGCTCGGGCATCTGGGGCAAGATCGCCTACGTGCTTTTTCTGCCTGCGCTCTTGGCGCTGGGCACAAGCCTTTGGTTCGCACAGACAATTGCGTCAGGCGCGTTGCCGGAAATGGGCGGCCTGACCACGTGGCCAGCCTTTGCCGGAACACCCATTTATACCCAGGAAGTCTGGTATTTCGGCATCCCATTGTTGGTTGCCACAGCTGGTGGCATCATTCTTGGATGGCTGGAAAAGGCACCGCGCGACAAATTCCGTGTGTCTGACATACTGCTTGGCGTGTGCGGTATCGCGGTCGCCGCCTATCTGATCGCGATCTACGGCACAGCGGCGCGCAATTCGGTTGGCACGCCCTTTGTTCCGATCGGTGTGGCCTTTGCCGCCACGGCGGGCTCCGCGATGATCCTCGAATTGACCCGCCGCGTGGCCGGTCTGGCGCTTGTGATCATTACGGGCGTGTTCCTCGTCTACACGTTCACGGCGCATTTGCTGCCCGGTATCCTCGCAGTGCAAAGCGCCTATAGCTGGCAGCGCTTCTTCGGGCACGTCTACTCCGATGCGGGTATCCTCGGGCCGACCACAGCGGTGTCTTCGACCTACATCATCCTGTTTATCATCTTCGCGGCGTTTCTTCAGGCCTCCAAGGTGGGTGACTACTTTGTCAACTTTGCCTTTGCGGCTGCCGGTCGTGCACGCGGTGGTCCGGCCAAGGTGGCAATCTTTGCCTCTGGCCTGATGGGCATGATCAACGGCACCTCTGCGGGCAACGTGGTGGCGACCGGATCGCTGACCATTCCGCTGATGAAAAAGGTGGGCTATCGTCCGACAACAGCGGGCGCGGTTGAAGCTGCTGCATCGACCGGTGGTCAGATCATGCCGCCGATCATGGGGGCAGGGGCCTTCATCATGGCCGAAATCACTGGCATCCCCTATACCGAGATCGCGATCGCGGCGATCATCCCTGCAGTGCTCTACTTCGTATCGGTCTATTTCATGGTCGATTTCGAAGCCGCCAAGCTGGGCATGCGCGGAATGCGTGAAGATGAACTGCCGAAGCTTGCCAAGATGGTGCGTCAGGTCTACCTTTTCATCCCGATCATCATCCTGATTGCGGCGCTGTTCATGGGCTACTCGGTGATCCGGGCGGGTACGCTTGCCACGATGGCGGCGGCGGTTGTCAGTTGGTTGACCCCATTCCCGATGACCTTTCGGGGGATTGCCAAGGCGTTCGAGCTTGCGGGCATCATGTCGATCCAGATCATCGCGGTCTGTGCCTGTGCCGGTATCATCGTGGGCGTGATCAGCCTCACGGGTGTCGGGGCACGTTTCTCGGCGGTTCTGCTGGACCTCGCCGGTGTCAGCCAGTTGCTCGCGCTGTTCTTTGCAATGTGTATCGCAATTTTGCTGGGCATGGGCATGCCGACGACTGCAGCTTACGCGGTGGCGGCCTCTGTGGTGGCTCCGGGTCTGGTACAGCTTGGCATTCCGCAACTCACCGCGCACTTCTTTGTCTTCTACTTCGCGGTGCTGTCGGCCATCACGCCTCCTGTCGCCTTGGCCAGCTACGCGGCTGCGGGAATCTCGGGCGCAAACCCGATGGAGACCAGCGTGGTCAGCTTCAAGGTTGGCATTGCAGCCTTTATCGTGCCGTTCATGTTCTTCTACAACAGCGCCTTGCTGATGGACGGCACATGGTTCGAAGTGCTGCGGGCCGGTGCCACGGCTGTGTTCGGCGTGTTCCTGCTGTCGGGTGGTGTGCAGGGGTGGTTCCTTGGGCAACGCGCGGTTTGGTTCATCCGGGTCGGCCTGATCCTCGCGGCTTTGCTCATGATCGAAGGTGGGCTGATCACTGACCTGATCGGTGTCGGGGCAACTGCGGCAGCCTGGCTGATCCAGCGGTTCCTGCATCCCGACCCGAATGCAAGTATCCCGGTGCGCGGCGCCGACTGACACAAAAAAGGGTCGGCCCATCAGATCAGGGCCGACCCTAAGTCTTTCAGGAAACAGGCAGTCCCACATCCACGTGACCAGCCGGTTTTTCGACCTTCAGAAGACCACGCCCTTGCGCAGGATAAAGCAGCCAAACGGCCGATCTTCGCTGCATTGCACAACGGCAAAGCTGCCACCGGCCCGTCGATAGAACGCCTGCCGTTCAAGGCTTGACAGAACGCCCCCCTCTGGCAGGCGCGGTGTCAGAACGTCCCACACCTCTTTATGCGCGTCTGACATCGTCTCAGGCTCATTGTCGATCTCCATCCGGAGCACGGAATGTGTGTGGAAATTGTCTAGCGGCATGAGCTGAGTGATCAGGTCAATCACAGTCGGCGCATCGTGGCCGGGATACTTGATCACCTCTGTCACGAGGCACCCATGTGCAGACCAGGTGGCCGGGTAGTTCCGATCCGCGATGACAATCTCGTCGCCGTGGCCCATCCGGGCAAGCGTGTAAAGCAAGTCAGGCGTCATGCGGGAGTCGATACCGATCAGCATAGAATGGGCTCCGATAGAAGGCTAATGGATGGGCGGGCGCGAATAGGCGCCCGCCGTTTGGAGTTTACCGAGGCGGCAGCGGCATCCAGTCGGCCATTGCCACATCCGCATGCTGGAATTGCGGCATCTTCGTGCCGAGGTCTTCCATGTTGCGGATGTCGTTGTCGTTCAGAAATGCCTGCGTGATCAGCGTCGGCGGTACGATGACAGAAGCACCGTGATCTTCGCCAGCCAGCATCAGCGCCAGCGCGCGGACCGAGACTTCGCCGACAACGGCGGGGTTGGTGGCGACAGTGGCTTTCCAACCGCTTCCGGCTTCGCGCATAAGCGCAATGTCGGCTGTCGAGATGTCGGCGGAATAGATGCTCAGATCGCCACCGATACCCAATTCGTCCGCCGCGATTTTCACCCCTTTGGCGAACTCATTATACGGTGCAAAGAAGACCGAGATATTCGGGTTCGCCTGCAACGCCGCGCGTGCCTGGTTGGCGTTCGAGTTGGCAATCGGGTTGTCGAGCGTGCCGATGCGAGCCACTTCTGTGATGCCGGAATTGGCCTCTTTCACCTCTTCCCAGGCAACATGGCGGCGATCCAGAGGGGCTATGCCCGGCACGTAAACGTACCCTGCGGCAAAGCTGTTGCCGTTGTCTTCGATGGCCTGTTCCAGTGCAAGCTTGCCCAACAGGTAGTCTGACTGTTCGATCTGCGGAATGGCGTCGTTTTCGACATTCACGTCAAATGCGACAACCTTGATGCCAGCATCGACGGCCCGCTGCGCCGCTTCACGCATCGACTCGGTCAACCCGTGCTGGATCACGATCCCGTCCACGCCAAGCGCAATGGCCTGATCCACCATGTCTGCCTGAAGCGCCGCGTCCTGACGGCTGTCAAAGACGCGCAGATTCACACCAAGCGCGGCAGCCTGACTTTCGACGCCAGACAGGTAGGCCTGAAAAAAGTCGCCTGTGGACAGGTAGCGCACCAGTGCGATGGTCACGTCGCCGGGATTGTCCAGTGGGGCGGGGGCGTTCTGCGCCGCTGCCGCGCCCGCGCCAAGCGCAAGGCTCGCTGCGCTCGCAAGGGCCATGAAGTGACGTCTCAGCATAATGATATCCTCCCTATCGCTGATGTCAGTGTCCTGTGCCGCTGCGACGCGACGACAGGTAGAATGTGAAGACAAGAGCTGCGACCAAAACTGCGCCCTTGACGAAATCCTGCGTGTAGTAGGGCGCGTTCATCATGGTCATGCCTTGCAAAAGGATGCCGACGAACAATGCGCCGATGGCGGTGCCAAATGCGTTTGGGCGGGCCGCTCCCAATACGGCAAAGCCGATCAGTGCTGCCGCAACCGAATCCAGGAGAAGGTTGTTGCCGCTTGCAATGTCGCCGCGTCCCAGACGTGCGGCGAGCAAGATGCCCCCGATGGAGGCGGTGACGCCGGAAATCATATAGGCGGCGATCTTGTAGCGGTTGACCGGTGTGCCCACGAGCGCGGCAGCACGCTCGTTCGATCCGATGGCGTACATGAGCCGTCCGTGCCGGGTGAACCCGAGGAATAGCCAGATCACAACTGCAATCGCAACGAAGATCACGACGGGCATGGGCAGCAGCCGGTCGATGACAACATCAAAGCGATGCCGCCCCAGCCACAGAAAGGCGGCAGAGAATGTGCCCTCGGCCACCGTCCCATCGGCAAGTGTCATGCCTGTCGCGATGGAGTTGCCTTGCGTCGGAATACGCTGCAAGCCGATCAGCAGGAACATCATGCCCAAGGTCGCCAGCAGGTCCGGCACACGGAATTTCACGATCAGGATGCCGTTGATGAACCCGACCAGCGCGCCCATGCCCAGACACAGAAAGACCGCGACAACGGTTGGATGTTCGAGGATCACCATCGAATAGGCCGACAGCATCAGCGCCGATGTGGCCACCGCTCCGATGGACAGATCAAATCCCCCAACGACCAAGGTGCAGGTCACGCCCAAAGCCAGAATGCCGGTGATCGCCACGGATTGCAGGACGAATGCAGCCGACAGCGGTCCGAAGAACCCCGGCGCGGCCAGGCTGAAATAGACGATCAAGCCTGCCAAAAGGATCAGGAAGCCATAGCGGATGGCAAAGTCGAGAAGTCGGTCGTTCATGAATATGTGCCTGTTTGAGTCGATTTGGCCCCCGAGATGTCCGCGACGAGCGCGGCGAGGTCGACATTCTGATTGGTGTGTTCGCCGACAATGGCGCCTTCGTTCATCACGACGATCCGGTCGGCTATCTCAAGCGCCTCATCAATTTCGGCCAAGAACACGAGTGTAGCCCGGCCTTGCGCCGTGCCGCGGATGTGCCGCCCGATATCGCGCCGTGCGCCGATATCTACGCCCTGAAACGGCTCGTCGAGCAGAAGCACCTGTGCGGGTTCAAGCAACCAGCGGGCGATCATCACTTTTTGCTGGTTCCCGCCTGACAGCGTGCCGATCCCGTCACTCACCGATTGGCAGACAATGCCAAGCTCGTTCACCATCTCTTGAGACAGGTTCCTTTGCCGGCGGGCGTTCAGAAAGGAGCCGACGCTGAGGCCCTTAAGGAAGGGCAGGGTCATATTGTCGGCGATATCAAAGGCCGGGATCACGGCGTTGGTGCCCCGGTCTTTCGGGGACATGTAGACGCCTTGCGAAACTGCATCTTCGACAGAGCTGGGGGTGTAGTCCGCGCCGTTGATCCGCATCGTTCCGCCGACAGCGCGCGCCATGCCGAAAAGGATTTCTGCAAGACGGCTCTTACCGCTTCCCAGCAGGCCGACCAACGCCACCACCTCGCCATCGCGGGCTTGCAGATTGATCGGCGCGGCGTTCGGGAACAGCGTGAGGTTAGAGAGTTCCAGCACCGGTTCGCTGCCACTCTCAACAGCCACATCTACCTCGGTCATGCGATGGCCGAGCATTGCCGTCACAGCGGCCTCATAGTCGAGTGGTTTGGTGTCAAAACTGCCGGAAATCGCGCCGTCGCGCATGACGATGATGCGATCCGCGATGCGGCGGATGTCGGACATGCGGTGGGAAATATAGAGGATCGCAACCCCTTGTTCGCGCAACCGGTCGATCAGGGCGAACAACCGGTCCGCCTCGGTCGCCGAGAGTGAGGATGTCGGCTCGTCAAGAATCAAAACCTTGGGCGCGCGGGCCATTGCGCGGGCTATGGCAATCATCTGGCGGTCTGCCACGGACAGATCCGACACGCGCGCCCGCAGATTGACGTCGATACCCATGGCCGAGGCAACCTTGGCGGCCTCATCGCGCAGCTGGCGCTCGCGCACAAACAGGCCGTTGCCGCGCTCAACCAGCCGGTCGAGCATCAGATTGTTGGCCACGTCAAGATCCGGGATCACCCCATCGTCAATGGATTGGTGGACGGTGACAACACCCTGCCGAATTGAATCTGCGGCGTCTTCGGGGGCGAATGCGGCTCCGGCAAGCATCATGGTTCCGGCGTCGGCGCGGTGGTGGCCGCAGATCACTTTGACCAGCGTGGACTTTCCTGCGCCATTTGCGCCCATCAGAACGGTCACAGACCCCGGTTCAAGGGTGACGTCGATTCCGCGCAATACATAGTTTTTTCCGAACGATTTTTCTAAACCGTTCACCTTGAGCGCATGATTGGCCACTCGTCTCCTCCCCGTGTTGTGCAGACGGTAGGCGGTTGAAAACACTTTTGTCAAACGGTTTGACATTAGTCCAAATTGAAGGCTAACCAGAAAGGAAGGGCGCATCAGAGGATAGGGGAGGTCACCGATGAGCGCAGGCACGGCATATGAGGCACTCAGCGTGGAAACGCTGCCGGGGCGGTTGAAGGATGTCCCGGCGCTTGCGTCCAAGGTCGGATCGGACAGCGCCGCATGGGGTGTGAAAGAGGTCGGGGACGGCAATCTCAACCTCGTGTTCATCGTCACCGGACCCGAGGGAAAAGCCATCGTCAAACAGGCGCTTCCGTATGTGCGCTTGGTGGGGGACAGTTGGCCTTTGCCTCTTTACCGCGCGTTTTTCGAGTACCATGCTCTGACCCGGCAGGCGGCACGTGCGCCGGGCTCTGTGCCTGAGATCTATCACTTCGACGAGACGCAGGCGCTGATCGTGATGGAGTTTCTGTCGCCGCACGTGATCTTGCGGCGTAAGCTGATTGCGGGTGAACGCGTGGACGGCCTGGCGGAGTTTCTGGGCACCTATTGTGCCCGGACCGCCTTTCGCGGGTCAGAGTTGTCGATGGCGAGCCCTGACAAGAAAGCCGATGTCGCGCTCTTTGCGGGAAATGTCGAAATCCCTGCCATCACCGAGGCTTTGGTCTTTACCGATCCCTACTACAACGCCGAGATGAACCACCACACCGATGGGCTGGAGCCCGTCATCTCGCAGTTGCGCAGCGATATCGCGCTGAAGGTGAAGGTGCAGCAAGCCCTGCAGAGATTTGTTTCCAATACGGAAACAATGGTTCATGGCGACCTGCATTCCGGTTCCATCATGTCGACGGACACGGACAGCCGGGTGATTGATCCCGAGTTCGCCCAATATGGACCACTGGGTTTTGACATCGGCATGATGTGCGCGAATTTCCTGATGGCCTATTTCAGCCAGCCGGCGCACAGGGGGAATGATCTTGCAGACTATCAGGATTGGATTCTGGGCGTCATTGCGGACATCTGTGCAACCTTCGAAACCGAATTCCGCACGTTGTGGGCGACTGAGCGCACCGGTATTCTCTATCCTGCTGCATTGTTCGAGGATCAGGGACACGACAGCACGCCGGCCTGCGATGCTGTACTGGCTGGTCTCTGGCGCGATGCTTGGACGGTTTGTGGCATCGAGATGCACCGTCGCTGTCTGTCTTTGGCGCATAATGCCGATTTCGAAGAGATCGAAGACATCGCTCTGCGCGCTCGTCTGGAAGCGCGGAATCTGATGATGGGGGCAGACCTGATCCACAAGGCGGACACGCTGGCCGATGCCTCTGCTGTCTGCGCCATCGCGCGCGACTTCAACGGAAAGGACGTGCTATGAAAATCGACGGGACCCACTACCGTTCCCTGTGGTGGAACAGCGACAAGAACGTTCTTGAGATCATCGACCAACGGTGGCTGCCGCACGACTTTCGGGTTGTTCCTGTGGCGACCATGCAGGATTTTGCAGATGCCATCTTTGAAATGCGGGTGCGCGGCGCGCCGTTGATCGGGGCGACAGCGGCCTACGGGATGGCGCTGGCGATGGCTGAAGACCCGTCTGATGCAAATATGGATGCGGCCTGGACCTTTCTGGAAAAGACCCGCCCCACGGCGATCAACCTGCGCTGGGCATTGGACCGGTGTCGTGCAGCGTTGCGCCCGTTGCCCGAGGGCGACCGTGCCGCAGCGGCATTGGCTCTGGCGCATGAAATTGCCGATGAGGATGTCGAGATCAACCGCCGTATTGGCGAGCACGGCCTCGCGCTGATCCGCGAAATCGCAGCCCGAAAGCCTGCAGGTGAACCTGTACGACTGCTCACGCATTGCAATGCCGGGTGGTTGGCCACCGTCGATTGGGGAACGGCGACGAGCCCGATGTATCATGCCCATGACGCCGGTCTTGCACTGCATGTCTGGGTCGATGAAACCCGCCCCCGCAATCAGGGCGCGCTGACCTCTTGGGAGTTGGGTAAGCACGGCGTGCCGCACACCTACATCACTGACAATGCCGGTGGGCATCTGATGCAGCACGGTATGGTGGACATGGTCATCACTGGCACCGACCGGACCACCCGTCAGGGGGATGTTTGCAACAAGATCGGCACCTATCTCAAGGCGCTTGCGGCCCATGACAACGGCGTACCGTTCTATGTGGCTTTGCCGTCACCAACGATCGACTGGACAGTGTCGGATGGCGCGGCCGAGATCCCGATCGAAGAGCGGAACGCGCGGGAAGTCACCCATGTCCAGGGGATCACCGAGGACGGTGGCATTGGCACTGTCCAGGTCACACCCGAGGGTACTCCCGGAGGAAATCCGGCATTCGATGTGACGCCAAATCGTCTCGTCACAGGGCTGATCACCGAGCGTGGAGTCTGTGAGGCCTCTGAAGCGGGCCTTGCCGCGCTCTTTCCCGACTTTGCGCGGGCTGCAGAGTAGGGCGCCCCGATGCCGCTGACCGCTTTTGGCAAAACGCGCGGTTCGGGCGCAGATCAGGCGCGGCTTCCGTCGCGTGACGATGCCCCTTACGTCGAAGCGGCTTGGCTCTATTACCATGACGGGTTGAACCAGAACGAGATTGCCGAACGCATGCGCATAAGTCGCGCCTCGGTGGTCAACTACCTGAATGAAGCCCGCCATCGCGGTTGGGTCCGGGTGCACATGGACAGCGATGTGTTTCGCGGTCATCGCTTGGCCGAAGAACTGTGCGCCGCTTATGGGTTGTGCGAAGCGATGGTCGTTCCGGATGACCCCGTCGCCTCCAATGGCGCTGAGGCCAGTGTGGCTCGGGTCACGCGCGCGTCGGCGGACTGGTTGCCACGGCTTCTGGAACCCGGCGACCGGCTGGGTGTCTCTTGGGGCGCAACGATTTACCAGATGGCGCAGAATGTCCCCAACGCGCCAGTGCCGGACCTCACGGTGATTCAGCTTCTCGGGTCCCGTCCAGCGGCGCTGGGGTTTGCAGCCGAGGCCTGTACAGCGATCCTTGCACAACGCCTGGGTGGCGAATGCATCAACTTCCATGCACCGCTGGTCCTGTCGAACAAGGCGCTTCGCGATGCGCTCTGCGATGAACCTGTGGTGCGGGATCAACTGCAGGCGTTGGCAACGTGCAATAAGACGGTGCTGGCCTGCGGCACGTGCGATGCGGATGCGCATGTTGTGCGCAGCGGCATTCTGAAACCCGAGGAGATATCTTCCTACCGTGCCAAGGGGGCGGTTGGTGTGATCTGCGGGCGCCTGATCGACGGCGAGGGTCGTCCGGTTGTGGCCGATGTCGAAGACCGCATGATCGGTGTTTCGCTTGATCAGATGCGCGGTAAGGAGATGGCATTGCTTGTGGCCGCCGGGCCAGGTCGGGCAAAGCCCGCCCGCGCCGCCATGAAGGGCGGGTTCGTGACGCATCTTGCGACCAGTACCCGCGTGGCAGAAGAGCTTTTGGAGATGGCCCAATGACACCTGCAGCCCCGCTGCCCGACACCGAGGAAACCCGTCAGGCATTGATCGACGCCTGCCTTTGGATGAATGAGCGACACCTCAATCAGGGGACGTCGGGGAATATCTCGGCGCGGATCGACAGCGGAATTCTCATCACGCCTTCCGGTGTTCCTTATGAAGCGCTGACGCCCGAGGCAATGGTCACCATTCCTCTGTCCGGATTGCCCGAAGCGGGTGGCCCGAAGCCGTCGTCAGAATGGCCGTTTCATCAGGGCCTGCATCAGGCGCGACCCGATATGCCGGTCGTCCTGCACGCGCACCCGCCCTATTGCAGCATCCTGGCCGTTCAGCGCCGGCCGATCCCGGCATGCCACTACATGATCGCGGCTTTTGGCGGTGCGGATGTGCCTCTGGCGGACTATGCGCTCTTTGGCAGTCCGGAGCTTTGTGCCAATATGGCGGACATTATGTCGGACCGGCACGGGTGTCTGATGGCCAATCATGGCGCCACGGTTCTGGGAGAAACGGTGGACAAAGCGCGATGGCGGTTAGAGGAGCTCGAGACGCTGGCGCGCACGTATCTGTTCAGCAGTATTGGCGGTGCGCCGCATATTTTGTCGGACAAGGACATCGCAGAGGTTCTGGTCGCGTTCCAGACCTACGGTCCGCGCCCGGTTAAACAGTCAGAAGGATAGGGGGAGAGATCATGCAGTATCGCAATTTGGGACGTACCGGCCTGAAAGTCTCGGTTATCACGATGGGGACGTTTACCTTTGGCGGGCGAGGGGCCTTCGGGCGCACAGCCAGCCAGGATGTCAGCGATGCGCGTCGGCTTGTGGACACCTGCATCGACAATGGTGTCAATCTGTTCGACACGGCGAATATGTATTCCACGGGGCTCTCCGAAGAAATTCTGGGCGAGGTTCTGGAAGGGCGGTATGACAATATTCTTGTGACTTCGAAGGCGCGGATGCCGATTGGCGACGGCCCCAATGACGAAGGGGTGTCGCGGTGGCATCTGATCCGGGAATGTGAGCGGTCTCTCAAGCGTCTGCGCACCGACCATATCGACATCTACTATATGCACGAATGGGATGGACTGACGCCGATCGAAGAAAAGATGGAGGCGCTGCATACCTTGGTCCAGCAGGGCAAAATCCGCTATCCTGGCTGCTCGAATTACTCGGCCTGGCATGTGATGAAGTCCCTGGCGGCGGCGCCCAGCCATTCCAGTCGCTTTGCCACGCAGCAGATCCACTATACCATCGAGGCTCGGGAAGCCGAGTACGAGCTGCTTCCACTTTCCGTTGATCAGGGTCTGGGTGTTCTTGTCTGGTCACCTTTGGCTGCGGGTCTGCTATCCGGTAAACACCGGCGCGGGGCCGACACGCCCGAGGGATCGCGTCAGGCGGCGGGGTGGAATGAACCCCCGATCCGCGACATGGAGCGGCTTTGGAATATTGTAGATGCTTTGGTCGACATCGGCGACGCACACGGAGTCGAGGCCGCACAGATCGCGTTGGCGTGGTTGCTAACCCGTCCCGCTGTTGCGTCTTTGGTTGTTGGTGGGCGCAGCGTCGATCAGTTCGAGCGCAATTTCCGTGCAGTTGATATTGTCTTGTCCGAGGAAGAATTGCAGCGGCTCAACGACGTCAGCCGTCTGCCTTTGGTCTATCCGTATTGGCACCAGCACAACTTTGCCCGCTCGCGCTTTACTCAGGCGGATCAGGCGCTGCATGCCGATTATCCGGATCGTCACTATGGTGGGGAAGACCCGTTGGTGTGATGCAAGAAAGGCCCGGGAATGTCCCGGGCCTTTTTTGTCGGTGGTGAAGGAGCAGGGATCAGCGCCCGGTCGCTGCCTTGACGACGGATTGCATGGCCAGCATGCCCGGATCATCCATGCCGATGCTTTTCTCGCCAAAGATGCGCGCGCGGCCAACAGTTGCAGGTTTATCGCGGAAATCGACCATCGCCTGATCCACGGCATCCGCCGCAGCCTGTGCCATATCATCGGCGCCATCCGTCGCCTTCGCGACATAGTCCAGACTGTCGAGCACTGTCTTGCCACCGAGCTCCGCTTTGCCGCGCTCCTGCATCTTGTCGCGGGCTGCCGCGATAAGCTCGGGAACGTTTGCGGTGTCGATGCTTTCTTCGCCGCGCAAAGTCTTTGCGGCGCTCATCAGACCGGTTGCCATCAGCGTGCCGTAGGACGATCCCGAGGATTTGGTGAAAGCCTGCGCACATTGGAACAACGCCATGCCAATGTCATTCGGCAGATCATCTTTCATAGCGGTGATCGCCCGCATGCCCCGGGTCATGGTCACGCCAAGATCGCCATCCCCAAGCGCACCGTCGGCGCTGTTTAGCATGTCAAAATCGCGTTCCATTGCGGCGGTGATCCGGTCAATGGCGGCCAGAAGCGTATCGCGCGTGATGGTCATCCAACCCTCCAGAAGGCGCAGTCGCAGGGCGCGTTCAGGAGCTTTTCCAACTCGTCGTCCAGTTTACAAAGCGTGAATGAGACGCCAGCCATTTCCATCGACGTCGCATAGCGGCCAACCAAAGGCATGACGATTGTGGCTCCTGCGTCTTCAAGTCGAGATTTTACCATCCGGTAAAGAATGTAGAGTTCCTCTGGTGGCGTTGCCCCGAGAGAGTTCACCATAACCGAGACCCTGTCACCATTGGTCAACGGCATATCGGCCAGCAGTCGGTCCATCATCTCGCCTGCGATGTCGTCTGCCGTCTTGAGCTTGCCGCGCCAGACGCCGGGTTCACCGTGGATGCCCATGCCCATTTCCATTTCGTCATCGGCAATCTCAAATGTGGGCTTGCCTGCTTGTGGCACGGTGCAGGGCGACAGCGCTGCGCCGATGGACCGGCAGGCGTCTGCGGCTTTCTGAGCAACGGCGGTCACCGCGTCAAGATCTCGGCCTTCTTCGGCTGCAGCTCCCGCAATCTTGAACGCATAGACCATGCCAGCCACGCCTCGGCGTTTTTCGGCTTCTTCCGGCGGGGCAGAGGCCACGTCGTCGGCCAAAAGGACGGTGGTGCAGGTGATGTCTTCAAACTCGACAAGCTCTCCGGCCATGTCGAAGTTCATGACGTCGCCGCCGTAGTTGCCATAGAGCCGCAGCACACCCGCGCTGCTGTCGGCGGCCCGGATGGCATCGGCCATCTGTTCGGCGGACGGAGAGGCAAAAACATCTCCAATCGCACAGGCGTCGAGCAAGCCTTCTCCGACATAGCCAGTGAACACGGGTAGGTGACCCGAGCCGCCGCCGGTGACGATACCAACCTTGCCCGATTTCCCGGCCTTTGCACGGGCGACGACTTTGCCGCTGTCGCCGTGCAGACGGTAATATTCGGGATGGGCGGCTGTCATACCCGCCAGCATTTCGTCGACATAGTTCTCTGGATTATTGAGGATCTTTTTCATGATCTTGGTTCCTCCCGCTCAGGATGTGATGTCTTATTTTGAGGGTTTCAGGCTGGCCCGCAGGGCGGATACGGCATTGGTGTTGATCACCATCACAAGGATCAGCAGTGCGCCCCAGATCAACTCGCGTGCGAAGTTCGACACCTGCAGCATGTTCAATCCGCTGGACAGGAACTGCATCGACAGAACAGCCAGAACGACGCCAATCACGCGACCATAGCCGCCATAGGGGTTCACGCCGCCCAGAACCGCGATCAGAACGGCCAGAAGCAGATAGGACGAGCCGTAATCCGCTTTCGCAGAGTTGGCGCGGCTCATGATGATCAACCCTGCCACCGAGGCGAACATGCCCGCGATCACGTACACCTTGAGCAACATGCGGTTGATGTCGATCGCCGCGTAAAGAGCCGCCAGCGGGTTTGCACCATACATCGTCACGCGCAGGCCAAAGGCGGTTCGGGTCAGGATCAGGTGCAGCAGGACGGCCAGCAGGGCAAAGAGCACCAGCGGCACCGGAATACCAAGGAGCCTGGCATTTCCGATCACAGCGACCGTGTCCGGAAAGCCCATGACCGCGCTGCCTCCGGTCATCGCAATGGCAAAGCCTGTGAAGACCAAGCCAGAGCCGAGTGTCGCGAGAATAGGGGGCAAGCCGAAAAATGCCACCAGCGAGCCGTTGATGATCCCGGCCATCGCGCCGATGGCAATTGCGACGGCAATGGCTATGGCAAGCCAGAGCACCGATTGTGAGGCTGGCATCGCAGGATCGGCATAGGTGGTCAGGATCATTGCAGCGGCCACGGCGGACAGGTTGGCGATGCCGACAACTGACAGGTCAATGCCCCCGGTCATCATCGCAATTGTCATCGCCAGCGCGAGGATTGCGAATTCCGGGAACTGGAATGCCATTGAAATCAGGTTCTGCGATGACAGGAACCGATCCGGTGACAGAACCGCCATCAGGGCAAAGACGAAGACCGCGATCACCAGGAGCCGGAACTCCGGGCTTGCGAATGTGGATTTGGTGGGTGCGTGTGCTGCCATGATGCTGTTACCCCGCCCGAGCCGCTGCCCGCTTGGCTCGATAGGCGGGAACGCCTGTGCCCAGCAGGATCAGGATGCCGATTGTAACTGACTGCCAAGTGGTCGGGATGCCGACGACAATCAGACTGTTTTGTACGATCACGATCAGCGCGACACCGAGCAGTGTTCCGGTCAGTGTGCCATAGCCACCGATCAGACGCGCGCCGCCCAGAACGACGGCTGCAATCACCGAAAGCTCCAGTCCGACCAGCGAGAACGGGTCAGCCATGCGTCCCACAGAGCCGTGGATGATGCCTGCCAGACCTGCCAGCGCGCCCACATAGACGTAGACAAAGAACTGCGTCCAGGTGACGTTGATGCCGATGCGCCGTGCGCTTTCAACGGATCCCCCGATGGCATAGATCGACCGGCCCAGCATGGTCTTTTTCAAAATGAACCAAGTCAGCACGATGACAAACACCAATGCGAGTGCGGCCCAGGGGATCGAATAGAAATTGCCCGCTTCCGTGGTGCCGCGCGCAAGGACGCCGCGCGAGAAATCCCGCATCGACGGGGGCAGGGCCGAAATGCGCTGAGAGCCAATGAAGGTGAGCAGAAAGCCCCGGAAAATCGACAATGTGCCTAGAGTGACGATGAGGGTCGGCAGTCCAAGAAATGCTATGAAGAACCCGTTTATCGCGCCAAGCAACGATCCTATGAGGATTGATACGACAAAGATCAGAGGCCAAGGCGCGTCAGGCCAGACAGCGAGGAAGAACACCGTTGAGGCGTACATCGCGAAGACCGCAATGGCGGTAAAGCTCACGTCAATCCCACCAGACACCAGCACCAGCATGGCGCCCACGGCAAGAATGCCGATGACAATCGATGCGCGCAGCAGGTCAGAGACCGTGGTGATCGTGAAAAAGCGCGGATCGGACAGCGTGGCCAATACACAGAACGCGATGATCACGCCTGCAACCAGTGTTTCGTTTCGGGTCCAGAAGTCTTTGGGAAGCCAGTTCGTCATGACGCCAACCTGTGCGCGAGGTCTTCTTCGGTAACCGATTTGCCATCGAGCGCATCAATGATCCGCCCGTCACGCATCACGAGGATGCGGTGGCATGTGGCCAGCAATTCGGGCAGGTCGTCCGAGATGACAATGACCCCGATCCCCGTGCTTGCAAGATCGCGGACGATGTCGTGGATGTCTGCCTTTGAGCCGACATCGACGCCGACGCTTGGTCCGTTCAGTATCAGAACCCGTGGGGCACGTGACAGCCAGCGGGCCAAAGCCACTCGTTGTTGGTTGCCGCCGGAAAGCGATTGCACGGGGGCTTCGATGTCAGAGGCTTTGACCTTAAGCCGTTTGAGCCAGTCTGCAGCTTCGTCCACCAGCGCCGACATGTTGAGCCAACCGCCATTTACATGGGCATCGAGTCGTCCCACAGCAACATTGCGGACTATGGACTGGTTCAGGAACAGGCCTTCGGTCAAACGGTCCTCGGGTACATAGCCAATCCGTGCTTCTGATGCAGCTTGCGGATCGCCCGTCGGGATGGTTTTGCCATCAATGCTGATGCTTCCCGCGTCCGGGGAGACCAGACCGAACAGGGCTTTCGCGACAGATGTCCGCCCACTGCCCAAGAGCCCGGTGATCCCCAGAACCTCGCCTGTCTTGAGGTCGAAGTCGATATCTTCAAACGCACCTGCCTTGCTGAGGCCGCGAACCTGCAAAAGGGTCTCGGCGCCGGGCATGATGTCGCTTGGCGGAACTTCGGGCACGTCACGCCCGGTCATGTGGTATGTCAGCGATTTGGTGTCGAATTCAGTGGCCGGGCCTTCGGCGACCTTTTTGCCGTTGCGGAGCACAACGACTTTTTCTGAAACTTCAAGCACTTCAGCGAGTTTGTGGCTAACGAAGATGACCGCAACGCCTTCTTCCTTCAGCATCCGGATGATGCCTTGCAGGCGGCGTACCTCTTTTTCCGTCAGGGCCGTGGTTGGCTCGTCCATGATAATCAGCTGTGCCTGTGACGCGAGCGCGCGGCAAATCGCGACAAGCTGCTTCTGAGCGACAGGCAGGGCTTCGACACGCGTATCGAGGTCGATCTCCACCCCGATCCGTTCAAGCGCCTTGCGCGCAATCTCTTTTGTGGCGCGGGATTTGTAAAACCGCTCATGTGTTGAAAGCTGGGTGGCAAATGCGATGTTTTCGGCCACGCTCAGGTTCGGGAAGAGTGAGAAATCCTGAAAGATCACCATGACACCGGCGGCGGCCGATATGCGCGGGTTCAGTGTGCGGCGCTCTTGGCCGGCAATGCGGATTGTGCCTTCGGTGGCGGGTTCGACGCCTGAGATGATCTTGATGAGGGTAGATTTTCCGGAACCGTTTTCTCCGGCCAGACAAACCGCTTCGCCGGGTTGAACGGAGAAATCGACAGAGTCGAGCGCCGTTACCCCTGCGTATCGCTTGGTGATCGCGCGCAGATCGACAAACGCGGTGTCACGTTCTGAAGACATGAACAACCAACTTGATTTGAGAGAATTGAAGGCGAGGGGGCGGCTGGGTGAGCCGCCCCGTGGTGGTCAAGGATCAGAACGGATATTCGCCCATGTTGTCCTTGTTCACGTTCACCCAAGCCTGACCGTAGATGACCTTGCCATCCAGAGACACACTCTCGTAGCCTGGCAGGCCGAGGTCCATTCCATCGGTGACTTCTTCACCGTTCATCACCATGACGGCGAGCTTGTTCATGGCTTCGCCTGCCACAGCGGGGTCCCAGAAACCGATGCCGTCAACCGCACCGGTTTCAAGATACTGACCGGCAATCGAAGGCAGTGATGTGCCGAACACGCAAGTGTCGTCTTCCATGCCACGTTCTTCGATGGCGCGGCCAATGCCTGCTACGTCGGTCGAGGCCGAGCCCTGCATGCCTTTGATGTTCGGGAAGGCCCGTAGCACTTCCTGTGCCTTGGTGTATGCCTGTTCGGCGTCGTCGAATGTTTCGTTCTTGTCGCCGACCAGCGTCATGTTCGGATAGTTGGCCTCCTGATATGCAATGGCGCCATCCACCCATTGGTTGTGGGTCTGCGACGTCAGCGATCCGACGAAGACTGCATACTCCCCTTCGCCGCCCATGCAGGTGGCCAACTGCTCCATCAGGTTTGCGCCGAAGTCTTCGTTCACAAAGGCTTCAAGGTCATACGCCGTGTTCTGTTGTGCTGCGGCTTCGTGTGTGATGACCGCGATGCCTGCTTCCATTGCGCGGCCGAGAACCGGCTCAAGAGCTTCGGGCGACATCGGAACGACCGCGAGTGCGTTGACGCCCTGCGCGATCATGTCTTCGATCAGAGCGACCTGCTGCTGAGGGTCGGCCTGCGCCGGGCCAACCTGAAATGCGTTCATGCCGGTTTCCTCGGCGAACTTGTTGACGCCTTCCTCCATGCGGTTGAACCACTGGATGCCCGCGATCTTTACGACGGTTGCGATGTTTTTCGAGTGACCGTCAGCGACGGCTTGCGTTCCGACAAGAGCCGAAGCAGCGAGTGCGGCACCGGCAAGCAGTTTGGTTTTGGTCTTCATCTGATCCTCCCTTTGCCCGCATTTGCGGGTCATTGACTTGGGCAGCGGCCTGTCCGCCCACCCGAGCAGAAAAACGGTGTGCTGTGCCCCTCGGCGCTTATGAAATGCGGCAACCGCAGAGGCGTATCAACACTTGTGCATTGACTGCACGTTTGTGACTATATAATCAGAAAAGTCACGGTCAAGCCATTTTGTCGCAGGAAGTCGGGAGGTCCGGGACAGGCAATGTTGGTGCAAAAACGTCATGCTGATGACGACATCGCGCAGGCGGCTTGGCTTTATTATGTTGGCAATCTGAGCCAGCAGGAGGTCAGTGCGCGGCTCGGCATTTCGCGCTTCAAGGTTTTGCGGATGCTGGCGGATGCGCGTGAACGGGGGCTCGTTCGAATCGCAGTTGAACATCGAACGTCGCGGACACTGGAACTGGCGGATCAGCTTGTCTCTTGTTTCGATTTGCAGGAAGCTCAGGTCGCCCCGATCGGCGTTGACGCCGACGATGAGGAACTGGCGCGCAACGCGGTGGCAATTCTGGCCAGCGGTTACCTTAACCGCATCGCTGGAACTGATACCCCGTTGACTGTTGGACTGGGGTGGGGCCGGACATTGTCGGCGATGGCTGACAATGTGACCGGCGTGCGCAATTCCGGTCTCACTTTCGTGTCGCTTATGGGGTCCGTTACCTATGCGTCCCATACGGCGCCGGGCGATGTCTGTGTGCGGCTGGCTGACCAAACTGGCGGACGGGCCATTCTGATGCCCGCACCTTTTGTTACCGACAGTGCGGAGGCCTGCGCCGGGATCATTTCGCAGCGGCTGGTGCACGAGGCCATGGAGATCGCAAGGCGTGCAGATCATGCGCTGATGAGTGTCGGTGAATGCCGAGAGGGGGCCATTCTCTTCGACAGCGACATCTTTACAGCCGAACAAATCCAGCAGCTGCGCGACGCTGATGTTGTCGGGGATTGCTGTGGCGTTTTCTACAAGGCTGACGGGACCGTGGCAGATATTGAGCTGAACCGGTGCACGCCCTGCGTTCAACCGGCGGATATGGCGGAGATGGAAACAGTGCTTCTCGCTGCCGGGTCTGGAAAGCTCGCGGCGACGCTCGCCGTTTTAAGGGCAGGATTTGTCAAACGGCTTTTGGTGGATGAGCGGCTTGCCGTGGCGCTTGTCGCGGCCGCAGGAGGGGAGGGCCACTGATGCAGGGCTTCGGCGTTCACACCAGTATGTGGACCATGACATGGGACAGAGCAGGCTGCGAAGCGGCTGTTGCAAAGGCGAAATCCTATGGCATGGACTTTCTCGAAATCGCGCTTTTGGACCCACCCAGTGTTGATGCCGCACATAGTCGCGCTGTTCTGGAGGCCGCCGAGATGCGTGCGGTCTGTTCGCTCGGTCTGCCAGAGGCGGTGTGGGCGTCGCGCAACCCGGATGGCGCGGTCGATTTTCTAAAGGTGGCACTGGACAAATGTGCGGCGTTGGGTGCCGAAGCGCTTTCAGGTGTCGTCTATGGCGGGATCGGCGAACGGTCGGGCCTGCCGCCGACACAGGGCGAGCTGGACAATGTCGCTGATGCAATGACGCGCGCCGCGAAGCACGCCAAGTCACTTGGCCTGCAATTTGGCATTGAGCCGGTGAATCGCTATGAAACCCACTTGCTCAACACTGGCTGGCAAGTAGTGGACCTGATCGAACGCATCGGGGCGGACAACATGTTTGTCCATCTTGATACTTATCACATGAATATCGAGGAAAAGGGCATCGCCCAGGGCATCATCGACGCCCGCGAACACCTTCGCTACATCCACCTATCCGAATCCGACCGAGGTACACCCGGGGCGGGAACCATCGCTTGGGACGAAATTTTCGGCGCATTGCGGGCCATTGGGTTCAAGGGCGGGTTGGCGATGGAAAGCTTTATCAACATGCCGCCAGAGATTGCCTTTGGTCTCTCGGTCTGGCGTCCCGTCGCCTCGGGCGAGGCGGAGGTGATGGAGAACGGCTTGCCATTCCTGCGCAACAAGGCCCGGCAATACGGGCTGATCTGACGACATCCGAAGGACATTCAGAATGAAGAACACATCGCTGCCACAGCTGTATGAGGACATGCGCCGTGTCCGGACCTTTGAAGAGCGCGTGGGAGAGCTGTTTGTGCGTGGGCAATCGGCAGGGTCCATGCTTCACCTGTCCATCGGTGAGGAAAGTGCCGCCGTTGGGGTGTGCGCGCAAATGCGCGACGGCGATACCTTTACGACCCATCACCGTGGCCACGGTATTTTTCTTGCGCGCGGAGCCGATCCAAATCGCATGATGGCCGAGATTGCAGGCAAGGATTCCGGTTACTGCCACGGCAAGGGCGGGTCGATGCACATTGCGGATATGGGCCTCGGTCATCTGGGCGCGAATGCGATTGTTGGGGGCGGTATCCCGGCGGTTGTTGGCGCAGGTCTCTCGGCGCGGCACAAAAAGAACGGAGCTGTCTCCATCGCTTTTTTCGGCGACGGCGCGACCGGGCAGGGCATCCTGTACGAGAGCATGAACATGGCGGCGCTTTGGCGGCTGCCAGTGGTGTTTGTATGCATCAACAACCAGTACGGCATGGGGACGCGGATTGATCAGGCGACCGCCAACCCCAAGCTGCACGAACGCGCCGCCGCTTTTGGCCTGGCGGCCCGCACGGTAGATGGGCTGGACGTCGAAGAGGTGGCGGACGCGGCTGCCGAGCTGATCGCGGGCGCGCGTTCAGGCAAGCCTGCGTTTCTGGCGGTTGATTGTTATCGCTTCTTTGGCCACGCAAGAAAGGACAAGTCGCCGTATCGCGATGCGGCTGAAGAAGAGGCCGGGCGCAAGAAAGACCCTGTCCTTCAGGCAAGAGGCAAGCTGATTGCCTCCGGTTTGTTATCAGAGGCTGATCTTGATGCGCTGGACCAGAAAGTTGCAGCCGAAATGGATGCTTCGATTGAATTTGCCGTCGCTGGTGAAGAGCCACAGCTGAAATCCATGTTCCGCGATGTCTATGCCCCTTCACAACCGGAGCCAGAGCCGGTGCGGACGCGTCTTGATCGTATTTTGGCACAGGGGTAGCGCAGATGGCCGTACAGGAAACAACCTACCGCGATGCGCTGCGTCTTGCTCTGTCCGAGGCGATGTCGGCGGATGACAGTGTGATCATTATGGGCGAAGAGGTCGGTCGCTATGGCGGCGCATATGGGGTCACGAAGGACCTGATCAAAGACTTCGGTGGCGACCGTGTGATAGATACACCGATTTCCGAGGCAGCCATTGTCGGGGCTGCAGTCGGCGCGGCGATGACGGGGCTGCGTCCGGTGGCCGAGTTGATGTATGTCGATTTCATCGGCATGACGATGGACCAGTTGGCCAATCAGGCAGCCAAAATCCGATACATGTTTGGCGGTCAGATCGGTGTCCCGATGGTCCTGCGCACCCAAGGCGGCACAGGACGTTCCGCAGGCGCGCAGCACAGCCAGAGCCTTGAGGGCTATGTCATGCACACGCCCGGCTTGCGTCTTGCCATGCCAGCAACGGTGGACGATGCCTATCACTTGCTGCGCCAGTCGCTTCAGCAACCAGACCCGGTGGTGTTCATTGAGCACAAGGGCCTCTACACAATAAAGGGCACGCTTGATCCGGACGATGCGCCAGCCGAGTGGGGCAAGGCAAAGCTACTTCGTGAGGGAGACGATCTGGTTGTTGTGACCTATTCAAGACAGGTGCATCACGCTTTGGTTGCAGCCGAAACACTGGCGTCACAGGGGATTGAAGCTGCAGTTGTTGATCTGCGCACGTTGAACCCGCTGGATTTTGATACAATCGGTCCGCTTGTTGAACGGTCCGGTCGTGCAATGGTCGTGTCCGAAGGTGCCATGACCTGCGGTGTCGCGGCAGAGCTTTCGGCGCGTATCACCGAGGAATGTTTCGACTACCTTGAGGATCCGGTGGTGCGGGTAGCGGGCGAGGATATCCCGATCTCGGTGTCCCCTCTACTTGAGCAGAACTCGGTGCCGACGCCTAAGCTGATCGTCGAGACGGCGCGGAAGTTGTTCATATGAGCACTTCCAGTAAGCTGACCCTGCCAATGCCCCGGCTTGGCGAAACGATGGACGAAGGGACCATCGCGGAATGGCTGGTTCAGCCCGGCCAAAGCTTCTTGCGGGGCGATCCACTGCTTGAGGTGGAAACCGACAAGACGATGGTAGAGTATCCGGCATTGGGCGGCGGAACATTCGTTGAAGCGCTTGTGTCGGTCGGGGACGTGGTCGCGGTCGGCACTCCGATTGCAGTTATCGAAACGACAGACGTATGGGATGCGCTAGACGATGCGAGCCCGCCGGAAACAGAACCCACTGCACCCGAGCCGGTGGCTGGCGGTGTTCCAACGCCCGCACATGCAGGCACAACGACACGCAAACGCGCAACGCCCCTTGCGCGTCGATTGGCGCAGCAAAACGGCATAGGCCTTGAAACTGTCACCGGTACAGGCAGGCGCGGACGGATTGAGGCTTCAGATGTGCGGTCTCTGGTGTCGCCGGGTGCGACGCCGAAACGAGTGACACGCTCTGTCAGAAC
Organism: Alphaproteobacteria bacterium; assembly: GCA_030431485.1. GTDB lineage: Bacteria > Pseudomonadota > Alphaproteobacteria > Rhodobacterales > Rhodobacteraceae > Marivita. The sequence goes on from JAUIIR010000001.1 coordinate 62,007, forward strand.
GAATGCGACGGTCTTACTGGTGCACGGATTTGCGGGCCTCGGCTCAAACTGGGCGGCGCTCAGGGCAATGCTGCAGCGAGGTGGTGCCAAGACCCACGCGCCGGACCTGCCAGGACACGGCCGGAATGCGACTGAGGCTGTTGATGTCACGACGCTGATTGACTGGCTGAGCGCTGAACTGGCGCACCAGCCCGAACCTGTTCATCTTGTGGGCCATTCCCTCGGCGCGCATGTGGCTGCAAAGGCCGCTCAGCGCGATCCGTCGCGTGTGACCCACTTGACGTTGGTTGCCCCGGCGGGATGTGGCCTCGACATCAATGGCGCTTTTCTATCCGGCATGGCATCCGCGCCGGGCGTCGGAGAACTGTCACATCTGATGCGCCTGCTTGGCCGAAGGGCTCGCCAATTGGACGACGCAGCTTTATCCGCAATGGCGCAGGAACTCCGAGGGAAACGCCTTACCTCATTGGCCAGCGCTGTTGCGCGCGACAATGTGCAAAGCGTGGACACGCTGTCAGCACTGCGTGCCTTGGGGGACACTGTGGGTGTGACCGCAATTTTCGGGCTGGAGGATCTGATCATTCCCAAGGAACATGTCTTCCAGATGCCGTCTGCCATCGCCTGTCACATGGTTGAGGCCGGGCACATGCCGCATTGGGACGCTACAGAGGAGGTTGCCGCCATCATCGCAGAGACATGAGGCGCAACCGCATTAGGGAGGATGGGAGTTTGGCGTATTTCTTGACAGCCGATGGTGGCACAGAAAGCTTGCGTGTGCGGATTTACGATGTGCAGGGAACGTGTGTCGCCTCGCATGCCGAACCCTACGAGACCACCTTTTCACCCGGTGCCCGCGCTGAACAAAACCCCGAAGATTGGTGGCGCAGTCTGTGTGTCGCATCGCGGGCCTGTCTGGCAGAAGCGGGTTTGAGCGGTGATCAGATTGAAGCAATGGCCTACGCCACAACCTGCTGTACGGTTGTGGCATTGGATGCGTCTGGCGCCCCGCTGCGTCCGGCACTGCTCTGGATGGATGTCCGCGCTGACAAGGAGGCGGAGGCGGTTCTGGCGACTGGGGATACCCGACTCAGACTGAACTCCGACGGCTCGGGGCCTGTTTCGGCGGAATGGATGATCCCGAAAGCACTTTGGATCAAACGAAACGAGCCCGAAATCTATGATGCTGCGGAAACGATCTGCGAATATCAGGACTACCTCACGCTGCGTCTAACCGGCGAACGCTGTGCTTCGCTGAACAATGTGGGTTTGCGTTGGCACTATGCCAATCGGGACGGCGGTTGGGCTGAAAGTCTGGTCTCGGCCCTGGGAATGGCGGACCTTGTCGAAAAATGGCCGTCGCGTGTTGCGGTCCCCGGCGAAGTTGTTGGACATCTGACGGCGGACGCTGCTGAGGCTCTGGGTCTTACGACCAACACCAAGCTGGTGCAGGGCGGAGCGGATGCTTTGATCGGGATGATTGGCCTCGGAGTGTCGCAACCGGGGCAGTTGTGTCTTATTACAGGGTCGTCGCACCTGCAGTTTGGCGTGACCGAAAAACCGTTTCACGCATCAGGCATGTGGGGAGCCTACGCCGATATCGTTTACCCCAATCGCTACATCATCGAAGGCGGGCAGACCTCGACTGGATCTATCATTAACTGGCTGCGACGTTTTGTTGGCGGAGAGTTTGATTTCGACGAGATGAACCGTAAGGCGGCTGCCTTGCCGCCGGGATCGGACGGGTTGATTGTCCAAGACCATTTTCAAGGCAACAGGACGCCTTACACAGACGCCCTGTCACGCGGTGCAATCACGGGCCTCACTCTGGCGCACGAGCCGCATCACGTGTTCCGCGCCATCATGGAAGGCATTTCGATGGGCACACGCGCGATCCTCGATTCCTTTGCGAAAGGTGGCTATGAGGGCAGTGAGATGGTTGCAGGGGGAGGTGCTACAAATTCAGACCTCTTCATGCAAATCCATGCCGATACCGCTGGCATTCCCGTGCGTATTCCAGCTTCCACGGATGGACCAACTTTGGGATCAGCGATCCTCGCAGCGCATGGCGCAGGTCATTTTGACACGATTGATGATGGGATTGCGGCGATGGTCAAACCGGGTCGCGTGATCGAGCCCGATCCAAAAGCGGCTGCGGCCTATGACGAAATCTATGACCGCTATCTGGCGCTGTATCCTGCTTTGAAGGGTGCGTTGTCGGCTTAGGCAGTCTTTGGTCTACAAACGAAGGTCGCAAACTGAACCGCCCAAGCTTCTGGGACGCTTTTTTGCGAAAGTTCCCAAAAGTAGACCTTCGTTTAAGAATGCAGCTTATATTTTTCGCCTTTTTGCCGTTGGTACACCGTACAGGGCCTGCAAAAATCCCACATGCACACATTCAAAGGTTATGATACTGTATGCTTCGGAAATATGGTGCTGGCTTGTGCAATGAGGCAGTCTCCAGGCAAAAGGTTAGGCTATGGAAATACGTTGCGCGCAGTCTGCTTTGGGATCCGTTCAGGCCAAAATCGAAGACATTGCAAGTCAACTTGAACTGGATGCGCGCGGTCGCCCAGACTTTCTGGTTCTGCATTTTGGTGCCGATCTCGATGCTGCAGCGCTTCGTGAAGAAGCTATCGCTCGAACGGGTGCTGAATTCTTGCATGGAGGATCGTCTTGCTTAGGCGTGATGGGCATCGCGGGCGCTGACATCAGTGGTTCAACCCTGGGCGCATTCGCGATTTGGGACAGCGAGGGGTCATACGGGACAAGCTCTGCCGAACTTGGCGATGACGCAGAGGCGGCTGCGCGCAATGCGCTTGTCGCAGCACTTATGAATGCGGGTCGGCCAGACGAGCTGCCGGAAATGATCTGGCTGACCGTTGCGCCTGGTCGCGAGGAAGATGTGATTTCCGGGTTGCGCTCCATAGTAGGCCCGGAGTCGCTGATTGTTGGGGGCAGTTCCGCCGACAACGATGTGTCCGGAAAATGGATTCAATTCAGTCAAAACGACCTGCATTCCGATGGAATCGTTGTATCGGTTCTTTTCCCGTCCGGTCCAGTCTCGTCGGCGTATCACAGCGGCTACGCTCCCACAGGCGAAAACGGTATTGCGACGCGTGTTGAAGGCCGACGGCTGCATGAAATTGACGGGCGTCCTGCGCTGCAGGTCCTTAACGAATGGAGCTCAGGGGCTATCCCGATCGCAGGAGAAGAGCAGCGGTCCATATTGGCTGAGTCGACACTCTGGCCCGTTGGCCGCGTGGTTCGTGAGATCGCAAGCGTCCCATTCCACATCTTGGCCCATCCTGCTGTGGCGAACCCCGATGGTTCCGTTGATCTTTTCGCGGCGGTAAAAGCCGGGGATCAGCTTTGGCAAATGCGGGGCTCTGCGGATAGCCTCGTCGCACGAGCAGGGCGCGTCGCGGCACGTGCAAACCGTGCATCTGGCGAGAACGCTGCAGGCGCTTTGGTCGTTTACTGTGGTGGCTGCATGCTTGCGGTGCGCGACCGCATGGACGAAGTCTCAGCGGGGATCAGTGCAGAGCTTGGAGACAAGCCTTGGCTTGGTGTCTTCACCTTTGGAGAACAGGGCGTTCCTGCTGGTGGAGAATCGAGGCATGGAAATTTGATGATTTCATGCACCATGTTTGCTAAACCGGACTTGTGATATATTCAAAAGACAAGACCTGTGGGGATATGCTACAGGTCAGGTCAGTTGTGATTGGCGCCCTGACAGGTTGCCGATCAGTGCGTTCGAGTTTGTGGGGCGGTTGAAACTAACGAAATTAGGTGTGTTACGCGGACCCAAAGCATGAACGGTGATACCCGAGACCTCTTGGTCTCACGCAGCTTGTACGAAAGCGAAAAACAGGCTCGGCTTGAAGCAGAAGCTTTGTTGAAAGCCAAAGACAAAGAAATTGAAGAGATCAATCGCAGGCTCACGGCGGAAACAGAGTCGGTGAGAGCCGCATTGGCGAACAATGAAGCCGTCCGTATGGGCGAAGCGGCTTTGTTGAAAGAGCGGTCGATTTTGTCCGAGGCGCTTAAGGCGTTAACCGGCAAGACCGGCGCCGATGAAGCAATGCAAGCCTTGCTGAATGTCCTCAAACAAGAGATCGGAGGGCGAGACTGCTTTTTCGTTCGAGCGTCCGGTAAGCACACCGTCATTTCCGCCTCGGCAGACAAGGCGCATGTCGGGCATCCACTGCCATTGCCAGCGTCGATGATCACGAAGTCCCGGCGACTGTCGAAACTGACGATGTTGCTGGATGGCTTTGAGTGGCCTGGAGGGACGGACGATCTCGCAGCCACGATGATTGTGCCACTCAAGATGCCCGATGGAAAAGTCGGCGCTTTTGTATTGGGCTGCAAGATTGCCGGACGCTACTCCGTTGGCGATCTGCGAACGATGGAGCAAGTGTCAAAGCTTGCTTCTCAGGCTCTACTGACGCTGCAGGAGGCACGGAGAAACGCTCTCCTGGTCGCACTGGTCGAGGGCAAGCCAGTTGAAACCACCGACGTGGTTATGGACGCTCCGCACGAGGCTGTGCACAAAGCCTTTGCCCGCATGACCGAAATGCAGGGGCAGGTCGTTGGAATTCTAGACTCACTATTAAGCGCGCCGCTGAGCGAAACAGATGCTGCCATTAACGCGGCTCTCGCTCAGATGGGCGCGATCACAGATACAGACAGGACCTACGTGTTCCGCATGCGTCCAGATGGCGAGACCATCGACAATACGCATGAATGGTGTGCGCCTGGCATCAGATCGGTGCAGGCGAATTTACAAGGCATGCCGGTGGAGACCTGGGACAACCGGGCAGTCTTCGAAGCAGGCCGAGAGGTGATGATAGGAGATGTTGCTGCTCTGCCAGACGACACGCGACGCAAGCAATCCCTGTTGGACCATGACATCAAATCTCTTTTGGCCGTACCGATGTTTGAACAAGGCACGTTTCGCGGCATCGTCGGGTTCGACGCAGTTCGCCAGTTGCGCAATTTCCTACCCGGAGAAGTGCATCTGATCCAATCCGTTGCTAAAGTCATCGCGTCGGTGCTTGCACGTCGTGATGTCGAAGAGCGGCTGGTTTCGGCGCACGCTGAATCATCGTCGCAAAGTGACCGGTTCCAAGCGGTTCTGTCAGCGATGCCCGATATTATCGTGGAGCTTGATCGCGACGGCCGGATTGTATCGTGGCATCCCGGAACCACAATGATGTCAGACGCGGTCCACGACACACTCACCAACCGCATGCTTGAGGACGAATTTCCTGCACATCTTTCGACGGTGCTGCGAGGCAAAATCGCCGAATTGGATGCAGGCGCCAATGCGGTCACTCATACAATCGAAACGCCTCTTTGGGGGATGCCCACGCGATGGTGGCAGCTCACTGCGTCATTGATAGGGGATCAAGGTTATGTGTTGGCGTTGCGGGACATCACTGAAGCGCGCGAGAAAAGCAACGAAATCGAACGCCTTTCCGAAATTGCGCGACGGACCACAAACGTTGTTGTCGTTACAGACGTGAAGCGGCGAATCGAATGGGTCAATGACGCGTTCGTCCGCACAACGGGCTGGACCCTCGAAGAGGTGAAAGGAAAAACACCGGGCAGCATTCTGCAATTCAATGAAACCGATCCGGACACGATTCTGAAACTGCGCGAAGCCTTGGATAAGGGTTTACCGGTCCAAACTGAAATCCTGAACCGATCAAAGGATGGACGGGAATACTGGCTATCCATCGATATTCAACCGCTGATAGACGAAGACGGTACATTGCAAGGCTTTATGGCGGTCGAAAGTGACATTACCGAAAGGCGTCAACAAGCCGAGTCGCTTCGTAAAGCTGCCGCTGAAGCCGCTGCAGCACGAGCCAACTTGGAAAAGGCTGTAGAGTCGTTGGAGGACGGATTCGTTCTTTACGACGCTGATGATCGCCTTGTGATCTGCAATAGCCGTTTCAAAGAGCTTTATTCGCTGGCGGCGCCGGCAATTGTGCCTGGGGCTACATTCGAAAGCATTCTGCTCTATGCCTTGGAGGTCGGACAATATCCTGCGTCCGTCACGTCAAAGGAAGATTGGTATGCCGAACGTATGAAGCGGCATAAAGAGGCGGACCGGGAGTTCGAACAACAGCTTCCGGATGGAACTTGGCTAAGAGTTTTTGAGAAGATCACGCCGGATGGAGGGCGTGTCGGTCTCCGCGTTGATATCACCAAGCTCAAACTGGCCGAGCAGCAAGCGCTTTCCGATCGAGCCACTGCGATGGAGGCAAGTTGGGATGGAATTGCGATCACTGACGCAGACGGACTCTATGTTTTCGTCAATCAGTCACATCTCGAAATGTTCGGCTACAGTGAAGAACGGGAGTTGTTGGGTCAAAATTTTGCCGTGCTGTACCGGCCAGAAGAATTGGCATGGATCAAAAACAATGTGATGCCAGTGCTGATGCAACGCGGTGGTTGGTCTGGGGAAATCACGGGTATAGCCAAGGATGGCAGCCTGGTAGATCAGGACGTGTCTCTGACCCTCAAAGAGGACGGTGGAATTCTTTGTATCACGCGGGACATTTCAGCGCGTCGCAGAGAGCAGGCCGAACGTGAACGGCTCTTGAACGAACTACAGCTGGCCCAACGGCGAGAAATGATTGGACAGATGGCGGCCGGTTTGGCGCATGATTTCAACAATTTGCTTGCCATAATCTCGGGTGGAGCATCGCTGATTCTTGGCGATGCCGAAGAGAAAAGCCAGACGGCATTGGGTGCGGGACGGATCGTTGCTGCCTCGGATCAGGCAGCGGGTCTTGTAAAGCGTTTGCTGGCGCTCGGAGCGCGCCAATCCGAACGTGTGAACCTCGACTTGCGTCAACCGGTAAAGGAGGCGGCAGAGCTTGTGCGCTCCAGCTTGACTGCGCCTGCGAGACTATCGCTGAGTGTGCCGGACAGCGAAGTGTCTGCTATGGCGGACCCGACTGATATCCTGCAGCTTTTGCTGAACCTCGCAATTAATGCGCGTGACGCTTTGCCGGCCGGAAATGGAACCATCTCTATCGAACTTGCGCCCCCAGACTTTGTCGAGACATCTGGTGCTCTGTCTGTGGGCCGGCTGGACTCTGCCCGGCAATATGCGCGTTTGACGGTTCAGGACGATGGTCCGGGCATGACGGAAGATATCGCCTCGCGCATTCTGACACCGTATTTTTCGACCAAAGGTGATAAGGGGACGGGCCTTGGCCTGGCTGTGGTGTCCTCTGTCATCGAAGACAATGCGGGGGCACTGCAGCTGACAACAGCACCCGGTGAAGGTACCAGGTTCGATGTCTACTGGCCAATCGAGGCGGTTGAGGCGACTCAGTCTCTTGAGGAGTATGTCGAAGCGCTAACCGGCCGACTTGATGATCGAATGATCCTTGTCGTCGATGATCAGCCTGCAGTACTCGACGTTATCACCGCATATCTTGAATCTGCGGGGGCCGAGGTTGCGGCTTCAACGGATCCGGAAGATGCCCTGAGTGCACTCAAAGACGCGCCGGACGCTTGGGACCTTTTGGTCACGGATTTCGATATGCCCGCAATGAATGGTGCACAACTCGCCGAGGCGGCTAAAACTATCAAGCCCACACTCCCAATTATCTTGGTCACTGCGCTCGCTGGCGAGGCGGGGCGATCCGGTGCTTTGTTTGCAAGCGTCTTGCCGAAACCAATTGATCGGCACTCTCTTGTGCAGAAGTCGGAATTGGCGTTAATCTCCGCCCGCGAGCAAAGTGGTTAGGGTATGCGCGTACTCATTGCAGACGATCAAAACATGTTGCTCGAACTTTTTTCGGCTGTTTTGGGGCGTGACGGGATCGAAACGACGCTGACACTGGATTTGCATGGCGCTCTGGATGCGGTTGCGTCATCCGAACCATTCGATCTGATCCTGCTTGATTACAATATGCCTGGAATGGACGGTCTTGAGGGGCTGAAAAGCGCGCTGTCCAATGGTAAGGGCGCTCCAGTTGCGCTGATGTCCGGCAACCTTCCACAACATACTATCCGGGAAGCGATCAGCTTGGGCGCTGTTGGGTTTCTGCCCAAGGCGACGCCGTCGCAGAAATATGTGACGTCAATTCGCCGATTGGCGTCCGGGCAACCGCTTGACGATAAAGCCGAAGCTGTTGCGCCGCAACTTGGCACTACCTGCGATGCTCCTGGAGACGAACCCCGCCTGACGGCACGAGAGATGCGCGTCCTTCAATACCTTGCACATGGGAAAACGTTGGACGAAATCGGTTCTGAACTCGGTCTGAGAGACTTGACGCTCGACTTTGTCATCAAGACGCTCTGTCGCAAATTTGCAGCGAATGACGCCGCTACGGCACTGACCAACGCAAAAAGGGCTGGGGTCGTCTGATCCTGCGCCAAGAGGCGCGAACTAAGATGCATCCCGTTCTGATGCGCCAGTGCCTATAGCGGCACTAGCCGATTTAGTCGTATATTGAAGTGCGAGAGCACTTCAGTGTCGGAGACCCTCAGGCCTCTTCCAGCTGCGCCATGACCTCGTCAGATGCTTCAAAGTTCGTGGTGACGCGCTGCACGTCGTCATCGTCTTCCAGAGCATCAACAAGCTTCATCAGCGATTGCATGCCGTCTAGATCAAGTTCGGTTGTTGTGGTTGGCTTCCAAACCAGCTTGGTCGACTCGGATTCGCCAAGGTCCGCTTCCAATGCCGTTGCGACCTCGTTGAGATCGGTATCTGCGCACCAGATGGTGTGGCCATCCTCGCTCGATTCCACGTCTTCCGCACCGGCCTCGATGGCGGCCATCATCACCGTATCTGCGTCGCCCACACTGGCGGGGTAGGTGATCTCGCCCTTACGGTCGAACATAAAGCCGACCGAGCCGGTTTCGCCCAGGTTGCCACCATTCTTGGTGAAGGTTGAGCGCACGTTCGACGCGGTGCGGTTGCGGTTGTCGGTCATCGCCTCGACGATCACTGCGACACCGTTGGGTCCGTAACCCTCATACCGGATTTCTTCGTAATCTTCGCCTTCGCCACCAGAGGCTTTCTTAATAGCGCGTTCGATGTTGTCCTTGGGCATCGACTGGCCGCGCGCTTCTTTCACCGCAAGGCGTAGGCGGGGGTTCTTGTCAGGATCGGGGTCGCCCATTTTCGCGGCTACGGTGATTTCCTTGGAAAGTTTCGAAAACAGCTTGGCCCGCATCTTGTCCTGACGACCCTTGCGGTGCTGGATGTTTGCCCATTTGGAATGGCCGGCCATGATGTCTGTATCCCTGATTGTCGGATGTCGAGAGTTTGGGCGTCTTTAGCGCAGAAGGCGGGGCGGGAACAAGTTGCGTTTTCGGGATTTGCGATGCGGGTTCGGTTGGGTATGAGAGCTGCATGAAACCGTTTCTCATTCTACAATTGCGTCCCGAGCCCGAAGCCAGCGATGGCGAGTACGCGGCCTTCCTTGAAAAAGGCGGTCTGTCAGAGGCACAGCTACACCGCGTGTGTTTGGATCGGGACCCGCTCCCCGAGGGGCTTCAACTGGCTGATTTTGCCGGCGTGATCGTTGGTGGAGGACCGGGCTGTGTGTCAGATGATCCGGCATCCAAAGACCCTGTAGAAGCGCGGATCGAGGCCGAGATCCTGTCGCTCATGCCAGAGATAACGGAACGCGACGTGCCGTTCATGGGCTGTTGTTACGGTATCGGCATTCTCGGGCACCATTTGGGGGCCGAGGTGTCGAAGCGTCGCTATGGCGAACCGGTTGGGCCAGTGACGTGCCGGGTCACGGTTGACGGGGCGGTGGATCCGCTGGTGTCCGGATTGCCGGGGGCGTTTGATGCCTTTGTCGGTCACAAGGAAGCTGTGCAGGATTTGCCAGACGGTTGCGTGCATCTTCTGGCGTCTGACCCGTGTCCCTATCAGATGATCCGATACGGGCAGAACGTATATGCCACGCAATTCCACCCCGAGGCGGATGCGGGTGTGTTCGAGGAGCGGATCCGGATTTACCGCCACAAAGGGTATTTTGCGCCCGAGACCGCAGATGAGCTGATTGCGATGTGTCACGCCAGCGACGTGACCGTGCCGGTCGAGATCCTGCGCCGGTTCGTTGCGCGCTACGGCGGGTAGCGGTCCATTGACTCGCCCCGCCCCGGATGCGTCGATGTACCGGCGCGCCTAAAGCGGCCAGATCAGAGGGATGATGGCCGAGGCCAGCATACCAACGGTCAGGTTCAAGGGCACACCGACTTTGAGGAAATCCGAAAACGCGTAACCCCCTGGCCCATACACCAAGGTGTTGGTCTGATAGCCAATGGGCGTGGCAAAGGCGCAGGACGCGGCCACCATCACCGCCACCACCAAAGGACGCGGGTCCAGCCCCATCACCTGCGCCAGGCCGATGGCAATAGGCGTGACCACAACCGCCACCGCGTTGTTGCTGACCAGTTCGGTCAGCAGGCTGGTCAGCAGATAGATCGCCCACACGATGGCCCAGGGTGGCAGGTGCATCAGGTAAGGAGCCAGCCCTTCCACGATAAGTGTCACTGCGCCGGAGGCCTCTAAGGCCGCACCGATGGCGAGCATGGCAAAGATCAACGCCAGAAGTTGGCCTTCGACGAAGGAAAATGCCTCGTCCGAATCCACGCATTTCGTGAGCAGCACAACGGCGACCGCGATGATCGCGAGTGCGAGGATCGGGGCCACGCCAAACGCCGCTAGCAGGACCAGCCCCGTTAATGCTGCGATAGCGATGGGCGCGTGGCTGCGCCGGTAGGCGCGGGCCGAAGGTTTGGCCACATCCACGAGGTTGAGTTCATCCGCCATGCGCTGGATGTCCTCGGGCGCGCCTTCGATCAGCAGGGTGTCGCCCACGCGCACCACCAGATCGTCCAGTTGCCGCCCAATGTTCTGGTTCCGCCGGTGCACCGCCAGCGGATAGACGCCGTAGCGCCGCCGCAGGCGCATCGCACCCAGACGTCGGCCCACCATTTTGCAGACCGGGGTGATCAGTACTTCGACAGTGGTGGTCTCCACCGCCGAGACCTGATCCACCCGGCGCAGTTCCTTGTTACGCTGCAGGCTCAGGAGTTCGGTCATCTGCGTGCGCAGCACCACCCGGTCGCCCACCTGCAGCGTCACTCCATCAAGGTTGCGGCGTAGCGAGGCATCGCCGCGGATCACGTCGATCAGGCGCACCCCGTCGCGTTTGAACAGCTGTACGCCCTGTACCTCGCGGCCAATGAGGTTGCTGTCGGGCGGGATCACCGCCTCTGTAAAGAATTTCATCTTGGACCGGTCCGATAGCATCGCCGCCATGCTGGTGCGCTCGGGGAGCAGGTAGCGTGCGAACGCCCAGAGATAAAACATGCCCCAGGCGATCAATACCACCGCAAGGGGCGTGACCTCGAAGATTGTGAACGGCTCCAACCCCTGCGCGCGGGCGACCCCGTCGACCAGCAGGTTGGTGGATGTGCCGATCAACGTCAGCGTGCCACCCAAAATGGCCGCATAGCTGAGCGGGATCAGCAGTTTCGACGGGGCAAGGCCAAGTGTTTTTGCCAGTTGCACGAAGAGCGGCAACATGACCACCACCACGGGGGTGTTGTTCATGAAGGCCGATGCCACGATCACCACGCCGATGATCCCCGCCATCGCGCGTTTCGGACTTTTCTGCACCGCCGATTGCGCGGCATTGGTGAAGGCGTTGAGCGCCCCGGTGCGCACCAATGCGCCCATCACCAGAAACATCGCCGCGATCGTCCAGGGCGCCGGGTTCGACAGAACCTCCAAGGCGTCACCGTAGGGCAGAACTCCTGTTGCCAGCAGAAACGCCACACCACCGATGGCGACCACTTCGGTCGGGTAGGTCTCGCGCACGAAGAGCGCGAACATGACTGCCACTGTGCCAAGGGCCAGGATGGCCTGCGTGGTCTGGTCAATGTCGATCAGAGCGGTGAGCACGGTTGCGCGTCCCTCATGTCAGGCTGCTCCAGTCTGATCTTGTTCCAAGGGCGGAACAAGCACCGCTTTGGGTCGTGGCTGGACCAGCGCCAGACCGCCCAACATCACCGCCAGTGCCGCCCAGAAATAGGGCGAATAGCTTTCGTTTAGGAAGAGCATCGCCCAGGTGACGCCAAAGAGCGTCACGAAATAGCTGATCTGCACGGTGAAGACCGGACCTGCCCGACCGACAAGCCAAACATAGGCGACATAGGCTGCAGCATGCAGCAGGGACGACGCCACGATGGCCAAGTCCGGCGCGCCCCACGGCCCACGCGGGTCGATGAACTGTCCCGTGAGCAATGCCAGAGGCAGGGTGATCACCGTACCCACCAGAGAGGCTCCACAGAGGGTTTGAACCGGGTCAAGCCCTCCCAGACCCCAACGGGCGACCACGCTGCTTTCCAGCGCATAGAAGAGCGATGAGATCAGCGCGACGAAAACCCAGATCACGGGAACCGAGGCGGGCAGGCCGCTTTCGGGAAGGATCAGCAGGCAGATGCCGGTGAAGCCAAGGCTCAGGCCCGCCAGTCTGCGCCATCGGAAGCGTTCCAGCCCGAAGGCCAGCGCGATGGGGAAGGCGATCATCGGGATGCTGCTGAGCAGGATCGACAACACACCGGACGGCAGGTGGACCGCCGCTGAATAGGAAGAGACGCCCGGAAGTACCGAGCCGATCAGCGCGAGAACTGTATACAGCGCCATGTCCCGCCGGGTGAACCGCAGGCCGGTCCCACGCAGCACGCAAACCAGCCCTAAAACCGCAGCGCCGATCCCCATTTGCCAGAAAAGGATGCCGAAATGTCGATAACCTTCGCTGACGGCGGTTTTGGCAAGCGGCTGTGTCGCCCCCCAGGCGGCCCCTGCGAGGATCAGAACGATCAGCGGCAGGGCGCGTGTCATGGGGCGCTGGCCTGAAGCCGTCCGCCATCGCGGACCATGTGGATCGCGGTGGCCTTGCCGGTCCGGTCGTCGGTCTCGACCAGCACGCCAGACAGCGTGGCCTCACCCAGAGCAGGCTGGAAGCGGCCTTTGCTCATACCGGTCACAAAGCGGCGCATCGGTTCGGTTTTTTCCATACCAATCACAGAATTGTAGTCGCCGCACATCCCTGCATCGGTCAGATAGCCAGTGCCACCGGGCAGGATTTGCGCGTCGCCGGTGGGCACGTGAGTGTGCGTGCCGACCACAAGGCTGGCGCGGCCATCGCAGTAATGTCCCATGCCCATCTTTTCAGAGGTCGCCTCGCAATGCATGTCAACAAGGATCATCTGCGCCTGACCGCCTAAAGGATGGGCGCGCAGCACCGCATCGACGGCCGAAAACGGATCATCGAACGCGCGTTTCATGAACACCTGTCCCAGCACCTGCAGCACGAGGATTTTCCGACCGCGTGCGTCGGTAAACAACCGATGGCCGCGACCTGGCGCTTGCTTCGCAAAGTTCAGCGGGCGCAGGATGCGGGGCTCGTTGTCGATGTAGGACAACATGTCTTTCTGATCGAAGGCGTGATCGCCCAGCGTCAGGCAGTCGACCCCGGCTTTCAAAAGCGCGTCGGCATGAGGGCCGGACAGGCCAACGCCGCTTGACGCGTTTTCACCGTTCACGACGCAGAAATCGACCTTCAGTCGCGCTTTGAGGTCAGCCAGCCGTTCGGTGATCGCGGAGCGACCCGCACGGCCCATGATATCGCCAAGAAAAAGTGTTCTCATGCTCTGAGGATTAGAGTGACGCGGGATGAAAGCAAAGAGGCAAACCGGAGACAGGCGACACCGCGTTTCGAAACGCGCTTGGAAAAGCCCATTCGAAATCGCTTTGGCGCGATACTCAGAATAACGACCCTTGTTCGGGGGGCTTGGGTCTGGGCTTGGTCGCGGGCTTCGCGCCCGCTGCCCCAACGGTCATGCGCCCATCTGCGAATTCGATCTCGAGCGACGTCGCCTTTTGCGCGGCCGCCTGCGTCGTCACCACCGCGCCGTCACCTCGGACCACGGCATAGCCACGTTTAAGGGTTTCCTTGTAGCCCAGCGTTTCCCGCAACCGGTCGAGTGCGGTAAGCCGGGATTGCCAATCCTTGACTTGTACCTGTCCGGCGCTGGACAACCGCCGGGTCAGCGCCTCCAACTTGTCTCGCTTGGCGGCAAGATCGCGTTCGATGGGTTTGACCGACAGCCGGTCGGTGCGGCGCGCCAAGGCCTCGCGTTTGGCTTCGACCACGCGGGAGAGGCACGGCGCGAGCCGGATTGCGCTTTGATCGAACCGCCTGCGCTGTTCGGCCAAGGCACGCGACAAAAGCGATGGGCGCAGAGAGGCTGCTGCCTCGATGAGCCGCCCGCGCCGCAGATCGACCGAGCGGGTCAAGGCGCGCGGCAGGCGGTCGGCCATCAGATCGAGCCGTTGTGTTGGTCCGGACAACAACGCGTCGGGTCGGGGCAGAGCGCGGGCCAAATCGCGCAGGCGCTGGTCGCGCGTCTGCATTCGCTGCGACACCGCGCGGGTCATGCGCGCCTGTTGGTCGCCAACCCAGCCCAGCAATTCCAGCCGCACCGGCACTGCGATTTCCGCCGCCGCCGTCGGCGTGGGTGCCCGCTGATCCGACACGTAGTCGATCAGCGTTGTGTCGGTTTCGTGCCCCACCGCTGAGATGAGCGGAATGTCGGAGGCCGCCGCCGCCCGTGCGACGATCTCTTCGTTGAACCCCCAAAGGTCTTCGATGCTGCCGCCTCCCCGCGCGACAATCAGCAGGTCGGGTCGGGGCAAAGCGCCGCCTGGCGAAAGCGCATTGAAGCCCGCGATGGCGCGGGCCACCTCTGGCGCACAAGCTGCGCCCTGAACGGCCACTGGCCACACCAGCACCTTGCGCGGAAAGCGGTCGCGCAAACGGTGTAGGATATCCCGGATCACTGCGCCGGATGGTGAAGTGATCACGCCAATGATGTCGGGCAGGTAGGGCAATTCCTTTTTGCGCGCCGGCTCGAACAGCCCTTCGGCGGCCAGCGCCTTCTTGCGTTTTTCCAGCATCGCCATCAGCGCGCCTTCGCCCGCGACGGTCACCTCATCGACGTTGAGGTTGTACTTGGACTGGCCGCCAAAAGCGGTCATCCGGCCGGTCACGATGACCTCCAGACCTTCCTCAGGCACGACTGACAGGCTGGAGACCTGACCTTTCCAGGTAGTGCAGGCCAGCACGTTCCGGTCGTCCTTGACGTCATAATAGAGATGCCCGGATCGCGCGGTGAACACGCGGCCCACTTCGCCACGCACACGGATGCGGCCGAACTGGTCTTCCAGCGTCTTTTTCACTGCCCCCGAGACTTCGGAGACGGTGTATTCCGGCATGTTCTGCCCCGGACGCGGATCGTCGATCAGATCGGACATGTGGCCTCGCTTGCGCTTCACTCGCCCTGACCCTAGAACGCGCGCAACCGAAGGTGAAGACGGAGCGTGCGCCATGAACATTCTCATCCTTGGAAGTGGCGGGCGCGAACATGCGCTGGCATGGGCCGTGATGCAGAACCCGAAATGCGACCGGCTGATTGTGGCCCCTGGAAATGCCGGGATCGCGATGATTGCGGACTGTGCAGCTTTGGACATTGAAGACGGTGGCGCGGTGGTCACCTTTGCCGAGGAAAACAGTATCGACTTCGTGATCGTTGGCCCCGAAGCGCCTTTGGCCGCAGGGGTCGCGGACCGGTTGCGCGATGCGGGCCTTCTGGTCTTCGGCCCGTCTGCCGAGGCGGCGCGGTTGGAGGCTTCCAAAAGCTTCACCAAGGAAATCTGCGACGCGGCCAACGCACCGACCGCGGCCTATGGGTACTTCACCGATGCCAGCGCGGCCAAGGCCTACGTTCGCGCCCAAGGCGCGCCGATCGTGGTCAAGGCCGATGGTCTGGCCGCCGGCAAGGGCGTGATCATCGCCGAAACCGTAGCGGAGGCCGAAGCCGCCATCGACGATATGTTCGGCGGAGCCTTTGGTGGTGCCGGAGCCGAGGTGGTGATCGAAGAATTCATGCAAGGCGAGGAAGCCTCGTTCTTTGTCCTCTGCGACGGCACCGACGTCCTGCCCATCGGTACCGCGCAGGACCACAAGCGTGTGGGTGAGGGCGATACCGGTCTCAACACCGGTGGCATGGGGGCCTATTCGCCGGCACCTGTGTTGACTGACGCCATTGCGCAAAAGGCGCTGGATCAGATCATCAAACCGACCATGGCTGAAATTGCCAAACGCGGTGCGCCTTATCAGGGTGTTCTTTATGCCGGGTTGATGATCGAGAAGGGGCAACCGAGGCTGGTCGAATACAATGTTCGCTTTGGCGATCCGGAATGTCAGGTTTTGATGATGCGCCTTGGCGCGCAGGCGATGGACCTGATGCATGCCTGTGCCGAGGGACGTCTGGCCGAGGCACGCGTGAATTGGGCCGACGATCATGCGATGACCGTGGTGCTGGCGGCCAATGGTTATCCCGGCAGCTATGCGAAAGGCAGCGTGATCGGCGGGCTCGACGATCTTCCGGAAGACAGCTTTCAGATGTTGTTTCACGCAGGCACGACCGAAAAAGCCGGAAAAATCACCGCCACTGGAGGTCGCGTTCTGAATGCCACCGCGCGGGGGGCAACCCTGCAGGAAGCGCGGGATCGGGCGTATGCGATGGTAGATAAGATCAACTGGCCCGACGGGTTCTGCCGCCGCGATATCGGCTGGCGAGCGCTGTAGGTGACGGCGGCTTTTGCCGGGTTTGCGCTTGGCTTTTCTCTGATCCTCGCCATCGGCGCGCAGAACGCATTTGTGCTGCGGCAAGGGCTACTCAGATCGCATGTCTTTGCGGTTTGCCTGACCTGCGCGCTCTCGGACGCAGTCCTGATCGCCGCAGGGGTGGCCGGGTTCGGCGCGTTGACACAGCTGGTGCCCGGGTTGGAATTGGCGATGCGTCTTCTGGGCGCCGCGTTTCTCATCTGGTACGGCGCGAGGACCTTTCAAAGCGCTTGGCGTGGCGGGCAGGCCATGCAAGCAGGCGAGGCGGCCGGGTCGCTGCGCAAAGCGTTGCTCACCTGCCTAGCGCTGACTTGGCTCAACCCGCATGTGTATCTCGACACGGTGGTGCTTCTGGGCGCGGTTGCGGCGCAATACGAGGACCGGCTTGGATTTGCACTGGGCGCGATGACGGCAAGCTTTGTGTTCTTCTTCTCATTGGGCTTTGGTGCGCGCCTGCTTGCACCGTTCTTTGCCAAGCCGCGGGCTTGGCAGGTGCTCGATGTCATTATTGGCATCGTGATGTGGGCCATCGCGGCCAAGCTCTTGATGATGTAATAAGATAGGCTAGCACACGCTAAAGCTGCGCCCGCTTGCACTTGGCACGCGCTTCCGCTCCATTGTCTGCATGTCCACATCGTCATTGCCCCAAAACACAGCAAACCCTATCGCGGGCATCCTCTGGATGGTCGTCACTGGTGTTTGCTTTGTGGCGGTCACTGCGCTGGTCAAGCTTTTGGGGGGGCGGGTTCCTGCAGCCGAATCTGCCTTTCTCCGATACGTGATCGGTCTGATCTTTCTCGTCCCGGTCTGGCGCGAGCTATTGGCGATCCGTCTGACGAAAAGGCAGAAAGCGCTGTTCAGCGTTCGGGGGCTTGTCCATTCCTTGGGCGTGATCCTTTGGTTCTACGCCATGAGCCGCATTCCCATCGCCGAGGTCACGGCGATGAACTACCTCAACCCTGTGTATGTCACGATCCTTGCCGTGTTCGTTCTGGGCGAACGGCTGGCTCTGCGTCGCATCATGGCTGTTCTTGCGGCACTTGTCGGTGCCATGATCATCCTGAGACCTGGGTTTCGGGAATTGGATCCGGGTCATATCGCGATGTTGGGCACTGCGTTGCTTTTTGCCGGAAGCTACCTGATCGCCAAGATCGTCTCCGGTGAAGTTCCGGCAAGCCTGGTTGTGGCGCTCCTGTCGATCACAGTAACGATCGGACTTGCTCCGTTTGCCATTGCCGTCTGGGTGACACCAAGCGTCACCGATCTTCTTATTATCGCTGCCGTCGCCTGCTTTGCCACTGCGGGGCACTATACCATGACACTGGCGTTTGCGGCTGCACCGGTAACCATCACGCAGCCTGTCACATTTCTTCAGCTTGTGTGGTCCGTTGCAATGGGCGCTGCATTCTTTGGAGAACCGGTAGACCCTTGGGTGATCCTAGGAGGTGGCATAATCATGGCATCTGTCGTGTTCATCACCTGGCGCGAGGCGCGGTTGCGAAAATCGCATCGCACGCCTTTGGTCAATGAAACAAAAGGTTAAGTTGACCCTAAGGCGCGTTGCGTCAGCTTTTGTCTTGCTTGGCACCACTATTGTTTCGAAACCCGCAAAAAACCGGGTTTGACGCCCAAATTGGTCACAATTCACTGCCATAACAAACGTGGGTAACGTACGAGGAACACCATGTTTGCAGAAGCAATGACCGGTCCTGATCTGGGTGAACTGCGCCACTTTCTGTTGGCTGAACGTCAAAAAACACTGTCGGATGCCGAATGGAAATTTCGCATGCGCGGCTACGGATTTCACGTCAAACGCGTAGACGGCGGCGTGATGGTGGCGCGCCTTCCAAAGAACGAGATACTTGGCTGCGTAAAGATGTGATCTCTCGGTCGCCCGCGTCGGGCGGCCATTTGTCCATATGATCTATCTCGCGCCTTGTCTTGGGTTTTGCTATGTCCTGGGGCATGTGGAAATACATTGATCTTCCCCCGGTCTGGCTTGCTGCGGCGTTGGTCGTCGCTTGGGTTCAAAAGACCCATTTCGACTTTGGGCTCAGCTTTGGTCCGGTCTGGGCTGATTTGCTTGGCGGATTACTTGTCGGAGCGGGTTTTGTTCTGATCGCGCTGGCCGCCTATGAGATGCGCCGTCACCGAACCACAATCATCCCGCATCAGGACCCGTCGGCATTGGTGACCAGCGGGATCTTCAAGCGCTCGCGCAATCCCATTTATTTGGCTGATTCGCTGATCCTTACCGGAATGATCCTCTACTGGGATGCAGTGTTATCGCTCCCATTGATTCCGATGTTCGTCTGGTGGATCGAGAAACACTTCATAATTGCGGAAGAAAAGCGTCTCCGGCGAAACTTTCGTGCGAATTTTGCACGATATGAGAAACAAACGCGACGTTGGCTCTAGCCGCCCGCGACCTTCTGCTCTAGATGAGCGGTTCGCGGGTGGGCAGCATTGTGTGCATTAGGTCAGCATTGTAGACCCATCGCCGGAATAACATGCCGCTACGGCACTTCGGAACGAAGCAAAGGGGGACGGCTCAGGTGAAAATCGGGACGCCAAAGGAAGTGATGAAGGGTGAGGCACGCGTTGCCATGACCCCGGACTCCGCCCGCCAGCTGCAAAAGCTCGGGTATGACTGCATCATCGAAAGCGGTGCAGGCGACGCAGCAGGATATAGCGACGACACATACAAAGACGCTGGTGTCGAGGTTGTAAAAACGGCCGCCGCTCTTTGGAAGGCCGCCGACGTGGTCGCCAAGGTGCGTCCGCCAACCGATGCCGAACTGAAGAAATCGCGCGAAGGTCAGCTGCTGATCTCGTTCTTCTACCCGGCTCAGAACGAAAAGCTGATGCAGCAGGCCGCCGATCAGGGCACGTCTGTCATCGCGATGGACATGGTTCCGCGTATCTCGCGGGCGCAGAAGATGGACGCCCTGTCCTCGATGGCGAATATCGCGGGCTACCGCGCCGTGATCGAAGCCGGTAATAACTTCGGACGCTTCTTCACCGGGCAAATCACCGCTGCGGGCAAGGTGCCCCCGGCGAAGGTTCTGGTCGTCGGCGCCGGTGTGGCCGGTCTTGCCGCCATCGGCACATCAACATCGCTGGGTGCAATCACCTATGCCTTCGACGTGCGCCCCGAAGTGGCAGAGCAGGTCGAGTCGATGGGTGCAGAATTCGTCTTTCTCGACTTCGAAGAAGAACAGCAAGACGGCGCGGCGACCGGCGGTTATGCCTCTGTGTCCTCGCCGGAATTCGCCGCAGCCCAGCTTGCCAAGTTCCGCGAACTTGCGCCCGACATGGACATCGTGATCACCACCGCGCTGATCCCGAACCGCGAGGCGCCCGAGCTTTGGACCAAGGACATGGTCGAAAGCATGAAGCCGGGCTCGGTTATCGTCGACCTTGCCGCTGAAAAAGGTGGCAACTGCAAGTTGACCGTGATGGACGAAAAGATCGTCACTGATAACGGCGTGACAATCATTGGCTATACCGACTTCCCGTCCCGTATGGCCACACAGTCCTCGAACCTGTACGCGACCAACATCCGTCACATGATGACAGATCTGACGCCGGAGAAAGACGGTCAGGTCGTGCACAACATGGAAGACGACGTGATCCGGGGCGCGACGATCGCACATGAAAAGGCCGTGACGTTCCCACCGCCGCCGCCAAAAGTGCAGGCGATTGCCGCCAAGCCCAAGGAAAAAGCCAAGGAACTCACGCCGGAAGAAAAGCGCGAGCAGGAAGTGGCCGCGTTCAAGGCGCAAACCAAGCAGCAGGTCACATTGCTGGCGATTGGTGCCGCTCTGGTTCTGGGCGTTGGTCTGGTTGCTCCGGCAAGCTTTATGCAGCACTTCATTGTCTTCGTTCTGTCAGTGTTCATCGGCTTCCAGGTGATCTGGAACGTGGCTCATTCGCTGCACACGCCGCTGATGGCTGTCACCAACGCGATTTCGTCCATCGTGATCCTCGGCGCTCTGATCCAGATCGGGTCGAGTTCACTTCTGATTACGCTGCTGGCGGCGCTGGGTATCTTCATGGCCTCGATCAACATTTTCGGCGGCTTCCTCGTGACACGGCGCATGCTCGCCATGTTCCAGAAATCCTAAGGGGGCAGGCATCATGGAATTCGGATTCACAATCGCGGCCTACGCGGTCGCAGCCGTTCTCTTCATCCTGTCACTGGGTGGCCTGAGCGGACAGGAAAGCGCCAAGCGGGCTGTATGGTACGGCATTGTCGGTATGGCTATTGCCGTGGTCGCCACATTGATGGGACCGGGGCAGGGGCTCTTTGTGGCCTCGCTCGTGCTCATCGCGCTGGGCGCGGGTGTGGGCTATCAGCTTGCCACACGCGTGCAAATGACCCAGATGCCCGAGCTTGTCGCAATCATGCACAGCCTTGTCGGTCTAGCGGCCGTGTTCGTGGGCTTCAACGCTGACATCATGATCAACAACATCTCCGACATCTACGAGGCGAACAACCTCGTGCTCGGAGCGGTCGCCGAGGACGGTTACACCGCCATCGGTTTGCCGAAAGAGGTCTATGATGGTCTTTCGTCCTTCGGCAAACTAATCGCCAAGAAAACCAGTGTTGAGATCAACATCCTCAAGGTCGAGCTTGTTCTGGGCATCTGGATCGGTGCGGTGACCTTCACCGGTTCGGTCATCGCCTACGGCAAGCTGGCGGGTAAGGTCGACACATCGGCAAAGAAACTGCCCGGCGGTCACCTGCTGAACGCGGGCGCTGCGATCCTGTCGCTTTTGCTGGCGATCATGTATCTCGGCGGCGCGGGCAGTTGGACGCTTGTTTTACTGACCCTGCTGGCGCTTTTCATCGGCTACCACCTGATCATGGGTATCGGCGGCGCAGACATGCCGGTCGTGGTTTCCATGTTGAACTCCTACTCGGGCTGGGCCGCTGCCGCGATTGGCTTCAGCCTCGGCAACGACTTGCTGATCGTTGTGGGTGCGCTTGTTGGCTCATCGGGTGCGATCCTGTCCTACATCATGTGTAAGGCGATGAACCGTTCGTTCATCAGCGTGATCCTCGGCGGCTTTGGTGGCCCCGCGGGCGAGCAGATGGCGGTTGAGGGCGAACAGGTGGCCATCGACGCTGACGGCGTTGCCAACGCGCTGGACGAGGCCGATAGCATCATCATCATTCCGGGTTACGGCATGGCGGTGGCGCAGGCGCAGCAAAACGTGGCGGAACTCACCCGTCGGCTGCGCGCCAAGGGCAAAGAAGTGCGTTTTGCGATCCATCCGGTTGCAGGCCGTCTGCCCGGTCACATGAATGTGCTTCTGGCTGAAGCCAAGGTGCCCTACGACATCGTGCTCGAGATGGACGAGATCAACGACGACTTCCCAGACACGGATATCGCCATCGTCATCGGCTCGAACGACATCGTGAACCCGGCGGCGCAGGATGATCCGAACAGCCCAATTGCCGGCATGCCGGTTCTGGAATGCTGGAAGGCCAAGCAGGTCTTCGTGTCCAAGCGTGGTCAAGGTACCGGCTACTCGGGCATCGAGAACCCGCTCTTCTTCAAGGACAACACGCGGATGTTCTATGGTGACGCGAAAAAGTCGCTGGAAGACCTGCTGACACGGATCACCTGATCGCGCGAAAATAAAACATCAAAGCCCCGCATCGCAGGATGTGGGGCTTTTTTTGTTGCACGGGTGCGGTTAGGTCGAAGTTTGAGACAGCCACGCGTCGATGTCGGCATCCAGCGCGTCCCAGTCGGTATATTCCTTGTCCCAGTCCAGATCGGCCTCCGGGTCTTTGGTCGCAATGATCCGCCGCATGACAAATTGCCGGAACACGTCGTACTGAGAGGGTGTGTAGGCCCCCGCGACCTGCAACACCTTGCCCGGTTTCCATCCGGTGGCATCTGAGACGTCGATTATGATCGTGTCCAGAGCGCGCCAGTCCTCTGCGTCATGGCCTGCTGCCGCCAGTGATACGGAAAGAAACACTGTTGGCATTGCATTCAAGCGGTCCGCATAAGTGTCCGCGAATTCGGACAGGACCTTTTGATAGTGGCCCACATGAACCGAAGCGCCGAGGATCGCCGCATCAAACCGAGACAGATCGACAGGACCCACGTCTCCCAGCGGCATCAATTCCACGCTGTGACCATGATCCACCAAGCGGTCCGCGATATGTCGAACGATTTTCTGTGTCTGACCTTCCGTGCTGGCATAGCCAATGAACAGTTTCATATGTCATTTCCTTGCTGCCGAACTGCCACAGCAGTTCGGGTCCGTTACATGCTTCGAAGTTTATCGCCACAGTCCGGTTTCGGCGTTGACCTGACGCAAAAATCCGTTTGAGATCATTGATCTGCAGTCCATTTCACCAGTGCCTGTTCGTTAGGCGTTCAATTGCCCGGGGATGCGGAATGCAGTCGGCATACTGTTGGATACTGGTAAAATACTGAAATATCAGGAAATTTCCTTTACTTGCCAAAGGCGCAGGCCTAAGTCTTTGCCGAATATGAAAGACTGACCCATGCCTCCCATCGAAGATCACCCTCTGCGTTATGCTCTTTCAAACGAGTTGCACGCGCGTCCGTTTCCATCGCTCGAAGCCCCCTGTCGGGCGGTCTATCTTGCGTTGAAAAAACCGAAAGCTGCGGCTGCTCGGGACAAGTCGCTGGATCTGGATCACCTGAAGGTCTTGCTGGATCGTTACGGCACGACGCACCCGCAACCCGGAGCAACTCACTTCTCAGGTCAGATCGGACAGCACACGCTAAAGTGGGAACAGCACACCGAATTCGTCACCTACACTGTGTTTCTCAACGGTGTGTCCGACCGGCCCTTCGACCCGGCGGATATGGATGTGTTCCCCGAGAGTTGGCTGGCCTCGGCGCCCGGCGTGAGGATCACATCTGCGCTCATCCGTGTCGAAGAGCGTCCGGAAGAGGCCAAAGTCTCTCAGCTTCTGTCGGATTGGTTTGTGCCAGAAAGTCTGGCTGTAAGCCGCGTTATCGACGATGAGGCCATCGTCGCAGGCGATTTTCGGATCGACCCCGCCGGGCATTTGCGCTTCGGCTGCTTCGTGAGCCCGGGCATAGGCCGACGCCGGGTGGGCCGCATCGTGCAAAGACTATGCGAAATCGAGACGTACAAGACGATGTCCATGCTGGGCTTTACGCGTGTACGGGAACTCGGGCCGCGCATGGGAGAGATCGACAATGAACTCAACCGGTTGATGGCTGCGATGACTCAGGGTGATGGGCAAGAAGAAGACCGGCTCAAGGCCTTGCTTGCCGTCTCTGCCGAGCTTGAAAGCTTGTCTGCACAGACCTCCTTCCGGTTTGGTGCCACTGGTGCTTACGAGGCCATTGTAGAACAGCGCATCACGGTTCTTCGTGAAGAACGGTTCGACGGGCGTCAGACATTCGCCGAATTCATGACGCGCCGCTACGATCCCGCGATGCGCACGGTGAAATCGGCTGAAAAGCGTCTGTCTGCCATGGCTGCCCGTGCGGTGCGGGCCGGTGATCTGCTACGTACCCGGGTCGAGGTGGCACGTTCGGCTCAGAACCAGCAGCTTCTGGAGAGCATGAACCAGCGGGCTGACATGCAACTGCGCTTGCAGAAAACGGTCGAGGGCCTTTCGGTTGTGGCGATTAGCTACTACGCAGTGTCGTTGGCCGGGTATCTGCTTTATCCCGTTGCAACCCTGATGGGGATCAGCAAGGGGGCAATCACAGCACTGGTGACAATTCCGGTTGTTCTCTTGGTCTGGTTGGCCATCCACCGCATTCGCAAGCTTGTCGAGCAGGGTGGGCCAGACCTTTGACCGCTGGCCCGATCTATCGTCGTAAACGGGCTTGCGCGTCTGCTACCGTTTGACCACCACTTCCGTCTCGGCACCCAAGGATGTCGCAAGCGAGAGGAAACGCGCTTCGGCGACCTCGCCATAAAGCGGCACTGACTCACGCGTCAGCTTGAGGCGGAGCAGTTTCTTGCGGGGCTTCCATTCCAGTGCTGTGCCGTCGGCGCTGGCATCCGACATCCAGAGCATCGACCCGAACCTAAGCGCTTTTCCCAGCACCTCGGCCTCTTGTGTTGCCTTCTCAGACAACAGGCCCTCCAGTTCCTCGAACCGCGTGCCTTCGCGCTTGTTCTTGTAGCGGTGCAACAAGGCCAGTCCCAGAAACACCCGTTCGGAATGTTTCAGACCGCCAAGGTTTGCGCGGGTGGCGTTGTCGAAGCAGGTTTCTGCGCGGTAGTCGGGATGCGCTCGCCAACTGACATCATGCAAGAGGCACGCGGCCTTGATCAGGCGCGTGCGTGATTTGTCAGCGGCTGAAAATAAAGGCGTGACGAAGCGGAACAGCTTCTTGCCGAAACCGGGCAGGCGGGCATCCTTGGCTTCCGCAAACCGGCAGGCTTCAATCAGCGGGTCCCGTTCGCGCAATTCCTGCGGCATCTGTTCGTAGAGCAGGCCCTCCCGGATGCCATAGCTCGAAATCGCAATGTCTTTGGGCGTGAAGGTCTGGACCAGCCGTTTGAGAACTTCGGCAGCGTAGGGCACCAACTCCATCCGCGCAGTCGAGACACCGCAGGCCTGACGTAATTCCTCCAGGTCACTGGCTTTTATGTACTTTACAGTCTGGCTGACCGATTTCTTATCCATCCGGTATTCATGCAGGACGTGCAGCGGATATCCCCGGCGATGCATGTCAATGCGGGCAATTGCGCGCCATGACCCACCGACAAGAAACAGACGGTCGCGTTGCGCACCCATGTGATCGACGAGCTTGGACATGACCTCTTTGATATGCGTCTCCCGGCCTTTCTGCCCGCCTTTGATGTCGCGCAGCTTGAGAGGCCCGAGATTTGAACTGATGCGCCGTCCGACGCGCCCGTCTGAAATTTCGGCCAGCTCCATAGACGATCCGCCGATGTCGCAGACGAGCCCATAGCTGCCGGGCCAGCCCAACAGTACACCCTGCGCAGACAAACGCGCCTCTTCTTCGCCGCCGATCACCCAAATCCGCAATCCGGTTTCACGCAGGACATCTTCCTGAAACTCGGGGCCGTCATCGGCCTCGCGGACGGCGGCAGTGGCGACCACCGTCAACGGGGGCAGGTTCATTCCTTCGGCAAGCGCTTGAAACCGCTTGAGGGCCTGCAAAGCGCGCTCACGCCCGGCCGGGTTCAATCGGCCCGTGTCGGACATCCCGGCACCAAGCGCACACATCAGTTTTTCGTTGTAGAAATAGGCGGGTGACCGCGCTGCGCCGTCAAAAACCACCAGTCGAACAGAGTTGGAGCCGATATCGACCACGCCAACACGGCTCAGCGCCCGTGCCTTGGGGTCGTCGAACAGGGGGTGCCCGAACATGCCATGTGGATCGTGTTCAGGCTCTGCGCTGCTGTCCATACGGCCTCCCGGTCAGACTGCGCGCACCGTGTCAAAGCCAGCTACCGAGGTCAAGAAACCAGCCGCGCTTTCTGTGCCACAGCGGCGATTTGCGCGGTGCTGGGCCAGACGGCTTGGCGGCCGGTGCAACCTTGTGCAACGGCTTTGCAACGCGTTGCAGAGTTTTGCAATGCGGTTGCAAATTGCGTGAACGCCCCTTGCAGCCAATGCCGTTTTTACCAATTCTACACCGATGTCGGGCAGTGGACGACGCGATCAGAAGGGGTTTTGAGATGCGAATTGCAACGGTTGGAACCGGCGGGATCGGCGGGTTCCTGGCTGTCAAACTGGCAAATGCCGGCCATGAGGTGGTCAGCATCGCACGCGGCCCGCATCTTGAGGCGATACGTAGCCAAGGTTTGCAGCTGCAAAGCGCGTCGGGGACGGAATTCGCGCATCCCGCCTTGGCGACAGACACCACAGATGACGTCGGTCGAGTGGATGCAATCATATTCGGTGTCAAAGGCGATGCGCTCGACGCGGCGGCGCAGACCTGCCTGCCAATGATTGGCCCGGATACGGTGGTGGTGCCATTTCTGAATGGAGTCGAGGCGGCGCACCGGCTGATCCGGGCGCTGCCAGAACAATCGGTAGCAAACGGTGTTGCGCGTGTATCGACCACGATCTCGGCGCCCGGCGTGATCAAACAGACCGGAAACTTTCATTCCTTCATCTTTGCCGAACGTGACAACCGGCCTTCGGCCCGGATCGAGGCGCTGCGCGATGCAATCAATGCCGCTGGGGCCTCGGCGCCTGTTCCTGAAGATATTGATAAGGAATTGTGGTCTAAATTCGTACTGTTTGCCGCACTCTCAGGGGTTACTGCGGCGGGGCGCTGTACTGTCGGCGACATCCGAGGCGTCCCGGAATTGACGAACCTGTTCAAACGCGCCGTCGCGGAAACCGTCCTTATCGGGCGGGCGCATGATGTGGCGCTGGATGCAGATATCGAAGATCAGGTTTGGGCCAGCATAATGGCATTCCCACCACAGGGACGGGCGTCAACAGCCATTGATCTGGAACACGGCCGCCCCCTGGAGATTGACTGGGTGTCAGGCGCTGCGGTCCGGTTGGCGGCAGAGGTGGACGTGGATGCGCCCGTCAACAGCGCGCTTTATGCCGTGTTGCTGCCTCATAAAAATGGTCGCTGACAGCGATGTTCTAAAAGCTATCCCTGTCATTCTTCCGTGTGGGTCAATTTTGGAACGTCTGAGGCCCCTGCGGACCCTCGTCCCGAAAGGGACGGGTTTTCCATAAAGAAACGGTGGCAGTTGAACGCAAAAGCGCCGTCTTCCCATGTCGCGCGTTCGAAACGGCCATCGGGCTGCATGATCCAGCTCTGGGCAACATCGGCGAGGTTGGCCGCCATAATCTGGCTGACGATCTGTGCTTTGACTGTCGCATTCTCGATCTCGACCAAAGTTTCCACCCGGCGCGTGAGGTTGCGGCCCATCCAGTCGGCAGATGACATGAACACGCGCGCCTTTTTATGCGGCAGGCCGTGGCCATTGCCGAAACAGATGATGCGCGAGTGCTCCAGAAAACGGCCAACAATGGATTTGACCCGAATGTTCTCGCTCAGCCCGGTCACTCCCGGACGCAGGCCACAGATGCCCCGGATCACGCAGTCGATCTGAACGCCAGCCTGGCTCGCCGCGTAGAGGGCGTCAATCATGTCTGGCTCAATAAGCGAATTCATCTTGAGCCAGATCTGCGCGGGCTTACCAGCGCGTGCGTGCTCTGCTTCGGCGGCGATCATCTCAAGCATTTTGGGCTTCAGCGAATGCGGCGAGATACTCAGGTTTTCCAGACCGTCGGGTAAAGCGTAACCAGACAGGTAATTAAACACCTTGGTGGCATCGCGACCGAGCGATGCATCACAGGTGAAAAAGCTCAGGTCGGTGTAGATCGTTGCGGTAATCGGGTGATAATTTCCCGTTCCGTAATGGGTGTAGGTCACCAACCGGTCGCCTTCTCGGCGCACAACGACCGATATCTTGGCGTGAGTCTTCCAGTCAAGAAATCCGTACACCACGTGCGCGCCTGCACGCTCCAGACGTCGAGACTGGCGGATGTTGGCGGCCTCATCGAACCGGGCTTTCAACTCGACCAGCGCGGTCACAGACTTCCCGTCCTCCGCAGCCTCGCACAATGCGGCGACGATGGGCGATTGACGCGAGGTCCGGTAAAGTGTCTGCTTGATCGCCACGACGTCCGGATCGCGCGCGGCCTGGGCGAGGAACCGCACCACCATATCGAATGTTTCGTAGGGATGGTGCAGCAGCATATCCTTCTGCTTGATCGCCGCGAACATATCGCCATCGAAATCCTGTACCCGTTCGGGCACGCGCGGGGTGAAACTGGGCCAGAGCAGGTCAGGGCGGCTGTCGAGGACCAACTCTTTCAGGTCGGCGACCCCTATCATACCGGTTAGTTCGATCACATCATCGTCGCGGGCGCGCAGCTCCCGCATCACGATGTCCCGCAATCCTTTCGGAGCGCCGGCGGAGATGGTTAGGCGGACGACTTCACCGCGACGGCGCCGTTTGAGGGCCACCTCGAATTCACGCACAAGGTCTTCAGCCTCGTCTTCAACCTCAATATCGCTGTCACGCAGCACACGGAACCCAAAGTGGTCACGCAGTTTGTATCCGGGGAACAGCCGGTCGAAATGCAGCAGAAGCACATCTTCGAGAAAGAGAAACCGGTCTGTACCCTCCCGTGACGGGAGCGCCACAAAGCGCGCCACCTGCGCTGGTATCGGCAACAGCGCTTGCAATGCGGTCTTGTCCTTGCGCCGCTCCAACTGAAGGGCAAGACAATAGCCATTGTTGGCGATGAACGGAAACGGGTGGGCCGGGTCGATTGCCAAAGGCGACAGAACCGGGAACACCTGATTGAGGAACACGTCTTCGAGATGCGTCAGATCAGCGGCATCAAGATCATCCCGTCCGAGGATGGAAATGCCCTCGGCCTCCATCTGCTCTCGGAGATCAGCCAGAACGCGCTGTTGCGAGGCCATGAGATTGCGCGCGTCTTCATTGATCAGAACCAGCTGCTCGGCAGGCGTGAGTCCGTCCGCGGCTGGTGTCACATTTCCGGCCTGAGCCAATTCCCGCAAACCGGCCACGCGGACGGTATAGAACTCGTCCAGATTGGTTGCCGAGATCGAAAGAAAGCGCAGCCGCTCCAGCAGAGGGACACGCGGGTTTTCAGCTTCTTCCAACACCCGCCAGTTGAAGCCGAGCCATGACATCTCGCGGTTGAAGAACCGACCCGGCCCCGTCAGATCGAGGTCCGGTAACTCGGATGGCTCGGGACGCGGGGCATGCAGAAAATCGGCGCTGTTCATGAGGTTCCTTTACAGCTGGCGCGTGACGGTTTGGTGACGCCAAATCGCGGGGCATCACCTTAAGCCCCTAGTCTGACGCAGTTTCCTCTTGAAATTCAAGCTCGGCCAATGCGGTGCGGGCCAATGTCCGTGTAACACCTTTGGGTGTGCCGAGTGCTTCGGTGTCCAAATGGGCAACGACCTGTCCTGCTGCCTCGAATGAGCGCGGCATCCAGCGCACAAGATAGGGGATCACATCTGCCATCGGCACGATCTGTCGGTCGGCAAAAAGCTTTGCCAGCACCGCAGACAAGAGAATGTCATCCGGGGCGGCCAGCTTTGCAACCGTGGTGCCAGCCATACGACTGGCCAGATCGGGCAGGTGGATCGCCCAAGCCGAAGGTGGCCGTGTGGCAGTCAGAAGCAAGGATTGACCATTGGCAAGAACCAGATTGTGCAGGTGAAACAGCGCCTCTTCCAAGTGCCGCTGCCCGGCAATCTGTTCCACGTCCTCGACACAGATCGGCGTTTCGGCGAGCGTTGGCACGTCTTTGTCAGTTATGTCTTTTGCAGTAATCAGCCGCCCACCACAATCTGCACACCAGACATGCGCCAGATGGGTCTTGCCTGATCCATGTGGGCCAACCAGCGCCAGTTTGCTGTTTGGCCAGTTTGGCCAGGTGTCCACCAAGCCTAAAGCAACGGCATTGCTGTGGGTGACGTAAAAGTCTCCGCGTCCCAGCGCGGTGCGCGCCGGAATGTCGAATTTCATCTGAAGGGCCATTTATTCCGGGTTCCGATCACTCAGCCCGCGATACAGGCGACTTTGAAGGTATTGCTGCGCGGCAAACCGCGCGATTACGCCGATTGAGGCTGCGACAGGAACCGCGACAAGCATACCGACGAAGCCGAAGAGGGTGCCGAAGATGGACAAGGCCAAGATGAGCCAGACCGGGTGAAGACCAACTGACGAGCCCACAAGCTTGGGCGTGAGCACATTGCCTTCGATCACCTGTCCCAGAACGAAAACACCTGCAACCAAACCGATAGAGACCCAGTCTCCCCAGAACTGGAACAGAGCCAGACCAATGGCAAGCGCGCCGCCGATCAGGGCACCGAGATACGGAATAAAGGTCACAAGACCAGCTACGAAACCGACAACCAGACCGAATTGGAGGCCGATCACCATCAGAGCGACGGCGTAATACGTGCCTAAAATGATACAGACCGTGCCCATGCCGCGAATGAAACTGGCCAAGGTACGGTCAATATCGGAAGCGAGTTTGCGAATGGTCGGGGCATGATCTCGGGGGAGCAATTCGTCGATCCGCGCGACCATGTTGTCCCAGTCAAGCAGCAGATACACGGCCACGACCGGCACAATCACGAAGAGCATCACGATGTTGATGATGCCCGCTGCCGAGCTGAGCACAGTGTTCAATAACTCCCCGCCCCGCGATTTGATGGTCTCACCGATGGACACGAGGGACTGCCGCAGCGGGCTTTCCGTGTCCATGATGTCGGGGAAACGCTCGATCAGGAAATCGCGCAGATTGGCGAACAGGGTTGGGGCGACGTCAAACAGGTCAAGCGCCTGATTGATCAGTGAGGGGATCACCCAAAGCAAGAGCAGAATAAAAGCCAACAAGCCAACTACAGTGATGATGGTCGTTGCCATCACCCGGCTGAATCCCATGCGCTCCAGTCGGTCGGCCACAGGGTCGAGGAAATACGCGATGGCCCCGCCCAGAACGAAAGGCAGCAGGACATCCCCAAGGAACCACAGGACGACCGCGAAGACGACCGCTGCAACGCTCCAGTATTTCAGCTGATCCCGCGCGGAAAGTGCCATCCAAAATGCCCCGTAAACCTCGCCCCTACATTGCCCGTCCGCCCAAGGGTTTCAAGTGCAAGGCGTATAGAAGCAATCACGCTTATTGGTTTTGCGTTGCCTCAAACGGCTTGACGAGGCGCAGGTCAGGCGGCGACGGCGCCATCGGCGCGCTTTACATCGAGTGGCATCGAGATCCGTGCCACGATCTTTCCGTCGTTCTTAATGCGCAGAACAGTCGCTCCGATCTGATCGGCAAATTGCTGAAGCAGGCGTTCCCCTGTGCCAGAGGACTCAAACTCGAGCTTCGTTTCTGATGAGGTCAAATCAGCATTAGAGACCGTGATGGTGAGCTCGCTGCCGTCACAAATATTGAGGTCCAGCGCGACAGGGTTGTCAATCGTCGGTGCGCCGTATTTGATCGCGTTGGTCAGCAATTCATTGAGCATCAGGCTCAGTGCGATGGCCGTGTCGCTTTTCATCCTGATTTGCTTCTGCGGATGGGTGAACAGCATTGCATTTTCACCAAGCTCCGCGCTCTTCCGGGTCGATTGCACGAGCCTGTTGAAAAGGACCAACAGATCAATCTGTGCAACGTCGTCGTCGATCTGAATTGCCGCGTGCACGTCTGCGACTGCCCTCACGCGCGACTCAACTGCCAGCAGCGCAGCACGGGCTTTTTCCGCTGCAGGTCCGCCCGCGGCCAATTGCTTGCTGGCCTGAAGACGCAACAAGGACAGCGCGATCTGTAGGCTGTTCTTGATACGGTGATTGGCTTCGACGACCAGCGACTCGCGAACCTTGACGGCGCGTTGCAATTCCTGCCGGGCGGTCTCGATATCGGTCAGGTCCACGAACGTGCCCACAAGTTTGGGGCGACGATCAATTGGGTCGGTGGCGATCTCTCCGCGGATGCGCACGAAGCGTTCAACACCATTGGGCAAAGGTACGCGGTAATCGAATGATGCAATCTCGCCGTGGGGAGCTGCAAGCACGCGCTCAACTTCGGCATGCACAGCGCCGATATCGTCTTTGTGCACACGTTCGAAGAAGGGGGCCGCGTAGGGGCCGGCTTCTTCGGGTTCAAAGCCGAACATAGCATCAATAGCATCGTGCCGCAGAAATAGATCGGTTTCCGGGTCGTAACTGAAATAGGCCACCGATGCGGTTGATGTGGCGGCTCTTCGATGGCTTTGCGCGAGCCGTGCGGTCAGCGTGGCTTCTGTCACGTCGCGGGCAGTTTGCAGGATAGCAACGATTTCGCCATTCTTGCGGACAGGCGCAAAATGCATCTGCCATTGATGTTCGACATAGGTGCCAGTTTCATCCATCAGGTCAAAGCGCGATGGACCGACTTCCTGAGGTAGCCCGTTTTTTACAATCTCGTCAGTTGCATTGCGAATGAAGGAGATCGCATCAGAGCCTTCGGCATCGCCGCTGGGCGGGAAGGCCTCAAACATTCCCATACCCGAAACATTCCGACCTTCCGAGCCGGACATGACAGCATGTGCATGGTTGCGCCAAAGAAGGGTCAGCTTATCGTCTGGAAGATAGAACAATGCTGCAAAAGGAAGCGCCTCGAACCCGGGCGCGAGAATGTCTTCAATTCTGTCCGGGACGTCGGACAGGTGCACATCGTTTTCCATCTTCAACTCAGACTCCGAGAAAGCAAATTTCCCTATCTGTCTAAATAGCCTGACAGTACAAAATGTAAACCAAATGTATCATTTTTCAGATCTGGCATTTGGCTTGTCAGACGAAGCGCTGTCACACCACTTTTTCCAGTGCTCGGTAATGCCGTCTTTGGCAAAAACGGGCAAAACCTTGTTTGGCCAATGAGAGGGCCGAGTGCATCCATTTGGCGGGGTCACACTGGCATCGCCAAAGCACTGGTCGATTTGACTTTGTGAAAGGGGAACATCCGATAAATCGACATCCTTCAGAAGCGAACGGCGGAAGCTGGCGCGACCCGCAGATGTGATACCTGCCAACCGTGCAGATCGTAGCACTGTCTGATCCAACTGCGCCGATCTCAGATCTGCGGTTTCGAGCAGTGCTCCGGTCAATTGCGCTCTGTCAAAATATGCGCCACCCAGATCTGCGCCTTGCAGTGTTGCCCAGCACAGATTGGTGCGCTCCATCCGCGCTCCGCGCAGATTTGCCCAAGTCAGATCGGCTTCCCAAAGATCTGTTTGTTCCATCTGAGCATCTCTGAGCACAGCGCCGCTGAGGTTGGCGTGACGGAAGATGCTGCCTTGCAACTGAGCCCCGTACAAAGACGCGATTTCCATGCGCGCAGCGGTCAGATCCGCGCCGCGCATGCATGCATTTCGGAAGTTTACCCATTCCAAATGTGCTTCGCGAAGGATGGCACCATCCAGTATGGCGGACCTGAGCACGGCGCCCTCCAGCCAAGTATGCGAAAGGTCTGCCGCCTGCATCTGTGCCGCATTGAGGTCTGCCCCGCCGAGACGTGCATGTTGCAGGCTGGCACCAACCAAGCGCGTTCTTTCCAGACAGGCACCTTCAAGACGTACGCGGTCCAATCGACAACCGCTCAGGTCAAGATCCGAGATATCCGCAGCCTGAAGGTTTGTACGCCTTAAATCCGGGCGGTAGCCTTGATACGCACCCAGCGCGTCTCGCCAGCGGTTCAGATCGGACAGAAACTGTTTCACCGTCTGGGGGCCAAACGGCGCAGTGGTACACGCCGAGCCAAGGATCGGGCAGGGAGTGTCATAAACTCGCGTGTCCGATGCTTTGGGCTTTCGCCCGGAAACAGCTTCAACCGCCCGCTGTCGCTCGGATCGACGGCCAATGATCCGCAACGCCAGCGCGACATCCTCGCGCGGCGCTTTCAGCGACGTGGCCCAGTCTCGGACGTTCGCGTTGAGCGGACTTGCAAACCGCGCAGCGCGCCAGTCTAGATGCTGTTTCTTGTCAGACGGGTGCGCGCCGACCGGCAAAGACACCCAATCCGGCAGGGGGAACGCCAATGCCAAAGAAGCGGGGGCGTTGTCACGGACATAGCTGCAAAGAATTTTCATGACGCGGATATGGGATCGCCCAAGCCCGCGGCGCACAGCCTCTTGCGCGATGCCTTCCAGCGACAACAGTGCTGCCATGCGCCTTTCGAGGTCGGGACTTGCTCTCGCGGTCGCTTCCGGCGCATCTAACTCAATTGTAGCAAGATCGGCTTGCGCGGCCCTAATCAGGACGTCAAGATCTGTTCTGGCGCGCGGCCAGATGGACCGGAGGGAAAAAGCCCTTATTTCAAGGCGCTTGTTCTTGAATGGATTTGTCAGAAGGTGCCGCACAGGGGGAACGCGGAAAATCCCTAGCCATCCTACGCGCGACAGACGATCTTGGCCCGGAATGACAAAACGAGCCGCGACGCTCAGCAGAACCAGAGCCAGAACAACACCAGAGGCCAGTACGCCATGCTGTGACAGAGCAAGAGAAATCATTTTGCTTTCGTTTATTCGCATCCTGGCAAGTCTGGCGATCCTCGCCAATCAGAGCGGCTTGCAAAGAACGGGCCATCTGGCTGTGACGAGACCCGCTCTTGTCCGTTCCGATGCAACCCGTTAGGACGGGCGAAACCACCCATCAGAGGTCCCAGATGCGTCTGTCCCGCTACTTTTTGCCCGTTCTCAAGGAAACCCCCGCCGAGGCCCAGATTGTCAGCCACCGGCTGATGCTGCGTGCCGGCATGATCAAACAGGCCAGCGCCGGCATCTATTCATGGTTGCCGCTGGGGTATAAAGTACTGCGAAACATCGAGAATATTGTCCACGAAGAGCAGGTTCGCGCTGGTCATATCCCGATGCTGATGCCCACGCTGCAATCTGCGGAACTCTGGAAAGAGTCAGGACGCTATGATGCCTATGGCCCGGAAATGCTGCGCATTCGTGACCGGCACGGTCGCGACATGCTTTACGGTCCCACGAACGAAGAGCTGATTACTGACATTTTCCGCAGCCATGTCGGCAGCTACAAGGACCTGCCGCTGACGCTTTATCATATCCAGTGGAAATTCCGCGACGAGATCCGCCCGCGCTTTGGCGTGATGCGCGGCCGCGAGTTCCTGATGAAGGACGGGTACAATTTCGATCTGACCAAGGAAGATGCGCTGCACGCCTACAACCGCCACCTCGTCAGCTACTTGCGCACCTATGAGCGTATGGGCCTGCAGGCGATCCCGATGCGCGCAGACAGCGGCCCGATTGGCGGTGACGACACGCATGAGTTCCTCGTGCTGGCTGAAACCGGTGAGTCCGAGGTGTTCTATGACAGCGAAATCACCGATTTGAAGTTTGGTGATCGCGCAATCGACTATGACAATGTCGATCAGTGTCAGGCCGTGCTGGAAGAGTTCACATCGCGCTATGCTCGCACCGACGAAACCCATGATGAGGCCGAATTCGCCAAGGTCCCCGCAGAGCGCCGCCGCACGGCGCGGGGCATCGAAGTCGGGCAGATTTTCTACTTCGGTACCAAATACTCCGATGCGATGGGCGCAACCGTGGCCGATGCCGAAGGCAACAGGGTGCCTGTGCACATGGGGTCGCACGGAATCGGCGTGAGCCGTCTACTGGGCGCGATCATCGAAGCCAGCCATGACGACAATGGCATCATCTGGCCGGAAGGTGTGACACCGTTCCATTGCGGCATCGTCAACCTCAAGCAGGGTGAAGACGAAGCGGACGCGGCGTGCGACGCGCTTTATGCCAGCTTGACGGCTCTTGGCCTTAAGCCGCTCTATGATGACCGCAACGAACGGGCAGGGGGCAAATTCGCAACGATGGACCTGATCGGCCTGCCGTGGCGCATTACGGTTGGTCCGCGGGGGCTTAAGAACGGTGTGGTGGAACTCACATCGCGCCGTACCGGCGAAAGCGAAGAACTGCCGCCCAAACAGGCGATTGCGCGGATTGCTGCGATTTACGGCAAGGCCAGCGCTTGATTCAAATCTGTCCCTTGAACGGACAATTGTTGTATTGTTAGCCAGAGGGCATGAGACGCCTTCTGGCTTTTTTCTTGGGCTTTGTTGCCGCAACCCCTGGTTTTGCTCAGGGCCCGGTCGGTTTGTTTTCCGCATGGGCGCAGGAGGCCGGCGCAGACGTCTCGTCCATCCACGTGCTGACCGACGGCGTGCCGAGCCACCGGCTAGACGCTGATAGACCGCTGGATCTTGCCTCCAATTCAAAGGCAATTACAGCTCTTTGTGTCCTGTCGTTGGTAGATGAGGGGCGTTTGATGTGGGACACCACGTTGGAAGATGCGCTGGACAGAGAGGCGCCCGCAGCGACGATGTCCGAGCTTGTGACCCACACATCCGGCATCGGGAGGGATTCCACACAGTTGCGTATGGGCTTCTGGCTGAACGAAACCCAGCCTCGCCACGCTCATGTCACGGACATCGTCTTGGACCGCAATCGCCAACGCGCTACCCGTGGCGTTTTTTCGTATAACAACGAGAATTACGCGCTGCTGGGTCGGGTTATCGAAATGATGACTGGGCAAAGCTACGTCGATGCTTGCCAATCGAGGGTGCTTGGTCCCGCAGACGTGTCCGCCACCTTGTCTCCGCGTTTTGGCGCTTATGCGGCCTGGGGTGGATGGCGTATGTCAATGAAAGATCACTCAAAGCTCTTGTGGCACTGGTTTGGACCCGAAGGACGGGTGGGGCGCGATCCGCTTGCGCTGCCTCATGTGGAGCGTGCTCAGAACAGCTATTACGGGCTTGGCATGAACTACGAGATCCGCGAACGCGGTATCCGGATGTCCCATGCCGGAGCGATCTCGATCCCGTTTGGGCCCAAAACCGGAGCCTACGCAGTCGTGTATCCTTTTGGTGTCGTCTCAGCGATGGGTTACGACGTGGCAGTGGCTGATCCCAAGCGGTTCCACGCGCTGTCTGATGCATTGGAGCAGGCTCTCAGCAATCGCTGACCGGTTTGCGTCACCGCAAACGCCGGATTGGTCGACCTTTTCGCGATCCTCACACCGACGCAGCGACCTCGGCCACGATGCCGTCCACAACTTCAAGCAAAAGCGCTTCGTCCTCGCATTCCGCCATCACCCGGATCAGAGGCTCGGTTCCCGACTTGCGGATCAGCAACCGTCCCTTTCCGTTCAGCTGTGACTCTGCATGCGCAATGGCCGATTTAACTGACGCCACCTCAAGCGGCGCAATCGAAGGATCATAGCGCACGTTCTTGAGCAGTTGCGGCACCGGATCAAAGCTGCGGGCCAAAGCGCTTGCAGGTTTTCCGGTGCGACACATCTCACCCAGAAACTGCAGTCCGGCCATCAACCCGTCGCCTGTCGTGGCGAAGTCTGTCATCACGATATGGCCTGATTGTTCACCACCGAGGTTCCAACCGCCGCGCCGCATTGCCTCGACCACGTAGCGGTCGCCGACGCCTGTACGCTCCAGCCGCAATCCGCGCCCGTCCAGAAACCGCTCCAGCCCGAGGTTCGACATGACAGTCGCAACCAGCACGCCGTCGCGCAAACGATCCTCTTCGGCCCACCGCGCTGCCATCAACGCCATGATCTGGTCGCCGTCGGCCACCTGTCCGGTCTCGTCGATCAGGATCACCCGATCGGCGTCGCCATCGAGACAAATCCCCACATCCGCCCCATGCGCAACCACAGCGGCGGCGGCCAATTGCGGGTGGGTCGATCCGCAGCCTTCGTTGATATTCGCGCCGTTCGGGCTTACTCCCAAAGGGATGACCTCGGCTCCCAACTCCCAAAGCACCTCTGGAGCCGCCTTGTAGGCCGCTCCGTTGGCGCAATCGATCACCACTTTAAGCCCATCCAGCCGCAGGTTGGATGGAAAGGTGGACTTCACCCGCTCCTGATAGCGGAACCGGCCATCGTCAATACGCTTGGCGCGACCAATGTTCTCGGCCTGCGCCGACTCGACGCCGGTTTCGATCAACGCTTCGATGTCTGCCTCATCTGCATCCGAGAGCTTGAATCCATCGGGGCCAAAGAACTTGATGCCGTTGTCCTGTGCAGGGTTGTGGCTGGCAGAAATCATGATCCCGAGATCTGCCCGCATCGACGGGGTGAGCAAGCCAACAGCCGGTGTCGGCACCGGACCCAAGAGCAGGACGTTCATGCCAGTCGAGGTCAATCCGGCGGTCAGCGCGTTTTCGAACATGTAGCCCGACTGCCGCGTGTCCTTGCCGATCACCACGCGGTGCACGCCTTTGGAGTCTTGCCGGAAATGCCGACCCACCGCCGCACCGATGCGCAGCGCCATGTCCGCGGTCATGGGATGGACATTGGCCGTTCCGCGTACCCCATCGGTGCCAAACAGTTTACGTGCCATTGTCAAAACCCCACTCGATTGCATGCCAAAGCGCAAGCGCCTGACGTGTTTCACTCACATCATGAACCCGTATGACTTGCACACCCTGAGACGCAGCATGCAAGGCCACCGACACCGATCCGGCGACACGTGTGTCTGCCGCGCCAACCCCGGAGATCGTTCCGATGAACTTCTTGCGCGATGCCCCAAGCAGGATTGGGCATCCCAGACCATGAAACAACGCAATATCCCGCAGAAGGGCAAGGTTGTGATCCAGCGTCTTGCCAAAACCAATGCCCGGATCAACAAGGATTTTATCGCGTGTGATGCCCAGGGCCACAAGCGCTTCGACCCGCTCAGACAAAAAGTCATAAACATCAAGCCGTACATCGTCGTAACGCGGCGCATCCTGCATGGTCTGAGGATCGCCCTGCGCGTGCATCACACACACCGGTACCTGACGCCCGACACAAAGCGGCGCGAGGTCGGCGTCAAAGGTGAACCCTGCAACATCATTGACCAAAGCCGCACCTGCATCTAGCGCAGCCTCTGCCACAGGAGCCTTCCGCGTGTCGATCGAGATCGGTACACTCAGGTCGCGTGCAATCGCTGAAATGGGGCCGGACACGCGGGCGATTTCCTCATCGTTTGACACGGTCTTCGCACCGGGCCGCGTGCTTTCGCCGCCCACGTCGATGATGCCAGCCCCGTCGGACACCATGCGCCGGGCCTGTGCCACGGCTGCTTCGGGATCAAGATAACGACCACCATCGGAAAAACTGTCAGGTGTGACGTTCAGGATTCCCATCAGCGTCACCCGGTCCATCGGCATCCCTGCTATCGGCTCACGCGCGCGGGTCAGGCGGTCCAACACATCATCGGGAACGGCTTTGGCTGGGATGAATTCAGGCTTTCCATCGCGGCGCAGCGCGACAGCCTCCGTGAACCAAAGCGGACCACCAGCCAGATGAAAGGCGCCTTTGGGGCGTGGTTCGGTGGAACGGGGCAGGGGGCGAAAATACGTCGTCATGCCGCGTGAATGAAACGCAATTCTTGTTTTGACAAGCGTCTATAGCACGGTTTTGCCGATTGCGCTGTTGCGAACTGAAACATTCTCCAGAACCGGTGCGTCTGCGCCTATGACCAAAAGCTCGCGTGCCTCCATTTCTTCCGCAAACCATCCTGTCAGGGCGACGGTTTCGGTGACAGAGGTCTCTGGCCCCTCCACTGCATCAAGCACGATTTTAGAGGGCGCCCAGATGCACACCTGACCGTTCTTCATGGCCCAATCCAATTCGGTTCGGGTCGCAACCACTTTGCAGCGGGCATCCCGTGCGGCCAGCAACCAGCCGTTCTGCTCGATCGCCAGAAGGTCGATCCGCCGCTGCGCCATTGCGTGATCGCACTGCGGAGCCGTGCTGTCCGGCAAGCCCACACAAAGAATGAGCGGCGCGGGATCTGTCGTGAGTTGGTCGATCCACGCACCAAGATGCTCGGATTGGGTCGCTGCATTCGACAGGTAAACGACGCGCGGATGCGGACGTTCCTGGCTGGCATCTGGCACCGTACCGCCCAGATCGGCGCGCGAACGCACGATCTCGACGCCCAATGCGCCGGGGCCCCTATCCAGCTTTTCGATCCGGACAAAAGCCCGCAACGCTTGCGGTTCCATAAGAATGCGTTCGGCAATGCGTTCTGCCAGCGTTTCAAGCAAATTCAACCGCTCGGCCGCCAGCTCTGCGGCAATTGCTTCGGTCACCCGGTCATAGGACAGGATGCGGTCCACATCGTCGTCGATATGGCCAACGATCGGCTGGACTTCGACAACGACGTTGAAACAAATCCGTTGGCGGGTGCCGCGCTCGGCCTGAAAGGCACCGATTTCCACCTCGACGATGTGGTCCCGCAATGAAATCCGGTCCACAGGGCCACCTTCAGCTGTCGCGATGGCGCGTTCAGACGGATGAGCAAAGGCAAGTCGGATCTCAGAGCTCATAGCGCACCCCTTGTTTGGTCACACCCGGACTATCAGAGCGCTGCACAAACGAAAATGCCGCGAAGGGGCGTTTTGCCATCCTCTCGCGACATTTCATCTATGGAACACCGTCGACGGGTCCGAGGGTCAGCTGTTGCTGCTGACGCGCCAGGTGTGGCGATAGAATACGTGCACACCGATAGACGCGGTCTTGGTGTAGGTGCGCGACCAGCGCGGGCGCACGGCTGTCGTGTGATAATGTGTGGCGCCATCTGTGAGGTTCATCGGCGCACGTCCGTCAAGGATTGCGCGAGCCACCTTGCCAACGCGCTCCCAGGCGCGCGGCTCACGGATGCGTTCTGGAATACCGTCGCAGGTATAGGTGAACTGGCACTGATATTTCTTGCCCGTGCCCTGATTGATTACACCGCATACGCTGTTCGGGAAACGTGCGCTCCGAACACGGTTCATGATCACTTCGGCCACAGCAAACTGGCCTTTGATCGTTTCGCCTCTCGCTTCAAAGTAAAGCGCTTCTGCCAGGCATTCCCACTGCGCACCACCCGAAGCCGGGTCTTGCGCGTTCAGCCAAGAAGCATTGTAGATCGCGGAGTTGCGCGACACGGGCGTGACGAGGGATGCCAGATGGGATTCACCTGCGGACGCCAGAATGGATTTTTCCTGTGTGAGGAGCTGTTGCGCGGCTTCGGTTGAACGCTCCGCCAATGATGGCGTCGCCAAGCTGGCCAAAGCCAAAAAAATTGCAAACAATCTCGACATACCGAGTTTTGATCTCGCAGCGTTGTGGGTGGCGGTCGACTGCTCAAAAATGAGGCGTGACCGCACGTCAAGCGGGCTGTTAACGAAAAACGAGGGGTTTAACAAGTTTTGGGCCATGCGCAGAACGCATTGCCGATGCCCACTAAGGCCGCGACGGCAAAATATTGCCAGTGTTATCGTTAAGGCTACCGCATCTTGTCAGCGAGCGCAAGCTGCGCCGCGGCCAATCTTGCTACCGGAACGCGAAAAGGAGAGCAGCTGACATAGTCGAATCCAGCCGCCCGACAGAACGCAATCGATTCGGTATGCGCCGCGTGTTCGCCGCAGATCGACAGCACAACATTGGGTCGGGCTTCTCGTCCGCGCAGCACGCCAAGGCGCAATAATTCACCCACTCCCTCGGTATCAAGGATATGGAAAGGGTCTTCGCTGAACACACCCTGCCGAACATACTCCGACATGAAGCGGCCTGCGTCATCGCGCGACAGGCCATAAGTCATCTGTGTCAGGTCATTGGTGCCAAAGCTCAGGAAATGGGTGTGTTCGGCTATGTCTCCGGCGCGCAGGCAGGCGCGGGGGGTCTCAACCATGACCCCCAGGCGATAGGAAAAACCGGCACCATTTTCCGTGCGAACCGCTGCGGCCACTGCTTCGACACGTCCGCGCACCAACTCGACCTCGCGCTTGGCCGACACGAGAGGCACCATGATTTCAGGGACTACGGTGATCCCCTCTTCTGCAGCCTCGACGGTTGCTTCAAAGATCGCGCGAGCCTGCATGTCGTAGATCTCTGGCACAGAGATGCCCAGGCGCACGCCGCGCATGCCCAGCATCGGGTTGTACTCCGACAGGCTTTCGATCCGGCGCGTGACATCGCTCACCGGGATGTCCAGTGCTTCGGCAAGTTCACGTTGTCCCGCACGGCTGGTGGGCAGGAATTCGTGCAACGGCGGATCAAAAAGCCGGATGCACACCGGTTGACCTTGCATGATGCGGAACAGCTCAAGGAAATCCGCGCGCTGCATCGGCAGCACCAATTCCAAAGCCGCCTGACGATCTTGCGGGTTTTGCGCAAAGATCATCTCGCGCATCGGGGTCAGGCGTTCGGACTCGAAGAACATGTGTTCGGTTCGGCAAAGCCCGATGCCCTGCGCACGGAAATGCAGGGCGGTTTTTGCATCGGCGGGTGTGTCGGCATTCGCCCGCACACCGATATCGCGCTCCGCATCGGCCCAGCTCATGAAGGTGCGGAAGGTCTCATCCAGTGTCGCTTCGATCATTTGGACCGATCCGGCAAGAATCTGACCACTTGTGCCGTCAATGGTGATCTCGTCACCTTCCCTGAGCACCCGACCATCCGCAGCTACAAGCTGTTTGCGCTTGATCTGGAACCGCATATTGGCGGCGCCGACCACGCAAGGAAGGCCTAGCCCGCGCCCGATCACTGCTGCGTGGCTGGTCATCCCGCCACGTTCTGTCAGTACGGCGCAGGCCACATGCATGCCCCGGATGTCCTCCGGACTGGTTTCGCGCCGCACCAAAACGCAGGGTTCGCCGCGCGCGGCTCCCGCTTGCGCCGCCTCGGACGAAAACACGATCTTGCCCGTCGCAGCCCCCGGACTGGCGGCGATACCTGTCCCAAGAATGTCCCGCTTGGCCGTTGCCGCCACCTGCCGGTGCAACAATTCGGACAGAGCACGAGGTTCGATCCGCATCACCGCGTCCTGCCGTGTGATGATCCCATCGTCAGCCAGCCGCACGACAATGCGCAGCGCGGCACGCGCGCTGCGGTCCACGCGCACCCCATCAAGAATATGCAGATTGCCGTTCTCGATGGTGAACTCGATTTGCATTTCCTCGCGCAATCGTGCTCGCATCAAAGCTGCGTGTTCCTTGAGTGCCGCAAAGGCTTCTGGCGCCAGTTCTTCGAGCGACGGCCCTCGCGGGTCCTTTTCGAGAAAGATCGACGCAGCGCCCCCGTCAAGCGCTTCGCGGCCCTGGCTCTGGCTGAGGTAACGGCCGGTGATCTGGGGCAGGCCGGTTGAGGAATTGACCAACTGCAGCACACCCGATCCACATTCGCCGCTGCCCAGTCCGAGCGCCATTTCCTGCACAACGAGGCCCAGCCCCGCATCCACAGGTGCACCTTTGGCCTGACGCAGCAGCCGTGCAGTTGTGCCTTCCCAGGCGCGCGCCATCGACCTCAGAATCTCGGCCAGTTGCACAACCGGGTCTTGCGGGAACGGTTCTTCGGCCTCTTCTTCGTACATCTGTAACGCGTCGCGCAAGGCATCCTGCCCGTCGCCGTCGATAGCGTCGAACGCTTCGGCATCCAGCCGTGCGACCTCGATCGCATAGTTCAGAATAAAACGCAGATAAATCTCGGTTGCGGCAACCTCACCGATCCGCGCGCACATTTCCTTGTGGCGCTCGTCGTTCATACCAATGTTCAAAAACGCGCCAGGTCCACCCCAATCCGGGTCTTCTGATGACGGACGCACGCAGAGAAGGGTATCGGGATCGAACTCTGCCAACAGGTCCGCCACATCTGGGCGGTAGCCGCCTGCCAATTGGTGGACAGTGTCAAAAGACAGCGCCACCGTGCGCGGCACCGGCAAGTCAAGACGCACCAGACGCTGCAGGCATTTGGCGCGTCCACCATGCGTGGGCGTCGACATCGGCGAACTGGCTGTGATCAGTGTCACATCCGGGTTGTCGGAACTTGGTTTCTGCACCGCAGCACCTCTTCAATGTGCACGCAGCATACGTCCGGAAGACGCTCTGACAAGTGGCGTTTACACCGCAGGTGTCAGCCTTCGATTTTCGTCAGGTCAGCCACCTGCAAACATGTGCTGCGGATGCTGCTCAGCAGGTTCAGACGGTTGCGCCGCAAAACGTCACTTTCGGCATTGACCTGTACCGCCTCGAAGAACGCATCAACCGGGCCACGCAAATCGGCCATCGCCGTCATCGCCGCACTGAAATCCTGTGCCTGCATGGCCGGGGTGATCTTGCTCTCAGCCTGTGCAAGCGCGTCGAACAACGCCACTTCGGTGGGGTCTTCCGCAAATTTTGGGTCGCCGCCGAACGAGTATTCAACCCCATCCTTTTCCTCTGCCTGGGTCAGGAGGTTGTTGGCGCGTTTGAAGCCCTGAACGAGGTTCTCGCCGTCCTCGGTGTCCAGAACAGCCTGCAATGCCTTGGCCCGCTTGACCAGCAGCGCAAGGTCATCATTGCCCGGCATGCCAAGGCAGGCATCGATCACGTCATGCCGCACGCCTTCGTCCCGCAAGTAAACCTTGAGGCGGTCATGGAAGAAGGACAGAAGATCAACCGACTTGTCCGGAACGGCCACGTTCATCGCATCCAAACCATCCGTCGCGCCGTCACGCTTTGCCTTCAGCGTGCGGTAGGCCGCACCGAATACGCCATGTTCGGCGATCTCGCGGATCAGGTCGTCGATGTCGCTCTCGCTGACTTCGTCGATCAAATGGCCTTTGTGACGTACAAGTTGCATGTCGATGAA
Source organism: Alphaproteobacteria bacterium (assembly GCA_030431485.1). Taxonomy (GTDB): domain Bacteria; phylum Pseudomonadota; class Alphaproteobacteria; order Rhodobacterales; family Rhodobacteraceae; genus Marivita. Next base: position 106,985 of record JAUIIR010000001.1, read on the forward strand.
CTGATCCAGTGACAAGCTCAGTTCATTCTCCAGCACCAAGCGGATCACACCCAGTGCCGCACGACGCAGTGCAAACGGGTCTTTCGATCCCGTGGGTTTTTCGTCAATCGCCCAGAACCCCGTCAGTGTGTCGATCTTGTCGGCCAAAGCGACAGCAACGGACACCGGCGCTGAGGGGACGTCATCGGACGGTCCTAGCGGGGAGTAGTGCTCCTGACACGCCGCGCCCACTTCGGACGGCAAACCTGCAGCATCGCTGTAATAGCGGCCCATAAGTCCTTGAAGTTCAGGGAATTCGTAAACCATCTCAGACGCCAGGTCGGTCTTGGCGACAGTTGCGGCCTGTGCTGCCAGATCGGCATCCGCATCCACCACGGGCGCAAGCTCGCGCGCCAAAGCTGCGATCCGGTCAATCCGTGCCTTCTGAGACCCAAGCTTGTTATGGAAGGTCACGTTCGACAGGCTGTCCGTCCACGCGGTAAGGCCTTCCGTCTTGGCCACACGAAGGTCGTTCTCCCAAAAGAACTTTGCATCCGACAACCGCGCCGACAGAACCTTCTGGTTGCCCGCAAGGATTGTCGCGCCATGATCCGCGGTTTCGCGGTTCGCAACGGTAATGAATCGTTCAATTCGACCGGTCTTGGGGTTTTTCACCGAAAAGAATTTCTGATGCTCTTTCATCGAGGTCTGAAGCACCTCGGGCGGCAGGCCAAGGAAATCCTCTCCGATCTCCCCCATCAGTACGACCGGCCATTCAACAAGTCCCGCGACCTCGGTCAGCAGCCCTCTATCCTCGACCACGTCAAGCCCGTTGGCAAAGGCCTGATTGGTGGCATCCTGCCAGATTGCCTGGGCCCGTTCAGCCGCGTCGAGCACAACATGCGCGCGCTTCAGCTTAGCTTCATAGTCATCAAAACCGGTCACTTCGAACGCGCCAGGGGCCATGAAACGATGCCCTTCAGTGGTGCGGCCCGACACGATTCCGTCGATGTCCAATGCTACAACCTCGGACCCGTCCTCACGAGACAGCAGGCAGGTAATCCGGTGCAGGGGGCGTACCCACCGCAACGCGCCAGAGCCCCAGCGCATCGACTTGGGCCAAGGGAAGTTACGGATCGTGTCCTCAAGTATCTCGGCAACGATGGCAGCGGCGTCGCGTCCGGGCTTTTCGATTACCGCGTAAAACACGCGGCCCTTCTTTTCGTCCCGTTCGATTAACTCGTCGCGCGCCACACCGGCACCGCGCAGAAAGCCCTCAATCGCCTTCTCGGGCGCATCGACACGCGGACCTTTACGTTCTTCCTTGACGTCGGGCGACCGCTCGGTCAGCCCGTCCACCCGCAATGTAAGACGGCGGGGTGTGGAGTAGGCGGCAGCACCGGCATAGGTCAAACCGGCCTCGACCAGACCATTGGTCACGCGCGCCTTCAGGTCATCCGCGGCCTTGCCCTGCATCCGTGCCGGGATTTCTTCGGAAAAAAGCTCGATCAGAAGGTCGGGCATCAATTGCCTCCAATTTCACGTTCCGGGCAATCATCGCCCAACGGGGTGCCGTCATAGGCCTTGTCCCCGCATTCATTGATTTCGTGCCAGATATAGCCACGACCGTCGTCTGTGATCGCGACAACACGGTCGATCCCAAATTCACGATTGCGCTGGCTGGTAAAGACCTGTGCGCGGCCGTTGCGGATCTCGTTTCCGATGGCTTCGGCGTCAAAACAGTCGAACCATCCGGGGGCATTGCGCGGCGCCGCACCGACATACTGCTCGTAGGTCGATGTAAGGGTGGAAAGCGGCGTCTGCATGGTGAAACACGCGCGGTACCGGATAGGTGAGCTTTCGGCGTCGATGGCCTGAAAGTCCTCGTAAAGAATGGTCTCGCGAGTCCCGTCCAACGTTGTCAGTTGTACATCGTCTACACCGTTCGGCGTGACGGTTTCGTAATAGGCGTAAACTTGCAGGTAATACATCGCGACTCCGGCGATGATTGCGCTGACCGCGATGACAGTGGTGAGGATCTTACCGGTCATTGCCTATTTCCAATCCAAGTTCACGCGTGGTTGCGTCATCGTTTCCGCCCGTGCCCGCAAGGCATCGGTGCGGGCCAGCAGGTCGGGAATACGGCTCTCGTGTGTTTCGACAAAGAGATGCCCGATCCGATTTTTTACCGGATGGTCAAAAAGGGCCTCGAGCAGGGGAACCTCGGCCCCTTCGATGTCCATCTTGATCACTGCGATCTCGCCGTCGAGCCCTTCAAGGAAGGCCGGAAAGTCGATCACGTTCACATCCACGGCGCTGCCCGTGTCGATATTGCGCTTTTGCGCCATGAGCGACGACGACTGCGACTGCCCGACCGGGTCGGCATCGAACCACGCCGTGCGATAAAGCGGAAAGGTCCCGTCCTCGGTGCCCGCCGCTGCCTCCATCACCTCGACATTCGGGACGTCCGCCAACCGCGTGCGCAGTTCCGCCGCTGTCCACGGGTCCGGTTCGAACGCATAGACCTTGGCCGCATGTGCCGCCATCGTCCGTGTGTGCTGCCCCAGATTGGCCCCAAGGTCGATGCAGATCTTGCCGCTGGCCCCGGCCAATGCATCCCGAAACGCCGCCTCTGCCGCAGGCGCAAAGAGCTTGCGCAGCTTGCGGCGGTACTTCAGCCCAAGCTCTCCGGGCAGGTGTTGCAGCAGGCCATACTTGGCCCGTCGCAAAGGCGTATTTCGGTGTACGGATGCCATCAGGCCGCGAAACCTCCGGCGTCTGTCATCACAAACGCATCCGCACAACGCTTTGCCAGGGCTCGGACCCGACCGATATAGCTTTGGCGCTCGGTGACCGAGATTACGCCGCGCGCGTCGAGCAGGTTGAAGATGTGGCTTGCCTTGATGCATTGGTCATAGGCGGGATGGGCCATGATGATGCGCTTGCCGGTCTTGGGGTCATCCGCATCCTGATCCAGAATGCGGGCACATTCCGCCTCGGCCTCTTCGAAATGGCGCAGCAGCACATCCGTGTCCGCCACGTCAAAGTTCCAGCGCGAGTATTCCTGCTCTGTCTGTCGGAAGACGTCACCATACGACAGAGCAATTGGTGCATCCGGATCATTATACGGCATGTCCATCACGTGATCGACGCCCAGCACATACATAGCCAGACGCTCCAGCCCATAGGTCAATTCGCCCGAGACCGGATGGCAGTCATGTCCGCCCACTTGCTGGAAATAGGTGAACTGAGACACTTCCATCCCGTCACACCACACCTCCCAGCCCAAACCCCAGGCACCCAGCGTGGGGCTTTCCCAGTCGTCCTCGACAAACCGGATGTCATGCAGCGCCATGTCGATGCCGATTGCGCGCAGTGATCCGAGGTACAGCTCCTGCAGGTCCGGCGGCGACGGTTTGATCAGCACCTGATACTGATAGTAGTGCTGCAAGCGGTTCGGGTTCTCGCCGTAGCGGCCGTCTGTCGGGCGGCGCGAGGGTTGAACATAAGCGGCGGCCCACGGCTTTGACCCCAGTGACCGAAGCGTGGTCGCCGGGTGGAACGTGCCTGCGCCGACTTCCATGTCGTAGGGCTGCATCATAGCGCAGCCCTGACCGGCCCAATAGGTCTGCAGACGCAGGATGATCTCCTGAAAACTGCGCGGCTTTGTGATGGTCTGATCCATTGCGGTCTCACCCCGGTTTCGTGTTGGCGCCTGATTAGGCGCATGGGGCACGGGGGTCAATTGCGCGCGAGGCCCAATTTTTCGCGTTCCAGTGTCGGCGCAATCTTGCTAAAGCGGTGAGCAGAAAAAGGTTTTTGGGGCAGGTAGCATTCGAATGATGCGCAATTTTTTGTTTTCGATGATCGCAGCTGTGTTGGTCTGGGCTCAGGCGGCGATGGCACAGGACAGTGTTTACGTGCAAATCGAAGCGCAGCCCAGTTTGTCTGTCGCCGAAGACCGTTTGCGTGATTATGCCGATCTGCTGCCTGACGTGAATGGATTTGACCTCGGGCGGGGCTGGTACGGGATCGCGCTTGGACCCTATTCACGGGACGAAGCGGACCGTGTGCTGCGTAGCTTGCGTGCGCAACGTCTGATCCCCAGCGACAGCTATATTGAAGGCCCAGACCGCTATGGTCAGCGCATCTGGCCGATTGGCGCCGGTCCTGCTTTGGCACAACCCCTGCCGACGCCCGACATCGCCGAGGCGCCCGAGCCGCAAGTTGCCGATGAAACCCCGCGCGAGGCCCGTGCATCCGAGGCTCTCTTGAGCCGACAGGAACGCGAAGCGCTGCAGATCGCCCTGCAATGGGCAGGATACTATAACGCGGCAATCGACGGTGCATTTGGGCGCGGGACGCGCGCCTCCATGTCCGACTGGCAGTCTGCCAATGGGTACGAGGCCACGGGTGTCCTTACCACAGCCCAACGCACCGAACTTTTCCGGCAATACAACGCCGTGCTCGAAGGGATGAATATCCAGAACGTGCGGGACACGCAGGCAGGTATCTCCATCGATCTGCCGCTCGGCGCGGTGGCGTTTGACCGCTATGACAGCCCCTTTGCGCATTTTGAGCCGACCGGAGAGGTCGCGGGCGCACGGGTACTTCTGATCAGCCAGCCGGGCGACCGCGACCGTTTGGCCGGCCTTTACGAGATCATGCAAACGCTGGATATTGTTCCGCTGGAGGGGCAGCGCGACCGCAATCGTGACAGCTTTACCCTGACCGGGCAGGACAACCGCATTGTATCCCACACCGAGGCGCGGCTTGAGAACGGCGCCATTAAGGGCTTTACGCTTGTCTGGCCCGCAGGTGATGAAGACCGACGTACCCGCATTCTCGATGCGATGAAGGCAAGTTTTGCACCCATAGACGGTGTTCTTGATCCAGCCGTGATCGCAGACGACGCCCAGAGCGTCGATCTGGTTGCTGGGCTTGCAATCCGGCAGCCCAAGCAAACTGCATCTGGCTTTTTTGTCGATCGGCAGGGTCGGGTGGTCACCACGGACGCGGCTATCGAGAATTGCGGCCGCATCACGCTGAATGACAATTACACAGCCGAAGTTATGGCAACCGATCCGTCTCTTGGGGTTGCCGTTTTGCGCGCCACCCAGCCGCTAGCGCCGAATGATGTGGCCCAGTTCCGCGACGGGTCGCCGCGTCTGCAATCCGAAATCGCGGTGGCGGGCTTCCCCTTCGGCGGCGTTCTGCCATCGGCCACGATGACCTTTGGCCGCCTGTCGGACCTGCGCGGACTCAACGGTGAAGACACGCTGTCGCGTTTGTCGATCAGCACGCTTGAGGGCGACGCGGGTGGCCCGGTGCTTGACGACGGGGGGGCTGTGATCGGCATGCTGGTGCCGCATGACGCAAGTGGGCGGCAATTGCCGGACGACGTGAACTTTGCTGCAAACAGTGCTGCCGTTCAGGCCGTTGTGTCGCGCGCAGGAATTGCACCACAAATCACACCCGGACTGTCGCGGCTTGATCCTGTGGATCTGACGCAAAAGGCCACCGCGATGACTGTGCTTGTCAGCTGTTGGGAGTGACCTGACGGCTGAACAGCCGCTTCAGCGCACCCCATTGGCTGATCAACATGCCAAACAGGATCAGGCCCATTGCGACCAGTAGGACGGGTCGAAACGGCTCTCCCAGCACAACGATGCCAAGGATAACCGACCACATCGGGACTTGGTAGCTGACCAGCGACATAAACACCGGCCCGGCGCTGCGGATCACGAGAATCCGCAGCATGTTTGCGCCTGCAGTGGGGATCAGGCCAAGCACTGCCACAATGAAAAGCGTATTGGTGTCGGGCAGGGGCGGCGGCCCCTCAACAATCCACGCGGCCGGAATGACCAGCATCGCGCCAAAGACAAGCGACAGGGCTGCAAGTCCAAACGGCGCAATCGGGGGCAGGCGACGCACCATGACAGAGCTGCTGGCATAACAGGCGGCGGCACCCAGACAGGCCAGACGGCCGAACGGCTCCATCGGATCGCCGGTTGAAACAAATACCTGCCCACCCAACAGCACAGTCACACCGGCAAAGCCGATCACCATGCCAACGAACCGGCGCGGGGTGATCCGTTCGCCGGGCACAAAAAGATGCGCCAAGGGCAGCACGATCAAGGCGACCGACGCCATTGAAACCCCGGCAAAGCCCGATGTCACCGTCTGCTGCCCCCAGCTCAGCAACATGAAGGGAATGGCTGAGTTGAGCACACCTGACAGAATTAAGGGCACCCACGCTGTTTCTTCTGTGAGAAAAAGCCGCCCGCCTCTCCAGCGCCACACGGCCACGGCGAGCAATGACGCAAATCCGATCCGGCCTGCGGCCAGCCAGAAGGGTGTAATGCCCTGCAACGCCAATTCGATGAACAGGAAGGTCGCCCCCCAAATGAGGCCAAGCAGGGCAACCATACCCCAATTGGCGGGGGTGATCTGTGCGTCGGGCAGCATAAAATCTGTGCATCCAGTGTGGAGGTGTCAAAATATCCGGCGCTGTGGCTTGCAACCGGACGCCGTTCGGATTGGTCTCTAAGCGAGCCTGCGGCACTCGGCAACGGCCTAAGCTGCGCTGTCCCATCCAGATAGGAGAACTTTCATGGACGTCTTTTTCATTCTGCCGATCATCATCCTGCTTGGTCTGCTCGCATGGTGCGTGCTGCAGTTGAAGGACGACATGTAACCGGCTTGGGCCGGTTGTGCGGCCACGCAAAGCTGCGATGCGTCACTGCATCCTATGTCCAGCAATGTAAAAGGGCGGCTCGTCTGAGCCGCCCTTTCTTGTCTCTACAGGAACAAAGATCAGTTCTTCGACTTGTCGACCATCTTGCCCGCCGAGATCCACGGCATCATGCCGCGCAGGGTCTCGCCGACCTTCTCGATCTGGTGCTCGTCGTTGATGCGGCGGGTGCCTTTGAAGAACGGCTGACCCACAGCGTTTTCCTGCATGAAGTCACGCACGAACTTGCCGGTCTGGATGTCCGAAAGAACCGCCTTCATCCGCGCCTTGGTCTCGTCGTAGGGCAGGATGCGCGGGCCGGACACGTACTCGCCGTACTCGGCGGTGTTCGAGATCGAGTAGTTCATGTTCGCGATGCCGCCTTCGTAGATCAGGTCGACGATCAGCTTTACCTCGTGCAAACACTCGAAATAGGCCATTTCGGGCTCGTAGCCGGCTTCCACCAGGGTTTCGAATCCCATGCGGATCAGCTCAACGAGACCACCGCAGAGAACCGCCTGCTCGCCGAAGAGGTCGGTTTCGCATTCTTCGCGGAAGTTGGTTTCGATGATGCCGGACCGCCCGCCACCGATGGCAGAGCAATAGGACAGACCGATTTCCAGCGCGCGGCCGGAGGCATCGTTGTGAACGGCGACGAGGCAGGGAACACCGCCACCCTTGGTGTATTCGCCGCGCACGGTGTGGCCCGGTCCCTTGGGTGCCATCATGATGACGTCAACGCCCGGCTTCGGCTCGATCAGGCCGAAATGCACATTCAGACCGTGGGCAAACGCGATAGCCGCGCCTTCTTTCAGGTTGTCGTGCACGTATTTCTTGTAGGTCTCTGCCTGGAGTTCATCGGGCATGGTGAACATGATCAGGTCGCACCAGGCCGCCGCTTCGGCGATACCCATGACCTGCAGGCCTTCGCCTTCGGCTTTCTTGGCCGACGCCGAGCCTTCGCGCAGGGCGACGACAACGTTCTTCGCGCCGCTGTCGCGCAGGTTCAGCGCGTGGGCGTGGCCTTGCGAACCGTAGCCCAGGATGGCCACTTTCATGTCTTTGATCAGGTTGATGTCGCAATCGCGATCATAATAAACGCGCATGGTTTTCCCCTCGTCTGCGTTTCGATTGAGGGGCACAATAGGGATATTTTGCGTGAAGAGGCTGCGAATTCCGCGAAGAATTGCATCTATGCGGGGATTTCATTCTATATACAGTCATGATACGGAAAAATCATGCTAGATGCCACTGATCTCCGAATCCTGCGCCAATTTCAGGCGGCGCCAGACCTGCCCACTGCCGACCTTGCGGACCGGGCAGGGGTGACCCCAACGACGTTGGGCCGCCGAATAGACAAGATGCGTGAGGCGGGCGTGATCCGCGCTGTGCGGGCGGTGATAAACTGGCCGGCACTCGGCTACACGGTCGAGGTCAGCCTGCGCGTCACACTCGATAAAACCCAGCCCCGTGCCTTCGATGAATTCCTTGCCGCAGCGCGCGAGGTCCCCGAGGTCATCGAAGCACAGACTTTTCTCGGGCAGGTCGACGCGCGCCTGTCCGTCATTGCCCGCGACATGCCGCACTACCAGCAGGTTTATCGCGACAGATTGCTCACCCTGCCGCACATCGCCGATATCGAAGCCCTGATGCATGTGGCGCGCGTCAAATTCGACGAGACACTCCCGCTGTGATCGACCTGGACGACATCGACCGCGCGATGATCCGCGCCGTGGCGGCAGATGCACAGATCAGCGCGGGGGCGTTGGGCCGGGAGCTTGGCCTCAGTCAGCCCGCCGCCTGGCGGCGTTTGAAACGGCTGCGCGAAGTCGGCGTGTTCCGGGGGACGCGGCTCGAACTTGATGCACAGGCGTTGGGCTTTAGCGTCACCGTGTTTCTGGGTGTCAAGCTGGCCACCAAAGGGCGCGTCAGTCTGGAAGATTTCGAACGGGCGGTGACCGCAATCCCCGAGGTTCAGACGGTCGAACACGTGTTGGGGCTTTATGATTACCGGCTGCGCGTGGTCGCTCGCGACATTGCGGATTTCGAGCGCGTCCTGCGGCGCAGGATCATGACCTTGCCTGGGGTCGGGAACATCGACGCCAATGTGCTTCTCTCTGAAGAACGGCTCAGCGGACCTATTGGCTGACAGACTCAGGCAGCGGTGCTCATCAAGGCGATCGCTTCGTGCTTTTTCAGCGTGTACCGCGCCATCTGGACATTCAGGATCAACTGTTCGGTCTCTTGCAGATGATTGAGGATCTCATCGCGGGCGTCATCCTCGATGCTGTCAAGCGCCACATTGCCCGGGTAAAGGGTTTCTGCCGGGCAGCCTTCGGCGAAGACCACATGATGCGCGTCACACAGAAAGTGCCAATATTCCACGACCGGACAGGGTTCGGGAAAGATCGTAGTTCCGTTGACCAGATGTTTTGCAGCGACAAAAACCTCGTCCTCGCCAAACATGAGTTCGGCGCGCGATCCGCGCAGCAGCATCTTGTGGTTGGGTGACACCCTCAGATCCCGGATATTGCCCAATGCGCCGCGTTTGATGCGGACCGGTGTGTTCACACCGTTCCCGGGGACACGCACATTTCCAATCCAGCGGATCGGCTGTGCGCCAGCATCCAGTGTATTCACCGTATCGCCTTCGCGCAGGGATTCGATGTAGCGCGGCCCGTCAGGGGTTTCGATCAGAGTGCCTGCGGCAAAACAAATGACCAGAACACCAAGTGCAAGCTCGGATGAAAATGCTCCGTCAGCCTGTTCCCCGGCACTGATGATGCCGTCGCCATCAAGATCGACGTCCTCGTTCGTGGGCACTTCGAGGGGGCCGTTCTGGGTGGCGAGGGTCTCAAGAATGTTCACCCCGGCAATTGCTGCGACCGTTCCCAACACGGGCGCGCCGCCATCTGACGAGGTCAGACCGGTGGCATCGAATTCCAGATACCGGTCGCCCATCGTGTTGCGACCCATGTCCACATCGGCCGTGCCGGTATAAGTGTATTTCGCGATATCGTTATAGTAGTCTGAAGCATTGTCATACACGATGATCGACGTGATGACAGAGTCATCCGTGAGCACGCCATCGGCCGTGACATTGTCGGCGACAAAGACAAGGATGTCGTCGTCTTCGAACAACTGCGTGGCGTCGTGCAGCATGTATTCGCCGCCATTCGACGCGTTGGAATTCGTGGTCTGCGGGTCACCAACTACACTAAAACCATTTAACAACAACTGCGTTGTTGCCATGATAACTCTGCCTCTCGGGGTCTGACGCCCCTTTTGATAATTATGTATCGAAAGATAACGTTCGGCGCAGCAACCGGTCAAATGTTCATGTTTTGGAAACAATATCGCTTCTGGCCTGTGTCCTGACGGCACCGCCCGTGACTGCCCTGATGGGCGGTAAGACACCCGGATCGCGGCACACCGCGACCTTGTGCACGCAATGAAGCTTTGCCAAACGCGGGTCGCGCGGCTACCCAAGACGAAACAGAGGGAGGCGTTGCGATGGCATTGCTTGATACGGTTGACCCCACGGGTCTTGAAGAATTTTCGGTCGTCTTCACCGACCGCTCACTCAATCACATGTCGGCCACCTTCCAGACGGTGATGACGGACATCTCGTCCATGTTGAAAGAGGTCTACAAAGCCGATGCCGTGGCTCCGGTCCCGGGCGGCGGCAGCTACGGCATGGAAGCGGTCGCGCGTCAGTTTGGTCAAGGGGCCAAGACCCTGATCGTCCGAAATGGTTGGTTCTCGTATCGCTGGACGCAGATTTTTGAGGCCGGACAGTTCGGCGGAGAGACCGTTGTGATGAAGGCCCGTCAGACAGGAAATGAGGCCACAGCGCCATTTGCCCCGGCACCCATCGAAGACGTGACAGCGCGCATCCGTGAAGAAAAGCCGGATATCGTTTTCGCGCCGCATGTCGAAACCAGCGCGGGTATCATCCTGCCGGACGCCTATGTCACCGCGCTTGCTGCGGCAGCGCATGAGGTTGGCGCCTTGATGGTGCTGGACTGCATCGCATCGGGCTGCGCCTGGGTCGATATGAAGGCAACCGGCGTCGATGTCCTGATCTCTGCCCCGCAAAAGGGGTGGTCCGCCACGCCGTCAGCCGGTCTTGTGATGCTGTCCGACCGTGCCGTGGCCCGGATGGGCGAAACCACGTCGAACAGCTTTGCTGTCGATCTCAAGAAATGGCACCAGATTATGCAGGCCTATGAAAACGGCGGCCATGCCTATCACGCCACCATGCCCACCGATGGACTCAAAGCGTTCCGCGATACAATGCTGGAAACCCGCGAGTACGGTTTTGCCAAGCTGAAAGACGCGCAATGGGCTTTGGGCAATGCCGTGCGCGCCCATCTCGCCGCCAAGGGTATCCGTTCGGTCGCGGCTGAAGGGTACGGTGCTCCGGGCGTTGTGGTCAGCTACACATCCGATCCCGAAATTCAGTCCGGCCGCGCCTTTGCCGCGCGCGGAATGCAGATCGCCGCCGGCGTGCCGCTGCAATGTGATGAGCCGCAGGGCTTCTCAACTTTCCGGCTGGGCCTGTTCGGTCTCGACAAACTCTACGATGTCGATGGAACGCTGGCCCGGCTGACCCGCGTGCTCGACGAGGTTCTCTGATCGGATGTGACCCCGGTTCGATCAGGGTCACATGCATATTTGTAAAAAGAAGAAGTGGGAAGTGTCGCATTGTCTGCCGCTTCTCTTTTTCAAAAATATGCAATCATGACAGAGACATCTTATGCGCCGACCGGCATGGGCGCATGGCTAGGAGTAGCAAAAAAGGCCGCCCAACCGGGCGGCCTTCTGTTTTGTGCTTCATCGCGGGATCACTTGAAGTTGCGGCTGTCCTTGATCTGATCCCAGGCCCAGACGACCTCCTGCAGCTGCTCTTCCTGAGAGCGGTCGCCGCCGTTCATATCCGGGTGCAGCACCTTGATCAGGGCTTTATAGGCCTTGCGCACCTCAGCCTTGGACCATGTGTCCTTGGCTTCGAGGATCTCGATTGCGCGGCGCTCGGTGGGGGGCAGGCGCTTGGTGTGACCTGCCGATGACGCATTGCGGCCGGGGTTGCGTGTGGCATTCTCGCCCAGCACCTGATGCGGGTCCTCAATACCCAGCCGCGCCCAGGCTTTTGCCTCGGGATCGCGCCAGTCCTTTGTCCTGCGTTCCCAGACCTTGTCTGACGACGCCTGCGCATTCATCTCGGCTTCGGTCTTGCCGTCAAAGAAGTTCCACCGGGTGTTGTACTCACGCACATGCTCCTGGCAGAACCAGTAGTAATCATCCAGCACATCCGGTGCTTTCGGCGCACGGAACTTGCCCGCTTCCTCGCAGCCCTCGTGATCACACACGCGGGTCGAGGTCTCGGAAGCGCCGGACATCCCCCGTCGGCCGCGGGGGTTTTTCTTCTTCGCCGACTTGATCGACATATCGAAACCGAATGGATCTGATTTGCTCATAACCTGCCCTTTTCGACTCGGAGGCGTGAGTGTAGACCAATCACGCGCAGAGGTAAGCCCTTGGAGGCGAAAAAATGACCCGGACGGAACAGATTGAAACACGACTTCGCGAGGCGCTGTCCCCGCGCGAGCTTACTGTTCATGATGACAGCGAAAGCCATCGCGGCCACGCTGGATATCAAGAGGGTGGGGAGAGCCATTTCCACGTGATCATCCGCTCCGATGCGTTCGAAGGCCAGTCCCGGATTGCCCGGCATCGCCTTGTGCACAAGGCGCTCGGGCCGGAATTGGTTGCACAAATCCATGCGCTTTCAATGGATCTCGACACTTAACCCGGCAAGCCGGGCCTTCGCCCGGTTGGTACGCAAGCGCGCCCATCAACCTCACGCCGGCCGCGTTTCTTCGTTGCCTTCCTCAAAATCGGGCTCTTTCGGCGCGTTTGCATCCGCGATGCCGTCGCCTTCGGGCACTGCAGAAGACACCGCAGGCGTCGCTGTCAAAACAGGCTCCACCCGCGCCGGCGTTGCGTCAGCAACCGCTGCCTCAGCCATAGCCCGCCGGAACACCAACAGCGTGCGCCAATGCGTCTCCGACCCGGTCAGCCCCACCCGCTCGGTCGAGGGCAGCACGTCCGAGCGCTGATACTCCCAGCCTTCCGCCGCTAGGTCGTTGATCGCCTGCTCCACCCCCAGCGCAAACCGAGCCTCGGGCGTCTTGACCCCTTTGGCCTTGACCCCCTTCACCGGGGCCGGAACCACCTTGTATTCGAACATGCGCACCGCCTTACCTTTCAGGAACCGCCTTGAGCAGAAGGGTAAGCCGGGCGTCAGCCCGGCAAACCCGCTCTCAGAGCCCCAGCTTCGCCGTCACGATCTGGTTGACCGCCGCCGGGTTGGCCTTGCCGCCCGTGGCCTTCATCACCTGACCCACGAACCAGCCCGCAAGCTTTGGATTTTGCTGGGCTTTTTCCACCTGCGCGGGGTTGGCCGCGATGATCTCGTCCACCGCCTTTTCAATGGCACCGGTGTCGGTGACCTGTTTCATACCGCGCGCTTCAACGATCTCTGCCGGGTCGCCGCCTTCGGTGTAGACGATCTCGAAAAGGTCCTTGGCGATCTTGCCGGAGATATCGCCCTTCTTGATCAGTGTAATGATTTCAGCCAGTTGCGCGGGCGAAACCGGGGATTCGGTAATCTCGTGGTCCTCTTTTTTCAGCCGTCCAAAGAGTTCATTGATCACCCAGTTCGCCGCCAGCTTCCCATCGCCGCAGCCGGCGACCACATCTTCGAAATAGCCAGCATTCGCGGTCTCGGCGGTCAAGACGCCCGCATCGTATTCGCTCAGGCCGAAATCATTGACGAACCGCGCTTTTTTCTCGTCCGGCAGTTCCGGGAGGCTGGCCGCGATCTCGTCCACCCAGGCTTGTTCGATTTCAAGCGGCAGCAGATCGGGGCAGGGGAAGTAGCGGTAATCATGCGCCTCTTCCTTAGACCGCATCGAGCGGGTCTCGTTTTTGTCCGGATCGTACAGGCGGGTTTCCTGATCAATCGACCCACCGGCTTCGAGGATGCCGATCTGGCGGCGCGCCTCGTAGTCGATTGCCATCTGGATGAACCGCATGGAGTTCATGTTCTTGATCTCGCAGCGTGTGCCAAGATGCGAGAAATCCTGCGTTTCCTGATACTTCTCGTACTGACCGGGACGACAAACAGACACGTTCACATCTGCGCGCAGGTTGCCGTTCTGCATGTTGCCGTCGCAGGTGCCAAGATAGCGCAGGATCTGGCGCAGCTTGGCGACATAGGCCGCAGCTTCTTCAGGGCCGCGAATGTCGGGGCGGCTGACGATCTCCATCAGCGCCACACCCGTGCGGTTCAGGTCCACGAAACTCATTGCAGGGTCCATGTCGTGGATCGACTTGCCCGCGTCCTGTTCGATGTGGATGCGCTCAATCCTCACCCGGCGTGCGATGCCCGGCTCCATATCGACGATAACTTCGCCTTCACCGACAATCGGATGATAGAGCTGGCTGATCTGATATCCCTGCGGCAGGTCGGGATAGAAATAGTTTTTGCGGTCAAAGGCGCTGACCAGATTGATCTCGGCCTTCAGGCCCAGCCCGGTGCGCACCGCCTGTTCGACACAGAATTCATTGATGACTGGCAGCATGCCCGGCATCGCGGCATCGACGAATGACACGTTGGAATTTGGTTCTGCGCCGAATTGCGTCGAGGCGCCCGAGAACAGCTTGGCCTTGGAGGCCACCTGTGCGTGCACTTCCATGCCGATCACAAGTTCCCAATCGTGTTTTGCGCCAGCAATCACTTTGGGTTTCGGGGCGTCAAAGGTCAGGTCCAGCATGGCAAATCCTCTTGGCGTGAACGCCGCGTGGAATACGCCAGAGGGGGGCAGGGGGCAAGGGGGCCGCGCCGGGATTCCCGGCAATCAGATATCCGAGACGCGTGGTGCCGTGACAGGAGGCAATCGACGCGCATGCCGCTCAAGCGCCGCAAGCGCGCGTTGGCGACCTTTGGCAAGCCGGTCCTGATCTTCAAGGCGGGTGGCCCAGACGCCCTTGGCCGCGTACCAGATCCGTGGATGCACTTCGTGCAGATGATCCGTTACAATCCAATCGAAACACGCGGCAATTCTTGTGCGCGCATCGCTGTTGACGCCCTCTGGCTCAAGCGCGGTGCCTGCGTAAGCCGCAAAGCCGTTGACCGTGTGTTGATCACTGCGCCGCTCAAGAATGTCGCGAATGCCCTGACAGAAAAGCGCGCCGTCCAGCAGGCCAAACGCGTCGTCGTCTACCGTCAGCGCGTCGAAATAGGTCCAGGTGTAACCGCCTGCGCCCCAGATGTCTGAGGTGCGCTCCATCGTACGCCGGGCCTCGTGTTCCAGCCGTTCATAGCTGCCGAACCAACGGGGCAGCATGTGATTGCCAAGCGCCCGCATGTATTTCGCCACACCGGGTGCGAGGTCAATCAAGTCCTCGTAATCATCGCTCGCGCGGGAGCGCGGCTGTGTTTCTGCGGCAAGTAGGGCGCAGCGCGCCGAGGCGAGCATGGGAGAGTCCAGTTCGAACGCATCGAAGGTGTCGATCAGCGCAGAGGCCGCTTTGAAATGGCGGAAGAATGCGGCGCGATGTGCGGCGGAAATATCCTGTTGCCAGCCCTCGCCGCGCCAGGCCCAGCCGATATCAATATGCGCCATCGCGATCACATAGGCGACACCGTGGTCCCCTGCCGTTTCTTCGAGCACTTGTGTCATGTCGTTCATGATTGACGCCGCCATCAGCTCATCCCCCGCGCTTACTGCACGGTTTGCTGCGGTGACAGCATCGGCGCGTGCCCCCTCTGCCAGAATGTCGGCCACCGGCACCCCGCCGGGTGTCAGCTTGCGATGGGCGTCCGCGGTTCGGATGCGGTCTCCCAGAGTGGCCCAGTCATCCTGTCGCGCAAGATGAAGGCCGCTTTCGAAAAGGTCGTGATGCACGTCCTCTTCTTCGCTTCGGAGGCAGACCGAGATGCTGGATTTGGATGGATTGCTCAGAGCTTCAATATTCAACATCGGCGACTTCGGCGCTTGCGCAGAAGCAGAGCCGCGTGCCAGTCGAATAAGTGAGGTCAGGTTGTTCAAAACGGTCATCTTTCAGGCCTTAACGGGGTCCGGTGCGTCACCGGATGAGCGACGGGATACGTAGAGATATGCCGTGAAAAGGTGTCGCAAATCGGGCGGCAAATAGGAGTCGTTTTGATTTTCCGAGGGCAGTCAGATTTGTCTTGGCAACATCTGGCCGGTCGAAGTGAATTGACGCGAAATCCCGCCTATGCAGCGGGCGATGTCGGCTTTTTCTTGATTTTTTGCGAATAATCGTGAACGCGTATCTGATGTCACGCTGGGGGTTCATAGGCGTGGCGGTGTTTGTGCTTGCTATAGCCGGGGCTGTTTCTGCCACACCCGCCACAATGGTTGATACAAGTTCAACCAATGCGCTTACCGTGTCGTTGCGGCCGGCGGCGCGGAGCTACACACCACTTCCGGACATGCGCTGGAGCCATCGCGGCGAAGCGGATCGGTGGTCGCGGGCCGCTCTGATGGCACTGCGCAGTCACGCACGCGTGTTGCCGCAAGTTGTGCCCAAGGACATCGCTGATTGGTGCCCGGCCTATGTGACAAATGACACGCAGGCGCGGGAAGCTTTCTGGATCGGCTTGTTGTCGACCCTCGCCAAGCACGAAAGCACCTTTCGACCAACCGCTGTCGGTGGCGGCGGTAAATGGTATGGCCTGTTGCAAATTCTGCCCGCGACGGCGCGCGGTTACGGGTGTAAAGCCACGTCGCGCGACGGACTCAAGCGGGGCGGATCAAACCTGCAATGCGCGCTTAGGATCATGGCGGTGACGGTGCCGCGCGACGGCGTGGTGTCGCGTGGCATGCGCGGCGTTGCTGCCGATTGGGGTCCGTTTCACAGCCGTAGCAAACGCGCGGATATGATGCGCTGGACACGCGCTCAGCCCTATTGCGCTGGTTTGTCCCGGTCGTTGCGGCCCGTGGCCCGCCCCGTCCGCTCGCCCTGGGATGGCGTTGTTTCGACCCGTGGAGAGGACTAGGCGCGCGACGCCGGAAACCGTGTTGCGTCAAGCAATGATACGCCCTGTTTGCGGGGCTCACCCAAAGCAAGTGTCGCGCGGCGCAGCAGAGCGATGCCGTCTTCCGAGTTCTCCGGCAATGCCTTCGGGGAAATCTGCTCTCCGACCCGGATCTCATAGGGTTGCCTATGCTTGTTCAGCGTTTCGTGGAAAAGCGTGATGTCCCGAAGGCTCGGGTGGATCGCATCGAACAGGTAAAACAAAGTGGAATTGCGCGCCTGCACGTGAATCGGGATGACAGGCAGATCGAATTTCCGCGCCAGCATAGCCGCCGAGGCCATCCAAGGGCGCTCGTGGAGTCGAACGCCGCGTCGCTTGGCCAAGCGGCCGGATGGAAAAATCACCCCAAGCCGGCCCTCGTTGACCGCGCGTCTGGCAAAGATCATCGTCTCACGGGTCTTTGCGTGGCTGCGTCGATCCTTGCGCCACTCCACCGGAGCGATCATGTCCGCCATTTGCGGCAGGACTTTAAGCATGTCGTGATTGGCGAAATAATAGGCGTCCTGCCGCACCTGTCTCAGCACGGCATGCAAGATTATACCATCCGCAATCCCGGTCGGGTGGTTGGCGACAATCAGCGCTGCGCCGTTTCGTGGCACGTGGCCCAGTCCGGACACGGTGACGTCGCGGGCCAGCCTGTCGGCCATCATGTCCATGATGTCTCCCGAGCCGAGCGGCTTGACCGTTTCGGCCAGCGAAACCGTTTGGCTGTATGCCAACATCTGGTGCAGTACTGGCCGCGCCAAAGCTGCCGTCAACGTCGGTTTAAACAGCCAGGCAGCGCGATCTTCAATCAAAGGGTCGATGCGGTCTTTCATGCAGCCTCTCCTGGCAGAGCAGCGTGACAATGGCATGACACCCGCAAAACACTTTGCACCGGGAGGCAAGTCGGAAATCCGATGCACCGAATTTTGCGCAATGTCATGCCACTTGTCGCTCAACGCCGGCAAGGGCCCGCCGGTTCCCGGACATCCTGCGATATCAGAACAAACGGAAATGGTGCCGCTCGTGACGCACCCCGGCCGCATCCAGCGCGCCGCAGAATTGCGTGTAGGGTGGCACGACGTCGATTGGCAATCTTTGGACCGCGCCGCTCGCGAGGTGCAGGCGGGCCGTCACCGCGAAATCCATGCGGGTGTCAAACCGCACATACGCGATTTCGGTCAATGGGATTTCACCGCTGTGTCGCTTGTTGTCCCAGAACAGCCTATCGCGCGACAGAACGAGCCGAGCCGTGTCGTTGCGCAGCGCTTCAACAAGGGCGGGGACCGTCACACAACATAGGAATGTGGGCACCCACCAGATCACGCCGGCAAACCAAAGTCCGACGGCGCACATCCAGAAAGCGGCGATGGCGGCCAGTGCCCTGGGACGACGGGCACTGATCCTGTGACCAAGCAGCACTTCACCGCTGTCTGCCATATCTCACCCTAGGATACGGCTGATCATTTCATCTGTGTCGCGGCTCAGGTTTGGCTTGGCTTTGATCCGTTCCAGCTGCTTTCGGATCAACGCCTGCCGGCTATCATCATAGCGTTTCCAAGTCTGGAACACCGAACACATGCGGGCTGTGGTCTGCGGGTTCTTGTCGTCCAGCCTGATCAGCCAGTCGGTAAGGAACGCATAGCCGGCACCATCCTTGCGGTGGAACCCGGCATGGTTCATCGCGAAACCGCCCATCACCGCGCGGAAGCGGTTAGGGTTGCCCATGTCGAACGCTGGATGCTGCACCAGACCTTCGGCCACATCGACCGCCACATCCGGTTTCGCCATGCCCACCTGAAGCCCGAACCATTTGTCCATGACCAGTCGGTCATGGTGCCACTGTTCCTCGAACGCCTTGATCGCATCAGCGCCTTTGCCCGCCGAGATGAGCTGCGACAGCGCCGACAACTGCAATGTCATATTGTCCGCAGCCGCATATTGCGCCCGTGCCGCAGCACCATTGTCGAGCCGCGTCTGCAAGGCCAGCAAAGCCGACCCAAGTGACCGCTTGCCGGATTGGTCCGCATCCGGCTGATACGGCACATCAACCGCCACCGACGCGCGCAGGTCGGGCAGGAAGCCCTGCCACGCTTCGGCCATGTGTGCGCGCAGGTCTTCTGCCGCCTGCCAGATCACATCGGGGTCGGGGGTCGTGCCCAAATCGAAGAGCACCTGCGCCATTTCCGACTGTGTCGGCAGCGACAGCATCAGCGCGCGGAAAGCAGGGTCAAGCGCATCGTCCCGCACAACCCGTTCCAACCCATCAAGCCAGGCGGTGTCGGGTCCGGCGCCATCTCGGATCATGGCTACCAGGCAGTCGCGTGCCAGGTTGCGGCTCGCCTCCCATCGGTTGAACGCGTCGGTGTCATGCGCCAGCAGAAACGCGCGTTCTTCGCGGCTGGTCTCTCGCTCCAGCACGATGGGCGCAGAGAACCCCCGCAGGATCGACGGCACCGGTTTGCTGGCAAGGCCATCAAAGCGGAAGCTTTGCTCGGCTTTTGTCATCTCCAGAACCTGCGTCGGCACAACCTCATTGCCATTGGGGTTGAGAAGACCCACGGCAATCGGAATGACCTTGGGGTCTTTCACGTCCTGACCGGGCGTCGGTGGTGTGTGCTGTTTGAACGTCAGGGTATAGACCCCGTCCGACCAATCCTCGAACACTGCCACACGGGGAGTGCCGGATTGCGAATACCAGAGTTTGAACTGCGCAAGGTCGCGGCCCGTGGCATCCTCGAACACGCAAAGCCAGTCCTCGATGGTGCAGGCCTGACCATCATGGCGGTCAAAATAGAGATCAAGGGCACGTTTATAAGCATCGTCACCGACCAGCGTTTTGAGCATGCCGATCACCTCGGCGCCCTTTTCGTAGACCGTGGCGGTGTAGAAATTGTTAATTTCCTGAAAACTCTCCGGCCGCACCGGATGGCTCAGCGGGCCCTGATCCTCGGGGAACTGACGGGCGCGCAGGTCGATCACGTCGCTGATCCGCTTCACCGGTTCCGATCGCATATCGGCAGTGAACTGCGCATCGCGGAACACCGTCAGACCCTCTTTCAGACACAGCTGGAACCAGTCGCGGCACGTGATCCGGTTGCCTGTCCAGTTGTGAAAATACTCATGCGCAATAATCGCCTCAATTCTTTCGAAATTCATGTCGGTCGAGGTTTCGGGAGACGCTAGAACGCAAGACGAGTTGAAGACATTCAGCCCTTTGTTCTCCATTGCGCCCATGTTGAAATCGTCGACGGCCACGATGTTGAAGATGTCCAGATCGTATTCGCGCCCGTACACCTCTTCATCCCAAGCCATTGATTTCTTTAGCGCTTCCATTCCAAACGCGCATTTGTCCTCATCGCCGGGGCGGACCCAGATGTTCAGTTCCACCTCCTTGCCGGACATAGTCGCGAAGCTGTCGGGATGGTTCACCAATTCGCCGGCGACCAATGCAAAAAGATAAGCCGGTTTCGGCCACGGGTCGTGCCATTCGGCCCAGCCCTCGCCGCCGCCAATCGGGTTACCATTGGACAGCTTCACCTTTTCTTCACCCTCGATCCGCACCGTGAAAGTGCTCATCACGTCCGGGCGGTCGGGATAGTAGGTGATCTTGCGGAACCCTTCCGCCTCGCATTGGGTGCAATACATGCCGTTTGACATGTAAAGCCCCTCCAGCGCGGTGTTGGTCTGCGGGCTGATCTCAACCTCAGCCTCCCACACGAACGGCTTGTCCGGAGCGGCGCAGCGCAGCCCGTCGTCCGTCAGGTCAGGCGTCACGTCTTGCCCGTCGATCTTCGCCCAGATCAGGGAAAGCTCCTCGCCATGCAGGAAAAACGCACGGTCCGTCGCGTCCGGGTTCGGCGCAAACGCAATCCGGCTGATCACCCGTGTGGAGGTTGGCGCCAAACGAAAGGTCAGGTGAACGCTCTCCACCACATAGCCGAACGGCGTGTAGTCCTTAAGATAGATCGTCTTGGGCGCTGCGTCTTTCATCGGATGCTCCGGAACTGTGTCATTGCGGTTTGAGGTAATACCTACGCCGCGTTTTGGAAGAAGGGAAACCGGTTCCAAGACTGGTCACGCTGCGCTGCCTTCCTAGATGTCGGGGCATGACAACGGTTCTTTGGTTCAAACGCGACCTGCGAATCCATGACCATCCGGCGCTGGCACTGGCCGCGCGGGATGATGACGTGGTGCCGCTCTTTATTGTAGAGCCAGAGTACTGGGCATTGCCCGACACCTCTGGCAGGCAGTTTGCTTTTTTGCAGGAGAGCCTTGCCGATTTGCAAACTGCGCTTCGGGGTCTGGGCAGCGAACTGGTGATCCGCGCGGGGGACGCGGTGCAGGAGTTTCAAAAATTATACCAAACGGTAAAATTCGACCAACTGGTCAGCCACGAAGAATCCGGCAACGCCTGGACCTTTGACCGCGACAAGCGCGTTGGCGCTTGGGCACAAGGGCAGGGCATCCGGTGGACGGAACTGCCACAATCGGGCGTGGTGCGCCGCCTGCGAGGGCGCGACGGCTGGGCGGGACAACGCAACGCCTTTATGGCGCGGGCTCAGGTTGAGGCTCCAAAGGCGTTGCCGCCCTGTGACCTGCCATCGGACTCGGTGCCGTTGCTCTGTGCGCCCGATTCCTGTCCAGACAGGCAGCAGGGCGGACGCGATCACGCTCTGTCTTTGCTTGGCGGATTCCTGATCGAGCGTGGGCAGAGCTATCGCAAGGACATGTCCTCGCCGCTCCAGGGTGCAACGGCCTGTTCGCGCCTCAGCCCGCACCTTGCGCTGGGCACCGTCACGATCCGCGAGGTGGTGCAGGCCACCGCCGCCCGCCAGCGAGAGATCAAAGGCGGGTCGCGTGATGGCTGGGCTGGCAGCCTAAAGTCGTTCCAATCCCGGCTCGCATGGCGTGATCACTTCATGCAGAAACTGGAGGATGAACCTGCACTCGAACACCGCTGCCTGCACCGCGCCTATGAAGGGATGCGGCCTTTCGAACCAGACCACAGCCGCCTGTCGGCATGGGAAAACGGAGAAACCGGGCTGCCGTTTTTAGACGCCTGCATGCGGTCGCTTCGGGTTACCGGGTGGCTCAATTTCCGGATGCGGGCAATGGTGGTGAGCGTGTCAAGCTATCACCTCTGGCTCGACTGGCGCAGCACAGGCCCTTATCTGGCGCGGATGTTCACCGATTATGAGCCAGGTATTCATTGGTCCCAAATGCAGATGCAATCTGGCACCACCGGCATCAACACGCCGCGCATCTATAACCCGATCAAACAGGGTATGGATCAGGACCCGACAGGCGCGTTTACCCGGCGCTGGCTGCCGGAACTGGCGGATGTGCCGGACAAACATCTTCAAACGCCCTGGACGTGGGATGGGGCAGGGCGTGTGCTGGGCAAGACCTATCCCACGCCGATCATAGACGTAGCCGAGGCGGCACGCGCCGCCCGTGAGCGCATTTTCTCCATGCGTCGTACTGTTGACCGATCCGAGACGCAGCGTGTGATCCAGAAACATGCCAGTCGCAAGGACAGCGCCGGGCATTTTGTCAACGATCGGGCCCTGCGCAAGCCGCGTCGGTCGAAACCCGATAACGCGCAATTGAAACTGGACCTGTAGTGCCAAAACAGCGCAAAAAATCTGATCTGCCGACCAAGACCTGCGCCACCTGTGGGTTGCCTTTCAAATGGCGCAAGAAGTGGGAAAAGGTCTGGGACGAGGTGAAATATTGCTCGGACCGGTGTCGCAAGTCGAAGGGCAAAACCTGAGTTTCAAGGATCGCCAAACAACACGGATGGATTATCAAAAATTCCCGAATGCACCCTTTTTGGTCAGATAACCTGACCAAACCTGTTGCGGATCGGAAACTTTCTTTCTAATTGAGTACCGCCGTATACAGCGAGGGAGACGGACATGGGCACGCGCATTGACCGCCACGGATTGCAGATCGACCAGACGCTTTTTGACTTCATCGAAGGGCAGGCGTTGCCCGGCACCGGTGTCGAGCCCGATGCTTTCTGGGACGCGCTGTCGACTCTGGCACATGAGTTCGGCCCGAAAAACGCGGCGCTGCTCAAGACCCGCGAAGACCTGCAGACCAAGATCGACGAATGGCACATCCGCCATCGCAATCAGCCGCATGACCACGAGGCCTACAAGGCGTTCTTGTCCGAGATTGGCTACCTGCTGGACGAAGGTGATGATTTCGAGATCGAGACCGCGAACACGGACCCCGAGATCGCGTCGGTTCCCGGCCCGCAGCTTGTGGTGCCGATCACCAATGCGCGTTACGCTCTGAACGCCGCGAATGCCCGCTGGGGCAGTCTCTATGACGGGTTCTACGGCACCGACGCGATGGGCACGCCCGCGCCCAGGGGCGGCTATGACAAGGGCCGCGGCGCGCGTGTCGTCGCGCGCGCGCGCGTCTTCCTGGACGAGGCGTTCCCGATTGACGGCGGCAGCCACGCGGATGTGCGTCGCTACTACGTTCACAACGGTGCGCTGCTGATTGACGATATGCCGTTGGCGCAGCCGGAGAAATTCATCGGCTACAAAGGCCACCCGAAAGCGCCTGACGCGGTGCTGCTGCGCAACAATGGGCTGCATGTCGAACTGGTCTTTGACCGCACGCATTTCATCGGCAGCCGCGACCAGGCGGGTCTGGCCGACGTGCGTCTCGAAAGCGCCGTGTCCGCGATCATGGATTGCGAAGACTCGGTCGCCTGCGTCGATGCCGAGGACAAGACGCTGGCCTATGCCAACTGGCTGGGCCTCATGAAAGGCGATCTGGCCGACACCTTCGAAAAGGGCGGTACCACCGTAACCCGCGCGCTTAATCCCGATCTGGTCTACACCGCGCCTGACGGTCAGAGTGAGGTCACAATCAAGGGCCGCGCACTGATGCTGGTGCGCAATGTGGGCCACCTGATGACCAATCCGGCAATACTGCTCAAGGACGGGGCCGAGATCTACGAGGGCTTGATGGACGCGATGATCACCGCGCTCATCGCTAAGCACGACCTTGCGAAAACCGATGGCCTGCGCAATTCGCATCACGGCTCGGTCTACGTTGTGAAGCCCAAGATGCACGGGCCCGACGAAGTCGCCTTCGCAGACGAGACCTTCACCTTTGTCGAAAAGGCGCTGGGCCTGCCGCAACACACGGTCAAACTGGGTATCATGGACGAGGAGCGCCGCACCAGCGTCAACCTCAAGCAGTGCATTCGTGCGGCCAAGCACCGGGTTGCTTTCATCAACACAGGCTTTCTTGACCGCACAGGCGACGAGATCCACACCTCGATGGAGGCCGGTCCCTTCAGCCGCAAAGACTTTATCAAGCGCAAGGCCTGGATCGGCGGCTACGAGAACCGCAACGTGGATATCGGCCTCGAATGCGGGCTCAGCGGCAAGGCACAAATCGGCAAGGGCATGTGGGCAATGCCCGACATGATGGCGGCGATGCTTGAGCAGAAGATCGAGCACCCGAAATCTGGCGCAAATTGTGCCTGGGTGCCGTCGCCGACAGCGGCCACTCTGCACGCGCTGCACTATCACAAGGTCGATGTGTTCGCCGTTCAGGACAAGCTGCGCAAAGGCGGCCGCCGGGCGCATGTGGACACGATCCTCGATATTCCGCTGGCCGCGTTCCAGAAGTGGTCGAAAGACCAGATCACTCGCGAGGTCGAGAACAACGCGCAGGGGATCCTTGGCTACGTCGTGCGCTGGGTCGATCAGGGTGTCGGTTGCTCCAAGGTGCCGGACATCAACAACGTGGGCCTGATGGAAGATCGCGCCACCTGCCGCATCAGCGCGCAACACATCGCCAACTGGCTGCACCATGACGTCGTGTCGAAAGACGAGGTGATGGAGATCCTGCAACGCATGGCCGCTGTGGTAGATGAGCAGAACGCGGGCGACCCGGCCTACACGCCGATGGCCCCGGGCTTTGAAACGATTGCCTTCAAGGCTGCCTGCGATCTGGTCTTTGCCGGCCGCGTGCAGCCCTCGGGCTATACCGAACCAGTGCTTCACCAGCGTCGTCTTGAACTGAAAGCCGCCAGCTGAGCCGGCGCGTTTTGGTCGACCGAAACGGACGATGCGTTTACGCTTCGTCAGCTGGCGATGCCGGAGGCAAGAAACAGGGGCGCAAAGCAAGATTTGCGTTTGCGCCGCGAAATCCTTCTGCGTATAGAGACCGCAGGCACCTGTAGCTCAGCTGGATAGAGCGCTGCCCTCCGAAGGCAGAGGCCAGAGGTTCGAATCCTCTCAGGTGCGCCATCTCATTTATGCCATTCAAGCGCTTAGGTGTTTGTGTCGCCGGGCGCTTCAAACCTGAATGGGAGACTCCGGCCGCGCGGACAGGTGACTGGCAGCGCTGCGCGCAACGCTGAGGGAGAGGCCACTTGCCGATTGCCGACAGCTGCCGTCACTCATCGTCGCGTGACGTCACTTCCTTGGCGTAAAACCGTTCCGCGATGCGGGCAACGCGGCCTGTTCTGAACAGTTCGGGCATGGTCCATTCCGGCTCATCTCCGGCAAAAAGGTCGAGGAAAGCTATCGCCAGAGAGGGATCCTGTTGCACATTCTCGCGAAAACTCCACCATGTCCGGTTGTCCGCAAGCCGATCGCTCGGGTGTTGTTCCGCGTGGAAATCTGTCTCGAGCACCAATCCGCGCACATTCAGGCAGAATGCGACATAGAGATACCCTTCAGCCCAGAAGTATGCCGGATTTGACTGGTCTGCATTGTCAGGCTGTTTCACGACCGCGACCGGTTTGTGCTTGATCAAAGTCCGGAGCATGAGGCCAGCTGCAAAACCAACATAGGCGGGTTTATCATCCTCGCGCGTCGGTTTCTGGGCTTCGAACGCCTTTAGCCAATCGGCAAAGACGTGCGCCAAAGCGCCCCGGTCGACGGAAAACTGGTTACCCGTCTGAGCTTCGGTGTTTTGGATTTGCTGATCGAACGCATCTACGAACCACCGCAGACGTTGCGCAGATTTGCGCAACGGTTGGTCTGTCTTGGTCAAATCATGCGTCGACATAGAGCCCAATCCTAAAGATGCGATGACGTTTCATCAAGAAACTGGGCCAAGGCTTCTTGGCTTTGAAAGGCAGTTGCCGCCTCTGACTGGAGCGCGCGGACAAGGGCCATGGACAGGTCCAGAAGCTTTTCTTCTTCCTCAAGGCTGTCCGCTCGAGTCGATGATAGCCAGACGGCAATGGCCATCAATGCCAGGTCGACTTCGGCGTCTTCATCCGCAGTGATACCGCGCGTCAATCCCGGCATTACGCCGATGGCTGAGGATTGGCGCAGGTCGAGGAACAGGGATGCAGCGAAGGTAAAACCGGTCGTGCCGCCGTCCGGTCGTAACCGTGACAACCGGTCTGCAACAATGGTTTCACTGATAAGGTGGCGGTGGTCGACGCGGGATTGGTTAAGGTGCTCCCAGGCGAATACGATCACGCTCGCGGTCGTGTTCACTGCGGATTGGTCCAACGTGGTGCCACGAGCAAACTGCGCGGCATCGCTGATCCTCTCCATGTCGATCGGTGCCTGGAGCAGGCGTTTGCCGGCTTGCTCGAATGCCTGCATCGCGCTGTGAAAGCGGCTGCGCAGCGGTTCCGGCAACAATTTGGAGGCGGGCTCCAGCATGTCTTCTGTTGCGTCTGCCAAGCTCACCACGCCACGCAACGCGTCGCGGATTGGCATGTTCATGTCATGCAAGAGAGTGAATTTCTTCGGGCTGGCCACCATCATATCCACCTCCTAGTTTTGATTTTAGCACATGGTCGGTTGACCAAGCTAGGCTCCACCGGTGTCGTGTTTTCCGGCTGTTTTGCAGTCTTGTTGCGGTCGACTTCAAGACGGCTGGCAGCGTGCCTGACATCACCAATCTCAGTCCGCAGTGGCAGCCGCACGCGGGATTTTTGCGTCAGCGGTTTCAAGTAAGGTTCGCGCCGTAATCTCATCGGTGATCAGGACATTGGGCGCAAGCGACATGATGCTGGCTCGCAGGATTTCGATCTTTTCCCGGCCCCCTGACATGAGCACTTTTCTTGGCACACGTTTCAAGCGATCGAGGGACACCGAGATCGACCGATTGTTGACCGGATGGTCCACGATATTCCCGTCTTTGTCGAGAAAGTGATAGAGAAAATCGCCGACCGCACCCGCCGCGATCAGCGATTGACGGTCCGACTCCGTGATGTGACCAGAGCGATAGGACGTGGTCAAAGAGGTGATCCCGCCGCAGGACAGCAAAGCCACATCGCAGGCTTCGGCGAGTTGGAGGATTTGATCGAGGCCACAGTTTTCGAGCAGCGCGTGCCGTGTTTGCGGCGAATCCACAACTGCCGGCGCCGAGATCAGATAGCCTTCGGCTTCGAAGAGTTCGGCAAATTGCCACGCAAATTCGGCAGGGTTAAAGCGTCTGGCCTGTGCAATGCCGCCAAGAAGGGACACAACCCGCACGTCCGACAGGGGCTTTTCCTCGATATAGGGCAACATCGCATGCAGGGTCTTGCCCCAACCGACACCGACGGTCATCCCGTTTTCCATCAGGTTAGAAACATAGGTGCCTGCCGCCGCAGCGATCACCCGTGTTGGGTCGTCTTCTATGGCTTCCACGGGCGCGACAATGGCCTGTTCGAAATCGTAGTGGTCCTGAAGCTGTTGTTGAAGCTCGATCAACTCGGTCAATTCCGACTTGATCCGGATCACAACCTCACCACGTTTCTTGGCTTCGGATAACAAACGGGTCACCGTGATCCGGTTCACGCCAAGCTTTTTCCCGACATCGGATTGGGTCATGCCTTCGATGTAGTAAAGCCATGCGGCGCGGACCCGAAGCTGGTCTTGCGATTTTGCCATCGGATCGCCCCCTTGTGATCTGTCTTATGTCTTTGGCTTTTGACAGGTAACCGATGTTTTCGGTGGGTGACAATGAACAACTGGTCAAAGGTTTGACGACAGGATCCGGCCCAACTCAGCACTGCACTCGATCTGGGGCATGTGCCCAACGCCGTCAAAAAGGTGAAGCGCCATCTTGCCCGGGGCGCGCAGGGCGTGTTTCCAAGGGATGATCGCGTCCTGTTTGCCCCATATGATCCGGGTCGGCGTGTCGATCCGTTCTAGTGCCGCGCGTAGGTCAAAAGCCTGAACCCCATCGGGGAAAAGTGCATCGGCAAGACGCGACTGCGCCGCGCGCAGGTTCGTGTCTTCCCGCCCCGCCATGGCAAGGCGGACATAGCTGTCGGTCACGATGTCTTCGTTTGCCACAAGGCTGCGCAGCCACGGACCAAGGCTTTCGGCGCGGGTAGCCCTGCAGATCCCCGACAGCGCATTGCCGTTGATATCCGGGCCAAGCCCCGCAGGTGCGATCAGGGTCAGGGACGACAATCGTTTTGCCCGGGTATCGGCCAGTGCAATACTGACGGCACCGCCAAGGCTGTGACCAACCAGATGTGCGGCGTCAAGGTTTAGATCGTCAAAGGCACGCCGGACCTCGCGGACCAGATCGGCAAAGCTGTCGATGCGCAGTTTTGGTGATTTGCCGTGACCGGGCAGGTCGATCCGGATCAATGGGCGGTGCTTCAGATGTGTCTCCATCGGTGACCAGGACGTGGCATCACTGGCAAAGCCGTGGATCATCACGATCGGTGTCCCGGTGCCGCCTTTGGAGCGGGTCACTGCCAGACTACCGGTTTCCGCTTTGAAGACGAGCGGTGACGCCAGCGGGGCAGGGCGCGTGTCACGCAGAGCGATTTCGGTTTCGACGTCCAGCGCCTGTACCCGCCCGCGCGGACCGGTGCCGATCAGGTCTGCGATGTTCAGGCCCGCACCGCTTGCCAAGGAGCGTGCGCGCGGGGTGGCGCGGACCTTGTCCGTAGCTTCCCCAGCAATGGCGTCGACCAGTTCCAATTCGGCCTCGACCGGCACGTCCGCTTCGACTTGTTTCGGCTCGGGTGCAGCCCCAGCTCCGGCTTGGCCCGCAAACGGCGCGGGTTGTTCGCCTACTTCTTCGCCCTCGGCATAAAGCCAGGCGCAGGGTGTGCCGATTGGGATGTCCATCCCCTCGGAGGCGGTGTGGTGCAGGATGCCATCGGCAGGCGCCTCGACCTCCATCGCGGCCTTATCTGTTTCGATGTCGAACAGCGGCTCGCCCTTGGACACCCGTTCGCCTTCGGCGATGTGCCACGACATGATCTTGCCCTTGGCCATGTCCATGTCGACCTTGGGCATGATGACTTCGGTCGGCATCAGACACGTCCCTTCGCCAGATTGCGCGCGGCCTCCAGGATGTCGGGCACCTGTGGAACAACCGCTTTCTCAAGCTCCGGATTATAAGGGATCGGGCATTCGGCCCCTCCCAACCTGATGATCGGCGCATCAAGATAGTCGAACGCGTCGCTTTCTGCGACCATCGCCGATACTTCGGCACCCACGCCCAATGTCTTGACCGCCTCGTAGACGCAGACCAGACGTCCGGTCTTGCGGACCGAGGTGAGCACCGTGTCGCGGTCCATCGGGCGGATCGTGCGCAGGTCGATCACCTCGGCGTCGATGCCTTCGGCGGCCAATGTCTGGGCAGCATCAAGCGCCTTGTGCACCATGATTGACGTGGCAATGATGGTCAGGTCCTTGCCCTCGCGCATCACTGCCGCCTTGCCGATGGGGGTGGTGTAATAGCCTTCCGGCACATGCCCCTTCATCTTGTAAAGGATCTTGTGCTCGTAGATCATCACCGGATCGGGATCTTCCAGCGCAGCCAGCAATAGACCCTTGGCATCAGCAGGTGTCGCAGGTTGAACCACCTTCAGACCGGGCACATGCGCGGTCCATGCCTCTAGGCTCTGGCTGTGCTGTGCCGCAGCGCCGGTGCCGGACCCTGAGGGAAAGCGCATGACCACAGGCACCGACACTGCGCCACCCAGCATGTAACGGATCTTGGCCGCTTGATTGACGATCTGCTCCATCCCGAGCGTCGCGAAGTCCGAGAACTGGAATTCAAAGATTGGCCTTAGCCCGGTCATCGCGGCACCGACCGCGACGCCAGCGCCGCCCAACTCGGAAATAGGCGTATCCATGACACGGTCCGTGCCGTATTTCTCGACCAGTTCGCCAGTGACGCCAAAGGCCCCGCCATAAACTCCGATATCCTCACCCATAAGGATGACGCGTTCATCGCGGGCCATGGCGATGTCCATGGCTTCGCGGATGGCCTCGGCATAAGACAATTCGCGGAGGTCGGTCTTGCTGTGCATGTTCATGATGCGGTCTCTTCGGTGTAGACGTCGCGTGTGACCTCTTCGATCTTCGGATTGGCCCCCTCGGTTGCAAAAGCGATGGCCTCTTCGATAATCCGGGTCGCGTCGGCTTCGATCCCTGCAACCTCGTCCTCGGTGGCGATCTTGTGGTCAGTTAGCAGCTTAGCCATCGCGGCAATCGGGTCGCGGGACTGCCAGTCTGCGATCTCTTCCTTGGTCCGGTAGCGGTTGCGGTCCGACTTGGAATGCCCGCGCCAGCGGTAAGTAACGTTCTCGACAAGGCTCGGGCCTTCGCCGTTGCGGGCGCGTTCGACTGCCGCGTCAACAGCTTCGGTCACGGCGGAAAAATCGTTCCCGTCCACTGTCACGCCCGGCATGGCATAGGCCACCGCCCGGTCCGCGATGTTCTTGACTGAGGTCGAGCGCTCGGTCGAGGTTGACATGCCGTACTTGTTGTTTTCACAAACAAAAACCACGGGCAGCTTCCAGACCGACGCCATGTTCAGCGCTTCGTGAAACGCGCCCTCGTTGTTGGCGCCATCCCCAAAGAAACAGACGGTGACAGCGCCGGTGCCCAACCGCTTGGCCGACAAGGCTGCGCCGACCGCAATCGGCAGACCGCCGCCCACGATACCGTTGGCGCCTAGATTGCCCTTGCTTGGGTCTGCGATATGCATCGACCCGCCGCGCCCTTTGCAATAGCCACTTTCCTTGCCGAAAAACTCGGCGAACATGCGGGACAGGTCCGCACCTTTGGCGACGCAATGGCCATGACCCCGGTGGGTCGAGGTGATCTTGTCCTCATCACTCAGCGACATGCAGGACCCGACTGCTGACGCTTCCTGTCCAATGCTCAGGTGCATCGTGCCGTGGATCAGACCGCGCATGTAGCTGTCTTCCGCGCCTTCCTCGAATTTGCGGATCAGGTACATCTTTTTCAGAGCGTCTTTTAGCTCCTCCGCACTGTACCGCGCGATGGCGTAGGGGATGTTATTGGGTGTCACGGTGTCACGCATTGAGAAGGTCCTTCCCATAAAGCATCATGTCCTGGCGGCGGCGCAGCTCGACCAGCCGCGACTGCGGAAGGGTGGCATTGGCCAATGTGATCAGCTCACCTTTCTTGATTGGCGCGGTCACTTTGGCTCCGGTCAGCATCCCGGCAGGAAGGGCGCGCGCGGCTTGCGCCCGACCCACTTCCATCGCCCATGCTCGGTAGGCGTATTCGCCAATCTGGTCGAGAGTATCGCCCGGCTGCAGATCCTTCTTGGCCAAGGCACAGACTTCAACCACCGGCTTTTCCAGTGGGATCATGTCGGCTTTGCCGTAAAGCACGGAACGCGCGCAGGTCAGCGGCACTTCGAGCGATGTCAGGTGATAGGGGCGAATGAACTCATAGTAGGGCCCGTCGCCCATCTTGAGGTCTTTCATCCGCTCATGGATGCGCGGATGTTCGGCCTCGACGATGCAGAAAACGCCCGGTGACACGCCCTTGCCGATGGAATAATCCACCTTGCCGATGCCCGACAGAATGCCGCCGTCCTTTTCCGGGATAAGCACTTTCGCCAGTTCCTTGGGGCCTGCCGCTGGGCCGTGCATGCCGTCCACATCCGGGATCAGGCCGGTGGCATTGCCGATGGCGGCCATTTCAACGGCGGTTTTTGATCCGTCCACAAACTCCACCAACAGACGCGGGTTCATGTGGCGTCGGACCGCTTCTGCCTCGTAGGCGTCCGGTGTAGCGTCGATGTTCAGCGGATTGTTCTTGCCTTTGCCGGCGCAGACCACCTTGTGACCCATGGCGGTCACGAACTCGATCAGCTCCATGCAAGAAGACGGCTCGTCGCCTGCGCCCAGCGAATAGACCACGCCCAACCGGTCCGCTTCGTTGCGCAGGTATGCACCAATGGTCACGTCCGCTTCGACGTTCATCATGGTCAAATGCTTGCCGCGCTCCATTGCCTTTAGGCCAATTTCTGCACCTACCGCGGGAATGCCGGTCGCGTCGATCACTACGTCGATTAATCCTGATTCGAGGATCAAATCGGCATTGTCCGTTATCGCTGTTTTGCCGGATTCGACGATCGCATTGAGGTCACCTGTCGATTTTGCGTCCTGGCTATGGCCGTCCTCGCCTGTTGCGATGGACACGGCCTTGTGCGCGTTCGGAACGTTCAGCTCCGAGATCGCCGCCACGTCGACGCCGTCCATCATTGCGGCGCGCGTGACGATATCTGTCCCCATTTCGCCGGACCCAATCAGTCCGATGCGGACAGGTTTGCCAGATGCGGCTCGCGCGGCGAGGTCTTTCGCCAGTCCGGTCAATGCGATGTTGGAGGCCATACGAGTTTTTCCTGTCGCTCTTGTTTGAGGCGAATATCCTGAACTTTTGTATGTGCGTCAAGATTAATGTTCAAAACTTGCAGAAAAGTTCTTGACGTCAGGTGGTATGGTGAACAATGGTTCAGTTGTGCAGTTACGTGTTCCGGCGACGTGAAGCGGCAGTGGAGGCTGCTTGAGGCGGAAAATTCGATAATTGTGCCATCAAGGGAGGAAAATGATGGAATTCAGAGGAAGACTATCCAGACGGTCGTTCATGGCGAGCGCATCGGCTATGGGAATCGCCGCAACCGGCTCGACATGGGGTGGCAAGCTACTTGCGGCCAGCCACTTGCCGGACCCACAAAGCGTGCTCGACGGGATTTCGATCTCCCAGTACGTCCGCGCGGATTATCGCGACCTCTATGGCATGTCGGATGACAAGCCGATGTGGGACAGCAACAAAGACTGGATCCGTACCGTCGACTGGGAAAAAGTTCGGTCCGAACTCGCTGGCACCACTGTGCGCTTTGCGGTTGGCGCGGCTGACGCCGAATCCGCCGCTGAGGGACTTGTCCCGTTCGAGGCGCTCTCCGGCATCACGGTTGAGCTTGTTCCGATTCCGGATGACAGCTTCTATGACAAGGCCCTTGCCGAATTCATCTCGGGCAATGCATCCTTCGACGCGTTGCAGTTCTTCTCGCCCTGGCTGGGTGACTTCGCAGCGCCGGGCTTCCTCTATCCTCTGCAGGAATTTGCAGACAAGTGGAGCCTGCCGCTCGACGATTTCTACGACACCTATCGCCTGAACTATGGCTATTTCAACGGCCAGATGTACGGCATCCCGTTCGACTGCGACATTCAGATGGTCCACCTGCGCAAGGGCTATGTTGAGCAGGTTCTGGGTGGTCCGATTGACAAGGTGAACTCTGTTCCGACCTATGATGAACTGATCCGTCTGTCCGGCGAGTTGAACAAGGTCGAGCCCGGTGTCTCTGGGGTCGGCCTGATGGCAGCTCCAGGCTTCTGGTCGACCTACACATGGGAGCATGTATCGGCGCAGGCTGGCATGATGCTCTTTGACGAGAATTGGGAACCAATCTTCAACGGCGATGCCGGTATGAAGGGCCTGGAGATCATTCTCGAACTGTCCAAAAACGCCAACGAGGGCCATGCAGGTGCCGGTTGGCCGGAAAACCGTGCCGCATGGCTTGGCGGTCAGGTGGCCACCAATATCAGCTGGCAGGACAGCGGCACGCAGGCGATGCGGCCGGATCAGTCGCAGATCGTCGACGATTTCGTCACCATCTACGAACCGCGTATCGCAGGCGGCCGGTTCGCGCCGCCGAACATCGCGGGCTCGACCTCGTGTGTCTCGGCCTCTGCACAGAACCCCGAAGGCGCATTCCTCATGCTTGGCTTCCTGACGACAGCGTCGATCATGGCGATGAATGAAGCGAACGCGAACGGTGTGGCCCCCGGCTACAAGTCAGTTCTGGAAAACGAGAACCTTCAAGCCGTCTCGCAACCTGCGAAGGTCTGGGGTGACAGCCTGCATCACGCATGGTGCAGCCCGCGTCTGCCTGGTGCGTTCCCGATCGAGCAGGCCATCGGCAACGAGATCAACCGCGCTGTGGTCGGTCAGATCACGGCAAAAGAAGCGCTCGACAACGCGGCCGCGGCCGTCAAGCAGATCATGTCGTCCAACGGCTTCTATCAGGGCAATGATCCGGTAGAATACGCACAGGCGGCACCCGGTCTCTATGTCGGCGAAGGCAAGGACCTGCCGTTCTAAAGGCCTAGGCCATCACGCAAACTGGACAGGAACGAGATTGTCATGAGCAATCCAGAACTGTCGGATGCCGGGGCGGCACACGCCGCCCCGGTCCAGCCGACGCAGCGCAGATTCAAGCGTCGCAGCAAGCGTATGAAAACCTTGCTGCCCTATATGCTGGTTGCGCCGGCTGTATTGTATTTGATGCTGATCACGCTCTATCCAGGCATCTTTGCCATTACGCAAAGCTTCTACCATGTGAAGTTCGGACCATGGCAGCCCGCCGGATTTGAGAACTACACCCGGCTGATGGGCGACTACCAGTTCTGGGGTGCGCTTTGGAACACGCTGGTGATCGGCTCCATTTCGTTGATCCTGCAATGCGTCATCGCTTTGGCGCTGGCCTTCTATGCCTATCGCGATCCTTGGGTGCAGGGTTGGCGGATCATTTTCCTGATCCCGATGCTGTTCATGCCCTCCGCTGTCGCCTTCATCTATAAGCTGGCGTTTCTCGACGGACGGGTGGTTGCAGACCTTCTGATGAGGGTCGGGTTGATCGACGGCAACATTGCCTATCAATCCTCGACATGGCTGAGTCGGATGATCCTGATCATTGCTGATGTCTGGCAGTGGACTCCGTTTCTTTTCATCATCTTCGTCGCCGGTCTTCAGGCGCAGGATGAAGAAGTGGAAGAAGCCGCGCGGCTGGATGGCGCATCATGGTATGCGATCTTCTGGAACATCTCACTACCGATGATGAAGCCGATCATCGCGGTCGCGCTGATCCTTCGGGCCATCGACATCACCACGATGTTCACCAACGTGTTTATCATCACCAAGGGTGGTCCGGCCTTTGGCACCGAGACGATCAGCTATTTCATTTACCGCACCGGCTTCAAGTTCTTCAACTTCGGCTACGCGTCAGCGGCTTCAGTGATCATGCTGATCATAACAATCATCATCGCGCAGTTTGTTGTCAAACGCGCCTTTGTCTCGGCGAGGGCCTAAGCATGGCATCTCAACGCAAGCGCTCCCGCGGCGAAAGCCTTGCTCTGCGCTACGCAATTCTTGGGGCATGGGCGCTTTTCTGTCTCGTTCCGGTCCTGTGGTTTCTGTCGATTGGGCTGCGCCCCCGCACCGAGATCATCACCCCACAGCCGATCTATTTCCCGACCTTCAGCCTCGATGCATGGCACATGATCTGGGAAGACTGGCCGATGGGCAAATATCTGCGAAACTCGGTGCTCGCCATCATCGGGTCGGTCATCATCGACCTGGTGCTGGCGATCCCGGCGGCCTATTCACTGTCGCGCTTTGAATATCGCGGCAGGGACGACATCGGCTTTTACATCCTGTCGACCCGCATGATGGCTCCCGCCATTGTGGCGGTGCCGATCTTCTTTCTCTTCCGCAATTTCGGCCTGCTCGACACGATCTGGGCGCTGATGCTGATCTATGCCGCCATCAACCTGAGCTTTGTGACATGGATCATCCGGTCCTACATGCTCGACATCCCGAAAGAACTGGAAGACGCCGCCAAGACCGACGGGGCTGGCCAGATGCGCATCCTGTGGGAAATCATCATCCCGGCAATCCTGCCCGGGATTATCACAGCCTCTGTCATCGCGATGATCTTTGCGATCAATGAATTCCTCTTCACGCTGCTCATCGCCTCGACGCCCGACGCCTACACCATGTCTGTGGCGCTCGCGAACTTCACGGGTGGATCTGACGGCGTGATCTATAACGCGATTGCGCTGGTCGCCTTCCTCGCGTTCCTTCCGGTGTTCCTCGTGGTCGTCCTGATCCAGAAACATCTCTCACGCGGTCTGACAATGGGGGCCGTCAAAGGATAAAAAATGGCAAGAATCCAACTGAATAATATCCAGAAACGCTGGGGCGCGGTCTGGGGTGTGCGTGACGTGAATCTCGACATCGCGGACGAGGAGTTCGTCGTCTTCCTTGGCCCATCGGGCTGCGGAAAGACCACCACCATGCGTATGATTGCGGGCCTAGAAGACCCAACCGAAGGCGAGATTGTTATGGATGGCGAGGTGATGAACGACATCGACGCCCGTGACCGTGACGTGGCGATGGTGTTCCAAGGCTACGCGCTCTATCCCAACATGACGATCTATGAAAACATCCGCTTTCCTCTGCGGATGCGTGGTGTTCCGAAAGAGCAGCAGGATGGCCTGATCCGCCGCGCAGCCGGGCTGGTGGAACTGGAAGACTACCTTGACCGCAAACCCGGCGCCTTGTCGGGCGGCCAGCGTCAACGGGCGGCTCTGGCCCGCGCCATCGTGCGGCAGCCCCATGTCTTTCTGATGGACGAGCCGCTGTCGAACCTCGACGCCAAGCTGCGCCAGCACATGCGGGTACAGATCAAGCATATCCAGCGCGAGTTGAAGATCACCACTGTCTACGTGACCCATGACCAGATCGAGGCGATGACACTCGCCGACCGGATCGTCATCATGGACAAAGGAGCCATCCAGCAGATCGGCACGCCGGATGAGATCTACAACGATCCGGCCAACACCTTTGTCGCCAATTTCATCGGTGCGCCGCCCATGAATCTGATATCAGGCACGATGGAGCAGGGCGTTTTCACCGCGCCGGGTGTCCGCGTTGATGGCTTGCCCGCAAAACATGATGGCAAGATAACGCTGGGTGTGCGCCCCGAGGATTGCACAGTCACCGCCGATGCAGGCCATTTGCAAGGTACTGTTTACGGGGTGGAGCCCACTGGTGACATGACGTATCTGACACTCAAGGCGGGCGACAAACTGATAGAGGTGAAGGCGCATCGCGACTATCGCGCGGACTTGAATTCCGACGCGACTGTTGGCTTTGATCCCAAGCGGATTTACCTCTTCGACAGCAACTCCGGGCAACGCCTGCGCTGACACCGCACAGCATGGAGACCAAGCCATGACCTTTGACTATACCTCTATGGGGTTCCACACCTTTGATGCGCTCTGCCGACCGGTGACGGAAATTCCTCCCGGCGGGAACACATTCTTCGTCGACGAATTTACGCTGGCTGTGTCCGGTGCGGCCGGCTCGGCCGCCATCGTGGCTGCCAAGCACGGTCTTTCGGTGCAGGCCGTGGGTGGTGTCGGCAATGACCTGATGGGCGATTGGGTGCTCCGCCGCTTTGGCGATTTCGGCGTCGATACCGAAATGATGCAGCGCATCCCCGACATGACGACGTCGTCCAGTGTCGTCACCACCCGGCCCGACGGCGCGCGCCCGGCGTTGCACAAGCGCGGAGCGACGGCGGGGTTCTACATCACCGATGACATGGTCGACCGGGTGCTCGACACCAAGATATTCCATGTCGGCGGCGTCGGCCTGATGAACGCGATGGACAAAGGCCGCAATGCCGAACTTCTGGCGGAGGCAAAGACCCGCGGGATCACCACCACGCTCGACGTCTTCGCGTCCACGCCTGACGACTTGCCGCTGATCCGCCCGCTGCTATCGCATACAGATTACTTCATGCCCTCCGAGGAAGAGGCAATGGCGCTGTCGGGCATGACCGACTACGAAGAAATCGCGTCTTTCCTTCTCGATCAAGGCGTCGGTGCGGTGATCCTGACACTTGGCGCTGATGGCGCCATGTACCGCGATCAGGCAGGCAAGAAGATCGACATCCCGTCCTACAAGATCGACGTGGTTTGCACCTGTGGCTGTGGCGATTGCTTCAACGCGGGCTTTGCCACCGGGCTGCACCTGGGCCGATCCATCGAAGACTGTATCCGCTTTGGACAGGCATCCTCGGCGCAGAATGCGATGGGGTTGGGCTCGCAGGCGGTTGTGTCGTCGCTTGAAAACACAATCACTTTCATGGAGACCACGCCGACCCGCGCGTGATCCCACCTGAAACATCAACGCGAAAGCTTTTATATGTCCCCCGCGATCATCTTCGATCTCGACGGTTGTCTTGTGGAAAGTGAAGTGCTGTCGCTCAAAGCGATTGCCGATGAGGCGCACCGGCTCGGTGCCAAGGAGCTTGACCCGCGCGAGCTGGGCAAAGAGGTTCTGGGCCTCAAGATGTCACGGATTGCCGAATGGGTTGGTGGCAGGGCAGGGCGACCAGCACCCGAAGATTTCGCGGAGCGCATTGATCGGTTGCTGATGGAGCAGTACCCGACGGATCTGAAACCGGTCATCGGTGCCCATGAGCTCTTGGCTGCGTTGCATCGCGAAGGCTGTCAAATGGCGGTTGCAACAGGCAGTTCACTGGCGCGTATGGCCCTGGCCCTTCGGACCACCGGGATCGACGATTTTTTCGAAGGCCGCTCCTGCAGTGCCGATCAGGTTGCCAATGGCAAACCCGCTCCGGACCTGTTCCTCTTTGCAGCGCAAGCCATCGACCGCGACCCGACCGATTGCATTGTGATCGAAGACTCACCGCATGGCGTCGAGGGTGCTTTGGCTGCGGGCATGACCCCCATCGGATTTGTTGGTGGCGGCCATCTCGAAGGTCGGCGCGATGACCATGCCGAGACACTCAGGCGGGCTGGGTGCGTGGCAGTTGTGGATCGTCTGGACGCATTTCAATCGCTCGTTTTGTCCGGACGCTTCCCGACCTGATCAGAACCCAAAAACGCGAGGCCCATCCGGCCCCGCGTCTTTTTTACCATTTGGTCAAATTTCAGCGGCTGGGCTTTTTGCCGAAGGCCACCGCAAGAACAATAATCGCACCCGCCACCATCATCTGCTCGGACACGTCCAGTCCCATGATGATCAGACCGTTGTTGATCGTTCCGATCAGCAGGGCGCCAACGAAAGTTCCGATGATCGTACCCTTACCTCCAAACAGGCTTGTGCCCCCAAGGATCACCGCCGCGATCGCGGCCAGTTCCGCGCCTTCACCGAAATTGTAGCGCGCGGTTCCCATCATCCCGGTCCAGAGCATCCCGGCCAAAGCCGCGCCGACACCGGTGATCAGGAAGCAGATGATTTTCACACGCTTGGTGTTGATGCCGGAATAGCGCGCCGCTTCGCGGTTGCCGCCGGTGGCCAGAACTTGCCGACCGAAGGGTGTGTAGCGCAGCACCACATGGCCGAGGATTGCCACGGCAACAGCCCAAAGGAACAGGGTGGGGACCACACCGATCGTTCCGGGGCCGAACACCGTGTCGAAGGTCTCGTTCCGCACGGGGACTGGGTTTGTGTAGGTGATCCGCATGTCGATGCCGCGCACCAGCTGCATCATGCCCAGCGTCACAAGGAAAGACGGGATCGACAGGGCGGTCACGAAGAACCCGTTGACCAGACCGACCGCCACGCCGCACAGCAAACCTGCGATTACGCCTCCGACAAACCCGTATCCCGCCTGTATCGCCAGCGCCGACACAAGCGCCGCCAGCGCGGCTGTCGACCCGACGGACAGGTCCAGTTCGCCCGACGAAATGATGAAGGTCATGGCAATCGAGATCACCGCGATCATTGCTGTGGTCCGGGCGATGTTGAACAGGTTTGACACCGTCAGAAAGCCCTTGTCGCCAATGGTGATGGCAAAGAAAAGAAGCACACCGGCAAAGCAGATGTACACGATGTTTTCGCGCCAGTTGATCCGTCCAAAGGTGAACGAACGGTCCTGGGGCATGGGGTCAGCCTTGGACTGCATGGTGCAGAGCCTCCTCAGATTGCACGTCTTTGCGGTTCATGTTCCCGATCACGCTGCCATCGTATATGATCAGCAGCCGGTCGCTGATCGCGAGCAGCTCTTCGAACTCGGACGAGATGACGACAACCGCCGTGCCCGCATCCGCAATCTCGCGTACTTTGCGCACCAGTTCCGATTTCGCGCCGATATCGACACC
The DNA here is from genome assembly GCA_030431485.1 of Alphaproteobacteria bacterium. Classification (GTDB taxonomy): domain Bacteria; phylum Pseudomonadota; class Alphaproteobacteria; order Rhodobacterales; family Rhodobacteraceae; genus Marivita. The sequence goes on from JAUIIR010000001.1 coordinate 147,014, forward strand.
GATGGTCGGCTCATCAAGGATCAGGACTTTGGGTTTGCGCTCCAGCCACTTGGCGAGAACGATCTTTTGCTGATTGCCGCCGGACAGAAGGTAGACCTCTTGTTCCGGGCCTTCGCACTTGATCTTGAGGTCCGCGATATGCCGGTCGGATGCCGCGCGCGCGGTCGTGTCCCCGACAAACAGGTTGCGCGTGAAGCGGGCAAGGTTCGGCAGGATCACGTTGTCCCGAAGGCTGTGATCCAGAATTAGGCCCTGTGTCCGGCGGTCCTCGGGCACCAGCCCGACGCCTGCCTCAATGGCATCGCGATTACTGCGCACGGAATGGCCATCAATCCGGACAGACCCGCCGTCAATCTGGCGAATGCCGAAAATGGCCTCGACAATCTCGGTGCGGCCCGAACCGGTGAGTCCGGCAAGTCCAAGGATCTCGCCGGGGCGGACATCAAAGCTCACATCGTCCACATATCCGTTCACCCGCAGGTTCTCGACCTCGAGAACAGGGGCGGCGGTCATGTCCACATCGCGTGGGATCCAGTCCATCGCGGCGGTTCTGTCTGATCCCAGCATGGCGCGGATCAGTTCTTCCATCGTTACGTCGCTGGTGTCAGCCGTCAGCATGTCGCGCCCGTCGCGCATCGCGGTGATGCGGTCGCAGATCTGGTAAATCTCGGCCATGCGGTGCGAAATGTAGACGATTGAAATGCCTTGCTTTTTCAACTGGTTCACCAGTCGGAATAGGGTCTCGACCTCGCTTTCGGACAGCGATGCGGTGGGTTCGTCCATCACGATGATCCGTGCATTCTTGGACAGCGCTTTGGCGATCTCGACCATCTGTTTCGCCCCAACGCTCAGGTCTTCGACACGGGTGCGTGGGTCAATGTTTTCGCCGAACTCCCGAAGGATCTCGTGGGCGCGGCGGATCATCTCGGCATCGCGGATGAAGATTTTGTTGCCGCGCTTCGGCTCGTGCCCCAGAAAGATGTTCTGGGCAACGGTTAGCGTCGGGATCAGGCTGAATTCCTGAAAGATCATCGCGATCCCGGCGGCTTCTGCATCGCGGGGTGCAGCAAAGCTGACATCCGTCCCGTCGATCTGAACGGTGCCGGCATCCCGTTGATAGACGCCTGTCAGGATCTTCATGAGGGTGGACTTGCCCGCGCCGTTTTCGCCCATCAGCGCATGGCATTCGCCCTTGCGAAGAGTGAACCCGGCATGGCGCAGCACGGGGTTCCCGTTAAACGCCTTGTCGATGTCCCGCATGATCAAAACATCTGTCGTCATGTCGTGCTTCTCCTCACGAACAAACCGTACGCCACGGGGAGGCGTGGCGTACGGCAAGCTGCATCAGTTGCTGGCCAGATCGGCTTGCATCGTTTCCGGCAGCTGGATGCGGTAGATCTTCTCATACGCCTCGGCGAGGTTGTCGCGGCTCACGCGCACCGGCGGCACCGAGATGTAGGAGGGCAGGCTTTCACCGATCAGCGCCAGCGCACCGGCGCTCGCTTCGGTCACACCCTGAGTGTAGGGCTGTTGCGTCGAGATACCGGCGATAAAGCTGTTGGCAGCCATCTCCGCGGCGACGATCTGATCGAAGTTCTCGTTTACGATCTTGAAGTCCGACGGACGCTTGCCGTTGATGCGGGCAGCGGTCGCAGCACCCATCGCCGGGATCGACCAGGAGCCATAGACACCCTTGAGCGTCGGGTAACGGGCGAGCAGGGCCTGCGCCACTTCCTGACCCTTGTTCGGGTTGTCGTGACCGGCCGCCGCGACCAGTTGCAGGTCGGGATACTTGGCGATCATGCGGGCTATGAAGCCGATGTAGCGCAGGTTGGTCACGTGGAAGTCGTTGGCGTAATACATCGCCGCGACATCGCCTTCGCCGCCGACTGCGTCGTTCAACAGGTCAGCCAGATACATCCCAAGCGCAAGGTTGTCGGACGAAATCACCGAAACGTAATCCTCACCGGGCTGCATGCCGTCGGCGGCCTGGTCGATGAACACGATCTGTGAACCGGCATCGGCAAGGCGCTGGAACGCAGAAGCGGTGGTTGCAGTGTTGAGCGGGATGGACACGACCAGATCGGGCTTCAGAACCGAAATTGCGTCAAGGTCGGAAATCTGGCGTGCGTCTTCCCAGTTCGCGTTGGTTTCGGCGACCACTTCGATGCCGAGGTCTGCAAAGGTTTCCTTGAGGCCCAGAAGCTGCTGAGAGGCCCAGTCGTCACCCAGCCAACCCATTGAGATCGCTGCAGTAAAGTTGCCAGCGCGGATTTTCTCTTTTTGCTCTTCGGTGATCTGGATTTCGGTGTAGAGCACACCTTCCTCACCGCGTGGCCCAAGGCTGACAACAGTTTCCGACAGGTCGTCGATCTTGGCCAGTTCCAGCGTTCGTTCTGTCGGCGCCTTGTACCAGAGCGGGTGCCGGACGTCGCCGATATTGTCCTGCGCAAAGGCGGGCAGGGAGAGGCCAAGGATTGCAGCGGTTGCGCCAGTGGCCATGAGGGTTCTACGGGTCAACTTCATTTGGTTCTCCTCCGATGGAAGTTTTCGCGTTTTGGGGGTTGCGACCGCAGATCAGCGGTCGAGCATGAATTCCTTGAGCATCGTCGCAAGGCGATCCTGAGCTTCGAGGGCAAGCGAGTGCCCGCATTCCTCGAAGACGGCGGCTTTCTCGACGCCGTTGGACAGCCGCGCCATCTGTTCCTCGACCAGCGGGCCGAAGAATTCCGGCGCACCGACGGTCATGATGGGCAGGGTGAGTTTCTCGTTGCGCAACTCGCGCACGATCTCCGCGTTCTTGAAGGCGGCGCGATAGGTTTCGAGCGTGCCTCGCAGACCACCCGGTGCCTTGAGGCAGGCGACCCATTCATTCATCGCCTCCTCGCTGATGGCGTTGGGGTTCCACGTCTCGGCCTTGATCCAGAACTCCCAGAACTCGCGTTCCTTGCCGTTGATCAGCATCTCCGGCAGGTGAGGGATCCAGAAGAACGGGATGTGCCAGACCCAGACGCCGCTCTGGCGGAATTGCGATGTGATGTTGTCGGGGGTGAAAAACGATGCCTCTTCAAGGCCTTCGCTCGACAGCAGCATTTCGCAGAACGACAGCGTCTTGACCCTATCGCGCTCGGTTGCCGCCAGCACATAGGCGAATTCCGCGCCACGATCTTCGCCATGCACATGGAACGTGTCGTGGCCCAGGAAGGTCATCAGCTCTGCCAGGTCCTGCGCATTGGTGCGGCTGTCATAGCCATCGCTGACTGGCGGTTTGTCGGTGTAGCCAAAGCCGCGCAGGTCGGGGGCGACCACGGTGAAATGTTCGGTCAACAGCGGGATCAGCTTGTGCCAGTAGTAGTTGGTCTTGGGTGTGCCATGGACCAGCAGCAGCGGTTCACCCTGACCGGCTGTCACATAGTGCATCCGGATGCCGTTCACGCGGGCACGCCCATGCTTCACCGGTGCGCCTGTATGATCGAAAATCTCGGCCATTTTTCCCTCCCTAAAGGTCTCTTTGACCACGCTCTTCGCGGTGTTTGGTCTGTCTGTTTGCTGCGGGTCAGAACGGTTTCGGGTGCGTCCCTCACACGGCCTGAACTTGCGCCATCTTTCTGAACTATTGTTCACTAAAGAGTCATTATGTCAAAATAATTATTTCGACATACATGATGTTTCGATCTGGAGGGCGGTGAGTGTAAACGGAGATTTCGAAAATTTAGTAATATAAAACAAAAGCCTAATTAAGTATTATGAGGTCCAGAAATTTTTCCTTCAGCGCGAAGCTTGCTCCGTCCGCCGTTCTGGGCGCTGAGAGATGGAACATATGAAATGTAGTATTATTATATGTTCATTTCTGGTTGGATGGGTGTATCTTCACGAATACCGCCCCATCTGCGGTCTTGTTAGCGAATCATTCCTTCGGCTTGTGGTGCAATCTGGGGCTTTAGGCGGGCCCAACGCGACTGGCGACCAAACCCGACCCACGACCAGGAAGACCGCCCATTATGGAGCGTCCTGCGCTGACTCAGCATTGGAGAAAAGCGTTACTGTCTTGTCCATTGCGCGGTCTATATGCGCCTTCATTTCCACTTCGGCGCCTGCAACATCCCCCTGCATGAGCGCGCCAATCATGCGGCTGTGCTCAGTCCACGAGGTCTCGGCCGATACGACACCCCGCACAACCACAGCCATCGCCCGGCGGATGTGATGCCAGTTGGTCCGCATCGAGCTTTGAATGGTGTCATTACCGGCCCAGGCGTAGATCATCTCGTGAAACTCGAAATCGACGGCGATCTGCAAATGCGGATCGTTGGACTTCACGGCCTCCCATCCGCGCTTCAGCATGGCGGCCGCCTCGTCTGGGGCGTCTGCGGGCATGCGCTCATGCGCGAGGCGAATCGCAAAGGGCTCGACGGCGCTGCGGAATTCGTAGATCGAGAGGAACTGCTCGGGGCTGATGCGTGAAACCACGACACCCCGGCGTCCGGTGTCTTCGACGAACCCGTTGGCCTTGAGCAGGGAGATCGCGCTGTTCACCGGCTGTCGCGAGACTTTCAGGCGGGCTGCGATCTCGTCCTGATTGAGCCGCTCCCCCGGTTCGAACTCTCCGGAACAGATCGCATTCAGCAGGATATCGTATGTTTGCTCGGTCAGCGATTTGGGCTGTTCTATCGTCTGCATGTCCATCCTTTCACACGCAGACCAGACCTTGGTCGCATGTCTTTTTCGAAGCCATAGACTAAATTAAAAATTTCGTATACGAAATACGTGTTGAATGCTTACGCATGATTTTTGGGAGGATGAACCATGTGTGAAGTCTTTGCGGGACAAGATCCCGAACGCTACACAAGCACCACGCGGCGTTTACGCCTGAACGGTCAAAGTACGTCAATTCGCCTCGAAAACGCGTTTTGGGCAACGCTTGACGAAATTGCGGCCCGCGATGGCGTATCGACCCCGATGTTCATATCGACCCTGCATTCCGAAGTTCTGGAACGTCGCGGCGAGCCGAAAAATTTCACCTCGCTGCTGCGCTGCGCCTGCCTGAAATTCATGGAGATCAACCAATCCGCGCCCGTGCACGCCATGGCGGCAGAGTGACTTTGTCCCTCTGAGCGCCAGAAAAAATGCGGGGTAGTACAGGCATACTACCCGCACCCCCCATAGGCCGGACTAGCCTGCGAACGGACACAGAAACCAACCGCAGGAGTCACCCTTGGCCAAGCAAATCCATTCGATGATCCGCGTTCTTGATGAGGATCGGTCGGTCGCGTTCTACGACAAGGCATTCGGCCTCAAGGTCGCGGACCGGCTCGATTTCCCGGACTTCACGCTGATCTATCTGAGCAACCTCGAAACCGAGTTCGAACTCGAGTTGACCGTGAACAAGGGTCAGACCGAGCCTTACGATCTTGGCAACGGCTATGGCCACCTTGCTGTCTCGGTCAGCGATCTGGATGCCGAACACGCGCGGTTCGAGGCGGAAGGCCTCAACCCTCGCAAACTCGTGTCCTTTGCACCGGCAGGCGAGGTGATCGCCCGGTTCTTCTTTGTCGCCGATCCAGACGGGTACCAGATCGAGGTGCTCGAACGCGGCGGAAGGTTCAAGTGATCAGGCCGCACTCGTCCTACCCAACGGGTGCACATCAAACAGGGAGGAGACTACACATGTCACAGAAAGAAAGCCTGCGTGGGCTGACCCGGCGTGACCTGCTCAAGCGCGCAAGTGCTGCGGGTGCGTCCTTTGTCGTCGGGGCCGGGTTCCTTGCCGCGCCTGACGCGGCATGGGCCTATGAAGCCACGCATCTTGATGCAGAAACCTTTGCCACACTCGTCCAGATGGCGCGCGATATCTATCCGCACGATCAGGTGGCCGACGAATATTACGTGATCGCGGTTAAAGGCTATGACAGCGCTGAAGCGGCCGCAGCCATCACCGCCGGTATCGCCGCACTGAATGCGGCCGCACAGGGCAAAGGCTTTGACAGCTACCTTGCCACCGGATGGGAGCGCGACCGCGTCGATATCCTGCGCGGCATGGAAGACAGCGCGTTCTTCCAGCAGGTCCGCGGCGGTCTGGTCACCGGCCTTTATAACCAGAAAGCGGTCTGGCCGATCTTTGGCTACGAGGGCGAGAGCTTTAGCCAGGGCGGTTACATTGATCGCGGTTTCAACGACATCAACTGGCTTTGAGCCATAAGGGAGGACAGACTTATGGCAGCCCCATTTGATCTGAACGACGACAGCGTTGTCGTCATCATCGGCACCGGCGCAGGCGGTGGTGTTCTTGCAAATGAACTGGCCCAGAAGGGTATCAGCGTTGTCGCGCTGGAAGCCGGCGGGCGCTACCTGCCCGAGGATTACATCAACGACGAATGGGAAAGCTTTGGCCAGCTGGCTTGGCTTGACCCCCGCACCACCAGCGGCGACTGGCGTGTGGCCAAAGATTTCTCGGGCCTTCCCGCGTGGATCGTCAAGGCTGTCGGCGGCACCACCACCCACTGGGCGGGCGCAAGCTTGCGCTTTCAGGATCACGAGTGGAAGGCCAAGACAACCTATGGCGACGTGCAGGGGGCAAACCTGCTCGACTGGCCCATCGACCCGCGCGAGATGGACGACTATTACACCAAGGCGGAAAACAAGCTGGGTGTGACGCGCACCGGGGACCGTCCGGGCCTGCCGGGCAGCAACAACTACATGGTGTTCGAAAAGGGCGCCAAGGCGCTGGGGTATAAAGAAGTCAGCACCGGCCGCATGGCGATTCAGACGCGCGACGATGGCGACCGCATTCCCTGTCAGCAGACCGGCTTCTGTTTTCAGGGCTGCAAATGGGGCGCGAAATGGTCGTCCGCCTATACCGACATTCCCGAAGGCGAAGCGACCGGCAATCTGGAAGTGCGCGAACGGGCGCATGTGGCCCGCATTCTGCACAACGAAGCCGGCAAGGTCACGGGCGTCGAATATTATGACGCGAACGGCACGCTGCAGATGCAGAAGGCGCGCATCGTCTGCGTTGCGGGCAACTCTTTCGAAAGCCCGCGTCTTCTGTTGAACTCGGCCTCGGCAATGTTCCCGGACGGGCTGGCCAACAGCTCGGGTCAGGTGGGGCGCAACTACATGCGGCACATGACCGGGTCGGTCTATGGCGTCTTCGACAAGCCGGTGAAGATGTGGCGCGGCACGACGATGGCGGGCATCATCCAGGACGAGGCACGCCATGACCCATCGCGCGGGTTCGTCGGCGGGTACGAGCTTGAAACCCTGTCTCTGGGTCTGCCCTTCATGGCGGCTTTCCTTGATCCGGGTGGCTGGGGGCGTGAGTTCACGTCGGCGCTTGATCACTACGAGAACATGGCGGGCATGTGGATCGTGGGCGAAGACATGCCGCAGGAAACCAACCGTGTTACGCTCAACCACGATGTCAAAGACCAATATGGTCTGCCGGTGGCCAACGTGCATTTCGACGACCACCCCAATGATGTCGCGATGCGCAACCATGCCTACAAAACCGGTCAGGCGATCTACGAAGCGGTTGGGGCAACCCGCACCTTCCCGACGCCGCCCTATCCGTCGACGCACAACCTCGGCACCAACCGGATGTCCGAAAACGCGCGGGACGGTGTGGTGAACAAGTGGGGTCAGACCCACGACATTGCGAACCTGTTCATCTCGGATGGCTCGCAATTCACCACCGGGGCCGCGGAAAATCCGACGCTGACCATCGTGGCGCTGGCGATCCGGCAAGCGGACCACATCGCGCGGGAAATGAGCGCGCAGAACCTTTGAGCCATGGACGGCGCTCCTTCGGGGGCGCCGTTTTTTTTCCATCTGATACAATTTGCAGAAGGCAGCATTATCATGCTCGATCTTGGGAACCGCGTTTCGATCTATCAGCCTGAACAGGATGGGCTGATTTTTCCCGAGCTGCCGGAATTCGACAGTATCGAAGCCGAACGCCAGCACCGCAAGGAGCGGCTGGTCGCGGCGTGCCGTGCCTTTGCACAACAGAGGTTCGACTACGGCTTTGCCGGGCATTTGACCGTGCGCGATCCGGAACGGCCGGAGCTCTACTGGACCAACCCGATGTGCATTCATTTCGACAAGGTGAAGCTGTCAAACCTGATCCTCGTCGATCACAAAGGCACCGTGATCGAAGGCGATTACGCTGTGAACCGCGCGGGCTTTGTCCTGCACGCGAATGTGCACGAAGAGCATCCCGACATCATTGCCATGTGCCATGCTCACACCACCTACGGCACCGCATGGTGTGCGACGGGGCGGCCCATCGACCCTTTCACGCAGGACGCCTGTGCGTTCTTTGAGGACCATGTGGTGATCGGCGAGCAGGGCGGACAGGTCGCGGTGGAGAACCACGCGGGTTCAGACGTCGCCAAAGCCTTCAAGGGTGTGAAAGCCGCGCTGCACCAGAACCACGGTCTGTTGACCGCCAGCCGTCACAGCATCGACTCGGCCGCGTTCTGGTTCATCGCGTTGGAGCGCTGCTGCCAGCAACAGCTCGACATTGCCGCCTCCGGTATCACGCCGATCCGCATCCCCGACGACCGCGCGCGCTACAGCCGCGAGCATGTGGGTAGCGACTATATCGGGTGGCTGCATTTCCAGACGATCTGGAACCAGTTGGTGATTGACCAACCCGACATGTTCGCCTGACCGCTTGGGGTGGCAGGACCGGTCGAAAACCTTGCGCCATATTTTGTAGGCCACACATCGACCCGCCTTGGCATTGCAACGCGCCAGGCGCTCCGGTAACCCAAGTCGCTATACCCAAGCGTCTGAGATGCAGCGACATACTGTGCGGTGATGAGACGCGCGACTGTTACTGTGCTTTTGCTTTTGGGAGGTAGTGGTTCTGCGCACTAACACCCACAGCCGTAACAAATGGATCAAAGTACAGCTCTCTTGCCATAGCCATGATCTTTTTGGCATGCTTTGATTGCACAGTGCCACATGTGCCATCCCAGGCCAGCTGGAAATCTCGGTCCCGACCTGTAGCCGTGCTGTCCGGACCGCGGCTTCGCAGAGGCTGGCTGAGCGTGAAGTCACCCGTTGGCAGGTTCCGCTTTTGGCCAGCATCCACGATAGCACCACCACGATGTGTAAAGTAATGCCCGGTTAAGGCGCAAAGCCGCTCATTTAACGCGTCGTGGAATTTGTTGCCAATGTCATCCATCTTGCCCCACTTGCCTTTCGTTTTCCGTACGGAATTGAACATTTGAATATATCTTGAGATTTCAAAGAATGTGGTGAAATCATGTTCAAATGCCGCCAGATCATGTACCGGGGGACGGCAGAATGGCGCCTCGACAAGCCGCTCCACTACGAAACGCTTGTGCTCTGCACTCCCATTGCCACGGGATACCTGATCTCTGAATGCGTCATCCAGGCTCTGCCAAGCAGACTTAAAGTACTTCTCCATGTTTAGATTGAAAGCCACAGGACCGAAGACTGCTCCTGTTGTGGTCGGTGATGTGACCGCTGCAGCGCCTTTCGCAACTTGAGCAGCATAAACCTTCCCGACAGCGATTGCCTCTTTCGCCTTTCCTGTCGACAACTGACCGCGAAGCGTGCTGTCCAAGTTCCCAAGCATTGCATCGGCCCATGTATCGCTTTGGTTTGTGAAGCCCAACCAAGCTGTTTCGAAATCATCGGATGAGTTTCGAAACGACTCAAAACTTTGCTTGGACGAGAATTTCCTTTGCACGTTTATCAAGCGACTTGCAGCTGACGCTGTAAAGATATCGACACCAACCAGACAAATCCCAATGATAATATCCTGAGTCTGCTGTATCTTTTTTAAGTGGATCTGCTGATTTTTCTGACGGCCAACAGCAATTTCCTGAAGCTTCTTGACGCGTTTTTCACTTGCTTCGTAAGCGGTTGAGATAGGCGTGACGTAATGCGTTTCCCATTGTGAGAGGACGCGGTTCAAATCACCTTGGAAATCACTGTGGTGGGCAAGATAGTGGTCAACGTTTTGATTCATTTTTACGACGGTCATACCGAGGTCCTTAATAGCAGTTTGAAATTGAATTCTTCGCAAAGCGGCGTTGGGTTGGGGAAAGAGTTTGACCTTTGAGCGAAAATCTCGCTGGTAGGTTGCGATAAGCAAAGTTCATGATCGTAGCATTCGTTGGGGTGCTGAAGCGGAACCCACAATCTCGGATCGGCTGAGCAAAAAATCTTGCAATAAATAATAATAACTGGGGCACTGTAAGTGCCTTTACGATGAGGATGGCAAAATACTGCCACAAAATCAACGTGGCTGTTTCGTAGCCCAAGACCACAGGCGCACCCGGATGTGGCTCTGTCCTTGTCATCCGTGCTTTGATGCCCGTTACCTATTGAGTGCAGTCACCTGACGTCACTTGTGGAAATCTTGCAATTTCCCGTTGACTTGCGGGCTGTCGGCTCTGTTCAGTTGAGAGCAACAACATGGCAGCAGAAAACCGCCGACGGGAGGACTACCGATGACATTCAAGACACTCGCGCTTGCGAGCACGATGCTGACTGGGCTGACAAGTCTGGCTGCAGCCGAGGAACTGCGGTTTGACGACCTTTTCATCATTGGCGACTCGCTGAGCGACGCGGGCGCATATTCGCAATCGGTGATTGCGGGCGGGCAGGGGCTCTTGCCGGTGATCAATTACAAATTTCTGACCAACGCGCCGGATGGCTCTTCGCTGACCTACGGAGAGGTTCTGGGCGCAGAACTGGGTCTGACGCTTGGACCGAATGTGTATTCTGCGGTGCCTTTGGCCGGACAGGGCGAAGTGGCTCTGGGCGGCACGATCTACGCAGAGGGTGGATCACGCGTGACCGACCCGGCGGGCATTGGCTTCAATCCCGATCTGGGCATCACCACGCGGTCCCTGACGGAACAGGTAGACCGGATGCTGGCGGACCGGCCAGAACTCGGTGAGAATGATCTTGTTATCCTCTGGGGCGGTGCAAATGATGTGTTTGCTCAGGCTGGCGCCGTTGGTGGAGGCTTGATCGCACCGGACGCGGCAGCGGCCAATATGGCTCAGGCCGCCACCGAACTGGTCGGGCTGGTGGACCGGGTCCGTGATGCCGGTGCAGACTCAGTGATTGTTGTCACCATTCCCGATATCGGAACCACGCCCTTTGGCATTGCATCGGGCCCGCAAGGCGCCGGACTGCAAACCGCGCTGACCGATGCGTTCAACAACACGCTTCTAGCCTCCATCGATGATCGCGCGGTGATCGTGGACAGCCAAAAGCTTTTGGGTGCGGTGCAGGCTGATCCGGCGAAATACGGCTTCACCGCGCCGAATGCTGCGGTGGTCCCGGCATGTCCGGACACCTCGCTGAGCTGTGTGCAGGGCCTTAACGCCAGTGCCGACAGCGAAGACCGCGTCTTTGCCGATGGCGTCCATCCGACCACCTCGGCACATGCACTGTTCGGGCAGGCGGCCTTTGCCGGGTTGCAGGCCGCGACCCAGACCGGCGCGATTTCAGTGGCCACAATGACCGCGCTGCGCCAGCATGGTCTGTCCATTGAAAACCGGATGAACCCTACCGTTCTGCGGACGACGGACGAAAACGGAGTGCCGCGGCGGCGCGAAGTGGGTGAGGTCGATGTCTATGCGAGCCTCGATGTCGGCCGGTTTGAGGGCGACGCACAGCAGGTCACACCGGGTCTTGAAGGCACGACAAAAGTGCTGAAAGCCGGGGCCGATATCGCCGTTGCGCCCAATGCCACCATCGGTGCGGGCATCAGCCTAGATTACGGTGACGTGGATTTCGACAACAATGCGGGCGGGTTTGAAAGCGACCTGATGATCGGTGTTGTCTTTGGCCAGATCGCGTTGTCGCCGAAATATTATGTGAATGCAGCATTCGGCGGAGGCCGGATCAATGTCGATGACATCACCCGCAGCTTTACGCTTGGACCGGCGACCGAGACGTACACGGCAGATACCGAGGGCAGCTACCGGTTTGCCCGTATCGGCGGGGGTGCGCTCTATTCGCTGAACGATCAGGTGCGGCTCAACCCGTTTGCACATTATACATGGGAGAAAGTGTCGATCGACGGCTTTACCGAGTCAGATGGCGCGGCAAGCCTGTCTTACGGGGACACCGAATACGAATCGCAGCGCCTGACCGCCGGCCTGTCTGCGATCTTCTCGCCTGCAAATATGGACGGCTTGGTGTTCAACCTGCGTGGCTCCATTGAGCATGATTTCAACGATGATCCGTTGAAAGTGTCGCTTGGGCCGAATTCGGACACGCTGGGCACTGTTTCTGCGCCGCGTCCGGACCAGACCTGGGGGTATATCTCGGGGTCGATGGTCAAGGAACTGGGGTCCGGATCGTTCCTGAGCGTGACGGGGGCAAGCTCGGTTGGTCTGGACGGGTCGCGCGGTTTCACCGGATCGGTGACGTACAAGATGACGTTCTGATCCAGTCGGGGGCGTCTCGCCCCCGGTGGTTCACGCAACAAAAAAGGCTGCCGGATCGGCAGCCTTTTTCAGATCAGTTTGTCGGGTTGGGGTGTTATCGGCCCCAGCTGCGGACCGGGCCGCAATCCATGTGGACGAAGTTCGATCCGGAATAACGGCCAACGCCGCCAGCCTTACAGGCCGACGCCGCGCGCGCAATCTGGTTCACCGAGCGGGAATTCAGACGCAGGTCTGCCGCTTGTCCCTTGAGATGCAACGAATTTTTCGCAACGCCGGAGCTGCGGCTGCGCAGCATGGCGTTGGTTTTCGGGCTGCGATACCCGCTAAGAAGCATGTAAGGTTCGGAAACAGCCATCATGTTATGTGCGGCTGCCATGATGTCGATGGTGCGCAGGTCGATGGATTTCACATCATTTGTGCGCCAGTCGCGCATGAAGTGGTGGATCTCTTTGACGGCGTCTTTGATGTAGTCGCCTTCGATCCAGTAGATCATGTCGATCCGTTCACCGGTTCGGCCCGAGTACATCTTGATCCGTCGGATATCGCCACCGCCGCGCAGAAAGCCTGCCGCATTAGCATAGGTTGGCGCCGCTGTGATTGCCGTTGCTGCGAATGCTGCAAGCAAACCACGGCGTGTTAAGCCGCCAGATACCGTGTCAGTCATTTGAAAGTGCCTGTCCCGTTTTCACTTTGCCATTCGCTCGTGTCGTTCCACGAGCCTGCCGAATGCCTGTCGTGTCGAGACTATGACACATGACGAATCCCAAAAAAACCTAAAGTTCCCGAAAAATTTTTAGTTCAAGAGTTTTCGGCAGGAATCTGCTTAAAGTGTCCAAGTGTGTTAAAGTTACGCTACACCCTGAAGAGGGCGATGCAGCGGTGCCGCAGGTGCCTCTTAAAACGCAAAAAGCAAGACTTTGTGAATAGACAGTCCTTCTGGCGCGCGGGATTTTGGAACCAACGGCCAGAAAAACTGTTGGTTTTGGACGATTTAGGAGAGTGATCAATGACCCACCGGACGTTTTTACGCGGCGCAGCGATGATTGCCATTGTCGCGGCAAGCTATTTGTCGCCGCAAAGCGCCGGGGCGGTTCAGGTTACTGCGTTCCAGCAGGCGGTGGCGGAAAACGTGTCCAACGATGACCAGATTGCTGCCTTTTACCGCGAGCGCGGGTTTGAGCCGATCTGGACGGGCGGTACCGACGCCGATCTGGAGCGTCGCACGGCATTGCTCGAAGCCTTGAGCATGGCGCGCTACCACGGTCTGCCGACATCGAAATACAACACCGACGCCCTGCTGTCGCGTATGGCGTCTGTCCGCAGCGGCTTTGATCGTGGGTCGCTCGAAGTTGCGCTGACTGAGTTGTATCTGGATTTCGCCCGCGACCTGCAAACCGGTGTCATCGACAATCCGCGCAGTGTGCGCAGCGAGATTGTCCGCGACGTTCCTCTGCGCGAGACACAATTTTATCTCGACGGGCTGATGTCGGATGCACCGCGCAGCTTCCTTGCGTCGCTTGCGCCCCAATCACAGGAATATGCCCGCTTGATGAAGGCCAAGATGCGGCTGGAACATGAGATCGCACATGGGGGCTGGGGCGCAACTGTTCCCTCGGGCAAATACGAGCCGGGTGACACGGGTGCGGGGGTTGTCGCATTGCGCGACCGTCTGATCGCGATGGGGTATCTCGACCGTACGGTGACTGCGCGGTACGACACATCCATCACCGATGCCGTGCGCCAGTTTCAAGAGGACCACGGTCTCATGGTTGATGGTGTCGCTGGGGGCTCTACGCTGGATCAGATCAACACAGCGCCGCAGGACCGTCTGAAATCCGTCATGGTCGCGATGGAGCGCGAACGTTGGCTGAACCAGCCCGGGGGGCTCGGTCAGCGCCACATTCTTGTGAATATCGCCGACTTTCAGGCGCGGATCTTTGACGATGGCAAGCTGACCTTTGAAACCCGGTCCGTAGTGGGGCATCAGGACAGGGATCGTCAGACGCCCGAGTTCTCGGACGAAATGGATCACATGGTGATCAACCCAAGTTGGTACGTTCCGCGCTCGATCATCGTGAACGAATACCTTCCGAAGCTGCGGAACAACCCGGGGGCGGTCTCGCATTTGCAGATCACCGACAGTCGGGGTCGCGTTGTCAGCCGCAACCAGAGCTTTTCGCAATACTCCGGCAACAGCTTTCCGTTTGCCATGCGTCAGCCGCCGGGGCCGCGCAATGCTTTGGGGACTGTGAAGTTCATGTTTCCTAACAAGTATAACATCTATCTCCATGATACACCTGCAAAATCTCTGTTTTCAAGAGAGGTGCGCACCTATAGCCACGGCTGCGTTCGTCTGAATGATCCGCATGATTTTGCCTACACGCTTCTGGCGCGTCAGACCGATGATCCGGTTGGGTTCTTCCAGTCTCGTCTGCGCAGCGGGTCTGAGACTCGGGTCAATCTGGACCAGCCGGTACCGGTGCATCTGATTTACCGCACCGCCTTTACTCACGCCAAAGGCCACACCCAGTTCCGCCGCGATGTTTATGGGCGCGATGCTGCGGTCTGGAATGCGCTCAGCGCGGCAGGGGTGGAGATTGCGGGCATTCGCAGCTAAACCTCTGGCCAATCAGGCCGGAGGCTTTCATGTCATTTACAATCGCGCAGATCGCGGACGCCCTCGGCATCCGGGCCGAAGGTGAGACTTCGCTGACCGTGACCGCCGTCGCCGAACCTGCGCAGGCAGGCGTGTCTGATCTTGCTCTGGCGATGAAGCCGGAATTTGCCGAACAACTGTCCGAAGGCACCGCCCGCGCGGCGATGCTCTGGGACGGGGCAGATTGGCAGGCTATGGGTTTGAAAGCCGCCCTGATGTCGCCGCGCCCGCGCTACGCGATGTCGGGACTGTCTGCGATGATGGACGCGGGCGCCGGCTACGCTCCGGGCATTCATCCAACCGCGGTCATTGACCCAACCGCGCGGCTGGCCGAGGACGTCTCTGTCGGGGCCTTCGCGGTCATCGGTGCCGGGGCCGAGATCGGCGCAGGATCGGTCATTGGCGCGCAGGTTTTCATTGGACAGGGTACCGTCCTCGGTGCAGATGCGTTGCTGCATTCGGGTGTCAAAATTGGCCACAGCGTCACCATTGGTGACCGGTTCATCGCGCATTTTGGCGCGACCGTAGGGGCGGACGGATTTTCTTTTGTCACTCCAGAGCCCTCTGCTGCGGAGAAAGTGCGGGAAACCTTGGGCGATCAGGCTGGTGCCACCGCACAAAGCTATGCCCGCATTCATTCGCTGGGCGGAGTTGTGATCGGTCATGACGTCGAGTTGGGGGCCAACAGCTGTATCGACCGTGGCACAGTGCGCGCCACCCGTATCGGCAATGGCTGCAAGTTCGACAACCTGGCTCAGATCGGCCACAACGTGGTGATCGGAAATGATTGCCTGATCTGCGCGCAGGTCGGCATCGCCGGGTCCAGCCGCATTGGCAACAACGTCGTGCTGGGCGGCCAGACCGGGGTCAGCGACAACATCTTCATTGGCGACAATGTCGTCACCGGCGGAGCGACCAAAGTGCTGTCCAACGTGCCTGCGGGGCGGGTGATGCTGGGCTATCCGGCGATGAAAATGGACAGCCAGCTTGAGATCTACCGCCAACTGCGCCGCCTGCCGCGCCTCATCGCGGATGTCGCATGGCTCAAGAAAGCGGTTTCAAAGACGGACGCGAGCGACTAAAGCACAGGCGCAGACGCAACAGCCTTTGGAAGACAGCCATGAGCGTTCAAGACAGGGTCATCCGCATCATTGCAGAGCAGGCCATGATCGAACCCTCGGATGTGGCCCTGACCGACACGATGCAGGATCTGGGCATCGACAGTATGGGTCTGGTCGAATGCATCTTCGCGCTAGAGGAAGAATTCGACATCGAAGTGCCCTTCAACGCCAATGAGCCGGAAGCGAGCGATTTTGACATATCGTCGGTGCAGACGGTCGTGGCCGGGATTGAGGGGCTGATCGCCCGTCAAAAGGCGTAAACCGCCATGAAGCGCGTGGTCATCACCGGGGCGGGTACCGTCAACGCGCTGGGGCTGACCGTGCCAGACACGCTTGAGGCGATGCGCGAGGGCCGCTGTGGCATCGGTCCGCTCAGGTTCCGCGATGTCGAGCGTCTGGCAATCCAGATCGGCGCACAGGTGCACGAGTTTGACGAGACCGCGCATTTCAACCGTCAGCAATTGTCGCTTTATGATCGGTTCACCCAGTTCACCCTGATCGCCGCCCGCGAGGCGCTGGCGCAGGCCGGGCTGGACTTTTCGGGGGAACTGGCTGCGAAATCCGGCGTGGTGCTGGGCAATTCCGGTGGCGGCATGACCACGCTCGATGAGAATTATCGAAGCGTGTACGAAGAGGGCAAGAACCGGGTCCATCCGTTTGTCGTGCCGAAGCTGATGAACAACGCCGCCGCCTCCCACGTGTCGATGGAGTTCAACCTGAAAGGCCCTTCTTTCACCGTCTCCACCGCCTGCGCCTCAAGCAACCACGCCATGTCACAGGCGTTCCAGATGGTGCATGGCGGGCTGGCCCCGGTGATGATCACGGGCGGGTCGGAATCGATGTTGTGCTTTGGCGGCGTCAAGGCGTGGGAAGGGCTGCGCGTCATGTCCAAAGACGCCTGCCGCCCGTTCAGCGCCAACCGCAACGGCATGGTGCAGGGAGAAGGCGCGGGGGTTTTCGTATTCGAAGACTACGACCACGCCCGCAAACGCGGTGCCGAGATCCTCGCGGAGGTGGTGGGGTTTGCCATGACGTCAGATGCTTCTGACATCGTGATGCCGTCCAAGAACGGTGCAGCCCGTGCCATCGCCGGTGCGATGGCGGATGCGCGGATCAATCCCGAGGATGTGGGCTATATCAACGCCCACGGAACCGGCACCGCCGCCAATGACAAAACCGAATGCGCCGCTGTTGCGGATGTATTCGGCGCGCATGCGGATCGTCTGATGATCTCATCCACCAAGTCGATGCATGGGCACTGCATCGGTGGCACAGGTGCTATAGAGCTTCTGGCCTGCATCATGGCGCTGCGCGACGGGGTCATCGCCCCCACCATCGGCTACGAGGAACCTGACCCCGAATGCGCGCTGGATGTGGTGCCGAACGAGGCGCGCGAGGCGAAGGTCGATGTGGCCCTGTCGAACGCCTTTGCCTTTGGTGGGTTGAATTCCGTGCTGGCGCTGCGGCGGGTGTGAGGGTGCATCGAAGGATGTAAGACCGCTTCGAGCCCAATGCCACTGATGCTGCAGGATGCACGAACGTCTGCTATGCCAGACAGCGCACTAAACTGCCCGACCCGAAAAAACGACACTCGGCATCGGTAACTTGAAAACTCCATCCGAGAGATATGGTGCCGTCAATTCATCAATTTCCTTTTGAATTGTGTTCTGAACATCCTGTTCCTGCCGCTCCAAGATAAGAGGAACGCGAACGCCAAATTTCATAAAAAACTTGAAAAAGCTGGGACCTGGAGCATGCAGAATATTCTCGACGATCTCAGATTTGATGTCGGTGAAACCCACGCGTTTCATCATCTCAAAAACGTTGACCTCATCAGACAGTATGTACGCGTTTGGCGCAGGGTCCGCACGCGACATATCTGCGTGTCGTCCCAAAACATCGAACAAAAGTCGGTAGCACTCCGAACGGTCAGGTCCGAGCCATTGGCTAAACACAAACCTTCCGTTCGGCTTGAGGACCCGCCGGGCCTCGGACATCGCCTTCTCCGGATCGGTGACGTGAAATAGAACGATGTTGCTCAGGACTGCGTCAAACGTTTCGTCCTGGGCGGGCAAATTTTCAACGTCAGCGACAGAGAAATTGATGTCTGGAAACTGATTTTTCGCTTGCTCAACCATCCCTTCCGAGAAGTCGATGCCTTCGGCGACAGCGCCAAGTAATTTTGCATTCGCTGCAACAAAACCGGGGCCACAGCCGGCGTCCAGCACCTTTGCGCCGGGGAACAGCCTTGCATGATCTAGAAGCTTTGGAATGGTCTGAAGTGTTGCTCGAGCCGTAGCGTCACCGTACAGTTCCGCGCGTTTCGACCATCCAACGCGTTCGCCGTCTCTAAATGCTGAATAGTCCATAAAACTTCTCCCAATCAGGAGGAGGAGAACACAGGCGTCTGTTTGCTGACAATCCCAAAACGGACTTTGGGCATGGATGCACAAAGGTCCGCTCCGTCCCGCACATCGGCCATTCGCTCCTGACGTGACCGTACGCCTGCTTTCCAAATTCTTAACCGCTTGCACCGCATACCCCCGCCCACGATGCGCATCGAGCGGGCAGGGTCACTCCCAGGCCGCGACACCACAGAACTGACACTCTCTTGATCCCCGGCTTCGGGGCGACCATGAGAAACCGGTTTCATAAGGCCCTTGGCACGGGCACAGGTCCCGGGGAACACCCCGGCGGATGAGAGAGCCGTCAGGCCCAACAGGGCGGCGCCGCTTCTTCTCCGATATTCACGTCATCCTCGGGCTCGACCCGAGGACCTCCACCCACAGAGATCCTCGGGTCACGCCCGAGGATGACGGCGCGGCGTGCCCATCGCACCGTCGGGCCCCATTGCACTTTCCGCAAACCCGTGGCCATCTGCGGCCATGAATTTTGCCACCCGCATCACCCGACTTCCTCATGCGCACGAGCCCGAACAGGGGGCCGACGCGCTGACTGCAGCACATTGGGCGACCGGGGATGTGGCGAAGCTGATCCATGGGGCGGGCGGGTGCAGCCCCTATCTCAAATCGCTGATCGACAAGGAAAGCGGCTGGCTCGAAGGGGCGCTGGACGATCCCGAAGCAGCACTTCTGCACGAGCATGCGACCCTACGGGACACCGCCCCCGATGCGCTTCCGGCCCGCCTGCGCCAAGCCAAACGCCGCGTCGCGCTTCTGACCGGGCTGGCTGATCTGGCCGCGGTCTGGCCGCTCGAAACCGTCACACAGGCGCTGACCGATTTCGCCGATCTCTCGGTGCATCTGGCCCTGCGCGCCACCACCCTGCACGAGATCAAACGCGGCAAACTGCCCGGCCAGACCGAAGAGGACGCCGAACAGGCGGGCGGCATGGTGGCGTTGGCAATGGGCAAGATGGGCGCGGGCGAGCTGAACTACAGCTCGGATGTGGACCTGATCTGTCTCTTTGACGAAACCCGTTTTGATCCTGCCGACTATCACGAAGCGCGATCGGCGCTGGTGCGCGCCACCCGCAAGATGTGCGCCATGCTCAGCGATCTGACGGGTGACGGTTATGTCTTCCGCACTGATCTGCGGCTTCGGCCCGATCCTTCGGTGACGCCGGTATGCCTCGCGATGGAGGCTGCCGAGCGGTACTACGAAAGCCTTGGGCGCACTTGGGAACGCGCCGCCTATATCAAGGCGCGGGCCTGTGCGGGCGACATTGGTGCGGGGGAAAAGTTTCTCAAGACACTGACACCCTTTGTCTGGCGCAAGCATCTGGACTTCGCCGCCATCGAAGATGCGCATGACATGGTGCGCAAGATCCGCGACCACAAAGGGCTGGGCGGGCCGATCACCCTGCCGGGGCACAATATGAAGCTGGGGCGCGGTGGCATACGCGAGATCGAGTTCTTCACCCAGACCCGTCAGATCATTGCTGGCGGACGCGATCCGGATCTGCGGGTGCGCGGCACGGTGCCGGGGCTGGCGGTGCTGGCGGACAAGGGCTGGGTGCCGCAGGATGTGGCGCAGGCACTGACCAACCATTACCGCGCCCATCGTGAAGTGGAACATCGGGTGCAGATGCTGCGCGATGCGCAGACGCATGATTTGCCGCAATCCGACTCCGGGTTTGATCGACTGGCAGCCTTTATGGGTACGGACCGTGCGGCGCTTCAAAAACAGCTTCGCGCGCGGCTTGAGGAAACCCACACGCTGACCGAAGGCTTCTTCGGCGGTGACAGTACACCGTCGCGGCGCAGTGCGGTGCCGGAAGAGTTGGAGAACTCCGAGATTGTCAGCCGCTGGCGCACCTATCCGGCGTTGCGTTCGGCGCGGGGCAGTGGGATTTTCGAACGGCTGCAGCCAGAAATCCTTGGCCGTCTTGCAAAGACTTCGCATCCAATGGACGCGCTGACGGCCTTTGACGGGTTCCTCAGCGGGCTGCCTGCGGGCGTTCAGGTTTTTTCTCTGTTCGAGGCCAATCCGCAATTGATCGATCTCTTGATTGACATTGTGGGTGTCTCGCCGGACCTCGCAAAATACCTCTCGCGCAATGCGTCGGTGTTCGATGCTGTGATCGGCGGAGATTTCTTTGCTGACTGGCCGGGCGCTGACGCGTTGGACGACCACTTGGCTGATCTTCTTGCGCGGGAAGGCGATTATGAGAACAAGCTCAATGCCGCGCGGCGCTGGGGCAAAGAATGGCATTTCCGTATCGGCGTCCACATGCTGCGCGGGTTGATCGGGGCCGAAGAGGCGGCGGAACAATACGCCGATCTTGCCGATGCCACTCTGCGCGCGCTGGCCCCTGAAGTGCAGGCCGAGTTCGCGCGGAAACACGGGCCGTGCCCCGGTCGTGGCGCGGTCGTGGTGGGGATGGGCAGTCTCGGGTCACGCCGCCTGCATGCCCGTTCGGATCTCGACCTGATCGTGATCTACGATCCCGGCGATGTCGATATGTCCGAAGGCCGCCGTCCGCTCGCGACTCGGCCGTATTACGCGCGTCTGACACAGGCATTGATCACCGCCGTGACAGCGCCGATGGCCGAGGGCCGGATCTACGAGATCGACATGCGCTTGCGCCCTTCAGGCAATCAGGGTCCGGTGGCCACCAGCCTTGAATCGTTCCGCAGCTATCAGAAATCCGATGCCTGGGTGTGGGAGCATCTGGCACTGAGCCGCGCGCGGTGTGTCGCCGGGCCGTCCGCATTGATGCAGGACGTGGCTGCGGTTCAGGCCGAGGTCATGGCGGCATCCCGCGACCGGGATGACGTGCTGCGCGAGGTTGCGATCATGCGCAATCGGATCGCTGCAGCAAAAGGCGACGGCGGGCCGTGGGAGGCCAAGCTTGGGCAGGGGCGGCTGCAGGACATCGAACTTGTCGCACAAGCGGCTGCCCTGATCGCAGGGCGTCCTCTGGGGTCGGTGACCGATGCGCTGTTGCTTGGGGCAACTTGTGGCTGGCTTTCGCAGGACGCGGCCGAGGCGTTGTGTGACGCCTATCGTCTGTGCTGGTCGCTGCAGATCGGGTCGCGGCTGATTTCAGAGACTACGGTTGCTCCGGATCAGGACAGTAGCGCGGCAACGGAGTTTTTGTGCAGGATCACTGGCACAGAAAGCATCGAGGGGCTGCGATCCCTGCTGGACAGCACAACCCGACGCGCGGCCGAGATGATCAACGTGGCCTTGCCTGACATCGGCGAGGAGGAGTGAAACATGCGCAAAGGTGATGCCACCGACCCGAAAGGCCTTATCGAGGAATCTTATAAGATTGACGGCATCACCTACGAGGAGTGCCGGTCAATCTTTCTTGATTGGGCGCTGGCGGTGCCGCTGGATGCGGACAGCGCGGCTTTGATCCGCGAATTGCTGACCCGCCATCCGGCGGAAGATCACCCCATGACGAAGGTACTGACCGAAGGGCTGAGCGCCTCGAAACCCGCCCGCCGACGCGGCGGCTGGAAGGGGCGGCGCAGCTGACAGTCCGCGCGCGTGTCGTGCCGTCCGTCAGTGTTGGGGAAGCAGTTTCTGCCGCTGAGCCCGAACGACTGCCTGCGTCCTGTTGGTGGCGCCCAGTTTCTTGCAAATCGACCGGACCCGCATTTTGACGGTCGACTCGTGAATGTTCAGATTGCTTGCGATTTCCTTATTGGCCAGCCCGAGAGCCATGCTACTGAGCACGCTCATCTCAGGCGGTGACAAAAGCTTTGTGTCGTCCTGCTGTGTTTTCTTAGCCAATGGCTGCAGGTCTGCGGGGATAAAAACCTGTCCCGAAGAGACAAGTCCCATAACACTCTGGAACGCTTCAAGAGGCAGGCTCTTGGGTATGAAGCCATAGGTTCCCAGTTGGATGCAATTTTCGATGAAAGCTTGCTCGGCAATTGTTGAAAATAGCACTGTCTTGCCGGGCAAAGCGGCTTTTGCGAGGTGTCCAACCGATCTCACGGTCACAGGTTCGGCGAGATCAAGCTCCAGAAGTACGAGGTCAAACGGCTGAGACGGCTTGGACGCCAGACACTCAACTGCACCATCTATGGTGACGGCAGTGGAAACTGAGAATTTGCCCGTCGCATTCAGAGTGGTTTCCAAAAGATCGGTGATCAATTTATGTCGATCCACGATCAAGAGTTTGGTGACGTCGTCTGTCATGCTCACAGCTCCCGTACTCAGGGGGGTGTTGCTTGCAAACTCGTGTTGTCCGAGGCTCATGCCCTTTGCATCGCATCGGAGTAACTCGCACAGGGTTGCCGTACCTTAACGTCGTCACGGGCACTTTGGTTTCCAAACTTTTGGCTAAGTCAGTAAACTTTATTCTCAGAAACATATTTGCCTGTCGGAGCGACGATGAGCCTGCGATTGCGGAAATCCCGGGCTGGCTTGTCGTTGACGCATGGGTTTGTCCAAATGCTCTGCTGGTCGCTGGACAAATTCCCGCCGCCGTCTAACCTCTGGACGACTCAACAGGGTAGGACGATCAGACAAATGAAAACCGTCATAACTTCCGCATGTCTTCTTGCTGCCACGTCGTCTGTGGCCCTCGCTGCCGGGCATGGCAGTTGCGCCGATGGGTTGACGCTGGAAGAGAATGTTTTGACCATCGCCACTGGCAACCCGGCCTATTACCCTTGGGTGCTCAACGATGCGCCCGAAAGCGGCGAAGGGTATGAGGCGGCTGTGGCCTATGCCATCGCTGAAGAGCTTGGGTTCGAGGCCGACGCGGTGAAATGGGTCCGCACGTCGTTTGACGAGGCGATCCAGCCTGGGGCCAAGGACTTCGACTTCAACATGCAACAATACTCGATCACGCCCGAGCGCGAGCAAATGGTCGATTTCTCGCTGCCCTATTACACATCGGCGATGGCCGTGTTGACCACGAAAGGCGTGGTGGACGCAGGGGCAACGGCCACGCTCGACAGCCTCAAGGGTCTGGTTTGGGGCGCGGATGCCAACACCACGGCGCTTCCGATGCTGACCGAAATCGTCGCACCGGAAAAAGACCCGCTGCTTTATGGCGACAACACTGATGTGACCGCCGCGATGCAGGCCAATCAGATCGATGCGGCGTTGTTCGATCTGCCGACCGCGCTTTATCTGTCGGCGGTTGTGGTCGAAGGAGGGGTGCTTCTGGGCCAGTTCCCGGCAGAGCGCTCTGAAAACCCGGATCAGTTCGGTCTGCTCTTTGAAGAGGGCAACCCGCTGCGCGATTGCGTGAACACGGCGATCACTGCGCTGACCGAGAGCGGCAAGCTGGCCGAGATCGAAGCCACCTGGTTGCAGGAAGCCACCGGCGTTCCCGTGATCGAGTGACATGACCGATCAGACAAGTGTGCCACGCGGGTCAGCCCCCGGGCTGACCCGTCGCCAAGCCTACGAACAACGTTTGCGGCGACGGTCGAACACCCTCGCCGCAGGATCAACGCTGGCGGTAGTGCTGGCCGTGGTGGTGCTGGTGCCGCTGGCCCCCGGCTGGGACGCGGTCAAGCGCAGCTTCTTCAATGGTCAGGTGTTCGCCAAGACCTTTCCGGGGCTTCTGGACGCGTTCCTGATGAACGTCGCCATCTTCCTCTGGTGCGCGCCGATCATCGCCATTCTGGGTCTGGTGATCGCGCTCTTCCGCGATGTGCGTTCGCCCGCGCTTTACCCGCTGCGGCTTTTCGGGGCGATCTATACGGATGTGTTTCGCGGGTTGCCGGTGATCCTCGTGATCTACTTGATCGGCTTCGGCGTTCCCGGCCTTGGCCTGCCGCGCCCGTGGAATTCGCCCTATGTCTGGGGGTCTCTCGCACTGATCCTTGTCTATGCAGCTTACGTGGCCGAGGTGATCCGGTCGGGCATCGACTCCATCCATCACAGCCAGCGCGCGGCGGCGGCCTCGCTTGGGCTGTCGGACGGCGAAACCATGCGTTATGTCGTATTGCCACAGGCGATCCGCAACGTGGCTCCGGCCAATATGAACCTCTTTATCGCGCTGCAAAAAGACGTGGCACTTCTCAGCTTCATCGGTCCGGTCGAGGTGTTCCGGCAGGCGGGGGTCTACAAGTCGCTGCTGGCGAATTTCACGCCCTATGTCGGTGCCGCAGTGATCTTTCTCGCGCTCACCATTCCGGCCACGCGCTATGCGGATTACCTGATGAATAAACAGCGGCGGCGGCAAAGCTGATGGCGAAACTGGCTCTGCAAAGCGTCACCAAGAGTTTTGGTGACAACATCGTTTGCCGTGGCATCGATCTGTCAGTGGATGAGGGCGAGATGGTCTGCCTGATTGGTGCGTCGGGGTCGGGCAAGTCAACGCTGCTGCGCTGCATCAACCTGCTGGAACCGATCGACGACGGGCGTATCCTGCTTGACGGTGTGGACATCAGCGAACCCGGCCTGGACCCGCAGCCGATCCGCGCGCGCATCGGGATCGTGTTCCAGTCGTTCAACCTTTTTCCGCACATGACAGCCGCCGAGAATGTCATGCTTGCCCCCCGCCGGGTGTTGGGCAAAAGCCGCGAGACGCTGGAGGCACCGGTCAAGGCGCTGTTTGACCGCTTCGATCTGGGCCAGCGGATGCAACACTACCCAGACCAACTTTCAGGTGGGCAACAACAGCGCGTTGCCATCATCCGCGCGCTGGCGATGCAACCCGAGATCATGCTTTTTGACGAGATCACCAGCGCGCTTGACCCCGAACTGGTGGGCGAGGTGCTGGACGTGTTGCGACAGCTGCGCACCGAAGGCATGACGATGATCCTTGCCACCCACGAGATGGCCTTTGCTCGCGAACTGGCCGACAAGGTCTGTTTTCTCGACGCCAGTCGTATCCTTGAGGAAGGACCACCAGAAACGCTCTTTTCAAACCCGCGCGAAGATCGCACGCGGGCCTTTCTCAAGCGCGTCCTGTGATCCCGCGCAACACTCTGGACCGGACAGGTCCGTCGCAGCCTCAGCGCGGCGATAAGGCGAAAACCACCGAGAACGCCGTGCTGGGGATTCTGATCAGCATCGCAGCCCTCATCCTGTTCGATCTCATGGGCCTGATCATAAAGTATCTTTCGCCCCGTTACTCTGCCTCAGAACTGTCAGCTTATCGCAACCTGTTCGGCATCGTACCCAGCGTGATTGCGCTTTGGATGTCGACAGCGTGGCGTCGCGGAGGACGCCCGATGCGTATCCGCCAATGGCGACTGGCGCTTCTGCGTGGTGTCGCGGTGACCTTTGCGCAACTGATGTTCTACCTGTCACTGGGGATTATGGCCTTTGCCACGGCGACCACGATTTCCTACACAACCGCGCTTTTTACCACCGCATTGGCTGTGCCGATCCTGCGTGAGAGCGTCGGCTGGGCACGCTGGATAGCGGTGGCCATTGGGTTTGTCGGCGTCATCATGATCTTGCGTCCGGGCAGCGATGCCTTCACCTGGGCGCTTGTTCTACCGGTGGGGGCGTCCTTTCTCTACGCGCTCAGCGCAGTCACTGCCCGGCTGATCGACGCTGAGGTGCCGACGCCGCTTTTCAATTTCTACTCCTCCATAGTGGCGGCAATGGGCGCTTTCACCTTGGCGATGTCGCTCGGCGGCTTCACGCCCCTCGACAGCCTGATGGACCTTGGCTTCATCGTACTGATGGGGCTGTTCGGCGGATCGGCCGTGCTGTGCCTTGTGGTAGCGTACCGGATGACGGAACCCAGCAACCTTGCGCCGTTCAGCTATTTCGGCATCCCCATTGCCTTCCTTCTGGGCTGGGTGTTCTTTGACGAAGCCCCGGTGCAGGATCTGTGGCCGGGGGCGCTGCTGATCGTGATCGGCGGGTTGATGATCGTCTACCGCGAACGCCGCAAGCGGCGGCCCGGCCTGCGTCCGGGCAAACCGGACTGAGCCAAAAGAAAAGGCCGCCCGGAGGCGGCCCCATTCAGATCAGATGATCCGGAGATCAGCCGTTCGACGCTGCCGGGGCAGGGGCGGCCGCAACGGGCTTCTTGCCACCGTTGAGCGGATCGTCCTGACGCTGCACCGAGCCTTCGAAATGCGCACCGGATTCGATGGCGATGGTCTTGTGGATGATGTCACCCTCGACGCGTGCCGTCGCGGTCAGGCGCACCTTGAGACCGCGTACACGGCCCACAACGCGACCGTTCACGACCACATCGTCCGCCACCACTTCACCCTTGATCGTGGCGCTTTCGCCAACGGTCAGCAGATGCGCGCGGATGTCACCTTCGACGGTACCTTCGACATTGATGTCACCGGTTGTCTTGAGATTGCCGGTGATGTGCAGGTCGCTCGACAGGATCGACGCCGCCGGCTTGGCCTTGGGGGCAGACGCCTTGAATTCGGTCGACGTGCGCGACGTGTCCGGCATGGCGGGTTTCGGTGCGCTCGCCTCGTCAGCCTTGGGGCCGGGCTCATTGATTTTGCTTTTAGAAAACATCGTTTGCAGCCTTGATGTAGATCATGGGGTTGACAGGTTTGCCGCCGACACGGACTTCGTAATGCAGATGGGTGCCGGTGGAACGTCCAGTGTTCCCCATAGCAGCAATTCTATCTCCGCGCGAGACCCTTTGACCCTTCTTCACGTAGAGTTTCGAGTTGTGCGCGTACCGGGTCTCGATGCCAAACTCATGCTGGATTTTGACGAGCCTACCATATCCTGATTGCCAGCCTGCATAGGTCACTACACCGTCTGCGGTTGCGTAAATCGGCGTGCCATGTGCACCGGCGAAATCGGTGCCCGCATGCAGGCGGCCCCAGCGATATCCGAATCCGCTGGTAAAGCGGAACGAATCCTTGATGGGCATCGCGAAAGGCGCTTTTTCGGCAGCGATCCGATACAGGTTCAAGCGGTCCATCTGGTTCAGAATGCGGTTGGCGCGCAGCACATCCTCGGACGGGTCTTCGCCACGGGTGGAAAAGCTGAGTGGCATCAGCGGGCCACCCTGGCCGGAATAACCACGGCGCACCTGGTTCAGGATCGTGTCGGGGTTCATGCCTGCCGCTTCAAACATCTTATCGAGCGGTTTGACCGATACCGTCATGGCTTCTTCGAGCTGGCGGAAGATGGTGTCGTTCTTCTCCGCCATCAGCTTGATTTCGGTTGCCATCTCGTCGGCGCGGATCAGCGCGTCCTGAGCGTCAGCGACAACCTGATCGCGTTCCTCGGCCGTGCGCGCAAGCGCGGCTGACAGGAAGTCCAGCGTTGTCGTGTCCACGTCCCCGGTCGTTGCCAGAGCGCTGCCGCCTTCGGCGATATCGCTCTGCAACGCAGCCAGTTCCGTGCGAACCTCCTCGCGAGCGCGGATGGCGTCGCGCAGTTTCAGCTGAACCGCTTCCAGACCAGCTTCCAATTCCATCTGCCGGGTCTCGGCATCCAGCAGTTTGGACTGCATGACCGACACCTGCTCCAGCGCCGTGTTGAAGCGTTCCTGCGCGGCCACCGCTTCGGCGGCGCGGGCATTGCGCTCTTCCGACAGGATGTTCAGCCGCAACTGATAGGTTTCAAGGTCCCGGCGGGCCTGTTCACGGAAATTGCCCGATCCGATCGAGTCCATCAAAAGCACCGCCGTGGCGATAATGCTCCAGGCCAAAACAAGAGAGGCGCCCGCGAACGCGAACGCCTGTGTGCTGGATTTCAGTCTGATGAATCGTGTGTCGGTGTCGGAGCGCAGGAACAGACGACGTTCCGGAAAATAGCGTTCGAGTGTGGCATGCAGTTTGATCGCAAGACGTGTGCGCACCTGTATGTTCCTCTATCCCGTCCCTAGGTCGCGCCTCTAAAGCCCCAACTCCGGGCGCGTATCTGTTACGGCTCTAAAGACCGATTCCCAAATTGGCAACGTTTTTGGACCAGTCGCGGCCCCCCGCGCGCAATCCGGCGCCGAATTGGCAAGATTTCGCCGATCTTTTCGGGGCTTATGAAACGATGCTCAATTGCCACAGCCGGGCAAGAGGTTACCCGGTCTCGGTCAGGGGCCAGTAGAAATCCGGCGGCAAACCTGCCTCAGCGCGCTTTTCCTCGTTGAAAGGCGGCTTCAGCGCGCCCTTGAAGTACCGCCGCACCAGTGTGTGGAAGGCATCTTTGGGGTCATCCTCGTGACGGCCACACAAGAAGTGAAACCACTTCGAGCCATAGGCCACATGCCCCACTTCTTCGGCATAGATGGTCTCTAGCGCAGCCACGGCGCTGGTGGCATCGGCCTTGCGGAAGATCTCGATCATACCGGGGGTTACATCAAGCCCACGGGCCTCAAGCACCATTGGAACCACGGCAAGCCGGCCCATGAAATCCTCGACCGTGTCCTCGGCGGCGCGCCACATGCCGGCATGAGCGGGCAGGGCACCGTAAAAGCTGCCCATCTCTTCGAGGCAATCACACATGAGGTTGAAATGCTTGGATTCCTCGTCCGCCGCTTTGACCCAGTCATCATAAAAGCCCATCGGCATTCTGACATGCGCAAAGCGGGGAATGATGTCCCAGTGTAAATCGACCGCGTTCAGTTCGATATGCGCCACTGCGTGCAAAAGCGCGATGCGCCCCTGCGGGCTGCCGGGCTTGCGCTTGGGCACATCGCGCGGGTCCAGCAGTTCTGGCGCGTCAGGTCGTGACGGGCGCAGCGGCGGAGTGGCGCTGCCGATCTCAAGCGGTGTGCCCGCGTCGCGCGCCGCGAACCATTGCGCGGCATAGTCTCGCGATTTTGCGGTCTTCTCTCGTCCGTCCGCGGTGGTCAGAACGTCCACCGCCATATCACATAAAGTCATCATGTCCTGCTCATCGCGCGGTGCGCCCCGGACTGCAAGCTCAACCTTTGAGCTTCTTATGTTGAAAAATCCTTCGGGAGGCCGGTCATCGTGGCGCCATCGGTTCAAGCCCGATGGACGGCGGGCAGAGCCCTCATGCGCGCCGAAGGCGCACTCCGCTCGGATCGGGCAAAGCCCGATCCGAGCCAAGTCCCGTCACAGCGTCTTTGCGGCCTCAAGGACCTCTTCGGCATGGCCCGGCACCTTGACCTTGCGCCATTCCCGCGCAATCCGACCCTCGGCATCAATCAGAAAAGTTGACCTTTCGATCCCCATGAACTTCTTGCCGTACATGGATTTTTCCTTCCACACCCCGAAATCCTCGGACGCTGTGCCGTGTTCGTCCGAGATCAGCGGGATGGTCAGTTTCTTTTTGACCATGAATTTCTCGTGGCTTTCCAAACTATCTTTGGAAATGCCGAACAACTTCACGCCGATCTGGGCAAACTCATCCTCCAGCGCTGTGAAGGCCTCGTTTTCCTTGGTGCAGCCCGAGGTGTCGTCGCGGGGGTAGAAAAACAGCACAACCGGCGTGCCGCGCAGGTCCTTCAGCGAAACTTCGCTGTGATCGCCGCCCTGAACCGGCAGGGTGAAGTCCGGAGCCAATTCCAGTGTATCGCTCATGGCGCTATCCTTTAAAAAGATGAAAACGGATCGGGGTCATCCCCGGCTGGGCAGACAATAACGCAAAAGGACGCCGCTTCCAGTGACCGCGCAGGATCAGTCACATCTTCTCCCATCAGAGCCGCGTCGCAGACGGCGGGTGCAATGGGTCATGGCTGTCCTGTTTGCAGTGGTGCTCATGATGCTCGCCACGGGCTGGGCGTTGGTTGGACGCAGCCTTTCGGCACCTGACTGGGTGCGCGATACGGTTGAAGACCGCCTTGCATCTGCGCTGCCGGGGTTCCGGGTTCTGTTCGGCGATGTGCAGGTGCGGCTGGAGCAGGACGGACGTACGCGGATCATTCTCCTTGATGTGGATGTCGAGACCGCCGCCGGGTCGCCTGTCGCCGTGTTGTCGGATGTTGAGATCGGTCTGGCGGTGCACGATCTGATCCGCCGCAAGGTGGTGTTGCGCGACCTGAGCGTGAGTGGCGCGTTCGTGACGCTGACCCGAAATCGCGCGGGCCAGCTGGGTCTGGCGCTGGGGGACGCTTTCGCAATGGACGGCAGTGGCGCGCCCGACGTGCCCACCCTTGTGGCCCGGATCGACACGCTATTGATGGATGACCGGCTGTCGCGCTTGCAAAGCGTTGAGGCCAATGCGCTCACCCTGCGGTTCGAGGACGCCCGCGCCCGACGCGGTTGGACTGTCGATGGCGGGCGTCTGCGGCTGGACCGGGTCAATGACCTGCTGCGCCTGTCCGGCGATTTCGCATTGCTGGGAGGGGGAGCTACAGCGACACGGCTGCAACTGGATGCGTCCTCTACAATCGGCGATCCTCAGGTCGCATTCGGCGTGTCGCTCGATGACATGCCGTCACAGGACATCGCGACCCAGGGGCCAGCACTGGCCTGGCTGGGGGCGCTCAGAGCGCCGATTTCGGGAGATTTGCGCGCGTCGATGCAGGCCGATGGAACGCTTGGCACGCTGAACGCAAGCCTGCAGATCGATGCCGGTGTTGTGCAGCCCACGCCGGACACGCCGCCCATCCCGTTCAACGCGGCACGCAGTTATTTCAGCTACGACCCGGACCGCTCGCAGATCAGTTTCACCGAATTGTCCGTCGACAGCGATTTGGTGCGTGCGGCAGCCGAGGGCCGTGCCACACTTGCGGACCTGCGGGATGGAATCCCGTCGCAGATGCTTGGTCAGGTGCGCTTTACCCGGCTTGAGGCGGCGCCCGGCGCGCTGCTTGATGCGCCGTTGTCTTTGGATCGCGCCGAGGCCGATTTCCGGCTCCGGCTGGCTCCGTTCGAACTTGATCTGGGGCGGTTGTGGATTGATGACCCGCAGGTGCCCTTGCGCGCGACCGGCAAGCTGCGCCCGTCAGAGGATGCTTGGGAATATGCGCTGGATGGTCGTTTCGGTGCGCTCACACCGGATGCGCTGTTGCATCTCTGGCCGGTGTCGCTGGCCCCCCGCACCCGCAAATGGGTGGTCGAGAACATTCAGGGCGGGGCGATCACCGGCGGCCAGTTTGCCCTGCGGTCGCAAGACGGCCCGCGCCCGGTGGTCTATCTCAACGCGAGCTTTGATCAGGCGCAGGTGCGCTATGCCCGGACGCTGCCGGTGATCACGGACGGGGTCGGCACGCTGACGCTCAACGCCAACCGGTTTGCCGTCCGGATGACTGAGGGCAGGATCACGCCGCCACAGGGGGGCGCGATCACGCTGGATGGAAGCACATTTGTCATTCCCAACACGCGCCAGCGCCCGGCAGACGGTCAGATCAGGCTAACCGGAGAAGGCTCTATCGAAGCGATGTTGTCCTATCTCGACAGTCCGCCGATGGCCCTCATGCAGAAGGCGCGCCGTCCGGTGGATCTGCTGTCCGGACGGGTCCGCTTTGAAGGTGAACTGGATCTGCCGCTGCGGCGTGGGGTGCGCCTGCCGGACATGGTGCTGAAACTGGACGGTCAGGCGACCTCGGTGGAAAGCGACCAGATCGTGCCAAACCGGGACCTGACCGCGCGCGTGCTGGACGTGTCGGTGACTAATGAAAGACTGCGGGTGTCAGGGCAGGCGGCGCTGTCCGGGGTGCCGTTCACCGGATCGTGGACGCTGCCTATTCCCGAACCGGGAACGCCGTCTGCCGGCAGTACGGTTGAGGGGCAGGTGACGCTGTCCGACGCTGCGGCGCGTGCCTTTGGTGTGGCACTGCCCGAAGGGTTTCTGAGCGGCTCTGGCCCGGCGGACCTGCGGGTTGATCTGAAGCGCGGGGCGCCGCCGGAGTTTTCTCTGACGTCGCGCCTGACCGGGATCGGGCTGTCTTTGCCCCCCATCGGGTGGACCCTGCCGCAAGCTTCGACCGGCACGCTTGAGGTCGCGGGCGTGCTGTCGCGACCGGCCCGCGTGGAGCGGTTGGCGTTGGAAGGTCCGGGGCTGGAGACCGAGGGCGCAATCACCCTGAACAGCAATGGATCGCTTGGCAGCATTGATCTTGAGCGGGTGCGCGTGGGCGGTTGGCTTGACGCGCCTGTGACGCTCAGCGGGCGCGGCGTCGGTGTGCCACCTGCGGTGCGGATCACCGGCGGCAGTGTCGATCTGCGCAATGCGCCGTTTGGACGGGGGCGCGGTACGGGAGGCCCCGGTGGCGGGCGGGTGCCTTTGACGCTGGCGCTGGATCAGTTGCAGGTGTCCAACAGCATCCGCCTTACCGATTTCCGCGCAGATTTGCAGTCCGGTGGCGGTCTGACCGGCTTCTTTGTGGCCAATGTGAACGGCGCGGTTCCTATCGCCGGAGAGGCCTTGCCGCAGGGGGGCGGCACCGCGTTTCGCATCCGATCGGACGACGCGGGCAAAGTGATCCGCGAGGCGGGCATCCTTAAAACCGTGGCCGGGGGCGACATGACGCTGGCGCTGGCCCCTGTGGCGGGTCAGCCCGGCAGTTATGACGGAGCGCTGGATGTGGTGAACACACGGCTCCGCGAAGCACCGGGGATTGCGTCACTTCTGGATGCAATCAGCATCGTTGGATTGCTCGACCAGTTGGAAGGTCCGGGCATTCTCTTCACGGAAGTCGAGGCGCGGTTCCGCCTGACCCCTGACCGGCTGGTGCTGACACGGTCGAGCGCAACCGGGCCGTCGATGGGCATTTCGATGGACGGGACCTACAATCTTGGCGCGGGCACGCTGGATTTTCAGGGTGTGTTGTCGCCGATCTTCTTCCTGAACGGCATTGGCAGCATCTTTACCCGAAAGGGCGAGGGTCTGATTGGATTCAATTTCAACCTGACGGGCCCCGCCAATCAGCCGAATGTCAGCGTCAACCCGCTATCGGCCCTGACGCCGGGCATGTTCCGCGAGATTTTCCGCAGGCCGGCGCCGGAGGTGGGGGAGTAAGAGGGGCTGACGAGTATCTCAGTCGTGTGGAAGTCGGGGATGTGGACTTAGCCGCCGTTGGCGATATTTTGGAAAATGGCTGCAACCGGCACATTACGGCCATTGGTTTCCCCCCGAATTCGGCAGTTGCATGAGGCGAGAACAGGCTCGGATCAGCGCGCATAGGGCGTCAACTGTCTTCGAGAGCGCGTACAACGCTTTCTGCAGTAATCTCTGGTCCTTGGGTGAGTTTGTTCATCGGTTGAATGATCGATGCGATGGCCGAACTACGTGTCTCGGCGGCCAGGTCAGCTACGCTCAGAACAAAGTCGACTTGCTTGGTGTTCTGATGAGCCCGGTAGTCCATGCTGTAGTAGACCCTGTTGTTGGGGGACTTGAGATTTCGTCCGCTTAGCCCGCTGAAAAGCACTCGGATCCGGACGTCACCAGTGAAGTTGAAGTAGTTAGCGATGTGTTTCACGGTCGAGAGGAAGCTGTTTGCATAGGCAATTTGCTGCGCGATCCAGATGTGCTGACCTTTCTCCCACGGGCGTGACGATCTGCCCTCTACGGCGCTTTTTATCCATTCGGTGTCTTCCCAGTAAGAAATAACTTCCGCTCCACTTAAGCACTCGCTTAACCGCCAGATCGCACGATGATCGAAGTCCGCCGTATTCACGTGAACTTCGAGCCCGTCATGTTCCGCAACTTCTATGACAAAGGGGCGGTAGGGAGAATTGTAGCCTTCGTCGAAGAAGACATGCGTGCGACGCGTGTCGTTTGGGCGATGGCGCAAACACTCTTTCAACTGATCGGTTGTAATCGGTTCAGCACCAACCAGTTGGAAACCATAGGCGACAAAAGAATCTGTGAGATCAACTGCATACGGATGCTCTTGTGCTTCTTCTTTCCACCGTTCGATCATGTGCTCAAAGTTAGCATCTAGTACGTTTTGCTCGTCAGTCTCCGGCGCTGGTCGAGGTTGCTCGATCATGGTAGATAATGCACCAAGCAGAGATGTCTTATCGCTCAGCACACAGCGTCTGATGACGTCCTGCCATTCATCCGGAGACTCAATTGGTGCAGAAACAGGGCCTGCCTTCCTAATGTAGTGTACACCTTTGGCAATGCCTTGTGTGCGGCCACGGTCATCATCTGGGCCATTCTTCTTTCCGCAAACCGGCGACGTACCGCAAGCTGGCACCCAAATTACTGGAACCCTGAAGTCTGTACCGTCGGGTTGCTGAGTGCTGACAGTACAGTGGGGCGACGGTTGAAGGTACGCTGCAGCGATTTGGTTGATCTGATCTTGGTCGACGCCCGCAAGCTCTTCCGGAAGAGCCGCTGGGTACGATCCGTCGTCTTCGCGCCCCAACACGATCCACCCACCTCCATGGTTTGCCAGTGCGCAGATTTCCTTCGCGAGCTTCGCTTTGCCGATACTGTCGTTCAGCGGGAGGGAACGCTTGAACTCGACGTCCAAGTCTTCGTTTGGAAATTCGAGGGCTTGCGCGAAATTGGGTGGAAGTTCGTTAGGCATAGTCTTTTTCGACGCATTTGTTGTTTAAAGCTTAATATAGAGTGAAGAGCTCGGCATTATGCTACGCTGTCCTCACACCGAAGTTTCATCAAGCTTTGCCTCTTTGCAATGAATGTTTCGACTGCGCATTGCTGCCGTTTATGCGCTGCGCAGCATTCAACACATTGGGTTCACTCCCGCCATTCGCATTCCAGCATTTCGCCTGATACGCTCAGCGGAATGCGCGCTCGGTGCTTTTGTTGCGCGCGCGAGTTCGGTATGGGCAGCGGCGACACTGAATGAGCGGATGCAGCCCCATGAAACTCAGCGATTTCGATTTCCATTTGCCTGAAGAGCTGATTGCCACGCGGCCGGCCTCGCCACGGTCATCGGCGCGGCTTTTGCATGCCGAAGCGGGGGGGATTGAAGATCGGATCGTCAATCAGTTGCCGGATATCCTGCGCCCGACGGACCGGCTGGTTCTGAATGACACCAAGGTGATTCCGGCGCGGCTCTTCGGGGTGCGGCGGCGGATGGGGGACACCGGGCTGACCGAAGCCAGGATCGAGGTCACGCTGCTGGAGCCACAGGCGGATGGCACGTGGTCGGCTCTGGTCAAACCGCTGAAGAAGCTGCGCGAGGGAGAGGTTGTGGAATTCTCGTCCGACCTCT
Organism: Alphaproteobacteria bacterium; assembly: GCA_030431485.1. Taxonomy (GTDB): domain Bacteria; phylum Pseudomonadota; class Alphaproteobacteria; order Rhodobacterales; family Rhodobacteraceae; genus Marivita. The sequence continues at coordinate 182,647 of JAUIIR010000001.1, forward strand.
CGGCCAGCCTCGAAGGGCGCAGCGATGGGCAGGCGCTGTTGCGGTTCAATCTGACCGGCGACGATTTCGACGCGGCGTTGGCCGAGGCGGGGGCGATGCCCTTGCCGCCGTATATCGCGGCCAAGCGGCCTGCGGATGAGAAGGACAAGGAAGACTACCAGACCATCTGGGCACGCAATTCTGGTGCGGTGGCGGCCCCGACCGCATCGCTGCATTTCGATGAGGCGCTGGTGGCGGTGCTGAAGGCGCGGGGTGTGGGTGTGAGCTTTGTCACCTTGCATGTCGGGGCGGGCACGTTCCTGCCGGTCAAGGTCGAGGATGTGACCACGCACAAGATGCATGCTGAATGGGGCCGGGTGTCAGAAACCGCTGCTGCTGAGATTGCCGAGACCAAGGCCGCGGGTGGCCGGGTGATCCCGGTGGGAACCACAGCACTGCGGCTGATAGAAAGCGCGGCGCGGGGTGGCAGTATCCAGCCTTGGGAAGGTGATACGGATATTTTCATCTATCCGGGATTCGAGTTTCAGGTCACGGACGGGTTGATGACCAATTTTCATTTGCCGAAATCCACGCTGATGATGCTGGTCTCGGCATTGATGGGGCAAGAGCGTGTTCGCGAGATTTATGCGCATGCCATCGAGAGCCGGTATCGTTTCTTTTCGTATGGCGACAGCTCGCTTTTGATCCCCTGACGGTGACGGCGGTGTGACCAAGGAAACGTCAAAAAAGGTCGCTGATGTGATTGCGGTTGGGCGCTGGCTGTTCTAGCCGGGGCGGACCACGTGGCCCGCTTTCGGGCCGCAACCATCACAAGGGGGCTTCATGCTGACCGTTCTGCGCACATCCTGGCCACTGCTGCTTGGCATGCTTTTGTTAATGCTGGGCAATGGTTTGCAGGGGTCGCTGCTCGGGGTGCGCGGCTCCACACTCGGCTTTTCTTCGGTCGAGTTGTCTGTGGTGATGTCGGCGTATTTTGCGGGGTTCCTGCTTGCGTCGCGGATGACGCCCAATATGATCCGCCGGGTCGGGCATGTGCGGGTCTTCGCGGCGCTCGGGTCGCTTGTGTCCGCCGCTTTGCTGTTGTTTCCCACGATACAAGACCCCATCGCCTGGGTCCTTGGTCGTGTGGTGATCGGCTTCTGCTTCTGCGGTGTCTATGTGACGGCAGAAAGCTGGCTGAACAATTCAGCCACCAATGAAACGCGTGGGCAGGCCTTGTCGGCCTATATGATCGTGCAGATGCTGGGCATCATCATTGCGCAGGGCCTTCTGGTGGTGCCGGACCCCTCGGGCTATCTGCTTTTTGTGATCCCGTCGGTGCTGGTTTCTATCGCGTTCGCGCCGATCCTGCTGTCGATCTCGCCGACACCGGCGTTTGAAAGCACAAAGCGGATGACGCTTGCGGAACTCTACAAGGTGTCGCCGCTGGGCTGTGTTGGGATGTTCCTAATGGGCAGCGTTTTTGCGGCGCAGTTCGGCATGGCTGCCGTATATGCAACAGAGGCCGGGTTGAGCATTGCACAGATCCCGATTTTCACGGCGGCGTTTTATGTGGGCGCGTTGATCTTTCAGTATCCGGTCGGATGGTTGTCAGACCGCTTTGACCGTCGTGTTCTGATCGCTCTTTCGGCGTTGATCGCCGGGTTGGCCTCGCTGATGGGGATGCTGCTGGGCGGCTATTTCTACGTGTTGGTGGCGGCAGCGTTTCTGATCGGGGGCCTGTCCAACCCGCTCTATTCCTTGCTGATTGCCTACACGAACGACTTTCTGGAGCATGAGGACATGGCGGCGGCGTCGGCCGGGCTGTTGTTCGTGAACGGGGTCGGGGCCATCACAGGCCCTTTGATCATCGGCTATGCGATGCAAGTGATCGGCCCGCCAGGATATTTCGTTTTGTTGTCCGTCGTTCTTCTGACGCTGACCGCTTATGCCGTCTACCGGATGACACAGCGTCCGGCCCCGTCAGCGGACGAGACCAGCGCCTATCAGGGCATGATGCCGACCGCGTCGCCTGTGACGGTTGAGATCGCGTCGGAATGGGCCATCGAAACTGCCGAGGCAGAAGCCGAAGCGCAGGAAGACGCTGCGGACATGTCGAAAGGCGCCGCGTCGTGATGCAAAACGGATACGAAGCGCGGGCCATGTGTCGGCGCTGACATGAAAAGTGACTGTTTCACGAATCATTTCTTGATTACCGTCGCAAGATCAGACCGCGCGAGAGTGGGAGAAAAGCATGGTCACGCCTGATGAGGTATTGAGTTTTTGGATCGACGACGTTGGTCCAGGTGGGTGGTATAAATCCGACGAGGCCTTGGATCAGGAGATCCGTGACCGGTTTGGTGACGGCTGGGAAGGTGCGATGGAGGGCCGCCACGCCCTTTGGCTGACCTATCCAAGCGGCACGCTGGCCTATATCATTCTGATGGATCAATTTCCGCGCAATATGTTCCGGGGGTCCGGTAAGGCTTTTGCGTCGGACCGCTTTGCCCTTGCGGCGGCCAAGCAGGCCATCGGGAAGAACTGGGATCTCAAGATTGACGAACCAGCGCGGCAGTTTTTCTATCTGCCGCTGATGCATTCCGAGAACCTGTGCGATCAGGATCGCTGCGTGCGTCTGATGCTGGAACGCATGCCCAAACATGGCGCCAGCAACCTGCTGCATGCCCGCGCGCATCGAGAGGTGATCCGCAAGTTTGGCCGGTTCCCCTATCGCAACACCGCGCTGGGGCGTCATTCAACGGCGACTGAGCTCAGCTATGTCACTGGCGGTGGCTACGGATCGACGGTTGAGGAATTGAAAAAGGCGGGGTGATGCCCGCCTCTCTGCCATCCTGAACTTTGCGTTCGGACTTTATTTCGACGCGTTGAAAATCTTGTCGATGTTGGCACCAAGAGCGGCGTTGAACTCTGCATCCGACTGCTGCTTGGACAGACCTTCGGCCAGGGCGCGCGAGAAGCTTGCGATCATCTTGGGATTCCGGGCAAGCCGTTCGCAGGCGTCGTCTGTGGTGTAGCCACCCGACAGGGCGACAACGCGCAGCACCATGGGGTGATCGGCCAATTCGACGTAAAGTCCATCCTCGGTCGGGATGGTGAGCTTGAGCATCACCGCCTCGCCATCGCCCAAAGCGTCGAGATGGGTCGCGATTTCCTGTTTCAGGATCGCTTCGGCTTCCGCCTTTGTTGGGCTGTTGATGTCAACTTCCGGTTCGATGATCGGCACCAGACCGGCAGCGCATACGGTCTTGGCGACCTCAAATTGCTGCGCCACGACGACCTTGATGCCGTCTGCATTGGCTTCGTGAATGACCGAGCGTTCCTTGGTACCAAAGACCCCCATTGCCTTGGCGTCGGCCAGCAGTGCCTCTAGGCCCGGCATTGGCTTCATCACCTGTGCGCCGTTTTCCTTGTCCTCCAGCCCCTTGTCGATCTTCAGGAACGGCACCACGCCACGGTTTTCCCACAGGTAGGTGGGCACTGGAACACCTTCGACCGTGTCACGCATGGTGCGCTCGAACAGAATTGCGCCCAGCACCTTGTCCGAGGTGAAGTCGGGCGCTGTCATGATGCGGCAGCGCATCTCGTGAATAAGCGAGAACATTTCGGCATCGCCGCTATAGGCGTCTTCCTCGATGCCATAGAGGCGCAGCGCCTTGGGGGTGGACCCGCCGCTTTGGTCAAGCGCGGCGATAAAGCCAGCGCCGTTTTCGATGCGGTCTGCCATTGCGGTTTCGGTCATGTAAAATCCCCAAGCTGGAATGGTGTGGTTGGCGTTGTCCTAGATCAGCCGTTTTCAAAAAGATAGAGGCAGGTCAGGAGGTTAGCGCTAACCGTTCGAGTCTGTGTCGACTCTGCGCCGGGGTTGGGCATTCAGCCAGATGCCGTCACGGGCGCGCACGGTGAGATGGGCGACGGGCTGGGGCGTTTTGCCGGCCACGGGTGTGACTTCGACCGCGCGCAGGAGCAGTGACAGCAGCAACGGGCCTTCGGCCATGGCAAAGCCCGCACCGGGGCAGACACGGGGGCCTGCGCTGAACGGCATATAGGCGTCGCGGGCGGATTGGCGAGTTTGGTCGTTTTGCCAGCGGGATGGATCGAAGGTGTCGGGGTCGTCCCAGAGTTTTGTGTGCCGGTGCAGGTGCCACGGGCTGAGCACCAGTTGCGCGGCATTGGGAATGGGGCGTTTGCGGAAGGTCTCGGGACGTGTGGTTTCGCGCACCATCATCGGAACCGGGGGATAGAGCCTTAGGGTTTCGCGGAACACGTCGCGGCTGGTGGTCAGGCGCTTGACCTCTTTCGGATCGGTCAATGCGCTGGCCTCCTGCGCGATGCGATCTTGCCATTTGGGGGCCGCAGCACAGCAGTAAAGCGCCCAGCCAAGCGCGCTGGCGCTGGTTTCGTGCCCGGCGAGGAAGAAGATCGCGACCTGATCGACCATTTCAGCGGCGGTGAAACACTCACCGGTGTCGGAATCGGGGGTGGTCATGATCCGGGTCGCCAAATCGTCGGGCGCGCTGCCGTTTGCGATGGCCTCCCGCCGCTGATCTACAAGCTGGGTGATCAGTACTCGGATGCGTTTTGCCGCGCGTTTGGTCTCGGCTCGGTGAAAGCGGGGAAACCACCGCGGCAGGGGCACGAAGGCAGCAAGGTTCAGGATCGGCTGGCTGCGCTGGTAGGCGCGGAATTCGTGGAAGACCTGTGCCGCGATACTGTCCTCGATGGGGATCGAAAACAGGGTTCGGAAGATCACGTCGGCGGCGGCGTGGCTGGCGATTTCCTCGATCTCGATCACTTTGCCATCGCCGATCTGTTCCAGCACACGCGCCACCATCGCGTGACCGGCGTCCCACATGGCTGGCAGGCTATGCGCGAGGCGTCCACCCTCGAAGGCCGGGTCGATGATGCGGCGTTGGTGATCCCAAACCGGTCCGTTGGTCAGGAACACCGATTGACCCAAGAGCGGGCGCAGTCCTTCGCCGATGCGGTCAGATTTCGGGAAATCGCGCGGGCGGTCGCGCAGGATCGTCTGCACCAAGGCTGGATCATTGGCGAGGTAGGAGCGAAAGAACGGCGTGCGAAACTCGGCCATCCAAGCGCCATAGAGCCGCTCGGGTTGGGCCGACAAGATGTCCTGCCTGAAAAGCCGCAGATAGCGCCACAGCGACACGCGGTCGGGGCGTGATATGGGCTTGGGTGGGATCACAGGGCGGTGTTTGTGTATTTTGACACCGATACGTCGATCCGGCTGGGGGAGGGCGCGCGGGTGGCGTATCGCTGGCCGAGGGTCAACGGGCCTGCGGTGATCTGGAAGTAATCGTAGTCGAGCGGGTTCTCGAAGGCGCACAAATACTGAAAGTGCAGTTTGAAATACTGCCGCCGCTGCGCTGTCCAGCGCTCGGGTGCCATCGTGCGCGAGAACTGCGCCGAGAACACCACGGGCCATTGCTTGTCACGGGTTGCCACACCCGACACACCCACCGGATCACACAGAGGAAAACAGCAACCGTCGCCTTGGGCTGTGACGTCGATCCAGACAATCTCGTCCTGTTCCGACAGGAGTTGCAGGTCGCGGCGCAACTCCCAGGCGTTGGGGAGAAAAGACACCATCGGGATCACGTGGCCGATGCTCAGGAACGACAGGGCGGGTCGTGCGGGCAGGTCCGGGGTGTTGCGCAGGATGTCGGCGAGGATCGACACCGCCAGATGGGCGCCCGAGGAATGGCCGACCACCAGCACCTCGTCGTAGTCCTGAAGCAGGGCAGTGCCGATGATGCCGCGGAACTCGTCCAGCCGGGTTTGCAGCGCGGGCGGAGTTGCGCCTTTGTGGCCTGCGGAAAAGGCGTAATCGTGCATCAGGTAATAGGCATAGATACGGCGGTCCTGCGCTTTGAACCAGCGCAGGACAAGCACGACAATGACGAAAAACGGTGTCCAATAGAGCAGCGATATGCCCCAGTTCAGCACCGCGCCGGGGCCTAGCGCCCAGAGGATGGCAGCCTCGAAGACGGTGCTTAGACCCCATCCGATCAGATGCGCGGCAAACAGCGCGGCGAGGAATTGCAGCATCAGCACGCCAATTGGGTAGAGGGCAGCGACCAGCGGCCCTTTGGGGAGCACCGCCAGTCGTCGCAGGGTGCCGCTGGAGATATAGATCCAGCTTGTCCGGATCAGTTGCCAATAGGTGGCAGGGATGCTGTTCGACATGCTGTCGCGCACGATGTCGGACCACAGCAGTACTTCGAATTCGGCGGTCACTCGGGTGTCATCGATCAGGGCCGAGGCGTGCCAGCCATACGTGCCGTCCTGCATACTGGCTTCAACATGCAACCCGTAGCCCGAGATCTCGGCCTGTTTGGTGCCTTCGGTGCGGTACAGCTCGCGGTACCGGCGGGCCGGGAAGGGATCGTAGCCGGGAATGTAGAACACCTTTCGGCGGCGTACGGTCTGGGGCGGGGCGGGCATGGGCGGACTGCTCTTGCTTTTGGGCAAGTGTAGCAGTGCCAGAACAATGCGCCAATTTTTTGATGAAGCGGGGGAACGTTGGGCTATGTCAGCGGTTTAGCCGGGACACCAAGAGGACCACCATGATTGACATTCTGAACATTATTGCCGCTATTCTGACCATCGCCTTGGGCGCGTTCGGGATGCTGGCACCGCGCTATACGGCCGGGGTGCTGGATCTGGAGACCGGCGAGACGACGATGGGCCTGTCCGAACTGCGCGCGTCGGTGGGCGGCATGTTCGTCATCGTGGGGGCCGCGTGCTTGTGGCTGGGCACGCCTTGGGCCTATGCGATGATGGGGTTTGTTTATCTGGGCGCGGGTCTGGGGCGCGGGTTGTCGCTGCTGCTTGACAAGCCGCCCTTTCCCAAGGCGCATCTATATTTCCTGTTTGAGGCGGTGTTTGCAGCTTGGTTGCTGATCGTTAACCTGCCGGGCGCTCAGGGGCTGTCCCAGTAGCGGCGGCGGTCTTGCCAGATTTTCTCGCCGATCCGACAGTCTGTCGGATCGCGCTGCAGGGATTGAACCGGCACGATGTCAGCCTCTGGCGGGCGTGACACCATTTCCAGAACAAGTTTGCGTTTGACCGCTTCTGCGAAATCGTCCCAGTCAAAAACCGGGATGACGAAGGCGCCGGGGCCGCCGATGACACATGTCTCGTAGTAGATATCAAGGTGTTCCAGATGCCAGCTGCTGTCCATGCCTTCGCGGGTCAGCAGAGGCAGGCCGTTGATGGTGATGCCGCTGGCGACGACAGCATCTCTGGCCACGGTCACGGTGCGTCCCTGATTGTTCGGCCCATCACCCGAGATATCAATAACGCGCCTTAAGCCTTTGTATTTGTTTGTTTCGATCAGAAATTCGCCAAACATCAAAGCTTCGGAAATCGACGTGCGCCGCAATGCAGGATCAAACCGCGAGATGAGCACATCAGCGAAGGCGTCAAGGTCTTCACGGCTGTGCAACAGCCGCCAGTCCACCACGATTTCTTGCGTGCCTGCCCATTCGACATAAGTGACGGCGACTGTCTGAAGCAGGCCCGATTGCAGAGCGGCAAAAACCTCGTCCGAACGCAGTGCTTCGGCGTAGCCTTTGCGTTGAATCTCCAATTCGCGTTCGGTCATTGACCGGGAGACGTCGACCAACAGCACCAGTTCGAGATCGACTTCGATCTCCTGGGCTGTGGCGGCAGGTGGCAGAAAGAGGCCGACCGAGATCAGCAGGGCAAGAATGGTTTTCATACCGTCAGGATGCCCAACCACACGCGGTCGGTCCAATCACAAGTTGCGCAAGGTGCGCGATCCTTTGGCTCTCAGCTTTTCATTGAGCAGGTGTTGATGCCCAGAATCGAATAGAGCGGGCAATTTCCGATCAATCCGGTGGCAAGCGGCACGATGCCGATCAGGCCCCACATGGTTTGCGGTCCGATAAAGACGAGCGACAGCAGGACAAGGCCGACAATCACACGTAGGGCGCGGTCGATGGTTCCTTCGTTCTTGGTCATGGTTGGTCTCCTTTTCATGTTCCTGAAGGGAGACTAGCAAAGGGAGCATTCGGCGACGGTGACAGAGTCACCGAAGATCTGCGGCAATCTGTTCCAAGGCGCGTTTGTCTTTGATGGCGATGCCGTCCGGTACTTGTTCTACCACGCCATTGCGGGCCATCGCGGCCAGTCGCCGGGTGACGTAGGCGCGACCCGAGGCGGTTTCGGCGGCGAGAGCGGCATGCGTGGCGTGCACGGTACCATTCGGATCGGCCAAGCGCAGCAGCGCCTTGGCCAGACGTGCGTCGAATCCGGTCAGGGCGACATCTTCGACAAGCTGCTGATACTCGGAAAAGCGCACCGCGACAGAACTGAGCACCTTCTGACGGAAGGTGGTGTCGTTCTCCATCTGATGGCGGAACTGCGCCGCCGGGATCAGAGTGCCTTCAATATCCGCCTCGACGATGCCTTCGGCGCCATAGGTGTGCCCGTCCACCAGACAGGAGAAGGTTTGCAAGCAGACTTCACCGGGTCGGACGCGGTACAGCACCACCTCGCGGCCGGATGCCCCTGTCAGCATCACCCGGATCGCCCCTTTGGTCAGGTCGAGAAAACCGGGGCATTCCTGACCGGGTTGAAACAGCGTCTGGCCCTGCTTGGCGGCGAAGAGGCGGGTTTGTGGCACGTGGGTTCTCCAAGTTCCGTGCGGAAAGCTCACAACAGCTTGGCGCCTGATTCAAGTGGGCCAATGCGTTTCGGGTTGCCAGTGCTGTCTGACGTATGGCGCGTTCAGGAACGCATGCTGTTTGACGTCGGCTGCTGTGTTAAGGTGATCCCACGGCACCATGCCAGTGCAAATGGGGGAGGATGTGATGGATCACGCCGAGATCGAAAACAGGGTTGCTGCGCATTATGGCGCGTCCGACCTGACGCAACGCATCCTTGCTGAACTTGGATTGTCCGATGCGCAACCCGGCTCTGTGCGGCTGGAGGTGCTGTTTCCTTTCGACCAATTGCATCATGGCGGCGTGCGTTTGACCCAAAGCATGGCGGACGCGGCACAGGTGCACCATGGTGCGGCTGTGCTGGACGCGGGCAGCGGTGTCGGAGGCTCCTCACGGTGGCTTGCGCACAATTTTGGGTGTGTGGTCGAGGCGATTGATCTGAGCGCGGAGTATGTCAAAGCCGCAGCCGAGCTTGACGTATTGGTCGGGCTGGAGGATCGGATTTCGCACAGGGTCGGATCGGTCACGAACCTGCCCTATGAGAGCGCCAGCTTCGATCTGGTTTGGAGCCAGAATGTTTCGATGAACGTGCCGGACAAGGCTGCCATGTTTGCCGAAGCGTATCGGGTTCTGCGCCCCGGTGGAACCTATGTCCTGACCCATCTGGGTGAAAGCGGCACTGCGCCTGTCAATTACCCGTTGCCTTGGGCAATGACGGAAGAAACAAGCTTTGCGACATCCCCCGCCGCGTTCTTGCAAGGCTTGGCCGAGGCCGGGTTTACCAATCTCACCGACCACGCAAAGAACGCACCCCCGCCACTGCCGCCCAGCGGTCCAGCGCCCAAGGACACGCCGGCGATGGGCAGCGGAATGGATGAGCGGCGCAACAATAATACGACGGCAATCAGGGACGGACGGATCGTGCCAATGCTTGTGACAGCGCTCCGCATGTGACGATGTCTTTTCCCGGTCCCGAACGCGGTCAGGGTAGCCCGACCACCACCCCTTCGCGGATTACGGCGGGGTCATAGGCCTTGCGGGCGAAGACCTCGCGCACCATCGGTTCAAAGTGTTCGAGCGGTTTCATGGGGTAGTCAGGATCAAACGACGATTGGTCCCAGCGTTCGCAGAAGTCGGCGCAGGACTGGAAACAAGGGTGGTCCTTGAACTGATCCCGCGCGTTGCGGTCCCAGCCGTAATGGTGGCCGTAGTAAAGCATCTGGAAGATGCCGTGATGTTCGACAACCCACGCGACCTCCCAGCGGACGAAGGGGCGGATCACCTCGGCTGAAAAGCGGTCATGGTTCTGCGGGGCCAGCCCATCGCCGACATCGTGCAGCAGTGCGCCAACGATCCAGTCAAGGTCCGCGCCGTCGGCTTCGGCACGGGTCGCCGATTGCAGCCCGTGCTGCAAACGGGTGATGCGGTACCCTTCGAGCGTGGTCTCGCCCTGACGCCGCAATTCGTCCAGCACGCGGTCCGGAGTGAGGGCGAGGTACGGCTTCTCAAGCTTTTCCAGCAGCTCGTAATCTTCTTTAGTGCCGTCCTTCATCTGCGTGAAGGACACCGTATCCGATGGCGCCATTCTGACTTTCTCCCTGCGGTTTTGTCAGCATGCAACGATCAAAGCGCAAGCGCCAGATGCTTTGGAGCAGGGATTCGACCGACCGTTGAGATGAATCGTTGCGTGACCGTCTTGGTTGCGGACATTGTCGTAGCATTCATTTTGTAGCGGAAAGATTTGTCTCATGTCATTCAAAGCGCTTCGCAGCTTTCTGGCCAAACTGGGCGATTACGCGGTCACGCGAACTGTCGTGATTTTGTACTGTTTGGCGCTCTACCTTCTTGTCACAAGTGCAAATCTTCAGGTTCAGGCCGCTTTCGCCGATCTGTCCGGCCCGTGGGAACGCGTCGTTGCCAGCTTGCTGATCGCGGTGGGGGCTTTGTTGCTGTTTGCAGTGCGCCCGTTTGTGCGAACGCGCTACTGGCTGATACCGGAAGCCATTCTGTTTCTTGCCCCGACAGTCATCGTTGGCTTCCTCGCGCCGTGGAGCGGGGGCGGCGATTTGTCTGTGGTGGCGCTTGTGGCGGGACAAGCTTTGCTGATGTTCTTTTTGGCCCCGAATTCGCGATGGGAGAACGGCGATGAGATGGCCTATATCGGCGGTATCGTGATCGGTGTATTTGTCGTGCTCTATACGCTTTTCTCGCTCTTTCCGGTGCACCTGCCAAGGGATATGGGCGCGCCGATGGTTCTTACGCTTTTTCTGGCGCTGTTGGCTTTGGGAGTGGCGATCCTGACGCGATGGCCAAGATGGCTGTTCGCGTCGGTGGCGCTGGTTGTTGCCAGTCTTCTGGCCTACGAGTTCCAGCACAACGCAGAATACAAGCCGCTCCAACCTTATGCCGGTTCGAATTTCGGCCATGCCGATCCGTTTGCGCTCTGGCTGTTTGACCGTCCCGACGCCGATTACTATCGCCAAAACAACCTGCCATACCCGGTCTTCCTCATCGCGTCGGAGGGGGGCGGCGGCTATGCGATGGCACATAGTTTCACGTTCCTGTCCAAGATGAGCGAACGCTGTCCGAACTTTGGCCAGCACGTCTTTGCGATGGTAGGCGTGTCAGGTGGACAGGTGGGCAACACGCTGTTCCATGCCAATATGAACGGGACTGAGCAGAGCGAGGTGGCCCCTTGCGGGGACGGGGCAGCAACCCGCCACACGGATTACCTTGCCACCGACCACCTTACGCCGCTTCTTGCACATTTTCTTTTTGTCGAAATCCCGCGCAAGCTGTTGTTTCTGGGGGCGTCCGAGAAGGGCAGGTCGCATGTGCTTTTGGAGAGTTTCAATGCGGTCTCTAATCTATATCGCCCGGTCGCCGATACGGCCTATTGGGAGCATTTCTGGACCTTTGACGAGAACCACGATTTTTACGGCTACAAGCTGGGGAAGAGGCCGGCGATTGTGTCCGTTACAACCAATGTCGAAACGGGCAACCGGTTTGTCTTTTCTCCATTTCCGTTCGAGACCCTTGCCGAGACCAATATCGACTTCTTCCGGTTTTCAGGCGATCTGGAGGGCGGAGAGCAGCGTCTGATTGGGCCCGAGATCGGCAGTGTCGCCCTCGCGTCTGCAAGCTTTCCGTGGGTGACGCCCTCTTTGCGATTTACGACGGAGCGGGCGTTCAACGAATTTCTCGACAATCCACCGGGCACACCGGATGACGCGTGGCAAACTGAAGGGCCCATTCAGCGCCGGTCCGTCAACCTTGTTGATGGCGGGTATTTTGAAAACTCTAGCGCAGAGACCTTGTCCGAAATCATGCTCTCCATCACCTCTGACACGGTGGGTGGTGTCAGCCTGTCCTGTTCATCTCGTGAGGACGTGATCTGGGACGGCGTAGACGACGATTATGCCCATCGGTCGCTGACGCAGGCGTCTCCATGCGCTCCGTCATCCGGCTGTGCCGAGATACGTGGGCGTCCTGTCGCGCGGCTGAACAACTCCGAGACCTGGGGCGCATGTGAAGTTCCGTTCTTTGTGGTCAGTGTTTTGGTGCGTAACACGCCAGCCGAGTTTGTCACTGGCGGCGAGCAGTCATTTCTGGCGGATCCGATCAAGACCCTTCTGCAATCCCGGACCGCACGTGGAGAGCTGGCCATTGCCATGCTTGAAGAGCGCCGCTGCGGATTTTCCGGGGGCTCGTCATGCAGCCTGCGGCAGGATTTTGCGGGCAGCGGAGACCCCAATCCGCAGATCTACATGGGCACGTTTCAATCACTGGTGAACAACGCCGCGATGGACCTGCCGCTTGGTTGGGATATGCCGGCCGAAAAAATGGATCTCATCCATAAATACACGGTTCCCGATGCCGACCTTTGCGCGCCGTTCCTCGATCCGATTGGCGGTGTCGCGTTTACCGATGAAACGGGGCAGGCCATTGCAGAACCGGTCGAGTTGGTGTTGCGGCGCAACTGCAGTCACACACATCAGATGATGCGGATGTTCGATGCGGATGCCATTGCCGAAGCGCTGGGATTTCGACCGTGACACTTGCACTCTGCCCTTGAAATCCGGCTGCCAAAGACCGATATTCGTTGTGTTCCTTCGGGGACTATGGACATAAACGCGCGTTCAATAAGCGGCTCGGACCCGGGGGCGGTACCCGGCGGCTCCACCAAATACCTGTCATTTGCAGGATCATGGGGCCGAAACAGGATCGACGAACGTCTAAACACGTTAGCTTTGTCCCGGTGAGATACCACCGTTATCGGTTCACAAAGTATAGTTGCAAATGACAACCATGCTCCGGTGGCAATGGCTGCGTAAGCAGTCGGATCTACCGAAACTTTAAGCCCTGATGCCTAGCCGCGTCAGGCGGGGTTCGCAGGCACCTGGCAACAGAAGCCTGCATTTTCAATTGCTTATGGGTTAAACCTCACCTATTGTGTGAAGTCTGTGATGACTGCGGTTCCCGGCGCTGTTGGCCCGCGCATCGCCGCCAGTTCGGCGCTGGCTCCGGACAGAGTGACCTCGCGCGCCACCATCGGGCTCAGATCCACCTGGCCGCGTTCAATCATGTCGAGCAGCGTTGGGTATTTCCACGCGGGCATGCCGCGCGTTCCGAAGAAGGACAGTTGCTTGCTGTAGATCCCGCGCATATTGACCGTCATCATACCGGTTTCGCCGGCGGGCATGCCCACCTGAACGTGGCGACCCAGTATGCGCAGGCAGTCGATAGAGGCGTTTGTGGTGGCCTCAATCCCAAGCGCTTCGATCGAGACGTGCGCGCCGCCGCTGGTGATGTCGTGAATCGCAGCGGCGACATCCGAATTCATCGCATTCACAGCGGCATCCGCGCCAAGGCTTTTGGCGTGTTCCAGTTTTTCGTCCACCACATCCACAACCACGACCTGCGCACCCAGCATTTTGGCCAGCAGCATTGCGGACAGGCCGATTCCTCCTGTGCCGTGTACAGCAACCCATTCGCCTGCACGCACATTGGCGCGATCGGTGAGCGCGTGCCAGGCGGTGGTGACGCGGCAGCCAAGCCCTGCGGCAAGCGCGGGCGACATGCTTTCGGGCAGGGGGACCAGATTATGGTCAAACGGCACCGCCACCAGTTCGGCATAGGCGCCCGGCGTACCGAAGCCCGGGACGATCTGGTGTGCACATGTGTTGGACACACCGGTCTGACAGGCGGGGCAGCTGCCGCAGGACAGGATGAACGGAGCGATCAGACGGTCACCCACCCTGTGTTTGGCTTGCGCGCCAGCCTCAACCACGGTGCCACAATATTCGTGGCCCAAAATGTCGCCGGGTTTCACCTTGGGGTGCTCACCGGTCCAGCCGTGGAAATCGGACCGGCAGACACCGCAGGCTTCGACGTGCAACACAACGCCATTCTCGGGGCATATGGGGTCAGAGACAGTCTCGATGGACAGATCTTCGTTAAACGCCTGAATGATGGCTGCGCGCATGGTGGTCTTCTCCCAATTTTTCGGCATATGACTGCGACATGCGTGCAAGATCAAAGGGAAAACGCGGTAACGTGCAATTTGATCACGCGTGTTTTTCTTGACCTCTCTTCTTCATACAGCAAGCGTGGGATGATGTTGTGGCGAAGCCTGTTCTTTTGTCTCTGTCTTGCGCAACCGGTGCAGGCCTGCCGGACGGCATTGGTGTTGGCGATGGACGTGTCGCAATCTGTGGATGCCGGAGAATACCGTCTTCAGATCGACGGTTTGGCCGCTGCATTGCGAGACCCGGAGATTGCCGAGATCCTCGTGAGGGATCAGGTGGCGTTGAGCGTGATTCAATGGTCTGGCGTGGATTCGCAGGAGGTGAGCCTCGACTGGACCCAGATGCTCAGCCCCAGCCATGTGCAGCTGTTTGCGGCAGCGGTGCAACGCCTGCCACGTGCGTTTATCATGTCCAATACCGCGCCGGCGGAAGCGTTGAACACGGCGCTGCGCCATTTTGACAGCGGTCCTGATTGCGCGCGGCGTGTGATCGATATGTCAGGTGACGGCACGCCCAATGCAGGAGGGGATGTCGGGCGGTTCCGTCGGACGGCGGAACGTTCAGGCGTGACTGTGAATGGATTGGCCATCGAGGGGCTGGGGCGGGCCATCACCAATTTTTATGAGCGCAATGTCATCACCGCTGACGGGTTCGTTGAAACCGCGCGCGGACACCGGGACTATGGCCGGGCAATCCGTCGAAAAATCCTGCGTGAAATCAGCACGGTCTTCGGTTGAGGAAATTGTGGTGGTTGCACGACATTGAGGCATCCCAAGCCTTTTGTTTTGGATTTTATGCAATATGATCGAAGTGACTCGGGAGAGGACGCGATGACGACTGGCATCAACTATGGAAGCCTGATGCATCAGGCGATGCGCGGATTGATCCGCACCGTCCTTGAGGACGTTCAGCAGGATGGACTGCCGGGAGAGCATCACTTTTTTATCACCTTTGACACCGGTCATCCGGATGTCGAAATCGCGGATTGGCTTTCGGACCGCTATCGCGGTGAGATGACTGTGGTCATGCAGCACTGGTTTGACAATCTTGATGTCGGTGAAGACGGGTTTGCAGTCACGCTGAACTTTGGCGATGCACCAGAGCGGCTGTATATCCCCTTTGACGCCATTCTGACCTTTGTCGATCCGTCCGTCGAATTCGGGCTGCGCTTTGAGAGCATGGAAGGCGAAGGTCTGGACGAGGGGGCTTTGGTGCCTGCGCCCACCCCGACCAAAGAGCCGAAGGCACGACCGAAAGCCGAGGACAGTGGAAAAGCAGAGTCCGAGCGTAAAGACGCCGAAGTGGTCAGCCTCGACACGTTCCGCAAGTAGTCTGTGCATGGATTGACAATTGCTCCTCGGGCTGGGTGCCGATAAACGGCATGCAACCGTATACCGAGGAGGCGATCATGGCTCAGACCCGCACCGAATCCGACAGTTTTGGTCCGCTTGAAGTTCCGGCGGACAAATATTGGGGCGCGCAGACGCAGCGCTCGATCATGAACTTTCCTATCGGTTGGGAAAAGCAGCCCGTTGCCATTGTCCGCGCGCTGGGCGTGATCAAGAAAGCCTGTGCACAGGCGAACAAGGCGTCTGGCGACCTGGACCCGCGTCTGGCCGATGCCATCATTCAGGCCGCGGGGGAGGTTATCGACGGCAAATTCGATGACAATTTCCCGCTGGTGGTCTGGCAAACCGGATCAGGCACCCAGTCGAACATGAATGCCAATGAGGTCATCGCGAACCGCGCGATCGAAATTCTGGGCGGTGTGATCGGCTCTAAAGACCCGGTGCACCCTAATGACCATTGTAACATGGGACAGTCGTCGAACGACACCTTCCCGACGGCGATGCACATAGCCGCCGCGATGATGGTACGGGATACACTGCTGCCGGGGCTGGAGAAGCTGGCTGCGGGACTTGAGCAGAAATCCGAAGAATTCAAAGACATTATCAAGATTGGCCGAACACACACGCAGGACGCCACGCCGCTGACGCTGGGGCAGGAGTTCTCGGGCTACGCGCATCAGATCCGTCAAGGCATTGCGCGGGTCAACGCCTGCCTGCCGGGGATCTACGAGCTGGCGCAGGGTGGCACGGCTGTGGGCACGGGCCTCAATACCAAAAAGGGCTGGGGCGAGACCGTGGCGGCGAACATGGCCGAGATCACCGGTCTGCCGTTCGTGACCGCGCCCAACAAGTTCGAGGCGCTGGCCGCGCATGACGCGATGGTCTTCATGTCGGGCGCTTTGGCGACGGTGGCCGGGTCCTGCTACAAGATCGCTAATGACATCCGGTTCCTTGGGTCGGGACCACGCTCGGGTCTGGGCGAGCTGATCCTGCCGGAGAACGAGCCGGGATCGTCGATCATGCCGGGTAAAGTGAACCCGACGCAGGCCGAGGCGCTGACGCAGGTGGCGGCGCATGTGATGGGCAACGATGCGGCGATCAAGTTTGCCGGCTCTCAGGGCCATTTCGAGCTGAACGTCTACAATCCGATGATGGCATACAACCTGTTGCAGTCCATGCAATTGCTGGGTGATGCGGCGGACAGCTTTACCGAGCGGATGCTCTTAGGGATCGAGGCGAATGAGCCGCGTATCGACAAGCTGATGAAGGAATCGCTGATGCTCGTGACCGCGTTGGCGCCGACCATCGGCTATGACAACGCCACCAAGGTCGCCAAGACCGCGCACAAGAACGGCACGACGCTCAAGGAAGAGGCGATTGCGCTGGGCTTTGTCGATGCCGAGACTTTTGACCGCGTTGTGCGTCCCGAGGACATGATCGGTCCGAAGGGGTAGTTCAGCAGGAGCGGCCATCAGGAACCGAGAGGGCGCGTTGTGCGTCCTCTTTTTTTGCGACGGAAAGTGTTTGGTCCTGCGTGAGTCTAGGCATGTGACTATCGTTATTCAGGACTGATCCATGTCGCGCTTCTCTCCCTATTGGCTTTGGCTCGTCTTGGCCTTGCCTGCCTTTGGCATGACCTATGATCTTGCCACATCCACCAACCCCAGAATTTACCACATTCTTGTGCACCCAACCGGCGAATTCGCCGCGCGGTTCCTGATCATCGCGATGCTGGCGTCTCCGCTGATCCTTCTTTTCAAGTCCGCCGCATTCCCACGCTGGCTTAAGAAGAACCGGCGCTATTTCGGTGTTGCCGCCTTTGCCTATGCTGCGGCGCATACCGCCTTCTACCTGATCGACAAGGCGTCCTTGGACACGGTCATCACCGAACTGCCCCGGCTTTACATCTGGACCGGGTGGGTGGCTTTCGTGATCTTCATCCCGCTTGCCGTCACATCGACGGACTATTTCGTGCGCGTCATGGGGACGCGTTGGAAAACCCTTCAGCGCTGGACCTATCCCGCAGCCGTTCTGACGCTGGTGCACTGGGCTTCGCTGCATGACTGGGGCCATCCTACTGCGGCCTTGATCCACTTTGGCCCGCTTGCCGCGCTCGAAGCGTATCGCGTGTGGTATTGGTACGTGAGGCCCAGAACTCCGGCACGTGCAGTTTGACCGACTGGGACTGCTCAGCATTTTTGCTATGATTTTAGAGGCAGTCGCGAGATATTGCGGCAGCTTCTTTATTTCGCGCAAAGATTTTTCACATGACGAAAGACCATATCTCGATCAACCGCGATGTCTGGCAGAACGATGCCGAGAACTGGGTGGCAAGCGGGGAACGGTTGTGGGCCTCTGAGCCGCAATGGGGCATCTGGGGGTTGCCTGACGTCGATCTGCGCCTTTTGCCGGACGATATGACCGGGCTCGCGGCTGTCGAACTGGGCTGCGGTACCGGCTATGTTTCGGGCTGGATGGCGCGGCGTGGTGCCGAAGTGACAGCCATCGACGTGTCTGCCGCACAACTGGCGACAGCGCGGCGGTTGGCGACAGAGACGGGTGCGGAGATCACCTTTCTCGAAGGCAATGCCGAGGCAACAGGGCTGCCGGATGCCGCGTTTGACTTTGCGATTTCGGAATATGGCGCTGCGATCTGGTGTCGACCTGAAATATGGCTGCGCGAGGCGTGGCGCTTGTTGCGGCCTGGTGGGCGATTGGTGTTTCTGGGAAACCATCCCTTGTCGATCATCTGCACGCCGTTGAACGGTGCGCCGTGCGAGCCGGTGCTGCACCGCCGCTATCGTGGTCTGTGGGGTGCTGATTGGACAGAGGTCGAGATTGACCCAAGCGGTGTGACCTTCAACCTGACGATGGCCGATTGGTTTGCACTGTTTCAGGAGATCGGGTTTCAGGTAACCGGGTATCAGGAGTTGTATGCGCCCGAGGATGTCGACGAATTGAGATGTTGGGTTCCCGCCGATTGGGCCAAGGGCTATCCGAACGAGCAAGTCTGGTCCTTGCAGAAGCCGGATTGAGATGATGCGCGGCGGGAAGGGCTGGAATTTCATCGGGCGCGGTGCCAGGATTGGCGCATGAGCAATGTCACCAACCTCAACCAGTTTCGCAAGACCAAGGTGCGTGCCGAAAAGCGGGCCAAGGCGGATGAAAACGCGGTAAAGTTCGGGCGTACCAAGGCGCAGAAGGCTTTGGAGAAAGCACGGGCCGAAAAGAGCAAGCGCGATCTGGACGGCAAATCCACCACATGAGCGGACGGCCTGTCAAACGGTCGCTGACGCTTCGGGGGCACCGCACAAGCGTGTCTCTGGAGGATTCGTTCTGGCGCGCGTTTCGGGAGATTGCCGCGGCACGGGACATGCCGATCAATGCATTGGCTGCGGAGATCGACGAAGGTCGGGATATCGAGGTCGGTTTGGCCTCAGCGATCCGGGTGTATGTGCTGGATTGGTATCGGGAAGGAGAGGTGCCAACACAATCGTCGGGCGCGCCAAGTTAATAGTGCAAGCGTCCGCCCGCCATGGAGCGGACGCGTCGCTGCCGCTGGCGCGACAGCAGATTTCATGATCGGCGATCTCACCCGATCACATTATGCTCCGGGCCGTAGGGGAAGCCGGTGATGTTGGTGGCCCCGTCCTCGGTCACGACAAGGATGTCGTGTTCTCGGTAGCCGCCCGCGCCCGCTGTGCCCTCGGGGATCCAGAGCATCGGTTCGATGGAGACAACCATGCCCGGCTCCAGCACCGTGTCGATGTCTTCGCGCAGTTCCAGACCGGCTTCGCGGCCGTAGTAGTGGCTGAGGATGCCGAAGGAATGGCCATAACCGAAGGACCGGTACTGCAGCAGGTTTTCCTGTGCAAACAAGCGGTTGATTTCGTCGCAGATTTGGGCGCAGGAGATGCCCGGTTTGATCAGGCTCAGGCCGAGTTCATGCGCGGCAACATTGGCGTTCCAGATGCGCAGGGACTCTGCGTCGGGCTCACCAAGGAACAGCGTGCGTTCCAGTGCCGTGTAATAGGCCGAAATCATCGGGAATGTGTTGAGGCTGAGGATGTCACCGTATTGCAGTTCGCGCATCGTCACCGGGTTATGTGCGCCGTCGGTGTTGAGGCCGGACTGGAACCAGACCCAGCTGTCGCGCATCTCGCTCTCGGGGAAGCTACGGGCGATCTCGAGCTCCATCGCGTCGCGGCCCGCCATGGCGATGTCGATCTCGCGGGCACCGGCTTTGATGGCGTCACGGATGGCATAGCCGCCCACATCGGCCACGCGCGCGCCTTCGGTGATCAGGGCGATTTCGGCGGGGGACTTGACCATGCGCGAGCGCATCGTGTCGGGGGCGATGTCGATCACCTCG
>JAUIIR010000039.1 GCA_030431485.1 Alphaproteobacteria bacterium
CATACGCCTTGAAGTCGCCAAAGTACTTCGTGATCGCCGCCGTCAGCGTCGTCTTGCCGTGGTCAACGTGACCAATCGTGCCGATGTTGCAGTGCGGCTTACCGCGCTCAAACTTTTCCTTTGCCATCTCTTCAGACGCCTCGTGAATTGGGGGGTCCACCCGACCCGGTTTTCATCGCGGGCCATCTATGCGGAGAAAACCGGAAAATCAAGCCCAAACGCACCGAAGACCGGAGGTTCAGGCCTTGTGTTTGCAAAGCGCTGTTTTCAACGCAGCGCACCAAGCGGGGTGTCGGCGGGCTCAAGCGGAGGGAGCTGCGATCCGGTGTTTACCACTGCCTCTGGCGAGGCGCCGGCAACAGGCCCGGTGAACCAGCCATCGGTTTCCTGCATTTCCCGAAGCCAGACTTCGATCAGGCGGGCCGCTTCTTCGGCGAGGCCGGTCAGTTGCTGTTCGCGGTTCTTGGAAATCCGCGACTCGAACACCTTAATCACCTGTATCTGTTTCGGCTCGGCGTTCATCTTTGCCTGTGCCGCATCATCCCAAAGCGTGACATTCATCGCCACGGCGGACTTGCCCGGAATGATGGGGGGCGGCAGCGAATAGGCTTCGACCGAAATACCCAGGTGATAGTACTTGTCGCCCTCGAAACGGCTGAACCGCTCGGTCAGGGCTTTCGTCACAGCGTTGATCCACTCGACTTCGGTGGCGTCGCGGGACACCAGAAGCTTTTGCAGGTTCGGCGCCACGACCCCGATATGCCCGATCCGGAAATTGCCAAGCGGTTCCGTCGGGCCTTCAAGATCACGGGTGGAACTACCGCAGGCGGCGAGGGCCAGAACCACTGGCAAAGCAACAAGAAAACGGCGCATCGCGACCCCCGGGACAATCATTCGGTTCTGTCTATCTCAGCGGGTCAGGCGGCGCAACGCAACCGCACTGGTCGGGTTGATGCTGCGGACTAACCTCTTGGTGAGATGCAGAGCGTTGACCCCGACATACCAGACACGTCTTGGCCCCTTCCGGTGCGCGCGGACCTGGTGCGTGAGCCGCTCAATATCCTGCAAAGCTGGCAGGCGTCGCGACAAAACCTGTTGACCATTATCCCAGAGGTTACAACCCGCCAGCCGATCGTTTCGGGACGCACCGGGACGCCGTGGCACATGCTGACCGACCCGGCGGCAATCCGCCATGTGCTGCTTGAAGCGGTTGAGAGCTATCCCAAGTCGCGCGTCACCAAGAACTTGCTGCGTCCGGCCATTGGCGAGTCACTGTTCATTGCCGAAGGCAAGCATTGGCGCTGGCAGCGCCGCACCGCCGCGCCCGCCTTTTCCCACCGCAATGTCACCGCTTTGACCCCTGTCATGACCCGCGCCGCCGAACGTTCCGCCAACCGGATTGCGCAGACAGGCAAACGCGCCGTGAACCTGCTGGACGAAATGATCACCGCCACCTTCGACGTCATTTCGGACGTCACGTTCTCGGGCGATACCGGCTTTGACCGCGATGCCGTACACAAGGCGATTGATCTTTACATCAGCGATGCCGGTAAGGTGTCGCTGTTCGATGTGCTAGGCCTGCCCGACTGGCTACCGCGCCCGGGACGCAACCTTGCTGCAAACGGCATGGGCGACATGAAAGCCGCTGCCGACCGTGTGATCGACGCCCGCGAAGCCGAAGTTGGCCGGGACGCGCCAGACCTGCTTGACCTACTGCGCGAGGGTCAGGATCCGAAAACCGGCCGCCGCATGACCACAGAAGAGATCCGCGACAACCTTCTCACCTTCATCGTCGCCGGGCACGAGACCACCGCGTTGACGTTGGCGTGGTCCTTCTACCTCTGCGCTTTTGATCCCGCCATACAGGACCGCGCCCGTACCGAGGCGCAATCGGTCCTGCAAGGCCGCGCCGCCACCGCAGACGATCTGCTCAACCTGCCCTATACCCGGCAGATCATCGACGAGGCACTGCGCCTTTATCCGCCCGCTGCCATCATCTCGCGCACCGCACTTGCGCCAGACATGCTGTGCGGCACGCAGATCAACCCCGGCGACACCGTAATCATCCCGATCTACGCGCTGCACCGGTCGCACCTTCTGTGGACCGATCCTGACAGGTTTGACCCCGACCGCTGGGCACATGGCGCAAAGCCCGACAGATACGCCTATCTCCCCTTTGGGGATGGTCCGCGCATCTGCATCGGTGCCAGCTTTGCCCTGCAGGAGGCGGTGATCATCCTTGCCACCTTGCTAGGGCGATTCCGTTTCAAATCGGTTAAGGGCGTTGATCCCGATCCGGTAATGATCATCACCCTGCGGCCCGAAGGCGGTGTCTGGCTTGAGGTCGAACCGGTTTAGATCACCGCTTTTTCGACTTTGGGCACACCGCTCAGAAGCCTGTCATAGTGGAACTCGGTCAAATCGAGTGACTGGTACCCGCCCTCGCAAATCCACTCGGCCAGGCCGCGCCCCATCGCCGGGGCCTGCTGCAAGCCATGGCCGGAAAAGCCGTTTATGAACAGGTAGTTGACCAGTTCGGGATGTGGCCCTAGCACAGCGTTGTGGTCAAAAGTGTTCATCTCGTAATGCCCCACCCAACTATGGGTCAAGCGGATCGCCTCAAACTGCGGAATGCGCGCCGCCAGCAGCGGCCAGACCTCAGCCTCCCACAGCCCGTGATCCATTGTGAAATCGTCAAACCCGACGGCTGGGTCATCGCCGAAATGACCACCTGCCTGATACGTGCCACCACCGTTTTCCCGCACATGCAGGCCCGACGGATCAATCGTCAGCGGCAGGTCCCGGTCGAGCGGTTGTTCCGCCTTGAACACCCAGGAATACCGTTTGCGCGGCTCGACCGGCAGGTCGATCCCGGCCATCTGCGCCACATGCCCGGCGCGGGGACCGGCGGCGTTGATCACCTGCCCGCAGGCAATGCGCGTCCCGTCACCCAGCGTGATGGACTGCACCCGCGCGCCCGCAACCTCCATCCCGATCGCTTCGGCCTCGACATACTCGACACCGCGCTCCTGAGCCTGCCGTCGCAGCCATTCAAACACCGCCATGCTGTCGAAATAGCCTTCGTCCCGCGTGTTGATCGACCCAAGCACGATGTCGTCCAAAGCATAGAACGGATAGAGCCGCGCGATCTGGTCCCGTGACAACAAACGTGTCGCGGCCCCCGCCGCCTGCTGGACAGAAGCCCGCGCCCGCAGATCGTCGGCAAAGGCATCATTGTCCGCCAGATAAAGATAGCCGAAATTGCGGATGCCCAGCTGCGGCACACGTGGATCGCCACCCATGTAGTCCCGCAGATGTGTGACAAAATCCGCCCCGAACTGGCTGATCCGCACATTCAACTCAGTTGAGAACTGCTGCCGAATGCAGGACGTTGAGGTCACTGTTGCGGTCTTTTCAAAGCTCATATCCCGGTCAACGACCAGAATACGCCCGTCAAAGCCCAGATCGGTCAGAAACCACGCCACAGCCGATCCCATGATCGCCCCACCGACGATCACGATATCGTAGCTGTCCCGCGCTGGCGTTCTCATAAATCAGATCGCAGCCTTGCGGCTTTCGTCGAGGTAAATCTCGCGCAACCGTGCGGTTCGGGCACCCGGTGTCCCGTCACCCAGGCTCACACCGTCAATCTCGATAACCGGCATCACAAAAGCCGAGGCCGACGTGATGAACGCCTCATCCGCTTCTTTCGCCTCGTCGATGGTGAAATTGCGCTCGTCCACCTGCATCTGCGCCTCTTTGGCGAACCGCAGCACAGCGGCACGGGTGATCCCGTGCAGAATGTCGTTCGACAGCGCCCGCGTAATGATCGTGTTTCCCTTGATGATATAGGCGTTGTTGCTGGTGCCCTCGGTCACATGCCCGTCCTGCACCATCCACGCGTCATCCGCACCGGCCTTTTTCGCCATCATCTTGCCCATCGACGGATAGAGAAGTTGCACCGTCTTGATGTCGCGACGGCCCCAGCGCACGTCTTCGATGGAAATGATCTTCATTCCGGTCTTGGCCACCGGGCTGTCCGCCAGACCTGGCTTGTTCTGAGTAAAGAGCACGACAGTCGGTTCGGTCGTTTCCGGATCGGGGAAGACGAAATCCCGATCTCCCGGCGCGCCGCGCGTGACCTGAAGATAGACAAGACCGTCCTCGATACCATTCACCCGCACCAATTCGCGGTGGATCTCCAGCAGGTCGTCGAACACCGCCGGTTTCTTGATATCGAGCTCGTTCAATGACCGTTCCAACCGTTTGGCATGTCCGGCAAAGTCGATGAGCTTGCCCCCCAGTACAGACGTCACCTCATAGACCCCGTCCGCCATCAGAAAGGCCCGGTCGAAGATCGACACTTTGGCCTCGTCCTCGGGCAGATACTCTCCGTTCACAAATACGGTGCGGGTCATGGGCGGTCTCCTTTTGCTGCACGTGGGATGGCGTGCGACGCGCCCATCGTCAAGCCGTCAGTTGTGCACAGCCTGGCCAATCGCACGCAGATGCCGCAGATCCGTGCCGCAACAGCCGCCAAAGACGCGCATCTGCGGATAAGCGCGGGCCAGTGTTCCGATCTGCGCCCCCAATTCGGACGGGTTGCCGTCGTCCAGCTCCTCCGCTTCATCCAGTTCTGCATGGCTCTTGCGGGAGGCATTGACGACCAAGCCCCCCAGCCGGTCTCCAGCCTTGGTCAGATCAAGATGATCTGGATGCGCACAGTTCACCAGATAGCATGCTGCACCCGCATCGGTGGCCTGATCAACCCGGTCAATGGCTTCGGCTAAAGCTGTGCCATCAGGCAACGTCCCATCGGTCTCGACCGTGAACGCCATATGGATCGGCACACCCACCTCCTGTGCCGCTCGGACCATGCCAATGGCTTCCTCGACGGTTCCGATGGTGAAGGCCGAGACTATGTCGCTTCCGGCTTCTGCCAAAATACCGATCTGGGTCGCGTGATAGGCTTCCGCTGCTTCAGCGGTCAGTCTCCCTGCCTCATAGCCGTCCCCGCACGGCCCGATCTGCGCGGACAGCAGCACTGGAACTTCTGCTTCAAGCTCCCTGAGGAAAGCGATCGCCTCGCGGTTGACCCGCTCAAGCGCGTCTGCGTCATAACCCAGAGCTGCAGCGCGGTCGGCATTGGCCATCCAGGTCACACTTTCCAGACAGGCCCCGCATCCGGTCTCTTCCGCAACCGCGATCTGGTCGGTGTAAAGCTGTCTCAGGACAGCGCGCCCTGCGTCGGTCTCCAACAGCGGGAACGATGCAAAACCCGGCAGATCCAGTCCAAGCGAAAAGATCATATGGGTTTCCATCCCTGTCCAGCTCAGCCATCGACTGTCATTTCCAAGACTGTTCACCACATTGCCCTTTCCAAGACCACGAGAGTGACCAAGCATACCATACCCAGCCGCTGAATCAGTCAAAAAGCACGGTCGCCCGATGCCGTTGATCATCACCAACCCCTCGCCCATGTGTGACGCGACGAATACAGTTGACCTGCGCAGCCACGCGCTGTCCGATGGATCAACCATAGCGACGCAGGCGCAAGATGCACGTTCCACCAGACCTGTCCGACTTTGTCCGTGACGCGCTGAACGCCGGGCACAATGCCGACGATATCCGCAGAAGCCTGACCTCGGCCAACTGGACCGACACCGAAATCAATGCGGCGCTCGCAGGTTGGCAGTATCAGGACGGAGCCGGGGCCGTCCCGCGCCCGATCAGGTCCACCGCCGCACGCGATGCGTTGTTCTACTGCCTGCTCTTCGTGGTCTTCGGCATGGTTGTGGGAAGCACACTCACGCTGCTCTTCGCGCAGATCAACATCTGGCTCCCTGAACCGGGCGCGGCTGAGGCCTATGGACGTCTGTCCGGATTGCGCTGGTCTATGGCCGCGCTGCTCGTCTTTGTTCCGGTGTTCTGGGTGCTCGACCGCAAAGACAGGCGGGCCACGGCTGCTGATCCCGCACGCTGGCACGGCACGGTCCGTCGCTGGCTGTCAGCGCTGGCGATGCTCGTTGCGACGATCACGCTGCTGGGTGACGCGCTTTTCCTGATCTACAGCTGGCTCGACGGCCAGATCACGCTGCGCTTTCTGGTCAAATCCGCGACAGTCGCTGTGATCGCCGGGGTGGTTTTGGCCTATTTCGGCGAAACCCGCACCTTGCCGAAAGCCCCGATTCCGCTGCCGGCAGGCTGGGTTCTGATCGGGCTGGCGGCACTTTCGCTTGGCCTCGCCTTTTGGCGGGTTGGCGGCCCAGCGCAGGGTCAGATGGAACAGCGCGACCAGTGGCGGATCTCCGATTTGCGCACGCTGGCCAACGACGTGGTCCAATGCCCGGAGATTGACCGTTCAAACCTGCCTGTAGAGCTTGATCCCATGACCTGCGCGCGCGCCCCAGCCCGGCTCACCGGGTTTGCCAGTGACATCACGTATGCGCGGACATCATCAACGGCGTTTTCGCTCTGCGTGGAGGTCGAATATCCTGACGCCATACCGGGCTACGATCTCAGGCTAAACGACAACACAGCCTGCATCGACCGGCGCACCGACTGACGCTCACCCCCAGAGCGCCGCCTCCGACGGGTGAACCCCTGCCGCATCGAACACCAATGGCGCGTCACGGTCTTCGGCCAGCAGAAGCGGTCCGTCCAGATCGGTGATCGCCGCCCCCTGCGCCACCAACACCGCAGGGGCCATCGCCAGAGACGAGCCGACCATGCAGCCCACCATGACCTCATAGCCTTCAGCCCGCGCCGCATCGCGCAGCGCCAGCGCCTCGGTCAACCCGCCAGTCTTGTCGAGCTTGATATTCACCATGTCATACTTGCCCTTGAGCTGGGACAAGGACTCCCGGTCGTGGCAGCTCTCATCGGCACAGAGCGGCACCGGGCGGTCCACACCAAGAAGCGCCTCATCCTCGCCCGCTGGCAAAGGCTGCTCAACCAGCGCCACGCCAAGCCGCAGCAGATGGGGAGCGAGATCGGCGTAGACCTCAGCCGACCAGCCTTCATTGGCATCGACGATGATCCGCGCATCAGGT
Organism: Alphaproteobacteria bacterium; assembly: GCA_030431485.1. GTDB lineage: Bacteria > Pseudomonadota > Alphaproteobacteria > Rhodobacterales > Rhodobacteraceae > Marivita. The sequence goes on from JAUIIR010000039.1 coordinate 7,053, forward strand.
GCACCGGCGCGCACCGCCTCAAGACGCGGCATGTCGTCCGGCGTGCCCAACTTGATTTTCAACAGCGGACGATGCGCATGTTTCGCCGCCTGCGCCTGCATCGCCTCTGGCGCGTCGAGCGACAATGTATAGGCGGTGACCTCGGGCTTGGGCGCACTCAGCCCCGCCAGTTCCCAGACACGGCACCCGGCCTGCTTGGCCTCCAGATCCCACAAGGCACAATCCACCGCATTGCGCGCCGCACCAGCGGGCAGAGCCTCTTGCAGCGCCGCGCGGTCTATCCCCTCCGGCAATGACCGGATCTGCGCTTCGACACTCTCCAACGTCTCATCATACCGCGCATAGGGCACACATTCGCCCCAGCCGGTCACCCCGCCCCGCGTCACCCGCACCGTCAGCACCTTGGCCTCGGTCCGACTGCCGCGCGAGATGGTGAAGACCTGCGCCAGCCGGAACACATCGCGCGTGACCTCGATCATAGGCTGCTCCCCCTGCTTCTTCTTTTTAAAAATATGCACACGCGACGCCGCCACAGGCGCCGCGATCACGGTCCTTACAGCGCAGCCAAAGCCTCGGCCAGACGATCCGCGCCGTGGCGATAGGGATCAACCGCAGGCAGACCCATCCGATCCTCCAGCTCTTTGAGATAGGCCACTGCTTCGGACTCGCCCATATGCTGGGTGTTGATCGAAATGCCTGCGACCACGCAATTCGGGTTTGCCACCCGCGCCGACGGCAGCGCCATATCACGCAACGCCTCAAGCGACGGCAGGTCATAGCCCGGCAGACCGCGCATATGGGTGCGGGTCGGCTCATGGCAGAGAATCAGCGCATCGGGCTGCCCACCGTGGATCAGCGCCAGCGTCACGCCAGAAAACGACACATGGAAGAGGCTCCCCTGCCCCTCGATCACGTCCCAATGGTCAGCGTCATTGTCCGGCGTCAGCCATTCGATGGAGCCTGCCATGAAATCCGCCACAACCGCGTCCAGAGGAACGCCATCACCGGTGATCAGGATGCCGGTCTGTCCGGTCGCGCGAAAGGTGCTTTTCATACCCATGTCGCGCATGGATTTGTCCAGCGCGAGACCGGTATACATCTTGCCCACAGAGCAATCGGTACCAACGCCCAGAACCCGCTTGCCTGTGCGCTTCACACCATCGGCGATCGGATAGTCGACCTCGGGCACCCGCACGTCATGCAGTGCGCGGCCAGTGGCTTCGGCCACCGCCACCAGATCGGGTTCGTTGCGCAGAAGGTTGTGCAGGCCAGAGGCCAGATCGAAGCCTTCCTCCAGCGCCATCACCAGAACCTTTTTCCATGCCTGGCTGATCTTGCCACCCCGGTTGGCGACACCCACGACAAGCGTCTTTGCACCGGCCTCTTTCGCCTCAGAAAGGGTCATGTCCGGGAGTTTCATATCGGCCTTGCAGCCTTCCATGCGGAACTGACCAACGCAGTTCTCGGGGCGCCAGTCCTTGATCCCCTGCGCCACCTTGGCGGCCAGCCCGTCCGGCGCGTCACCCAAAAACAAAAGATACGGTGTCTTGATCATCATGGCCCCCTGAAAAAATCGGATTGTTTGACGACAGGATGACAGGCCAGTGGATCAATTGCATTGCCTCCACCAGCGTCTTCACGGCCAATTGCACAAAATTTCTCCGGAAATCAGAACAGTCTTCGAAGAATCTTGCGCAGCACAAATACGCCGCAGAGCAGCGACGATTCCGCAGGTGCAAAATGCACTTGCAGAAAGTTGCGCAATTTCATAACCCCAGGGCAACACAAAACGAAATATCCTTACCAAGAGGCGCCCATGTCCTTCCGCATCCAGCCCACCCCGCCTGCCCGTCCGAACCGCTGCCAACTCTTTGGCCCCGGCTCGCGCCCGGCGATCTTTGAAAAGATGGCAAAATCGGACGCAGACGTGATCAATCTCGATCTAGAAGACAGCGTCGCGCCGACCGACAAGGACAGCGCGCGCGAAAACATCATTCAGGCGATTGGCGACATCGACTGGGGCAACAAGACCCTCAGCGTGCGGATCAACGGCCTTGATACCCCCTATTGGTATCGCGATGTGGTCGATCTGCTGGAACGCGCACCGGAACGGCTTGACCAGATCATGATCCCCAAAGTGGGCTGCGCCGGCGATCTCTATGCGGTTGACGCCCTCGTCAGTGCCGTTGAGGCCGCCAAGGGCCGGACCAAACGCATCGCGTTCGAAGTCATCATCGAATCCGCCGCCGGCATCGCCCATGTCGAAGAGATTGCCGCGGCGTCCCCACGTCTTGAAGCCATGAGCCTCGGTGCCGCCGATTTCGCGGCCTCCATGGGCATGCAAACCACCGGTATCGGGGGCACACAGGCAAATTACTACATGCTGCACGAGGGCGCACAGTATTGGTCCGACCCGTGGCATTGGGCACAGACCGCCATCGTCGCCGCCTGCCGCACCCACGGCGTGTTGCCCGTTGATGGCCCGTTCGGAGACTTCTCGGATGATGAAGGCTTCCGCGCGCAGGCGCTGCGGTCGGCCACACTCGGCATGGTTGGCAAATGGGCGATTCACCCGAAGCAGGTGGCTTTGGCGAACGAGGTCTTCACCCCGTCCGAAGACGCGGTGACCGAAGCGCGCGAGATCCTTGCAGCTATGGAAGAAGCCAAGTCCAAGGGCGAAGGTGCGACAGTCTACAAAGGCCGCCTCGTGGACATCGCGTCGATCAAACAGGCCGAAGTGATCGTACGTCAGTCCGAGATGATTGCCGCGCAGTAAAACGTCTCGTCAGAAACATTTCACTGTCAGGGCCTTGTCCGCAAGGCCCTGACCTATTCGTCACCTACAGTTACCACAGGGTCACCTGTCGTGATCGTGACCGTCATTGTGCCCCGGCGCCAGATCGTGCGTACAGGCGATGATGCGTTTTTGTCGCGCACAAAGCCGATATCCTCCAAAACATGCGGCGCGGTACGCGCCAACCGTTCCACATGCTGCGCAAGGTGGGCGTCTGCTGACATCTCGGTGGGCGAAAGCGTGAGATTTTTAGCCATACGCAAAAACCACGAAAGTGGGAAACCTGTGTCGCGAAGATGTGTATCCAAGACGGTCATACGCTGTTTTCCTTTGCTATGTCGCGGCTACACTGCAAAGATGCACCAAACGGCCCTTGCGCCGCAAACCAAGATATTGACCTCTTTGGATAAGAAAAACTGATCCTAGCCATGCCCAAGCTGCCCCCCTTGAACGCGTTAAGAGCCTTTGAGGCGGCAGCGCGCCACGGTGGGTTCATCGGGGCCAGCGCCGAGCTCAACGTGACGCGCGGCGCCATCAGCCGTCATGTCAAACTTCTCGAAGACCACCTTGGGGTCCCGCTGTTTGTCCGCCAAGCACAGGGCGTGCGCCTGACCGACGCCGGGACACAGTTCCTCCCGGTTCTGACCGAAGCCTTTGGTCAAATCACCCGCGAAGCACAGCGCCTGTCGCGCAATGCGTCCGAACTTCGCGTGATCTGTCCGCCGGGCACGTCGATCCGCTGGCTCCTGCCAAAGCTGGACAGGTTTCAGAAGGCATACCCGGACTTCCGCTTGCGCCTCACAACAGATTTCTATGCACAGAGCGGGTTTGACCCGATCGAAGCAGATCTCGGGTTTTCCGTCGCCAACTGGCCAAACCGTTCCCCGGACATTGAGGTTCTGACGCTATTCCCCACCGCCCTTACACCTGCTTGTGCGCCCGGCTACATGCAGGAAATGGCAATGGCCTCGCCCGAGGGTCTGTCGCGCTGTACTGTGCTGCACGATCCCAGATCAAAAACCGAATGGCACGCGTGGACAGACAGCTTCGGTCTGCCTCCAGTCGAGCCAGGAGCTGGCCAGACCTTTCCGAATATCGATATGGCAACCAAGGCGGCGGTAATGGGCGTTGGTGTCGTGCTGGCGGATCTGGTTCTGTGTCGCGAAGAATTCGAGGCAGGTGCGCTCGTTGCGCCATTCCCGGATCTTGTCTGCCAATCACCCCTGGGCGGCGTGTGCCTTTTGGCTGGAAAAGAAAAATGGCACAGCCCCAAGGTCGCAGCGTTCAGGTCATGGGCTTATGATGCCGCGGAACCGGACCGCGTCATGGTTCACGACCGGCTCAGCGCGATCAGTTCGGCAAGACCACAAGCTTAATCCGGCCAATCCTTGCGCCCATGCACGCCGGTCTCATCCAGCAACCCCCGACGCTTGGCCTCGTAGTAGTATCCGCGCGCGTACCACATGACCGCTTCCGCCTCGTCGCCATCCGAAACCAGCCACGCGCCACGCAAATAGCGCACCGCGTATTTCAGGTTGGTTTCTGCATCCAACAGATCAGAGGGCTGTCCCTGAAACCCCATTGACCGCGCGGTGGCCGGGAGAATCTGCATCAAACCGTAGTACGGTCCGTTGCGCGCTTCGGGTCGGTGCGTGCTTTCGCGGATCACCACCCGTTGCACGAGCGATACGGGCACATCGTTTTCCCGTGCGGCGGCAACGATTTTCTCCCGCAACTCGAGCGTTTCATTGGGATAGAGGTTCCGGGTTGAGACCGTCTGCTCGGGTGGGGGTGCGGCACAGCCTGCAAGCATCACCACAACGACAAAAGACAAACTCAGAAGGCGTGCATGTTTCATGCGAAAGCCTTGCGACGAAGCGTGCCGCAAGGCAATTGTGACTTTCCGGCATCGGCAAAGCTCCGCCGCAGCGTATCGCCCGTCACGCCGCGTAGTATTCGTCAAACACCGGTGAGGGCTGGCTGCTGCGCTCTGTGACCACGCGCGGGCGAGGTGTGTAGTAAGCCCAGGCCTCCGTCAGAATGCGAAGTGCCTCATCAGGCAATGTTACTTCAGAATGTGTCTCGGTGTGATGGGTCATGGGACCCCTCCAATCTTGCGTGTGTCCCTCCCTGCAGCGCAACCTAATCACCAAACAGGCGGACACCACTGCCATGCCAACAGCCGCGCCATGCGGTGGGTGCATGGCTTAGGCGCGCTCGTCTTTCGGGGATCCCATGACGACATAGGACGTGATCGCATTCACCTGCGGCAGCACACCCAGAACCTCGGTGTGAAAATGCTTGTACGCCGCGAGATCTCGCGCCTCGACGCGCAAAAGGTATTCTACCGACCCGGTGATGTTGTGACATTCACGCACCTCGGGGCTGCGTGAAATGGCCCGCTCGAACGCCTCTTGCGCCGTTTTTGCGTGCTGGCTCAACCCGACGGTGACATAGGCCACAAAGCCGATCCCGGTTTTCTCTGGGCTGAGGACTGCGCGATAGCCCGTGATCACGCCCGCCCGCTCCAACGCGCTGACGCGACGCAGGCAGGCCGACGGCGACAGTCCTACCTGTTCAGCCAGAGCAAGGTTGCTGATCCGCCCGTCCCGCGACAAGACGCGCAATATATGGTGGTCAATTTGATCAATATCCGTCATTGATTGCGAAATATATGCCAAACCGACACTAAAAAGCAATCTCTGCGCCAAGTATTCGACACATATTGCCCAACATGACCCGTGATCTTTTCTTTGCCCTTGCGGCGTTTGCCCTCGTCACCGTGATCACTCCGGGACCGAACAACCTGATGCTCATGGCCTCTGGCGCGAATTTTGGCTTCCGCCGCACAATTCCTCATATCCTTGGCGTGGGCCTTGGTTTTCCCACGATGATTGTTCTTGTCGGCCTGGGCGTGATGCAGGTGTTCGACCTGTGGCCGCTGTCCTACACCATCCTCAAGGTTCTGTCGGTGGTCTACATGCTCTACCTCGCGTGGCGCATCGGCAATGCAGCGCCGCCGGACGGCGCACCCAAGACCGGCAGCAAGCCGCTGTCCTTCGTACAGGCAGCCGCGTTCCAGTGGGTCAATCCCAAAGCCTGGTCGATGGCCCTTGGCGCCATCACGCTCTATGCCACCGGGCGCGACATGGTCGCCGTACTTTGGGTAGCGGGCACCTATGTCGCTATGGGCTGCATCTCGACCACCACATGGACTGTCATTGGCCAGCAATTGCGCCGCATCCTGAACCGCCCCAATCGCCTGCGTGTTTTCAACTGGGCGATGGCCGCGCTCTTGGTCGCCTCACTGATCCCGGTGATCTGGACCTGACAGCAGCGGCACGCAGATCTCGGTCAGCAACGCCTCCGGAGGCACCTCTGTCGGATCGTTCAGGTACAGCTCGAAGGACGGCAGATCTGAAGGCATCCGGCCCGAAGCGGGCAAGGCCTGACCATAAAGCGCGTCCCACGCCCCAGGCAGACCCGCGTAGGGCCCGGTATAAAGCATGACAGCATGAGGCCCGGCCGGAAGGATCACCTCTTCCAAAACCTCCGGCATCTCGAACCCGTTCGCCACCCGCACCCCGGCATGGCTTCTCAGCTCCGCTTCGGGGACCGATGACGGATCGCTGTGATACACGCCAACCATACCACGCGCCTCTGGCCACAAACGCCGCGCGTTAAAGACTGCAGCCACCTGCTGAAACGCACTGCCGATCTCGTTATACGCACCGCGATGCGGCAGTGCCGCCAGGCGGGTCGCGGGCAACGCGCGGATCTCATACTCGACCATCTGTCTTTCTCCTTTTCGGAACACCTGAAAATCGCCGGGCACGCCGGTGGACCGAAACACCGCTGGTGTGACACCGAACTGGGACCGGAAGCTTCTGGAAAAACTCTGAACATTGCGGTGCCCGGACCGACGCGCAATCACGGCAACCGACCAATCCGTTTGCACCAGCCAATGCGCAGCCCTATGCGCCCGGATACGCCGCACCGCCTGCGCGCATGTCTCGCCGGTCATCGCGTAAAACACCCGGTGCCAGTGAAACCGCGACATCGCCGCGACGTCCGCTAGCGCATCGAGCGACAAATCCCCCGCCGGATTGTCGTGGATATGCCGAACCACCCGGCGAAGTCGGTCTTCGTAATTGACCACATGCCCCTCCTTGCCCCTCGCACAACGGCAATCTGCATGGATTCATAGGGACAAGTCTTGCGAAACTGCGTGAGCCACCAGATTGCAAACGGCGCGCGTCCCGGCCATATAGCACCCTACAACAACAGGCAGATGCGTGATGACAAACTATCTCGATTTTGAAAAACCGCTGGCCGAGATCGAAGGCAAAGCCGAAGAACTGCGGGCGATGGCGCGCAAGAATGACGAGATGGATATCGAGGACGAGGCCCGCGCGCTTGACGCAAAGGCCGACGCGCTGCTCAAGGACCTGTACAAAAAGCTGACGCCCTGGCGCAAATGCCAGATCGCACGGCACCCGGAACGCCCGCATTGCAAAGACTACATCGAGGCGCTTTTTACCGAATACACCCCTCTTGCCGGAGATCGGAACTTTGCCGATGACGATGCGGTTATGGGCGGCCTTGCCCGCTTTGATGATCAACCCGTGGTCCTCATCGGCCATGAAAAAGGCCATGACACTGAAAGCCGCCTGAAGCGCAATTTCGGCATGGCCCGCCCCGAAGGCTACCGCAAAGCCGTGCGCCTGATGGACCTGGCCGATCGTTTCCGCTTGCCCGTGATCACCCTTGTCGACACGCCGGGGGCCTATCCCGGCAAGGGCGCCGAAGAACGCGGCCAGTCCGAGGCCATCGCCCGTTCGACCGAGAAATGCCTTCAGATTGGTGTGCCGGTGATTTCCGTGGTGATCGGCGAAGGCGGCTCTGGCGGCGCGGTGGCTTTTGCCACGGCCAACCGGGTCGCGATGCTGGAGCACTCGGTTTACTCGGTAATCTCACCCGAAGGCTGCGCGTCGATCCTCTGGAAAGACGCCGAAAAGATGCGCGAAGCGGCCGAAGCCCTGCGGCTGACGGCGCAGGATCTTCTGAGCCTCGGCGTGGCCGACAAGGTGATTTCGGAACCTCTGGGCGGTGCGCATCGCGGCCGCGCGGAAACAATCCAGTCTGTCGGCAACGCCCTGCGGGCCATGTTGAAAGAGCTGTCGGACACCAAACCGAAAAAGCTGATCGCGGACCGTCGCCGCAAATTCCTGGATATCGGGACCAAAGGACTGGCCGCCTGACATGCGCGCGCTGATCCAACGGGTATCCGAGGCCTCGGTCACGGTTGACTGTGAGGTTCTGGGCGAAATCGGTACAGGCTTGCTGATCCTGATCTGTGCCATGCAGGGCGACAGCGAAGCACAGGCCGACAGGCTTGCCGCCAAGATCGCCAAGCTGCGGATTTTCAAGGATAATGACGGCCGGATGAACCGCTCGGTCGCCGATATCGGCGGCAGCGCTCTCGTGGTCAGCCAATTCACCCTCGCCGCAGACACCTCCCGCGGCAACCGCCCCGGCTTTTCCACGGCTGCAGCCCCCGAAGAGGGCAATCGGCTGTACGACTACTTCGCTGATCAGATGGCGGCACAGGGCATCCCCATCGCCAAAGGGCGTTTTGGCGCAGATATGAAAGTGCGGTTGCTGAACGACGGGCCGGTCACGATCTGGATGGATACCGAGGACTGACTTCAAACGGCGCCCCCGTCACGACGGAGCGTCTTTGCATATTTATCAAAAGAAGACGCAGGGGTCTTTTGTCCACCCCAGCCAAGGCACCCTGGTCGAGCCTCGCTCTTGGTCAGCCTTGGCGTGGGGCTTCTCCTTTTACGGTCATCGGCATGCCTGCCTGTACCGCACCACCAAGCCTGACCCATTAACGTTAACGCTCCATAAACCGATGCAGGGCTTTCGCCCCTTCTTCTTTTTACAAATATGCAGATATCCCATCTGCCACAGGAACTGAGTGGTGTTTGACGTCAGGGCTCACGCAGCGCTTCGCGGGATTTGTAGAGCGGCTTCAAGAGATATTGCAGCACCGTCTTTTCACCGGTGTGCAGTTCCACCGTGGCCTGCATGCCGGGGCGGATTTCGAGCTGGCGCTGACGGTCGGTGAGCGACGTCCTGTCGACACGCACCGTCACCTTGTAATGTGCCGGCGCGTCAGGGCGGCGTTCGTCCTTGAACGTGTCGGCCGAGATCACATCGACCCGACCTTTCAAAGAGCCATAGATTGTGAAGTCATAGGCCGACAGCTTGATCGTAGCTTCCTGCCCGGGCCGGATGCCCGCGATGTTCTCGGGTGCAACCTTGGCCTCGACATGCAGCTCTTCCCCCAAAGGAATGATCTGCAGGATCTCTTCCCCCGGACGCACAACGCCGCCGATGGTGGTCACACCCAGCTTGTTCACCACGCCATGCATCGGGCTGACCAGAACCGTACGGTTTAACTGGTCCTGGCTGGCGCGCAGGTTCTGCTTCAGCGTGGACAGCTCTTTGAGCGTTTCGGAATATTCCTGCGCCCGCGCCAGTTCGGTCTGGGTGATGATCTCGTCCATCTTGATCTGCGCATCCGCATGGGCTTTGCGGGCACGGGTCACCTCGATCAGAGCGACAACTTTCTTTTCAAGCAGGTTCTCCATGAGGTTTTTTTCCTGCGCCGCCTGCTCAAGCACCTTGCGTGCGCCATCGTAGCGCGAGTTGAAGTCCAGCTGCCGAGCGGCCAACAGCGCCTTTTCAGAGGCTGCCATGTCCGGGCTGCGGCTGCGCAGGTCCCACGGAATCTCGAATTGCACCAACCCTGCCATTTCCGCTTCGATCCGCAGACGGCGGATTTCCAGCGCGGTGATCTGGTCTTCCAGATCGTCCACCGACGACCGGAACTGGGTGCCGTGCAAGCGGGCCAGCACATCGCCGCGCATCACCTCGTCGCCTTCCTTGACCAGCAGTTCGGCCAGAATACCGCCTTCGAGGTTCTGGATGATCTGCGGCCGCGAGTTCGATATGAACTCGCCTTCTGCGCGGACAATCTCATCAATCCAGGCATAAGCGGCCCAGATGATAAACAGCCACACCGCCGCGCCCGAGAGCCAGATGACCATCGACGGGCCACGCAGGCGGCGGCCCAGCTGAGCGTTGAGATCGGTGCTGCTAACGGCCATCCGTTACGCCCCCTGTCCGGTGCGCAGGTGGTTCAGCACCTGATCGCGTGGGCCATCGACCACAAGACGGCCTGAGGCCAGAACGCTGGTCCGGTCGGCCAATGCAAGGATCGGCACGCGGTGCGTGGCGACAATCGCGGTGCGATCCGCCAGCCAGCTCTCAAGCCGCGAAATCAGTGTCTTTTCGAGAGTCTGATCCAGTGCCGCCGTCGGTTCATCCAGCAGGCACACATCGGGGTCTTGCAGCCAGAGCCGTGCCCAGCCGATGGATTGCCGCTGCCCGACCGAAAGACCCTCACCGCCATCGCGAATGGGCAGGTCCAGACCCTGTGGGTGGCCTTTCACAAACTGACCCAGCCCCGCAAAATCCAGCGCTTCGTAAAGGCGGTCGTCGTCGCGTTCCATCATGTTGAGGTTCAGGTTGTCGCGCAATGTGCCGTGGAACAGCCGCACATCCTGTCCAAGGTAGCCCAGCGACCGACGGATATCGCGCATGTCGATCTGGTTCATGTCGGTGCCATCGACAAGGATCGACCCAGTGGTCGGCGCATACAGCCCCGCAAGCATTTTGAGTAGTGTGGATTTGCCAGACCCATTGGTGCCGAGAATGGCCAGAGTCTGACCCGGCTGGATCACGAGGCTCGGGATATCCAGAACCGACGGGCTTTCGTCGTCATAGCGGAAGGTGACTTCGCGCAATTCGAACCGGCCCTCCAGCTTTTCGCGGCGCAGATATTTGCGGTTTTCCTGCCGGTCCTGTGGCAGATCAGCGATCCCGTCCAGCGCATCCAACGCGGCTTTGACATTGCCCCAGCGCGCCATGATGCCCGCAAGCTGTGTCAGCGGCGCCAGCGTGCGCGAGGTCAGGATGCCCACGGCGATGATCGACCCCACGGTGAATTCACCCGCAAACACCAGATAGGTGCCTGCGATCACCGCGCCCACATAGGTCGCCTGCTGGACGCCCTGGCTCCAGAACGTCAACGCTGCGGCAAGGCGGCGTTGTTCCGAAGATTTCAGCGACTGCACCGAGGTCAGCTCTTCCCACTGACGGGCAAACCGGTCTTCGGCGCGTTGGGTCTTGATCGTGTCAAGCTCGGTCACGGTCTCGTTCAAGAGACGCGATTGCTTGGTTGAGGCGCCCTGCATCTCACGGGTGATGCGGATCATCTTCTTCTGCAGGAAGAACCCCGGCAGCACCATCAGCACGGCACCGGCGACCAGCACCCAGACCACGCTGCCTGCGATGGACCACACCATCAGGAGGAAAAGCACAATGAACGGGATATCCGCCAGCGCGCCCACGGTGCCAGCGGTGAAAAACTCCCGCACCGAGGAGAACTCGCGCATCGACGCAAAAAGCTGCGAAGGCGATCGGCCCGCCGCGTCAGAGCGCATACCCAAGAGCCGGTTCAGCAACGTCTGCTGCACTCCGGTTTCGATCTGCCGCCCCGCGCCATCCAGAAGGGTCGAGCGGGCGACCTTGAGAAACGCCTCCAGCATCAGCGCCATCGCGGCACCGATGGCCAGAACCCAGAGTGTGGCCGAGGATTGGTGCGGGATCACACGGTCATAGACCTGCAGGGAAAACAGCGCGACCGACACGGCCAGAATGTTGGCGACAAACGATCCAAGGGCCACTTCGCCGAACTGGCGGGTGTAATTGTTGAAGCTGCCCCAGAACCAATGGCTTTTCAGCCCGCTGTCCGTGTGCGTCTCGGCCAGAGTTTCCACCGGGGCCTCGCCACGCACAAGGACGCCACTGTAATAGGGCGCAAATTCGGCAACATCGACACGCTCGATCTTGTCCTTTGCAGTGTCATCCCAGATCGACAGGTTCATGCGGTCCTGACTGATTACCAGAACCGCCTGTCCGTTGCTCATCAAGGCAATCGCGGGCCAATGCTCGGGGGCCGGACGTGGCACGTGCAGACCTTGTGCCAGCAGACCGGCAGCTTTCATCCCTGCGATCAATGCGTCTTCACCGACAGCGCCATTGGCATCCTGATGCAGGCTGATGGCTTCGGTGATGTCGCTGGCCACAGTGGTCAGCCCGAGACGCCCGGCATAGGTGCGGATCAAGTCGGTGCGGGCATGGACCCGGTCGGAATAGCGCGGCGCGCGTTTCGGCTCATTGGCCGGTTTTGCACCTTGCGGGACCATTCGCAGAACCGCGTTTTTGGCGCGGCCCGACAGGAGAGTTATGTTACTCGCGCCGCTCAAATCTTTGCTCCATCAGCAAGAACGCCCAGCCGGTTGGCGGCGTCCAGTTCGGCGCGGGCGGCCTGGAACGTGAGGGTCAGTTCCTTTTCCAGTGCCCGCAGGAAAGTTTCATAAACACTGACCACATCCATCACCTGCCGGGTGCCAGCATCATATTGGCGTTGAAACAGATCAAGATTGGTCTTGGCCTGCGCGGTCAACGCCTTGGCCTCAGCCGCCTGCCGTTTGAGCGCGGCGATGCTGCGCTGGTCCGCCTCGATGGCGCGGCGCGAGATGTTCTCGGCCTCGGTGACCTTACGATCCGCGGTGATCTTTGTTGCCTCTATGGCTTTGAGCGACGCGCCGGTCCCGATGCCCAGCATCTGTTCGGTGCTGGCACTGAGACTGATGCCCTCGCCGCCATTGCGGATGCTGCCGCCCGCCGACAGCCCCGGCAGATGCGCCGCTCGGGCAATCTTGGCCTGTGCCAGTTGCCGATCGCGTTCGACCTGCGCGCGCAGCACGTTCAGCGACTGATCCGACGATGTCTCTCCCATCCCGTGCAAACCGCGCAGGTCGGCCAAAGGCATGGCGGACATCGCGTTCAGCTCAGCGACCGCGCGGGTGGTCTTTTCGCGCGCTGCCGTATCCCGGGCGCGCAGATCGGCAAGTTTCTGTTTCAGCACGTTGAGGTCAGAGAAATCGGACACGCCACCTTTGACGCGTTCGTTCATCACCCATTCAAACTGGCCCATGTCCTTGAGCGCCTGACCATAGAGGTCTGCCGCAGCGCGCCCCTCTTCGGCCTGAAGGTACAGAACCAAACCATCATAGACGCGATCATTGCTGCTTTCCGACAGATTGACCGCCGCCAGTTCTACATCCGCCTTTGCAAGCTCGCGTTCGGCTTGCTTGCGGCCATTGTCGAACAGCACCTGATTGATCACCAGATCGGCCACCAGATCTCCCAGGGATGTCAGCGTGATGCGGGGAGAAATCGTTGGCCACCAGTTCTTTGAAGCCGCCTCGGCGCGCAGTTGCGCCACATGCAGCTCTGCCTCTGCGACACGGGCGTCTGCGGCCAGTACACCCGTTGCCACGTCGGCATAGGGAGAGCCGGGCACCAATACGCTCTGGCGTGCGGCAAGCTCTGCAATAACCGGAGAGACATCCTGAACCGAGGCTGGGTTGGGCGCAGCTGTCTTGGTCTCGCCAGCGAGCTCAGCGGGCGCACCCGGCTGCGCGGTCAGGAGCCGGGACACTGCCCCGTCGCCCAAATCCTGAATACATCCCGAAAGAGCCGTTGCTGCGAGGACTGCTCCTGCGATGGCTCTTGTTTTCTGCCTCATCTCGATCAAACCCCGCCTTTGGCTTTTTGTTGTGTCGGGGCCCGGGCCGCCGCTGTAACGGCCCGAACAGTCTGTCCTTTTGCTTAGATTGTGACGTTGTTGATGTCGTCGTCGATCAGAACGGTTGCGTCGCCCAGATCGTAAACGTCGTAACTCTGGCCATCCTCGAACCGGGTACCAGTGCGGGTTGCACCCGTGATCCGAACCGAGTCGTCTGTGTTGCCAAGGACGCGAACCGTGTTGTCTTCTCCAGTCATCGCAACGATTTGCGCTTCGGTGATGGTCAGCGTCGCTTCTTCGGTGAATTCGAGATCAATCGCGTCGATCTCGCGGCCACCCAGGTTGCCCGCCAGCGTGACGTTGCTTTGCGAGGTGTTCGGATCATCGACCACCACATATGTCCCCGAGCTGTTGCCCGCGGCATCGGTGGCCGTGATCACGAGGTGAGAGCCGTCCGGCACAACCTGAGCGAAGTTGTAGGTTGTTTCGCCGGTGAACGTGTTGTCCTGATCGTCATAGCTGACGTTCTGAGAGCCTGTGTTGCTGACCCGTTCGATGACCACGTCATCGCCGGTGTTCTCAAGAATGATACCGCGCACAGCCTGGCTTTGATCGCGGGTGATCGCGGTCATGTCCGGGGCATCTGGCGCAACATTGTCCACAACCATCGTCTCGGTGATCGACTTGGTGTTGCCCGCCGTATCGGTCGCGGCGATCTGGATCGACACGCTTTCGCCATCGACCGTCGGGATCACGCTCGGAGGCACGGCCACAGACCACGCACCGGCGGCACTGACCTGTGCCTGCATCTGCTGGCCAGCGATGGTGACCACAACTGTTGACCCCTGTTCGACCTGACCTGTGAGGGTAAAGCCCTGCGCCGCCTCAGCTTCACCGACAATACCGTCTGTGCCACCCGGCTGGCTGGTCGAGGTGAGCGGCACCACATCAGTATCAACCTGGAAGGTCTTTGTGGTTGTCGCGGTGTTGCCTGCGCGGTCCTGCGTGCTGATCTGCGCGGTGGTGGTGTAGGTACCGTCCGGCAGATCAAAGGCCGAGAAACTGGCCGACCAGTTGCCCGCTGTATCAACGCTGGCCACGCGGCTGATGCCTTCGACAACCACGGTTACCGTTGCGCCCGGCTCTGTCGTGCCGCTGAGCTTCACACCCTGCCCCTGTTCGACATCGTTCACGATGTTGTCTGCGGTCACAGGGTTCGCACTGACGGCGAAGTTGCGCACGAAGGTGTCCACAAGCACGGTGTCCGAACGGGTCAGTTCGTTGCCCGCTGCATCGACGGTATAGGCGGTGATCTGCGCCTCATATTCACCGGGACGGATTTCTCCGGCCGCATAGTTTGCGCGCCAGACGCCAAAGGCGTCGGTCTGAACCGTCTTGCTCACACCGTCGAGCGTAACATCGACCATCTGGTTCGGTGTCGAGGTGCCTGTGATCACAACACCGTCCGAGGCTTCCGCCGCATTGACGATATCATCGGTTTCAACCGGTTCCGGGCTGATCGTCAGAAGGCCCGCATCGGTGTCGAAAACAACGCTGCGGGTCTCGGTTGCGGTGTTGCCTGCCAGGTCGGTCGAGCTTGCCGTAAGGGTCGCGGTCTGCTCACCAGCGGGCAGCTCGTTTGCGGTGAATGTGACGGTCCAATTGCCATTTACGTCGACGCTTGCACTGCGCGACACACCGCCCAACGAGACCGAAACCGATGCGCCCGGTTCGGTTGTGCCGGTCACGGTCATGCCCTGCATCGCCTCTTCCGCGTTAACGATGCCATCGGCACCTCCGGCTTGGCTGGTGATGTCGAAATTGCGCACCCACGTATCAAGAACGACCTGACCGGTCGCACTGCTGGTGTTGCCGACAGCATCGGTCGAGGTGGCGTTGATCGTCAGGTTCTGTTCGCCCTCTGGAATTTCGGTGGCGATGAACGTCACCGACCAATTGCCCTGGGCATCCACAAAAGCGGTCCGGGTGTAGCCGTTCATTTCGACAACGACGGTGGATCCGATATCGGTGGTGCCGGTGATTTCGACCCCGTCGGTGCGTTCCTCGGCATTGATGATACCATCGGTCTCGATGGTGGTGGTGTTGATGGTCACACCCGAGACGGTGTCGATCTCGATCCCGTCATTGATTGTGGTCGAATTGTTAAAGCTGTCGGTCGCAATCACCCGGATTGCCTCGACATATTCGCCACGCTCAAACGTGGAACTGGTGAGCGTCACGCTCCAGTTGCCCTGCGCATCCACATCCGCGACATGACTGACGCCGCCTGCAATGATCACCACCGTTGCACCGATTTCGGTGGTGCCGGTGACAGTTGCACCGCCATCGAATTCAACCTCGGTGATGATCTCGCCGCTGGCCGTGGTCCCGCTGGTGATCGCCAGCGGTGGTGGCGTTGTATCAATAATGACGGTGGGACCGGTCAACTTGGTGTCGGTGTCGCCATTGGTGATGGTCACATCGGCTTTGTATTCGCCGTCGGCCGGGAAATTCGGGCCGTCAAAGACCACCTCCCACTTGCCGTCAGTGCCGGTTGTTGTGGTCAACGTCTTGTCGCCGATAATGACGATCACGGTATCGCCGGAATTCGCCGTTCCGCTGACAAGAACGGTGCGGTCTGCGTCGGTCAGGCCATCGCCGCCGATCACGTATTCGCCGTCATTGACCGTCGGATCCTTAGGGCCACCGCTTTCGCCGTTGTTGCCGGTCAGGCTTCCGCCGCCGCCACCACCTTCGCCGCTTCCGCCAATTACCGCAGCGCCTGCGGCCACTGCGGTTCCGCCGGCCAGCCAGGGCAGCAGACCGCCGCCCGCCAGAAGACCAGCCGCCAGCATCGACACGCCGCCTTCATCTTCAGCAGCAACATAGTCGGCAGCCACCACTTCCGCACGGTCAAAGAAGATCAAAGCGTCGTCCGGGCTCCACTTACCCCAGGCGGCGACGTCGGAATACTGCGCAAAAAGCGCCCCACCTTCACCCTCGGCAAAGCTGACCTCGCTCAGCACACCATCGGTGCTGAGGAACAGACGGCTGACCTGATCCGATCCGAAGTAGTCTTCGAGAACGATCACCCGGCCATCTGCCAACAGAACATGCAGGTCATTTCCCGCGCGGTCGTAGCTGCGCAGATCGGACCTATGCAGATTGAGAGAGATTTCGCGGCCACCGGATGCGTCGATCAGATACCCCAGATCGTCTGCACCAACCACACCACGCTCGACCGCACCCGCACGCGTACGGACAACGAAATTAATCGCATTCATAACAACACCGCTCTACCTCAACGCCGCCCGTTTTCGGGTTCAGCTTATTTTTGCTCTATCTTTTGATAGTTGAAAAAAGAATTCCGGCAAAGCAGAGATTGTGGCGATATTTCGTTTTTTTCCCCTTACCTCTAGAGTGTTGCGGGAATATCCCGCCTCAATTGTGGTCAAAATGTGGCAATGACGCTTTGTGATTGAGCAGATTTCTGCGCCGCAATCCCCATACGAACCGCCCATGCGCCGTCCTGAATTGACACGTCCGGCACTCCGCCATTGCGCACCAAGTCCAGAAACCGTGCGTGCTGGTAAAAGGTCGATCCGTTGTGATCGCCTGCCTCAAGGATCGTGGGATCCACTGGGATATCGACCGCCTGCGGGCCTTTGGGATGACGCGGACTGATGATCACCTGAGCCACTGGCGGCTCTCCCAGATGGGTTGGCCAGAACCGGCCCGGGCCGGGCACGAACGCCTCGATCTTGCCGTTCGGCCCGACCGCGCTGATTTCTTCCTGATACTTCGACCCTTCCGCGTACATGCACAGCTCCAGCATTGCCCGCGCGCCATTGGCGAAATCGACGATGACATAAGCGCTGTCCCAGATGTCGGGCACTTCACCGTCATAGGTCTCATCCAGATGGTTGACCTCTTGCCCCGCGCTGGCCGTCACCCGTACCGGGTCGGACCCCAGGATCAGGCGCATCAGATCGAAGAAATGACAGCACTTCTCGACCAGCGTGCCGCCCGTATTGCGGTTGAAGCGGTTCCAGTCCCCCACCTTGTGCAGGAAGGGAAAGCGATGCTCGCGGATCGTCAGCATCTTCACTCCGCCGGTGGCGCGTTGCACCTCTTCGGCGAAGGTCTGGATGGGGGGCATATAACGGTATTCCATCGCCACCCAGATCGGCGCAGGGTAGCTGGCCGCAATCGTATCGACCCGTGCGATGTCTTCGGGGTCAGTGTAAAGCGGCTTTTCCATCAAGAGCGGCAACGGGTTCAGTTCTGCGATCTGCTCAAGCGCGTCGATATGGCAGTGGTTCGGGCTGGCGACCAGCAGACAATCCAGATCGTCCCGCGCGAGGAGATCGGCAATCGACGCCTCAAGCTTGGCATTGGGCGCAATCGCCTTTGCCGCTGCCGCCATGATCTCGTCCGGCTCATAAATCGCCGCCACCCGCGCGCCGTCGAGCAAGGCGATATTGCGCAGGTGCTCCTGCCCCATCATGCCGCATCCGATGATGCCGTAGTTGATGATTTTCATGCTGGTCCTTCAGATGTTGCGCACATGTGTGCGGCTCATGTGATGCGCGCGACGTAGCGCGCGACGTCTGTGTTGATCCAGTTCCACGAGGCTTCCGCCGCCTCGCCATCGGGGCCATAGCTGATGCGCGTGGCGCGCATGCAGGGCTGGCCCACATAGCGGCCAAAAGCCCCCGGCGCCCAATCCGGAACCTCGGCAAGGTCTAACCGATCTTCGGCCTTGGTGATCCAAAGACCGAGGGTCTCACGGTAATACAGATAAAGCGACTCGCGCAGCGCCACGGCGTCGATCTGGTCGACATAACTGCCATCCAGCCAAATCTCTTCGAGCACTGCCGGAATGCCGTTCAACCGGCGCAAGCGGCGAATCCGGTGACCGTCGGAGGCCTGTCCAAAGGGCGGCAACCCGTCCGGCTTGGGCAAACGATCCACCGACAGCAGCTCGGCTGTCGGCAAGCCGCCACCCTCGATCAACTCCACCCGGAAAAAGGCGTAGACCGACTGCGTGTCCTCTTGTGCGCAGATATAGTTGCCGGACCCCTGGACCCGGTCGAGCAGACCCAGCACGGTCAGTTCATCCAATGATTTCCGCAACGTACCAACGGAAATACCCAGTTTTGCCGCCATATCCCGTTCGGGCGGCAGCCGTTCCCCATCCACCAGACGGCCAGCCTGAATATCCCGGATCAGCAGTTCGCTGATCTGGACATATTTCGGCAAGGCGTGGGTGTCGGACATTTCTCGCACCAAAAATTGATACACTATTGATCTACATTTTTAGCGGTGCTACGCAAGAGGAAATGATGCCTCCCGGAGACACCTTATGACCATCGTGCCGATCACCTCCCCCGACCTCGACGCGGTAGAGGTTTCGTGGTTCGCGGCGCTGTGTTCGGACGACTACGAATTCCTGGGCGTCCCCGATGGCAAGCTGCGCTCAAGCTTCGCACATTGCTCCTCGATCGTGAAAGAGGCCGAAGCGCAGGGGTTTCGCAACATCCTCTGCCCGTCGTCCTATCAGGTTGGTCAGGACACACTGTCATTCGTCGCCGGATGCGCGCCGATCACCGAGAAGATCAACATGCTCGCCGCTGTGCGTTGCGGGGAGATGCAACCGATCATGCTGGCCCGCACCATTGCCACACTGGACCACATGCTCGAAGGGCGACTGACGGTGAACATCATCTCGTCGGATTTCCCCGGCGAGAAAGAAGACAGTAAGTTGCGCTACCAGCGGTCCCGCGAAGTGGTGGAGATCCTGAAACAGGCCTGGACCCAAGGCGAGATCAATTACAAAGGTGAGGTTTACAACTTCGAAGGTCTGACCACCGATCCGGCAGTGCCGTACCAGACGAATGGTCCGCTCTTGTATTTCGGCGGCTACTCCCCCGACGCGCTGGAATTGTGCGGCCAGCATTGCGACGTCTACCTGATGTGGCCCGAGCCGAAAGAGGCGCTGGCGCAGCGGATGAAAGACGTGCACGCGGTGGCAGACCGCTACCGCCGGACACTGGACTACGGTTTGCGTGTGCATGTCATCGTCCGCGACACCGAGGCCGAAGCCCGCGAATATGCGCAGCACATCGTCAGCAAGTTGGACGACGAGCAGGGCAAGACCATCCGCGAACGCGCATTGGACGCGACATCGCTGGGTGTGTCGCACCAATCGAAGAACCGCGAGCTTGCGGATATGGAAGGCTTTGTCGAACCCCACCTGTGGACCGGAGTCGGACGGGCACGCTCGGGCTGCGGCGCGGCGCTTGTGGGGTCCACCGATCAGGTACTGAGCGAGTTGGAACAGTACCAGAAGATGGGCATTCGCGCGTTTATCCTGTCAGGCTACCCGCATCTGGACGAGTGCCGCCATTTCGGCAGCCGCGTGTTGCCGCAACTGAAGACCGTACAATTGAACGAAGCTTATGGGCGTGTGCCGAACGCAACACCGCTGACGCCGCTTGGCGCGGGGGAGCGGCGCTGATGCCTCCTACCCGTTCACCAGAATTTTATGGAGCCGGTCTAGATTCTTCTACGAAGAATCTGGCCACAGGCCGCAAAGCATGCGCTTTCCAAGAAGCCGCGCGCGGCATGTCGCAGTGCCACACCCCGAAACCCGAAAAGACCCAAGGATGATCATGGACCGCGTAAAATTCAACGACGCCCTCGAAATGAGCCGCCTTGTCTATGGCATGTGGCGGCTGGGTGATGATGCCGACACCAGCGTAGACCACATCCGCAACAAGATCAGTGCGTGCCTGGATCAGGGCATCACGACGATGGATCAGGCGGATATCTACGGCGGCTACGAGGCCGAAGAAATCCTTGGCAGCGCGCTCACGCCGGAACTGCGCAACCAGATCGAGATCGTCACCAAATGTGATATCGTGGCCCCTGTGGGCCGTTATGCAGACGCGAAGGTCAAATACTATGACACGTCGCGCGCGCATATCCTGTCCTCGGTCGACCATTCGTTGCGGCTGATGAAGATTGACCATATCGACCTGCTGCTGATCCACCGCCCCGACCCGCTGATGGATGCCTGCGAAACCGGCGCTGCGCTTGACGAGGTTGTCGCGTCCGGCAAGGTCCGCGCAGTTGGCGTGTCAAACTTCCGCCCCTGGGATTGGGAACTGTTGCAGGCGTCGATGAAGACCCCGCTTGTCACAAACCAGATCGAGATCAGCCTTCTGCATCACGCGCCTTTCACCAATGGCGACATCGCGTTCCACCAGAAGAACGGCCAGCCGCCAATGGCATGGTCGCCGCTGGGGGGCGGGGCTCTTTTCGAGCCCGCGAACGCCGCGCTGCGTACGGCTCTCAAGACCATTGGCGACGATCAGGGCGTTGACGAAGCGGCTGTTGCAGTCGCCTGGCTCTTGGCGCATCCGGCGCGCATTCTACCTGTCCTCGGCACCAACAATCTGGACCGCATTGCCCGCATCGGCGATGCTGCCAAGATACAGATCGACCGGGAGACATGGTTTGACCTCTACACCCACGCCCTTGGCCATGAAGTGGCCTGAGACACGCGATGAACGCCTTGACGCATAGTTTCGATCCCGCACAGGACAACAGCCGCGAATTCCGCGACGCGCTTGGCCGTTTCGGAACCGGGGTCACCGTCATCACCTGCGACGCAGGCGATGGGCCTCTGGGCATCACCGCGAACAGCTTTGCCAGTGTGTCACTCGACCCGCCTTTGGTGCTGTGGTCGCCTGCAAAGTCGTCAAGCCGCTATCCGTTCTTCATGGCGGCCGATCATTTCGCGATCCATGTGGTCGGCGCGGAACAGGCAAATATCTGCAGCGCCTTTGCCCGTGATGGCAATGCCTTTGACCAGTTCGACTGGGAGACCGGCGCGCATGGCGTGCCGCTTCTCAATGGATGCCTGAGCCGGTTCGAATGTACCAAGGTGGCCGACCACGACGGCGGGGATCATTCCATCGTTGTGGCCCGGGTACGCCGGGTGACCACGCGCGACGGAGACCCACTTTTGTTTTACAGCGGACAGTATGGAGGCTTTACTGGAGCAACGTAAACCGCCCCAATAGAACAACAGATCGTGGCCGTCGGCAGAGGAGGCCGACGCGGGACAGGGAGGAGGCCAGTCATGGCCATATTGCTTTGGCTTCTGAAGCCATTGGAAGTCGTGCTCGATATCGTGCTGCGCATCGGGCGCATGATCGCCATTGTGGCCATCGGCCTGATGGTCGTTGCCATCCTTCTGCAGGTGTTTTTCCGGTATGTTTTGGGTAATGCTCTGCCTTGGCCGGAAGAAGCGGCCATCTTCCTGATGCTTTGGATGACCGCAGTGATTGCGCCCTCCGCCTATCGCCGCGGAGGGTTCGTGGCGCTTGAGATTCTGTCCTCTGCTCTGCCGAAACGCGGCGCGGCGGTCCTCGCGCTGGCTTTGCTGCTGATCTCGGGTGTTGTGCTTTATATCGGCGCCCAGATGGGCTGGGGGGAAATGAACAGCCTCGCGGGCAAGTTCAAAAGCGCCTCGCTGAAGTATCCCACTGCAGATGGCTGGGAAAAAATGCCAAACTCCTGGCAGATCGCCTCGCTTGTGACCGGGCTGTGGCTGCTTCTCGTCGTCAATATTGAATTGATCCTGCGCAACCTCATCACCCTGCTGGGGGGCGAAGACCGTTTGCGCTCTCCGCTTGATGCCGAACTGACGGTGGAGTGACACGATGCTGGTCTGGTTCCTGCCCCTCTTCCTCGTTTTCCTGATGATCGGCCTCCCGGTGTTCTTCGGAATGCTCGCCGCCCCCGGTATCCTGCTGTGGCTGAACGGTCAGGATCGCGACCTGATCCTGCTCTATCGCAATGTCTATAACGGCATGGCGTCTTTTCCGCTGATGGCGATCCCGTTCTTCATGCTCGCGGGCGAGTTGATGAATCGGGGCGGCATCACGATGCGGCTGGTCGAGTTCAGCCAGGCGATGATGGGCCATTTCCGGGGCGGCCTCGCGCATGTGAACGTGCTGTCATCCATGCTCTTCGCTGGTCTCTCCGGTTCGGCTGTCGCTGACACGTCAGCGCTGGGGTCAATGCTTATCCCGGCAATGGAGAAAGAGGGTTATACCCGCAAATTCGCCGCCGCCATCACCGCTGCGAGTTCCGTCATCGGTCCGATCATTCCGCCCTCGGGCATCATGATCATCTACGCCTATGTGATGGGCGAAAGCGTCGCCGCGCTTTTCCTCGCCGGGATCGTGCCCGGTATCCTTGTCGGTGTCGGTCTGATGATCATGGTCAAATTCATGGCCGACAAATACGACTTCCCGGCCTCGCGTGCCAAGGCAAGCTGGGGCGAGCGGGGCAATGCGTCGCTCAAGGCGTTCTTCCCGCTGATGACACCCGTCATCATTCTGGGCGGCATCCTTGCCGGTGTCTTCACCCCGACCGAAGCCGCAGCCGTTGCAGTGGCCTATGCGATCATCATCGGCATGTTCGTTCTCAAGACGCTCAAAATCTCAGACCTGCCCGACGTGTTCATGCGCGCAGCAATGACATCGGCCACGGTGCTGTTGCTGGTGGGGGCCGCGATGGCGTTCAAGACGGTGGTTTCACTCTCGCACACGCCAGAGATCCTCGCCGAGTTTGTGCTGGGACTAAGCGAGAACCCGTTGATCCTGCTGTTCCTGATCAACCTCTTGCTCTTCGTCGTCGGCATGTTCCTAGACGCCGGGCCCGCGATCATCATTCTGGGGCCCATCCTTGGTCCGATCTTTGTCGATCTGGGCGTCGACCCCATTCATTTCGCGATCATCATGTCGGTGAACCTGACCGTTGGCCTCGCCACGCCTCCGATGGGGCTGGTGCTGTTCGTGGCTTCATCCGTGTCCGGCGAACGGGTCGAGACCATCTCAAAGGCGATCCTGCCGTTCCTCTTCATCGAGATTGTGGTGATTTTCCTCATCACTTTTATCCCCGAAATATCCATGACCGTTCCGCGCCTCACAGGTTTCGCGGACTGACATCTGCGGGTCACAGAACCCGTGTAACCGACCAAAGAAAGCTACAGGGAGATACCAATGCTCAAAGGTCTAACCACAGCGGCGCTGACAGCCGCACTGCTCGCCGGCAGCGCACTGACGGCAGCGGCACAGGATTTCACCATCCGCGCCACAGCCAACTCGAACGAGAACGACGAGGATTATGACGGCCTCGTGGTCTTCAAGAACCATGTCGAGAACGCCTCGAACGGCCGCATCGCGGTCGAGCTGTTCATCGGCACGCAGCTCTGCTCGGGCGGTGCGGAATGCCTTCAGGGTGTCTCTGACGGGTCGATCGACGTCTTCGTGACCACGTCTGGCGGTGCCGCGGGTATCTTCCCCTACGTGCAGGTACTCGACCTGCCCTACCTGATGTCGGACGACCGCGTGGCCGAGCACGTCCTGTCGGGCGACTTCACCCGCACCATGCGCAATATGGCGCTGGAAGACAGCGGCGATACGATCCGTATCATGACCATCGGCAACACCGGTGGCTGGCGCAATTTCGCCAACACCAAGCGGCGCGTCACCCAGCCGTCTGACCTTGAAGGCCTGAAGATCCGCACCGTGGTCGCGGACCTGCCGCAGGAAGTTGTGAAGGCGATGGGCGCGGCCCCGACGCCGATCAGCTGGCCGGAACTCTTCACCTCGTTCCAGACCGGTGTGGTCGACGGTTCCAAGAACGGCATCACCGACATCATGGGCATGAAATTCCCGGATGCGGGCCTGCAATATGTCACGCTTGACGGTCACGCCTACATGGGCGCGATCTGGGTGATGAACAACGAAAAGTTCCTTGGCATGCCCGAAGACATGCGCCGCGTCGTGGTCGACGGCTTTGCCGCGCTCCAGCAGGCGACCTTTGCGTCACCCAAGCGCAAGTCGATCCAGGCGTATCAGGACTTTGTTGCCGGCGGCGGTGACCTCTATGTGCCGACCCCCGACGAGAAAGCAGCCTTCCGCGATGCGGCGGCACCGGTGTTCGAATGGTTCCAGGAAAACGTTGATGGCGGCCCAGAAATCTTTGAGGCACTGACCAAAGCTGTTGAAGAAGCAGAAGCCGATCTGGCGGCAGAATATGAAGCTGATCTGAACTGATCCGGCTCGCATTGCACAAGGGGCCCCGGAGGACACTCCGGGGCCTTTTTGTTGGAATATGGTAGAGGCGTGCCGGGCACCTACCCAGCATGCGAAACCGTCATCCTCGGACGTGACCCGGGAATCTCTGTTGCACGTGTTCTTGCCGCCTCGGGCGAAGACCCGAGGAGGACCGTATATCTTTTAGGAGAAGAAGCGGCGCCGCCCCGATGGGTCTGACGGATCTCTCTGTTCTGCCGGGGTCTCCCCCGGGACCTGTGCCCGTGCCAAGGGCCTATTGAAACCGGTTTCTCATGGTCGCCCCCGTCACAGGGCACAAGAGAGATGTCAGTTTATGGGTCGCGGCATGGGAGTGACCCTTCCCGCGCGATGCGCATCGTGGGCGGGGGTATGCCGGAAGGATGGTTAAGGGGTGGGAAACGGAGCGTTCGGTTGGGAGCCGCGCATCGAAGGCGCAGGCGGACGCGATCATACCGTCGATCCTTTTGATTTATCCCAGGCACATCCGAAGAAGGTCGACACCTCGCGTGGTCCCCACGCGGAGTCTTACTCGGTCCGATGGACATTTTTCTGCGTGGCTCAAGTGGATCGCTTCTCTCATCAACAATGCACCAATTTGGGGGCCGTCGTGGCATTGATCCCAAGCTGCAGGCTCAGCTCCGCGACCAAAGCTAGCGATCTGATCATGCAGGTATAAAATTTGTCCGGCATCAGGATACGGTGCTGGTCCCATCGTTTCATGAGTTTACGGCGGAGAACGGGAGATGAAGCCTTGTTGCGACGTGACTGGATCAGGATTTCGAGCATTATCAGTGCCTTGGCCGTTCTTTCGAACCAGATCGCAAAGTCCTTCCTATAGTCCCAAAACGGTGTTCGGTAGCTGGATCATTCAACCCAATGGGAACCAGAGTGTCTTTTGTCTAGCTGCGATCGGCTGGCACTGACGTGCGCGCATGCTGAGTGGTCGGAGCCCTGGTCAGAGCCTCCGCCAATTTGGCCTTCCTCACGGGCTTTTTCAGGTAGGTATAGTCCATTTTGGAAAGCGGTTCGCTGAACTTCGTCAAATCCAAAAAACCGGTTAGGAAAATGATCTTGATCCGTCCTTCGGACAGATCCCAGGCCGCTGTCGCGACATCCATGCCGCCCAGATCACCGGGCATCGAAATATCTGTCACCAATACGTCGAAGTCACTGCCGGACTGCAAGAGCTTAATGGCAGCCTTCGGATCGTTTACCACGGTGACATTGTGGTCGAGGCGCTTCATTTGGGCTGCCAGAATTTCACAAACCACTTGATCGTCGTCTAGGAACAATATGTCCAGGCCGCGCATATCCACCTCGTTTCACCTATGCTGGCTTTGTAGCAAGACTGTTTTCATGCACCAAACCGATCAGCAAGATCGTGAATGGGAAACAACGTGCTCTGCTGCCAGGTAATGGACGGGTAGCCCGGTGCATCGTACTGCGCGCCGCAGTGCACCTGGTTTCCCTGTCTCCTCATCGCCTCGGAAATCTGAGCTACGGCTGCGCCTGATAGCGGCCACCGGTGTGACGACGGCTTATTCTGCATCGAACCGAAGATCCCTTGTTTTTGATTATCAGGCTTCAAGGACTTTCCGGACTTTTGCAGCCAGTTCCGAGCGGCGGTACGGCTTACTCAGAAAGTTGATACCCGAATTGATCCGCCCTTGGTGGACAATTGCATTTTCTGAATATCCCGACGAGAAAAGAACCTTCAGCTTAGGATGAATTTCCAATGCGGCGTCGGCGATCTCCCGGCCGTTCATACCGCCCGGCAGGATCACATCAGTCAAGAGCAAGTCGATATCTTCTCTTGAACGCAATATCTCGAGCGCCGGGGGACCCGCACACGCCGTGAGCACCCGGTACCCGAGACCAGTCAACTGCGTCATCATCTGCTGGAGAATAAGCACGTCATCTTCGACGATCAGAACAGTCTCCTGCCCGCGTTGCAATGTCCTGTCTTGTGGCACCCGGCTGGTGTCTGCACGACCTCCGATGTACTTTGGAAAGTACAGTTTGATGGTCGTGCCTTCGTTCACTTCAGAGGATATCTGAATATGACCACCTGATTGTTTGACGAAGCCGTGCACCATGCTCAAGCCCAAACCGGTCCCCTCTCCGACGGCTTTTGTGGTGAAGAAGGGCTGAAAGACTTGGGCGATGTGGTCCTTGGAGATCCCGTGCCCAGTGTCACTGACAGCGACGAGAACATACTCACCGGACACCAAATCAGGTTCGCCCGCGACAAAATCCTCGTCCAGGACCGCATTCGCCGTTTCGATGGTCAATACCCCGCCATCGCGCATAGCATCCCGCGCATTGATCGCAAGGTTCAGTAACGCTGACTCGACCTGTGCCAGATCGGTTTCGGTTGACCAGAGATCACCGCCAAGGTTGATCCTGATGTCGATCGTCTCTCCCAATGTACGGCGCAGCATGTCTTCGACATCTGAAACGACCGCGTTGATGTCGATCACCCGGGGTTGTAGCATCTGTTTGCGCGAGAAGGACAAAAGACGGCTTGTCAATTCAGCCGCGCGATCCGCCGCAACCGCGCTTGCTTCGGCAAAGCGCCACAACGGGTTTTCTTCGTCGAGATTGTCCTGAAGCATCTCGATATTGCCGATGATAACCGTCAGCAGGTTGTTGAAGTCATGTGCAACACCGCCCGTCAACTGCCCGACGGCTTCCAGTTTTTGCGACTGACGCAGCCGTTCTTCCATTTGCAGACGTTCTGTGATGTCCGCCATGGTTCCGATGACCCGAATGATATGGCCGTCCTGATTGCGGATCGGATAGGCATGGTCTTCGACATCGGCCCACGTCCCGTCGGCCCGCCGAAAGCGGTACTGCTCGTGGGCTGACCCGATTTCACCCATGAGAAGTTTCTCGAATGACTCATCGACGCGCGCCTGATCGTCTTCGTGCACATTGTCATGCCACAATGTTGGTTTGGTGGCTTCCGGGTCCGGGTGGTGGCCGAATTGCCGAGCCATGCCGTCGCTCCACCACCAGCGACCGGCTGCAATATCCCAGTCCCACACAGTGTTTTCTGTTGCCTCGGCGATAAGACGGAACCGCGCCTCGGAAACCCGGAGGTCTGTTTCCGCGCGCTTGCGATCGGTGATGTCGCGCTGCACAGCAACAAAATGCGTGACCTCTCCTGCTTCGTTTTCAAGTGGCACGATATCGAGATCCAACCAATATTCCTGACCGGATTTCGTGTAATTTATCAATTCCGCGCGCACCGACGATTGGGTCTCGAAAGCTCTTTGAATGCGTTCCAGCTCCGACCGCTGTGTCTTTGGGCCTTGCAGGATGCTCGGAGTTTGACCGATGACCTCGTCGCGCGTGAATCCTGTCAGGCGTTCGAACGCATCGTTCACGTAGACGATTTTGGCATTGCCCAAGTCGTCTTGCGTGACGGTTTCGGTGATGAAGACAACATCGCTGATCTGTTCAACGGCAGCCTGAAGCAACCGCAGCTCTTCGGTCTGGCGACATTCCTCTGTGATGTCCGAAAAATAGACGGCCAACCCCTCGGGCGTTGGGTGGGCATTGACGCGGAACGTTCGATTAAGGGGCGGATAATGCTCGTTGAACCTTGCGGTTTGTCCGGTCTCGATGGCCTGCGTATACTGGACTTCAAAGAGACTTCCGGCATATTCGGAGAACTCGTCGTGCACGCGACAGCCGATCAAATCCTCGCGCTTGCGTTCCAGAAGCTCTTCAGCTTTGTTGTTGAGGTAGGTGAAGCGCCAATCCCGATCGAGCATGAAAAAGGCATCACCGATATTCTCCAGCGTCTCGCCCAGCCGCCTGTCAAGCTCGCTGATCTTGCGTTCAGCGGTGGTCAGCTCGGTGATGTCTTGCATCGCTCCCTGAACGGCGACAATCCGGCCTGTGTCATCTGTCACAGGCACCCCAATTGAACGGACCTGAACACGGTTGCCCTTGGCCGTTATCAGCTCGCGGACGTCATCGAACGGTGTTCCGTTTTCGATGCAGTCCTCAAGGACCTTGCGCGCCGACTCACGTTCTTCGGGTGCAAAATAATCGACACCATCTTTTAGCGTCGGCGGTGTGCCGGCTGGCAGTTGGTGAATGGCTGCCACACCATCCGTCCAGGTGACCTTCTGCGTGGCGAGATCGATGCGCCAGCCTCCTAGTTTGACCGCATGGCCGGCAATCGCCAGAAGTATTTCAGATTCCTCGGCCCGCTTGCGGATCGACTCAAGCTCCGAAATGTCCTGAAAAGACCCCTGAACCAGGATGACCTTGCCTGTCTCGTCGCACTCCGCCTCTCCAGTCGAGCGAACCCAAAGCTTGCGACCCTTGGCCGTGACGATCTGAAAGGTGTCATCCCAAGGTTCGCCACGATCAAGGCAAGCTTGAAAAAGCGTCGTAATCCGTTCCCGATGTTCAGGAATGTAATATGCAATCCCTTCAGCCGTGGTTGGCGAAAACCCCTCCGGTTCATCGTGAATACGCGCGGTCTCCGCCGACCACTCCAGCAGGTCCCTTCTCACGCAATAGCGCCACGCGCCGAACTTTGCTGACTGTCCAGCAATTTCGAGCATCCGCTTCGCACGCGCTAACGCCTGTTCTGATTCGACCCGCTCACTCACGTCCCTTGCCGTGATGAGACGTGCAGGTCGGCCGTCATGATCAATTAAATGGCTGGTGATATCGACGTGAATAATCTCACCAGATTTGCGTCGGTGCCGCCAAACCCCGGCTTTATTCCGGTCCTCTGTGACATTTGCGACCTTCGAGAAAAGTGCGGGCTTGTCTTCGTCCGGGCGGATATCTGCAATTGTCATCGCAAGAAATTCGTCCTCGCAATAGCCGTAATTGGCGATTGCGGCCTTGTTGACAGCCAGAAAACGCAGCGTTTCCAAGTCGTAGATCCACATCGGATCCGGATGGGACACAAAAAGATTGTCGGCCGATGTTTTCAATCCATCACCCTTCCGTAAAGCGAAATATTGGGAGACCAAGCAACCCAAACGCCGCAACGGAATACTTCCGAGAAACGAACATTCGAGTTGTACTGATAAAAATCGCCGATCTAAACGTGTGCTAGATGACCGGCCTAAACACCTTAGGTTGCAGGTGATAATACACAGCGTGATGACACTCGCAATCAGCAACGTGATGCCAACTCGCATGTATTTGTATAGATGCAACACACGAAGCGGCGACCGCAATTGTGGTGCAATTTTCGAAGGGTCGGTGTTTTGCTCCTGCGGTTGGTTTTTTTGCAAAGTGCTAAAGTCGCAACTTTCAGGCCTAAACGTCTTTCGATCGGAAACCCCAGCAAGAACTTAGGGTCAGGATGCATTGATTTTCGCACCGCTGCGTGATTCACGGCTCGGAAAACGGAGCGGTGACATGAGCGATCTTTACTGGCTGACCGATGAGCAGATGGCCAAGCTTTCCCCTTTCTTC